>JBKAGN010000058.1:0-21499 GCA_046290415.1 Hyphomicrobiales bacterium
ACACCCCGGTGGGCGTGGCCGCGCCGGGTATGATCACGCCCCAGAGCGAGTTCAGCATGCCCATTTCGGTGACGATCAGGAACAGCGGCACCAGCACCACCGTTTGTGGGATCATCAGCGTGCCGATGACCAGTAAGAGCACCGCCGTTCGCCCGCGGAATTGGTACTTTGAGAGCGCAAACGCCGCCATCGCGTTGACGAGCAGCATGATCAGTGTGGCGGTGACGGTGATGAAGGTGGAGTTGAAGAAGAAGCGCATGAAATTGAAGCGCTCGAACAGGCCGGTGTAGTTTTCAACCGCCAGACGCACTTCCTGCACAGGTTGGCGGTCGGAGATATCGACACGCAGACGCTCGTCCGGGGCTTCCGGGTCGACCATTTGGGCAACCAGACCGACACGGCGCAATTGCGCCAGCGTTCGGCCCTCATGCTCGCCGCCGGTGATCTCAAACAGCGGGAACTGGCCGTCCATGCCGGGCAGTTCGACCGTGGTCTGCTGGTAAGGCAGAAAGGTCGGCGGGTAGCGCTGCAAATCGCCTTCGGTCTTGAAGCTCGACATGAGCAGCCAGACCACCGGGAAGAACATCAAAAAGACGCCAAGGATCAGGTAGCCATAGGAGACCCAATCGGTCCAATGCAGCTTGCCGTTCTTGCCGCGCGTGGCGGTGAGCATCTGCCAGAGGGTCATCTTCCCGGTAACGGAGTTACCCATCGACGTTCCTCCGGTTGATCCACAGCTGCACCAGCGTCAGCAGCACCAGAACGCCAGCGACCATAAGGGAAGCTGCGGCAGCAAGGCCAAACAGGCGCGGTGCGCCGGCAAAGCCTTCCTCATAGATGTACTGGATGATGAAGGTGGTCGCGGTGCCCGGTCCACCGCCGGTGAACGCGAAAACCTCGTCGAACGTTTGCACGCCCTTGATCAGCGCCAACACGAGCACCACCAGCAGAGTTGGCGAAAGCAGCGGCAGGGTGATCTTGGTGAAGGTGCGCCAGGCCGAGGCGCGATCCATGGTGGCCGCCTCGTAAACGTCGCGCGGGATCGCCTGAAGGCCGGCCAGCAGGATGAGGGTGTAGAAACCCATGTTGGCCCAGACCGACAGGAAGACCGTCCAGGTGAAGGCCCATTGCGCGTCGATCAGCCAGTTGGTGCCGCCAATGCCTGTCCAATCCAGGAAGGCGTTCAGCAAGCCCTCGCGCTGCAAGATCCATTTCCAGATCAGCGCGACGACAACCGGCGACAAGAGCACGGGGAAGAAGAAAACAGAGCGGAAGAAGCCGCGGGCGCGAATGTCGCGGTTCAGGATAATGGCGGTCAGCAGCGAGAAGCCAACCATGATGCCGACCTGAAGCGTGACGAACCAGGTGGTGTTCCAGACGGCGCGCCAGAACTTGTCCTGAAGACAGGAGTTGGGGTCTAGAAAATTCGAACAATCGGTGAGCGTGCCGAAATTCTGACCGCCGACAAAGGGCCGGTTTTCCAGCAGCACATTGTCACCGCCGGTCATGGCGTAAAAGACGTTCAAAATGATCGGCAGAAAGGCGAAAAAGCCGAACAGAAGGAGATTCGGCAGCAGGAAGACCCAGGCAAGCCTGTTGACGCCGAGCATCCTTTGCAGCGCCAAAAAGGGAATCTCGATCACCCGCATGATGGGCGTGAGAAGGGTAAGGGCGATCCCGTCTCCCTTCACCGGCGCGGCCTTGGCGGGCTGCTGTGGGGAAGGTTCGGGTGAGGCGGGCGATGTGTTATCGCCCATCTCTGTGTTGGTGGCCATTGGTCCGGGCCGGCCTAGTTGGTCTCGGCCATGGCTTCGGCGAGGTCGGATGCCGCGCGTTCCATGGCTTCCTCAACCGTCAGCTCGCCAACGATAGCCTGGCTGACACGCTCAACCGTGATGCCGAACATGGCGCGGTTGCCTGCATAGCCTTGGTAAGCAAAGGCCGCTGGGTGGATGTCTGGCAGCGAGCCGGCAAAGCCGTTCAACGCTGCTTTGGCGCCGTCCGAAGCATCCTGGAACTCAACACCAGCCGCGGCCACACCCAGGTGCGCCGGGATGTTGCGGGTGCGGGCGGCCACTTCGGCATAGACCTCTTCCTGTGCCAGGAAGTCGATCAGCGCCGCCACCTCTTCGGGGTGCTCGGTTTCAGCAAAGCCGACAATGCCCGCGCCACCCGGCATGCCGGAGCATGCGCCAGCTGGACCGCAAGGCGAGCCGACGACTTGCCAGTCGAAGAAGTCGCCGACCTGCTCGTCCATACGGCCGACCTGCCAGCTACCGGAATAGTAGAAGACCAGATCGCCATTGATGAACTCCTGGGCGGCATCCTGATAGGTTTGGCCGCCCTGGCCTGCCCATACGTCGCGGGCGATGGTGCCGTCTTCGTGCCAATCGACGAACTGCTGAACGAAGGCGGTGAAGCCCTCATCGACCAGGATGGCATCGCCATTCTCATCGAACAGAGCTGCGCCATAGGAGATTGCCGGACCGGCGACGCGGTGACCGGAACGGTCAATCGCCATCGGGAACGGTGCGCCGGTTGCTTCAGCGACTTGGCGGGAGGCTTCGGCCCAATCCTCCCAGGTTGCGCCTTCGCCCGGCATTTCGACGCCGGCCTGCTCGAACAGGGTTGCGTTGACGAACGCACCGGTGACGGTCAGCTGTGAATGCATGCCGTAGATGCCCTGACGGTCAGGTCCGCCGCGATACCAGTCGAGGGTTCCACCGAAGCTTTCTTCCCAATAGTCCACGTCCACATAGGGCTCCAGATCGAGATAATACTCGTTGAGGCCGCCAAGATCGGTGACTTTGGCAAGATCCGGGCCTTCGCCAGCGGCAAGCTGAACCGGAAGGTTCTCAAGGATCGCCTGATAGGGGACCACATCGACGGCCACGGTAACGCCTGGATTGGCGTCTTCGAACCGGTCGATCACATCATCATAGACTTCGCATTCATTGCCATCGGAATAGCACATGAAACGGATTTCCTGCGCCGAAGCGGTGGCAGGCACAAGCGCTGTGCCAGCCATCATCGCGGCAAGCGCGGAGGTTGCCAGAAGGGTCTTTTTCATTTGTTTCTCTCCCAAGACGTTTGGCCCTGATTGGTTGTTCAGTGGGCCAGATTTTTCGTTGTTTGCGTGTTGGTTGGATGTTGCCTTTCAGGCTGCCATCCGGCGTAGAGCGCGTTCTCCTTTCCCAGCGGTAGGGCCACGCGCTTTCCTGTCCGTGCAGCCTGATAGACCGCCGTGACAAGTTCGATTGACCGGCGTCCATCAGCCAATGTGACGTCACGACCGGGGTGCCCGTCAAGTGCCGAAGCGATTGCCTGGAAGAATCCGGCATATCCTGCGGGAACGGGGTTCAAATTGGCCAAAACGGCGTCGATTTGCGCCTGTTTTGTGGGGCTGCGGGCGATGAAGGTCCAAACACCGTCGCCTGGCGCGTAGGGCTCGGTCCCGCTGGTGGCGGTGAAGCCTTCAAACAGGAAGCGCAAGCGGCTGGTGTCATCGCCTGCGCCAAGGGTGATCGATGAGGTGGCGAGTGCGCCGGACTCCATCTCAAAGCTGATGGCCGCACAGTCTTCCACCTCAATGGGGTTCACCCGCGTGGTGGTGATGGCGGACAACGCCTTGATCGGCCCCATCACAAAGGTGAGCAGATCGTGGTTGTGGATCGCGTGACCAAGCACCGCGCCGCCGGACTCGCCGGTCCAGGTGCCGCGCCAAGACACGGCATAGTAGGCCGAGTCCCGGTTCCAATGGGTCTCAAGGCTTGCCGCAAAGGGCTTGCCGGCCAAACCGGCATGGATGAGCGCCTGAAGCTGGTGCAGGCCGTGGCCATAGCGGTATTGAAAGACCGGGAAAACCTGACGTTGCGCTTCTGCTGCCGCATCGATGAGAACATCAACCTCGCGGACCGAGCGCACCAGCGGTTTCTCGCAGATCACATGCTTGCCGGCTTTCAGCCCCGCCAGCGTGACGTCGAAATGCAGGTGCGGCGGGAGGCAGATGTCGATGATGTCGATGTCGTCATCGTCCAGCACCGCCTGGCTGTCGCTGTGAATGGCGATGCTGTTGTCACCGCCTGCAACGACGCGCGCGCGATCCTGGTTGAGGTCGCACAGGGCCTTGACGACAAACTGGTCCGGCAGTTGGCGATAGCCTGCCAAATGCTGCGCGCCGATCCCAGCACCGATGATGGCCACGTTGAACACTATAGCCGGCCCTCCGCGATCATCTGCGCCTTGATGCCGAGCTCCATCACCTTGAAGGCGTGGGCCTGAGGCATGGCCGTTTCGGTACGGTCCGCGATGTCATTGGCGAGGTTTTGGAAATAGGGCAGGCCTGCGTCGGCGCATTGGATTTTCTCGCACCGATCACCATTGACGAGCACCAGGAAATCGGTGCCTTCCGGCCCGCCGACATCGACATATTTGCGCAGCTCGATATAGCCCTCGGTCCCCAGGATCGTCAGCCGTCCATCGCCCCAATTGGGCAGCGCATCGGGCGTGTACCAATCCACACGAATGTATCCGTGGCCCTGGTCGCTTTTCAGCGCGATCTCGCCGAAATCCTGCAAGCCTTCGTCACCCGGATTGGCGAAGTTGCCGACCTCTGCCAGCGTGATCTCGGCGTCTGTTGAGCCAGTGAAGAACAGGAACTGATCGATCTGGTGGCTGGCGATGTCCACCAGTATGCCGCCATAGGCCTCGCGCTCGAAAAACCAGTCGGGGCGGGTGGCACGGTTGAGCCGGTGGGGGCCTTGACCGAGGGTCTGCACCACTTTGCCGATGGCGCCAGCTTGCACCAGTTCGGTGGCCTTGGTGACCGAAGGCACCTCGAAGCGCTCGGAAAAATCCACCGACCAGATGCGGCCGGTGCGCGCCTGACAGTCTTTGATCGCCTGAAGCTGTTCCAGCGTGGTGCAGCCGGGCTTGTCGACCATCACGTCTTTGCCGGCTTCCATCGCCTCGATGGCAAGCGCGGCGCGATCGCGCGGGATGGCGGAAATGAGAATGAGGTCGATCTCGGGGTCGGCGAGGATCGTATCCTTGTCCGCCATTCTTCGCACGTCCGGAAAACGCTTCAGAAAGCCTTCTTCTGTCTCTGGCGACCCGCCAGTCCACCAGCTTTTGAAGGTGGCCCCGATATCCTGCATGTTGCCGGCCATGCCAAAAATGTGGCGGTGGTCGATGCCAAGGGCGGCGAAGGTCAGGCTCATTGGACGACCTCCACGGTTGCGCCAGACGTCGACGAAGCGGTGATCGCGTCGATCAGCGCGTGGGAAGCGAGCGCCTGTCGGCCCGTAACAACCGGATCGCGGCCTCCCGTGATGGCGTCGGCGAAATCCTCGATGATGCCCTGATGCCATTCATGGGTGAAGGCCATGGGGTCGGCACCGCCGCCGGTGGTGGCTGTGGCGCCGAATGTTTCCGTTTCTCCGTTTCGCCAGGAGACGGTCAGAATCCCAGAACCCAGATGCAGGCTCGCCTTGTCGAAATGCAGCGTGATGGTTTCCGCCCCGCCGGGGAAACTTGCCGAGGACGCCACCAGCGAGCCGATGGCGCCGTTTTCAAAGCGCAGGCCTGCGGTCGCAAAGTCTTCGGCTTCCATGGTGTGGAATCGGCTTGTCGCCGTCATGGCCTGCACGCTGGCGACCGGGCCAGTGAGCGAGAGGGCCAGATCCAGCGTGTGGATCGCCTGGCTGATCAAAACGCCGCCGCCATCGCGAGCGTAGGTTCCACGCCCTGGCTCATCATAATAGGCTTGCTCGCGCCACCAGGGCACGTTGATTTCCACCACGCCCAGCGCCCCGAGCGCGCCGGATGCCACCAGCTCGGTGGCTTTCTTTGAGGCTTCGCGCATGCGGTGCTGGAAAACGATACCGAGTTTGACACCTGCCTCTTCGCAGAGTTTGACCACGGCTTCGGCTTCACTGCCGGTGCGCGCGACGGGCTTTTCCAGGAGGATCGGTTTACCCGCCTTGGCCAGCGGTTCGATCAGGTCGAGCCGGGCGTTGGGCGGGGTAACGATGATCGCGAAGTCGATGGCTGGGTCGGCGGCGATGGCGGTGACATCGCCATAGGCTTGGACGCCATGCTCATTGGCGAATTTTTGCGCGCTTTCTTTGCGGCGCGCTGTCACGCCTTTCAAATCGACCTTGTCCGACGCGTTGATCGCGGCAAGGTGGGTTCCGGCGACCATGCCGGTTCCAATGAGTGCGCAGGTCAATGACACAGATGGGCCTCCAGAAAGTCGAGCGAGGCCTGCCGCATGGCAGGCGTTTCGACATGGCCCATGTCCGGTTCAATATGAAAGCGCAAGGCCTCCGGTGCATCGGCATATGCCGCGTCGAGCTCTTTGCGGGCTTTCTCAAAACACGCTTCCGGCGTTGACCAGTCTTGCAGCCCAACGCCGATCATCAGGGCGCGCGGGGCCGCGAGGCCTGCGATCTGACCGGTGGAGAAAGTGTTCAAAAGGCCAAGCACGGTCATGTAGATGCCATGACCATCATGCGCAGGCGTCTGGGTGAGGCAATCAAGATCGGCAAAGGAGCAAAGCGCGACGCTGGCTTTCACCCGCTCATCCAAGGCAGCCAACCACCAGGCGTGAGTTGAACCCATGGAGAAACCCAGCACGCCGATGCGGGTCTCATCCACATCGCGATGGTTGGCGAGGAAGCTGATGCCGGCAGCCAGTTCTTCGAGCATCTGGCCAAAGAGCGTGGTGCCGTTCCAGAGATGTTTTTTGGCACGTTCGCTTTCGGTGCGGCCCTGCCGCGCCCCGAAGGCCGGCATCTCCAAACAGAGAACCGCAAGGCCAAGCGCTTGCAGTGCGGGGCCATAGGCCCCTTGCAGGCTGCCGCGCCCTTCCATCAGCTCGGCCATGCCAAAATCGAAGCGATTGCCGTGGGCATGACAGTAGAGCACCGCTGGCACCGGCGTTTGCGGATCGATGGGGTGCAGAAAAAGCGCCGGAATGGTTTCGCCGTCAGCACCGTCAAAGTGCAGCGTATCGAGGTGCCAGCCTTGATAATTTTTCTGGTCGATTAGGCGCGGGGGCGCGAACGCGGCCTCTTTGAGGCGGCTCCCGATCAAATTTTCCAGTTCCTGAATGACCTCTTGGCGGGTCTTGAGGGACATCATGATGGCGTGTCAGTCACCCAATCCACTGAACTGTCCTTGGAAGAAAACCAGCGGATCACTTGCCTGCTCGCCGGTCTGCATGGTCGCGTGCATCACCTGATCGACCAGAATGGTGTGATCACCCGCATCGTGCTTGCCGAAGCGCCGGCACTCAAAGCGCGCCAGGCATCCTTCGATCAGCGGCACGCCATTAGGGCCTTCGTGCCAGATCGTCTGATCGAACGCGTCGGGCTTTTTGGCAAACGCCAGACATAGCGCCTCTTGGCTCTTGGAAAGCACATGGATCGCCGTGTCCCAGGCACCCGCAAAGGCATCGTAGCGGCTCGACTTGCGGTCGATGGACCACAGCGTCAGCGGCGGATTCAGCGAAACCGAGGAAAAGCTGTTGACCGTCATGCCGATCGGTCCGTTCTCCGTCATCGCCGTCACCACGGTCACGCCCGTGGCGAAGCGCGAAAAGGCGCTGCGCAACTCCTTGGAGTTGTCCGCTGCCGGCACAAAACTGGAAATCGGGGCATGCATGTTCATGGAACCTCTCCTCGTACCACTTAAGGTACTTCGTGGCCTTGGGCAGCGGTTAAAATCTCAAACCAGTCCTGGCGGTCGATTTTGACGCCGACTGCCTGGTTGAATGCTTGAATCCGGTCGATCTTGTTGGTGCCCATCACGGGCAGAATCCTTGCCGGGTGGGCGAGCAGCCAAGCGATGGCGATGGCCGCGACATCGACATTTTGGGCGCTGGCCATGCGCTGCAGCACATGGCGCACCGCTTCGCCCTCGGCACCGAAAAGCCCACCGCCACCCAGCGGTGACCAGGCCATCGGGTGAATGCCAAGTTCTTGCATCCACTGAACCTCGCCCTCGATGAAGGGCGCGTGGTTGAGCACCGAAAGCTCCACCTGATTGGTGCAGAGCTTGGTGGACATCGCCGACTGAAGCAGCGTCCAGTCATTGCGCTTGAAGTTGGAAACGCCGACCGCGCGCACCTTGCCGGAGGCGACCAGTTCATCCAGCGCCTTGCCGGTCTCATGATGGTCCATGAACGGGTCGGGCCGGTGAATGAGCAGAAGGTCGATCCGGTCGGTCGCCATATCCTGGAGCGAGTGCTCGACCGAAGCCTGAATGTGGGTGCGCGAGGTGTTGTAGTGCTTGACGCGTGCCGATTGGTAGCGTCCGGCAGGGGCGACGATGTCGCATTTGGTGACCAGCTCGACCTTGTGGCGCAGGCTTGGGGAGGCCTTGAACGCGGCACCCAAAATGGCTTCGGCGGTGTATCCGCCATAAATGTCGGCCTGGTCCATCGTCGTGATGCCTTGGCCAAGGCAAGCTTCGATCTTCGCCTGCACATGGGCTGGTGAGGTGTCGGCGTCGTCGCCGATCCGCCACATGCCGTAGACGATGCGGGACAGTTCCAGATCAGGCGTGAGAGAAACGCGGTCCATTACGTGCGAACTCCGGCAGCGAGTGGCGTGGCGGGAAGCTCAGCCGGGACTCGGCCATACGCATGGGGCAGGGAGACGGTTTTCATCTGCGGCAGAACGCGCTGGCCAAAGCTCTTGCACTCGTCGATATGCGGATAGCCGGACAGGATGAAGGCGCGCATGCCCATTTTCTGGTAGCTTTCCAGCTCGGACAGCACCTGATCGGTGGAGCCGACCAGCGCCGCGCCACAGCCCGAGCGGGCGCGTCCGACCCCGGTCCACAGATGCGGTTCGACATAACCGAACTTGTCGGCAAGCTCGCGCGCCTTGGCCTGGTGGGCTACGCCCAGCGAAATGGAATCGTGCGCTCGGTCGCGGATCAGCTTGCCATACTCATCATCGAGCTTGGAGACCAGATGGTCGGCGTACTCACGGGCTTCGGCTTCGGTGTCGCGGACGATCACGTGGACGCGCAGCCCATAGTCCAGCGTGCGGTCGTGCTGCTCGGCGACGGCGTTCACCGCCTTCATGCGTTCGGCGAGCTGCTCCTTCGGCTCCGGCCACATGAGATAGACGTCGCAATGCTGGCCGCAGAGTTCCAGCGCATCGGGCGAGTAGCCACCGAAATAGAGCAGCGGGCCGCCGGTCTGGTACGGTTTGGCCGGGCCGGTCGGCACCTTGTCGAACTGATAGATTTCGCCCTGGTAGGTGATCTCGTCCTGCGTCCAGGCTTGCTTCAGGATCTCCACCACCTCGTGGCTGCGTTGATAGCGGTAGGCGCTATCCTCACGCTGGCCGGGGAAGTCAGAGGAAATGACGTTCAGCGTCAGCCGACCACGCAGCATGTGATCGAGCGTCGCGACGGTGCGTGCCAGCATGATCGGCTGCATCTCACCGCAGCGAATGGCCGCCAGGAAATTGATGTCTTTGGTGATCGGTGCGCCGCCGGCCACGAAAGAAAGCGTGTCTTGGCCGACCTGATAGGAGGACGGGCAAAGAATGTTGCGGAAGCCCTGTGCCTCCGCCTCTTTCAGAATGTCCGAGCAATGCTCCCAGCTGGACCGCAGCTTGCCGTCGGGCACGCCCAAAAACTCATAGTCGTCGGAGCAAAGCGCGGAGAACCAGGAGACTTCGGCGGCATCGAGGTCGGCAGATGTAACTGGGACAATCGTCATTGAAGTGGCATTTCCATTCTTAGGCGTGCGCGGTTTGAACGCACCTCATTTTTCCCTTGCATAGCATTGCAGTTGATGTAGATCAATGCTGTATCAATTTTGTTTTTGAGCCTCTTTTGCCCCGTACCAATGCCTCCGGATCTCTGCCCGTCTATTTGCAGATCAGCGAAATGCTGATCCGCGATATCGGGTCTGGACGTCTGCGTGATGGTGAGCGTTTACCGCCTGAACGGGAGATGGCGGCCTCTCTCTCGATTTCGGTGGGGACGCTGCGCAAGGCTCTGGGCGAGCTGGAAAAGCAGAAGCTTCTGGAGCGCGTGCACGGCTCGGGCAATTATGTGCGCGCCAGCGGTAATCCGAGCGGCGTCTACGCTTTCTTTCGGCTGGAACTGGTCGAAGGTGGCGGTCTGCCGACAGCCGAAGTGCTCGATATCGAACGGCTGCCCAAGCCTGATGATTTGCCCGCCTTTGGTGTATCACCGGACGGTCATCGCATCCGGCGCCTGCGGTCCCTGGGCGGCCAGCCGGCCGCGGTGGAAGAGATCTGGCTCGATGGCAGCTATGTCGATCGTCTCAACCGCGATGCGATATCGGAATCGCTCTATCTTTATTACCGCCAGGCGCTGAACCTTTGGATCACCCGCGTGGAAGACCGCGTTGGTGTTGGCCGCGTGCCGGATTGGGCGCCAGAGCCGTTCGGCCAGCCTGTTGGGGCGCCCGCCGGTCTGGTGGAGCGTTTGAGTTTCGCCAAGGATGGCATCGCCGCCGAATATTCCCGCAACTGGTTCGACGCCGACAAAGCGCGCTACGTCACACGCATGAAGTAAGAAGAAGAACAATGACCATGGACACCATGAGCGACCATTCAAGCGAGGCTGCGGCTGAAGCGCTGACCGAAACCAAGCCGTTTCATCCCAATCCAAGCGATGAACCGCCAACACGCTATGGCATCATCGGAACTGGCATGATGGGCCAGGAGCATATCCGCAACATTGCGTTTTTGGAGAATGCCGAGGTCGTGGCGATTGCCGAGCCCGATGAAGGCATGCGCAAAGCCGCCGGCTTTCTTGTGCCGGACGCGACCGCTGTCGACAGTCTGGACGCGCTTCTGCATCTGGACGGGATCGATGCGCTGGTCATCGCTTCGCCCAACCACCTCCACGTCGGGCAGATGCAAGACATTGCCAGCCGCCGCGCGCTTCCGCTGCTGGTGGAAAAGCCGGTCTACACCGATCCGTCGCACACCGCGCAACTGGCCGAGTTCGCGGCGCGCTATCCCGCGCTGGTCTGGGTGGCGATGGAATATCGCTACATGCCGCCCATTGCCTCGTTTCTAAGCCGTGTGCACGAGGAAACCGGCGGCATCAAAATGCTGTCGATCAAGGAACACCGCTTTCCGTTTTTGGAGAAAGTCGGCGACTGGAACCGCTTCAGCCGCAACACCGGTGGCACGATGGTGGAAAAATGCTGTCACTTTTTCGACCTTATGCGGCTTGCCATCCAAAGTGAGCCGGTGCGCGTGATGGCCTCGGCCGGACAGGCGGTGAACCATCTGGACGAGACCTATGGTGGCGAGGTGCCCGATATCTGGGACCATGGCTATGTGATCGTCGATTTTGAGAGCGGCGCGCGCGGCATGCTGGAGCTTTGCATGTTCGCCGATGGCAGCCGTTATCAGGAAGAGATCTGCGCCGTTGGCCCGCAAGGTAAGATCGAAGCCTTTGTGCCAGGTCCGACTCGCTTCTGGCCGGCGCAGCTTGGCACGCCGCCGGTGGCCAAGGTCATCGTCTCACCGCGCGACCCGAAAGGGCCGATGGAGCTGGACATTCCCGTGGATGAGGACCTGCTGGAAGCTGGCGACCACAATGGCGCGACCTTCTACCAGCACCAGCTGTTTCTGGAGGCGATCCGCCACGGCCGCCAGCCAGCGGTGTCACTGGCCGACGGCGCGGCAGCGGTGCAGATGGGCATGGCGGCGCAGGAGTCGGCCCGCACCGGCCAGGCGGTTAGGCTCTAAGCAGCAGCTTGAACGTCCACGACTTCGGGCATGGGCTCCCATTTCAAATCGCCGACATAGCGCATGGCCATCTTGCCTTCCGCGTCGAGGGCGAAGAGGTGCAGCCATTTGTTGTCGAACAGATCGCGCACGCCGTCGTGCCGTGAGAGGATCTCACTCATCGCCTCGGTAGGGGCTTCGATGCAGACTGACAAACGCAGCGGCTCGTGCACCAGCGTCTCGCCATCATGGACCGATTGCCATGGCAGGCCGGGGCAAAGGCTGCCGCCATTGCCTTCCACCACGCCGATGCCACCGACCACATTGTGGATGAGCTTGTTGCCGCCGCCAAAGGCCTCGGGCGCCACCGACGAGCCGTAATATTGCAGGCTGATCCAGCTGGCGACGACCACCGGGGCGGTCATGATCAGTTCCAGCACGCCGAAGCCGTTCTCGGCATCTTTCTTCCAGTCGTAGGTGTGCAGGAACGCGCGGCCTTCCAGCGATTTGCCGGCGGTGCGTGAGCGCGGCGCGGCGATGAAGGCCTTGCAGCCGGCCAGCGCCCATTCGGGCCGGGTTTCGGCCCAATCCTGGCTGCGTGGCTGGATCTGCGTTTCGCCGTCGGCCCGTGGCAAGCGAAGCGCCCGTTCGGCGCGCGTGACTTTGCCCGCAGCCTCAAACCAGGTCTTGATGGTTTTGAGCTCGGCATTGTGAGCCGCCACCGGCTGATCGTCTTCATAGAGCGTGATCGCATCGGTCGTCGTGTCGTGGAGGCCCGCGAGGAACAGCGTGTCCTCAGGGATCGTGATGCCTTTGTCGACCAGGCCCTTGCGAACGTCGGCACTGTTGAGCACAGCTGCCAAAAGCCGTGCGTTCACTTCGCCGGAATACCCGCCACAGGCCCCGCAATGCAGGGCGCTTTTGTGCGGATTGTTGGTGACGTTGGCGCCGTGGCCGGCGAGAACAACGATCTTGGCGAAGTCCTCGGTCAGCGACATGGCGCGCAGCACGGTGTTCGCCGCGTCAATCTGATCTTCGAGCGCGAGCGCTGGGTCGAGCCGGGGGGCCGGTTCGTTGGGGGCTTCGTTTTTGGTGAGGCCGAGCGCATCGCGCAGCAGTTTGCCGACATAGACTGGGCCAGTGGCTTCCACAAAGGCGAAGGAGGAGACGGCAGCGAGCTTGAACCGGCCCCAGGCGCGGCTGGCGCGCTTTGAGAACCGGATGGCTTTGTCCTTGTCGGCGTCGGCTGCATCGCCGGACAGCGAATGCAGGCCAGCGTTCAAGAGAACCGGCAACCGGTGCTCGGCTACATCCGAAGCGAAGCCTTTATGTGAGGTGGTGATGCCAAAAAAGCCGGCAAAGCCGAGCGTTTCGATGGCCGGGTCCACCGCCTCCAGCGCCCGCCGAAAGACCTCCGAGCGCACATCGATGCAGAAGGCCGCTTGCAGGGTTTTGCGCTTGTCCGACGCTTGCGGCGCGGGGCGTGCGAACATGTCGGCCAAGTCCCGTTGGGCCGCGCGTTCAGCGGCTTCCTGCAACACCTGATCGAGCACCAGGTCGGCGGTTGGCTCGACGGGCTCGGCATATTTGGCGGCCGCCTCGCGCCAGCCTTCTTCGATCGCGTCCTTGGCGTGCAGATAAAGCGCCTCGGCCCACACCAACCGGATGGCGAGAAACTCGATGCCGGTCGTGTCGGTTTCGCCGGCGAGTTCGGCCTGCCACAGCTTGTACCGGGCGACCTGGCTCCACCCGCCCAGCGAGGTGAGCTGGCCGTGGAAGAAGGTCGGCCAGGCGGCTTCGGGCAGATTAAGGGTTTTGACCGCCCGCTTGATGGCGTCAGGCGCATTGTCGGGCGCGTCCACCACATGCTGCGCGAAGCCTTTGAGGCCCGCGATTTCGGGCGTCAAATCGTGGGTGGCTGTTTCGCGCCAGGCTGCATAGGCGTTGCGACCTTTGGGAGCGGCCCACAGCGCCTGGCCCTCATCGAAGTAGCCGGCCGCCCACACGCCGAAGCGATAGGAAATGATGCTTGGCCAATCGATGCCGGTGACCTTAGCGGCAAGGCTCGCCACGGTCGGCAGGCGCTGGGCCTCGGCTTGGGTGAGATGCTGTGGCTCGGCGACCGCCGCGCGGACGGCCTGCGCATCGGCAGGGCGGAGTGCCTCCGGTGCGTTGGCTATAGCGGCGGTGATGTCAGCGTCAGTGATTTCGCCCTTGGCGATTTTCTCGCCGTACCATTCGCGCGGCATGGTCATGACCACACCGGATACCCGGGCAAGCAGCGCGCCGGTTTCTGCCAGCGACATGTGGGACTGGCCGAGATAGGGGTTGACGGCAACTGAGGATGCCAACGGCCAGACCGGCGGAACGGCACGGACGGCTTGGTCGGCAGCTTGGAGATGAGACGTGGTCATTGGAAAAGCTCCCGAACTTAGGATGAAGATTTGAGGGCGTGGCCCTTGATCAGGCGATCAAAGACGGCGTTGGCGTAAAGCCCGTTGGCGAGGTGAACCCGCAGGCCGGCCGCTGCTGGGTGGTAGGCCCAGAGCGGGAAGAGCGCCTGCGCGACCGCGACCAGGCCGAAGCTGACAATGGAGAGCACAATCAGTGCCCATTCCAGCGGACCTGGCGCCGGCGTGGCGGGCAAGGTCCCGGCCATGATCCAGTCCGCCCCGGTCTGCAAGGCGAAGTAGGCGAGCGCGGTGGCCAGCGCATACTGGCTGGTGCGGATGGTGAGCACCCAGGGCGCTTTGTCGGCCAGACCCTGGGCGAGCAGGTAGGCCACACCGAAGATCAGGATCGCACCCAGCGCCAGCGCCTGCGGGGATTTGCTGTCAAAGCCGAAGATGAAGGCAAACAAGATGGCAACGACGGCATAGATCGCGATGGCTATGAGAAACGCTTTGCCGACCGCGCCAGGGCTCGGCACGGCAACGGGGCCAGGGCGCCGGATGGACGCCACCAGATCAACCGTGCCGCCAGAGGCCAGAAACGCATGGGCCTTGTAAAGCGAGTGCGCGACGATGTGCAGAAGCGCCAGCGGGAAGAGCGCCAGGCCGCATTGCAGGATCATGAAGCCCATTTGTGCAACGGTGGACCAGGCAAGCGAGGTTTTCACCGCGGACTGGGTGAGCATGACAAGCCCGCCGAACAAGGCGGTGAAGCCGCCGATCATCACCAGCACGGCGAGCACGCCAGGGGCAAGCAGCATAACGTCGGCGAAGCGGATGAGCAGAAAGCCACCGGCATTGATCACGCCGGCATGGAGCAGCGCGGAGACAGGAGTCGGGGTTTCCATCACCTCGGTGAGCCAGCCATGGGTGGGGAACTGGGCGGATTTGAGCAGCGCTGCCAGCGCGAGCAGACCGGCGACCCAGAGGGTGCTGGTTGTCGCCTGCCCATCGGATGCTTGGGCGAGAATGGAGGCGATGTCGCCGGTGCCGTAGCTTACCATCAGGATGAGTGTGGCCGAGAGCAGTGCGACGTCACCAGCGCGCGAGACGATCCACTTTTTCTTCGCCGCCCGCTGGGCTTCCACCCGCTCTGGGTAGAAGAGGAGAAGCTGGTGGAGGAAGAGGCTGGTCGCGATCCAGGCGAGCACCAGTTGCACCAACGTGCCGGACTGCACCAAGAGCAATACCGAGGCGAGGGTCAGCAGCAGCCAGCCGGTGAACGGGCCTTGCTTGGCCTCGCCGTCCAGATAGGTGCCGGAGAACCGCAGCACCACCCAGCCGACGAATGAGACCAGCAGCATCATGATGACCGAGAGCACATCGACCCGTGTGCCCAAGCCGAAGCTGGAAATGCCGAGGGTCGGCGAAGTGGCCGGGCCGCTGACTAGAAGCAGCACGCCGACCAAGGCTGACACTGCAAAGGCCGTCAGTGCCGCGATCTCGGCCAGTTTGACCGTTTGTGCCGGACGGAAGGCCGGGCCGCGAAAGGCAAGGATGGCAGCGGCGATCAGCGCCAACGGCGCGAGAAAGGCAAGAAGTGCGTACACAGGAGAGTCTCCAGCCGGTGTTCGATGCAAAGTCGGCGGGGATTAACGCGTAGATACCCCCATGAAAAATACATTGTTTAGGTTGAAACGTTCACTTAAAACGAACGAATGGCTCCGCTTAATTACAATCATCTGCGCTATTTCCGTGCCGTTGCCCATACCGGCAACCTGACGCGCACCGCCGAGCAGCTGAATCTGTCGCAATCGGCGCTGTCGGTTCAGATCAAACGGCTGGAAGAGCAACTCGGCCATCAGCTTTTTGAGCGGCGGGGTCGGGCGCTGCACCTGACCGAGGCGGGGCGCCTGACGCTTGATCATGCTGATGCGATCTTTGCCACTGGCGATGAACTCCTCTCCACGCTGCGCCAGGAGGGGCAGGCCCGGCGCGCTGTGCGGGTGGGATCGCTGGCGACTCTATCGCGCAATTTTCAACTGAGTTTTCTCAAACCGCTGCTCGGGCGCGCCGATGTGGACCTCATTCTACGGTCAGGAGGGGCGGAGGATCTCTTGCGCGGTCTTGAAACGCTGAACTTGGATGTTGTGCTGATGAACCAGCCACCACCACGCGATGCGCTGTCCAGTTTCGTGGCGCACCGGTTGGACGAACAGATCGTCAGCCTGGTCGGCACGCCAGAGCGCATTTCTGGCCAGACGATCGAAGCACTGCTTGCCGCCCATCCGGTTGTCTTGCCGACGAGCGAAAGCAGCGTCCGCCTAGGGTTCGACGCTTGGATGGAACGGCTTGACCTGCGCCCGCAGATCGCCGCCGAAGTGGATGATATGGCGATGATGCGTCTGCTGGCCCGTGAAGGCGTTGGGCTGGCCGTACTGCCACCCATTGTCGTGCAGGACGAGCTGGCATCCGGCCTTCTGGTCGAGGCCGCGCCACTGCCGGATTTGGCTGAGACTTTTTATGCGGTCACCATGGAGCGCACTTTCCCCAACCCGCTGGTGCGGGAGCTTTTGGTGGCCGGTGAGGCAGACGCCTAGTCTGGTCCTTTTACCTTGAGGGCGATGCGGCTCAGCGGTTGCTCTTTGCCATCCTCATCCACCAGCGCGACGCGCAGGCCTTGTCCGGACTCCCGATCAATGATGTCGACCGGCGATTGGCCGCCCAGACAATGCTCGACACCCCATTCGGTCATCGCAATGAAGGTGGGGGCGAGGGCGTGCCCCTTTGTGGTTAGGCCATAGGCATGGCGGGCGCGGGCACCCTGCTCGCGATACTCGGTCTTCTCCAACAACCCATCGTGCACCAGCTTGTTCAGCCTGTCAGTGAGCACTGAACGCGGGACGCGGAGATCGTCGCGGAAATCCGCATGGCGCACGACGCCATAAAACGCCTCGCGCAAGATAAGCATCGACCAACGATCGCCGAACAGCTCCACCGCCGCCGCCATCGGGCATTGATCGATAGGCACCGGCGCGCGGTGTCGGACCGGCGGATGGGAATCTGAGTTTGACATGTGAACTCAGATAGGGCAACTCTAGCTGAGTTCAAAATTGAAACTTAGATAAAGTTGGAGCCAGCCATGTCCCACGACCCTTTGCCATCGGCCCGTTCGTTTTTGATCTTGCGCGTCGCATTGACGGCGAACATTCTCTTTTCGCTGGCCGCGGCGATTGTGTTTCTCTTCGGCGCGCAGGAGCTTGGTACGAGGCTCGGATCCATGCCTGTTTGGCTTCTCCAGGCGGTCGGCGTTGGGCTGTTCGGCTTCGTCGGTTTGATTGCCTATGCCTTGGCTCGGCTCCGGATTGGCTGGGCCCTGTCCATCAGTGTGCTTGATATTGGCTGGGTCGTCGGCACGGTTCCTTTGGTGCTGGTTCCCGGCTTGCTGACGCCCTGGGGTCATATGGCGACGTTGGGCGTTGCCGCCTGCGTCGGGCTTTTCGCGTTCGGCCAGCTGTTTGGCATCTATCACGCGCTGAAGGATCGGGCTGCCGGGCCCGGGCACTATCGCCACTGCGTGCGCGTGCCGGTTTCAGCCAATGCCGACGCGATGTGGCGCGTTGTTGCCGATCTTGGCGCGATGCGCCGCTACAGCGCCGGGCTTTCGAATTCTGAGATGCTGACCGGCGATGATGTGGCGCAGGGTTCGGTGCGTCGCTGCACCGACCATCAAGGCCAGAGCTGGCAGGAAGAGGTGACGGAGTGGCGACCCGAGGCGCGCACGGTGGTCCTAAGGTTTCGCACCGAAGAACCCGACTTCCCTTTCCCTTTCAACACCATGGTTGGCGGTTGGACCGTTTCACCAGCTGGTGACGGCGCGCTGGTGGACATTTGGTGGACGGTCGCGCCGCGATCGCGTCTGGTCGGTTGGTTGATGTTGGCATTGATGGCCGTGCTCCTGGACCGCGACGTGCCGAAAATCGTTGGGCGCATGGAATCCCAAGCGCTGAACCGACCGCTCGATCTGCTGCGCTCGGACCTTCGCCTGGCCTATTGCTAGTGCCTGATGACCCTACGACGGAAGGGGAAGAGCTTTTTTGTGCATATCCTCTAGTATGTCAGTAATACTGACCTATTAGAGGACTTCCCATGACCACCTCATCACCACCCCTTGCGGTCGTCGCCAGCGAGGTCGCGCCGCGCAGCAAACCTTCCAATTATCCTGAGCCGTTCGCTACGCGGGTTTCCGGTCGTAAGAAGCGTCAGCTTGGCGACATGTTTGGGCTTTCGAACTTTGGCGTGAACCTTACCGAGCTTGCGCCAGGGGCCGAATCTGCCTTGTTGCACCGTCACACCAAGCAGGATGAGATGATTTACATTCTGCACGGTGAGCCGACGCTGCGCACCGATGATGGCGAAGAGGTTCTTTCGCCTGGCATGTGCGCCGGGTTTCCCGCGGGCGGACGCGCCCATCACCTGGTCAACCGCACCGACGCGCTGGTGATCTATCTGGAGATTGGCGATCGCACGCCCGGCGATGAAGGCTCGTATCCGGAAGATGACCTGAAAGCGGTGATGGTCGACGGATCTTGGGTTTTTACCCGCAAGGACGGTAGCCGCTATGGTTGATCAGAACGCAGCCAGACCCCGGCGGGCGGTGGCGTTGACCAAAACGGTGATCGCCGAAGCCGAGGCGGCGGTGCTTTGCTGGCTGGCAACGGTCGATCCAGATGGCGCGCCGTCGGTGAGCCCGAAAGAGATTTTCGGCCCGCTTGGCACCAACCGATTGATCATCGCCGATGTCGCCTCGACCGGCAGTGTTGACAATGTCCGCGCGCATCCGCCGGTCTGCGTGAGCTTCATCGACGTCTTCAAGCAGAAAGGGTTCAAACTGCGCGGGCGGGCGGAAATTCTGACCCCAGGCGATGATCGCTTCGCCGACGAATGCTCGGTATTGCGGGTGTTGGCCGGTGAGGCGTTTCCAATCCGGCCTGTCATCTCGGTGGCGGTCGAGCGTGTCGAACGCATCTGGGCGCCGAGCTATGCGATTTTTCCCGAGCGGACCGACGAAGAACGGATGGCACCGGTCTATGCACGCTATAGGGTGCGGCCTGCGGGCGGCTAACCGGGGAAGGATTGCACGCCGAGCGTCTCGACGCTTGTTCCGCCCGGTGCAATGATCAGGCAGCGGGCGCTTTCCAAGCCTTGGGCGTAGCAAACCATGGGTCGATCGGCCTCGCGCGCCGCGATATAGGCATCGCGGGTCACGCCAAGATCGACATAGAACGGAAACTCGTTGCCAACCGGTGTGTCCCAGCCCGGCAACCATTCGGGCAAGGTGCCAGCGGTGCGCATGTCGGCATAGTCGCAGAGCCAGAGTTCAAGCGTTGCCTGCATCTCCACCGCATTGGTTGCCGAGTTGAACTCAAACACCCGATTAGAGCGGAAGGTATCGTGCCAGATGACGTCGCCGCTGGCGTTGGTCAGCGTCAGCGACATGTCCGCCGCTTGGCACGGGCCGGATACGCTGCCGCTCGCGATGACCCCTTCCGGCCATACAGCCTGAGCGGCGGCTTCGCAGGAGGCGCTGTTGTTGGTCGGCCCTTTTTGGGCAAAGCCAGGGGTTGCCATACAGACCAGCGCGATGGCGGCGAACACAGATGCAGTCTTCGGCGTCATGGGAATGGTCTCCGGCTGATCAGGCGTGCAGGCCTATGGTCTCATGTGTCTAGCACACCGGACCGAGCTTGCCGATCAGGCGGTGAGGTTTTTGGCGCCGGTCGGGAGGTCCTCGGCCTTGGTGGTCGCCGACAGTGCCTGACCGTTGACACGCAACGTGACATGGCGTTCGGCAAGGCGGATCAGCGCGAGCAAAAAGAGCGTTAGCCCGGTAATCTCCAGCGTTTCTTCGACAATGATCGAAAGGCTGTAAATCGTCTCCATGCGAAGGCCAGAATAGTCGAGCCACCCGCCGAAGAGTTCCATGCCCAAGGCACCCGACACATAGATCGTGCCGGCCAGCGCGAAGGCGAATTGGATATTGCCTGGAAGCTGCAAAAAGGAGCGCAGGATCAACAGGCCAAAAAGCGCAAGGCACAGAAACGCCGGCACAACCCAGGCATAGTAGAAGATGCCGCCAGCGCCGAGAACCGTGCGCAGCGGGTTCATCAGGGCTTCGTGGAAGCTTGCCGATTCATCGATTGAAAGCAGCAGAAAAACCACGGCCAAGGGCAGCCAGATCTTGGAGTGGAAAAGCCCGCGATTGTCGTCGGCCTTGGCAAAGAGAAACAGAACCATCGCCGAGGCCAGCATCAGTGAGGATGACCACCAGCTTGGCACGTTGTTTTCAGCGTCGAGATCGAACTGGCGCAGTTCCTGGAGCGGTGTCTGAAGCCCGTTGGACAGCACGAAAACCTCGCGGAAGATGCCCAACGCAACGACAGCAATTGATGCAAGGAAGGTGAATCGCTTCAAATTTCCCATCGAAAAAGCATACAGGAATCCCGGCAATTCTCGAGACAATTCAAGGCGATTGGTTAAGGGATTCGATTACCTAGGTGGTGGGGCAGTCGTCGGCGTCGCCGATGTTCAATGCTAAGCTGCTCATCGAATCGTGCCCCTCACGGACCGGGTGGAGCCTTTGTTGCATTGCATCAGTTGGAACATTCACCGCTGCCGCGGCAATGACGATATCGTTGATCCGGTGCGCACTTTGTCGGTGCTGCGCGATGAGGTTTGGCGTCCGGGTTGCGATGCTTTGATCTTCCAGGAAGCCGATGAGGAAGTGCCGCCCCATGACGGGCTTCTCGATCTGCATCAGATTGAGCAAGCGACCGGTCTTCGGTGTGTGCATGACACCCCCGATCACCGATGGGGCGAGGGCAGTCATGGGTTTCTGGGCGTCATCATCTTTCTCCATCCGTTCTTTGAAGTCGACGACATCGTCCTGCTTGATCTGCCGGGGCATTGCCATCGCGGCGCGGTGATCGTCGACGCGACGCGCGATGGGCAGTCGTTTAGGCTCATCGGGACGCATCTCTCGCTCTGGCAGGGTTTGCGGATCGCGCAGATGCGCACGATCGGCCAGCACCTCTTTCGGCGGCACCCGCGACCGACCGCGCTGGTCGGTGATCTCAATGAGTGGCGGCCCTGGGGTGGGCTTGCGCTGTCACCAAAGGTGCTTGGCGCGCATTTTGCCGGACCGGCGCCTGCGACCTTTCCCATTCGCCGTCCGTTTCTGCCGCTGGACCGGGTGCTGGTGAGCGCGCCGGGAAGGGTGGCGTCCACCGAGGTTTTGGATGGACCGGGCATTCGTATGGCCTCCGACCATCGACCGCTCGCCGCACGCATCGCCTGGGGTGGTTAGACGCCACC
>JBKAGN010000059.1:0-21065 GCA_046290415.1 Hyphomicrobiales bacterium
CAGACCTTTGTGCGCGGGGAAGGCGTCTGGTTGTTTGACGAGGATGGGCGACGCTACATGGATTTTGTTTCCGGCATCGCGGTCAACGCACTCGGCCATGCCCATCCGCATCTGGTAGAGGCTATCAAAACCCAAGCCGAGAAGCTGATGCACACCTCCAACCTGTTTCAGATCGATGGGGGCAGAAAGCTCGCCCAAAGGCTGTGCGATGCGACCTTTGCCGACAAGGTGTTCTTCACCAACTCCGGTGCCGAGGCGCTGGAATGCGCGATCAAGACCGCGCGGCGCTACCACTATGATCAGGGTCAGCCCGAACGGGTGAACATCATCACGTTTCAAGGCGCCTTTCACGGGCGAACGCTGGCCACCATAGCTGCCGGCGGCAACCCGGCCTATCTCGAGGGTTTTGGCCCGGCGGCGCCTGGGTTTGAGAACCTCGCCTTCGGCGACCATGACGCGCTCAATGAGGCCATCGCGCGCGAAGATTGCGCCGCCGTGCTCATCGAACCAATCCAGGGCGAGGGCGGTGTGCGCCCGGTGCCCGACCAGTGCCTGCGCGGCTTGCGCGATGCGTGCGACAAGCATGGTGTGCTGCTGATCCTCGACGAGGTGCAAACGGGCATGGGCCGGTCCGGCCAATTGTTCGTGCACCAGCGGCTCGGGATCGAGCCCGACATCATGGCGGTGGCAAAAGGCATTGGCGGCGGCTTCCCGCTCGGTGCCTGCCTAGCCAAGGCGGAGGTGGCCGCGGCGATGGTGCCGGGCACCCACGGCACAACCTATGGCGGCAACCCGATGGCCATGGCCGCCGGCAACGCTGTGCTCGACGTGGTGCTGGAGGAGGGTTTCCTCGATACCGTTCAGGCCCGCGCCCGCGACCTGACGCAGAGCCTGGGGGCGATGGTCGATCTCTTTCCCGACATCTTTACGCAGGTGCGCGGTGAAGGCCTGCTGATGGGTCTGAAATGCGCCATCCCGGTTGGCGAAGTTGTGGCTGCGGCGCGCGCCAAGGGCCTTCTTTTGGTGGCCGCTGGCGACAATGTGGTGCGCCTTCTGCCGCCGCTGATCGTCACCCGCGAGGACATCGCTTTTGCGATGGACGCGCTGGAAGAGGCTGCGCGCCAGCTGGACGACGAGCGCCCGTCCTAACCAAGGCGTGTAAGACCGCCCCACCCCATTCCTGTCTTCTATTCAGGCTGATCCTATGACCCGCCATTTCCTTGATATTGATACCCTGTCCACCGACACGTTTCAGGCCATTCTGTCCGATGGTCATGAGCGCAAGCGCGCGCTGAAATCCGGTGCCGCCGACAAGCCCCTAGACGGCAAAGTGCTGGCGCTCGTGTTCGAGCAGCCGTCCTTGCGCACGCGCGTGTCGTTCGACGTGGGCATGCGTCAACTCGGCGGTCAGACACTGATGGTCACCGGCGCGGAGATCGAACTTGGCAAGCGCGAGAGCGTCCACGACACGGCCAAGGTTCTCTCACGGATGGTCGATGGCATTATGATCCGCACGCTCGATCATGAGCTTTTGGAAGGCCTTGCCGAGCATGCCACGGTGCCGGTGATCAACGGCCTCACCAAGGTCTCTCACCCCTGCCAGGTTATGGCCGACATCATGACCTATGAAGAGCATCGCGGCTCGCTTGCCGGCAAACGCATCATGTGGTCGGGCGACACCAACAATGTGCTCAAGAGCTGGATCGATGCAGCCACCCACATCGACATGACGATTGTCGTCGCGACGCCACCGGAAATGGCGCTCGATGCGGAAACGGTTGCCAACGCTAAGGCCGCCGGCGCCAAACTTGAGGTCACCACCGATCCCGACCAGGCCGCTGAGGGTGCTGATCTGATCATTACCGACACTTGGGTTTCCATGGGTGATGACCAGGCGCAGCGCCGCCACAATCTGCTCGGTCCCTACCAGGTGAACGATCGGCTGATGGCCCGTGCCAACCCCGACGCGCTGTTCATGCACTGCCTGCCGGCCCACCGCGAGGAAGAGGTGACGGCGAGCGTCATCGATGGGCCGCAATCGGTGGTGTTCGATGAAGCCGAAAACCGGCTGCACGCGCAAAAGGGCGTGCTCGCTTGGTGCTTCGGGCTGGTGGAGTAACACCGCTGGTCGGCAGCACCGCTGACGCGGCTTGGATTCCAGGCACGCTTTACTATCTTAGGGAGCAACAGCGCGTGATCGTCCAACGCGCTCTCCCTCCTAAGCGATGAGACATCCCATGACACCGAACCCCCCTTCGCCCGGCGGGACCGATCCCGCCCGGCTTTCTGGCACACCGTCGGCCGCGACCTCGCGCGCGCCGGCCAGCTTTCATGCCAGCGACGATGACCACGTCATGCCCTTTGCCGTCGAGGACTTGGACGTCCGCGGCCGCGTGATCCGTCTTGGCGGCGCCATCGACGATCTGTTGGATCGCCACGACTACCCAGAGCCTGTCTCGCGTCTGCTGGCGGAGATGGTTGCGCTGACCTTGTTGCTTGGCACGTCCTTGAAGTTCGATGGCCGGTTCATCGTCCAGGCTCAGGGCAACGGCCCCGTTTCGCTGCTGGTCGTAGACTTCCAAACACCGGACAGCGTGCGCGCCATGGCCCGGTTCGATGACGCTCGTCTGGACGCAGCCGTGGCAGCCGGTCAAACCGATCCTGCTCAGCTTCTCGGTGAAGGCCATTTGGCACTCACGGTCGATCAGGGCGCGCACATGAACCGCTACCAGGGCGTGGTGGCCATGCAGGGCAAAAGCCTTGAGGAAATGGCGCAGGCCTATTTCCTGCAGTCGGAGCAGATCCCGACGCTGGTGCGGCTTGCCGTCGCCCAGAGCGTGGATCGCGGTGATAGCGGCAAGGCCAGATGGCGGGCTGGCGGTTTCCTCGCGCAGTATCTTCCGCGCGACACCAGCCGCATTCCGGTGCGCGACCTGCATCCAGGTGATGATCCCAATGCGGACGGCACCGACATGGGTGACGTCGATCAGCATGATCATTGGCGTGAAGCCGAAGCACTGATTGGCACGATCGAAGCCGCTGAGCTGGTCGATCCGCAAACCGGGTCCGACCAACTGCTCTTCCGGCTTTTCCATGAGCGTGGCGTGCGCGTGTTCGAGGGCTTGCCGGTCCAAGAGCGCTGCACCTGCACGACCGAGCGGGTGCACGCGACGGTGAAAACCTTTGGCGAGGATCCCGATGAAGGGATGATCAAAAACGGAGCCATCGAGGTGACATGCGAGTTCTGTTCCAAACAGTATCGCTTCGATCCTGAGACCTATGAAGCGCTCTAGAAACCACGCAAAGGGGTCGGCAATGCGCCGGCCCCTTTTTGTTTGGGCAACATGACCAATCTTTAATTCTGACCCCCGCCGCATCTATGGCAAGGATAGGTGCGTAAATAGGGTATCCCCCCACCCGATACGCCAAGAGCAAGAGCGATGCTGAACCCGGATCCCAATCCGACCCGTGATAATGAGACCGATCTTGTCACCTTGGAGGATGCGCAGGCCCGTCGGCGCCCCTCATCCTGGTGGGTGGCCGGCAAGACTCTGATCTCCGCGCTTCTGGCTGTGGCCATCATCGCCGGCGCGGTGACCGTTATGCAGCGGTTGATCGACAGTCGGCCAGAGGTGCCGCAGCGCCCTGCCGTTGAGCGCCAGGTTCCGGTTTTGACGCAAACCGCCCAGGTCGCGACCCATAGCCCGACCATCCAAGTGTTTGGTGAGGTGGTTGCCGGTCGTCTGGTTGACTTGCGTGCCCTCGTCGCCGGTGAAATCACGGCTGTTCACCCCAACCTTGAGGCCGGTCGCCGGATCGATGCTGGCGCGCCGCTGGTTGAAATTGACCGCTTTTCCTATGAAGGCGCGGTCGTCGAGGCGCAGGCGAACCTTGCCGAAGCGCGCGCTCGCGCTGCGGAGTCCGAAGCCCGCTCGGCACTGGAACGAGATCAACTGACAGGTGCCACCGAGCAGGTCGATTTGGCCGAGCGCGATTTGGAGCGCGCCAGCCAGCTTGCTGCGCGCGGCCAGCTGACCGAGCGCGACCTTGAAACCCGTCAACTGACGCTCTCGCAACGCCAGCAGGCGGTTGACCAGCGCGAGGCCAATCTTCGCATCGAAGAAGCACGGCTGGACCAGCAACGCGCCCAAATCGCACGGCTGGAATGGCGCCTGGAGCAGGCAGAGCGTGATCTGGAACGCACCACCCTGCTGGCCCCGTTCACCGGCGTCATCCGCTCCGAAAGCGTCGAGATCGGCCGGCTGGTGTCGGTCAATGATGTCGTCGCGACCATCTACGATGACAGCGCGCTCAATGTCCGTTTCACCCTGTCCGACAGCCAGTTCGGGCGCCTCGCTGGCGAGGCCGAGCCTCTGATCGGGCGACCAATCGCCGTCACTTGGTCGACAGGCGGTGAGGATGTCCAGATTTCCGGTACCATCGACCGCTTGGACGCGGACATCTCTGCGGCGTCCGGCGGCGTTGCGCTGTTTGGGCGTTTGGAAACCGAGCAGACAACCGCCAACCTGCGCCCCGGCGCCTTTGTCTCAGTGTCGCTGGCCGATCAGGCCTTTGACAACACGGTGCGCATTCCAGAAACCGCGCTCTACAACACCGACCATGTCTTCATTGTCGTCGAAGATCGCTTGCAGCGCCGCGAGGTGGAACTGGTTGCTTGGGACGGCGCCAACGCGCTGGTCCGCTCGGTTGGCGATCCCAGCTTGAACGGAGCTGAGGTCGTCACATCGCGGTTGACGGATGCTGGCGATGGCGTAGCCGTCCGCCGCGTCCAGCCAGCCTCTTAGGGCGCGCGAGGATGAGCAAACAACCCCTCTCCCGCCTGCGTCAAACGCGCATCACCGCCGCCAATCGCCTCAATGAGGGGCCGACCGGCGGGCGGGGCGTCATCAGTCTGTTTGTCCGCCATCCGAACGCCGCCAACTTGGTTATGGCGTTGATGGTGCTCTTTGGCATCTATGGGCTGGCCAACCTCAACACCCAGTTCTTCCCCGATATCGAAACCAAGAACATCACGATTTCGATCAGCTGGTCCGGTGCCAGCGCAGAGGATGTGGAGAGCAACATCCTCACCATCGTCGAACCGGAAGTGCGCTTCATCGACGGGGTGGACGAGATCGTGTCCTATGCCCGCGAAGGCTCCGGCTCAGTGCGGCTCGACTTCACCGATGATACCGACATGGTCGAGGCGCGGGCCGATGTCGAACAGGCGCTTGCCGGTATCACCCTTCTGCCCGATGGCTCCGAAACGCCGGTCATCACGACGAGCAATTTTGCCGATCGCGTGGGCCGTATCGCGATTTCCGGTCCCTTCGCTGAAGACGCGCTGAAAAGCTTTGCCCGCGATCTGCGCGACCGTTTGATCGCCAACGATATCGACTTGGTCAGCTTTTCCGGCATGCGCGACACCGAATATGCCGTGACCATCGACCCAGCGACGTTGCGCCGCCTCGATCTGACCATTGCCGATGTGGCTGGCAGTATTGGTCAAAACAGTCGCGATCTGCCATCGGGCAATCTTGATGGCGATCTGGAACGCCAGATCCGTACCCTTAGCCAGGCCGACAGCATCGAGTCGCTTGGCCATATCGTCGTGCGCGGTGAGGCAAGCGGCGAGCGCATCGAACTGCGTGACATCGCCGACATCCGCCAAGCCTATGACAGCAGCCAGAGCCAAGGCTTTGTTGAGGGCGAGCGCGCGATCCGCATGGACGTGTCGCGGTCAGCCTCGCAGGATGTGTTGGCCGTCGCTGATGCGATGGTCGCCACGGTCGAGCAGGCACGGCTTGAATATCCCCAGTCGCTGAACCTGGCGATTTACGATCTGCGCTCGACGGCGGTGGAGCAGCGCATTCAACTGCTCGTCACCAACGGTCTGACCGGATTGTTGGTGGTCATTACGATCCTGTTCGTCTTCCTCAACATGCGCATCGCTTTTTGGGTGGCTGTCGGTATTCCGACCGCAGTCATGGCAACGCTTGGCCTGATGTTCGTGTTCGGCGAGTCGATCAACATGATCTCGCTGTTCGCGCTCATCATGACACTGGGGATCATCGTCGATGATGCCATTGTGGTCGGGGAACACACCGCCACGCGGCTCGATATGGGCGATGGCCCCTATGAGGCGGCTGAAAATGGCGCCACTCGCATGATGATGCCGGTGATCGCCGCCATGCTCACCACCACGGCCGCCTTCGGTCCGATCCTGCTGGTTGGGTCCACCATTGGCCAGATCATGGGCGTGCTTCCGGTGGTCGTGGTCGCCGTCCTGATCGCCAGTCTCATTGAAGTGTTCTTCGTTCTGCCGGGCCATTTGGCGCATTCGTTGGGTGCGACGCCACGGCGGGGCACCAACTGGACCAGGCTTATCCTCACCGCCCTTATTCTGGCCGCGCCTATGGTACTGGTGCTCTACCAGGCGCCGTTGGCAGGCGCGGTTGGTCTCGGTGAGATCGCAGCGATCATCAACGCCCACCCGCTGGCCCAAACGCCGGTGCTTGCCCTCGCCATCGCCGTGGCCGCCTTTGCCTTGGCTGGTCTGATCGAACTTTGGCGTCTGCGCGGTGAACGCCAACGCGACCTCACCAACTCGATCCACGACGTGAACGCCAAGAGTTGGTTCCGTCGCGGCTTCGATACCGGCTTCGGCTGGGTGCGCGACAACCCGTTTCGCCTGATCGTCAAAACCGCTGTGGCTTGGCGCTACGTGACGCTTGCCGTGTGCGTATCGGCGCTGATCCTGATTGTCGGCGTCATTCGCGGCAACCATGTGGGCTTTGTGTTCTTCCCCTCGCCCGAGGCTGAAAACATCACCGCGTCGATCACGTTCACGCCGGGCGTTTCGGAGGAGGCTGCGCTGGCCACGCTGGCGCGGGTCGATCAGGCGCTGCGCGCGACCGACGAACAGCTGACGGCCAATCTCGACGGTGAAGACACATTGGTGCTGTCAGCTTACGCGACCTATGGCTCGTCTGGCCGCAATCGCGGCGACAATTTCGCCTCCATCGATGTGGAGCTTACCTCCTCGGAGGCGCGGTCGATCCGCACACCCGAGGTCGTCCGCGCCTGGCGCCGCGCCGTCCCCGACCTGCCGGGCGTAGAGCGCATCTCGATCTTTGAGCGTCGAGGTGGTCCGCCTGGACGCGATCTGGATATCCGCCTGCTCGGCGACGATGCCGCTACGCTGAAGGCGGCAGCCGCTGACCTGCAGGAGGCACTCACGCAGTTTCCCGGCGTCTCTGGCGTTGATGACGACCTGCCCTATGGCAAGCCGGAGATCATCCTGACGCTCACGGAGCGCGGCGAGGCGCTGGGCTTCACGCTAGACGGCGTCGGCGCGCAAATCCGCGATGCTGTTGGCGGTCGGACCGCCCGCAATCTGCCGTTCCCGGATGAGGAAATCGCCATCGTTGTGCGCCAAAACCTGGGTGAGGGCGGCACCGGCACGCTGCGCACCTTGGAGCTGCGCTCGCCATCGGGCGTTTATGTGCCGCTGACCGAGGTGGTGAACCTGGAAGATCGGCAAGGCTTCTCCGTCATCCAGCGCCGTGATGGCCGCACGACGGTCTCCGTTACGGCAGATGTTGACATCGAGGTGACCACCAACAGCGAGATCGAGGCTGCGCTTCGCGCTGGCGATCTGCAACGCGTTGCCGATACACATGGCGTTGATTTCACCTTCTCCGGCCGCGCCGAAGAGCGCCAGGAAGCGTTTGCCGATCTCGGTCTTGGCGGCCTATTGGCGCTTGGCATCATGTACATCATCCTGGCTTGGGTTTTTGCCAGCTATTGGCGCCCGATCGCGGTCATGATGATCATCCCATTCGGCATTGTCGGCGCGATCATGGGCCATTGGGTCATGGGCTTCCAGCTCACCATTCTCTCGATGATCGGGCTATTGGGACTGGCGGGCATATTGGTCAACAACTCGATCATCTTGGTTTCCCGCTTTGATGACCGGTTGAAAGAAGGCATGGGCGTTGCCGAAGCGGCGGTCCAGGCAACACAGGATCGCTTCCGCGCCATCCTCCTGACCTCGCTGACCACGGTGGGTGGGCTCTCACCGCTGCTGTTCGAAACGTCTTTGCAGGCGCAATTCCTGTTGCCGATGGCGATCACCATCACCTTTGGCCTGGGCACTGCGACCCTGTTTGTCATGATCTTGGTGCCCTCACTGCTCAAAGTCGGCGATGACATTGGCATCGTCCTGCGAACGTTCTTTGGCCGCAGGCTGGCTGATGATGGCGAAAGCGAAAGCCGGGCGCTGACACCAGCCGAATAGGTCCTCGGCGCTCAGCGCTGCCAGAAGCGTGGCAGGATCAGCACCAGCACGGAGAAGAGCTCTAAGCGTCCGACGAGCATGGCCCAAAGCGCGCTCAGGAAAAGTGGGAACCGGTTTTCCGTTCGAGCGCGCGTCTCAACCCTCTACCGTTGCCAGAAGCGTGGCAGGATCAACACCAGCACGGTGAAGAGCTCCAAGCGTCCGACGAGCATCGCCAATGCCATCAGCCATTTGGCCAGATCGGGCAAGGTAGAGAAATTGCCGTCCGGCCCGATCACCTCGCCCAGGCCTGGACCGACATTGGCAATAGCGGTGGCCGCGCCGGAAAAGGCGGTGAGTGGATCAAGGTCCATCGCCATCAGCGCGATGGCCAACACACCGATCAGCAGAAAATAAAGGAAGATGAAGCTCATCACAGCCGAGACAACCGAGCCATCCACCGGTCGTCCATTGTAGCGCATCACAAACACGCCGTGCGGATAGGCAAGGCGCCGCACATGCTGGGTGACGGTTTTCAGCGCCACCTGAACCCTGAAAATCTTCATGCCACAGGCGGTCGAGCCAGCGCAGCCGCCGATCAGGGTGAGCACTAGAAACACCATCACCGGCATGGCGCCCCACTGGCCATAGTTCTCCGAAGCATAACCGGTGCCGGTCATGATCGAGACGACGTTGAATGTCGCAACGCGCAGATCGGCCAGAACGCCGCGCTCAGCCGTCAGGGGATCGAGCGCCAGGGCGACGAGCAGGGAAAACGCGATCAGCAGGATGAGAAACACATGCACCTGACTGTCGCGTACCAGACCCATGGGCCGCCCTTGCAGCGCTTGCACGTAGAGCAAAAAAGGCAGTGATCCGAGGATCATGAAGACGATTCCGATCAGCTCCACGGCGCCGGACTGGAAATAACCGATTGACGCGTCGCGTGTGGAATAGCCGCCGGTGGCGACGGTCGTCATCGCGTGGTTGACGGCATCGAAAAACGTCATGCCGGCTGCCGTGTAGGCCATCGCGCACAGAAGCGTAAAAACCGAAAAGACGGCGATCAGTGAACCGGAAATTTGGGTGGCACGCGGCAGGATTTTATCCGGCGTATCAAAGGCTTCGGTCTTGAAGAGCTGCATACCGCCGACGCGCAGCATGGGCAGGATCGAGACCGCCATCACGACGACGCCGAGCCCCCCGAGCCACTGCAGCATGGACCGCCAAACCAGAACGCCAGGCGGTTGATCGTCCAGGCCTGAAATCACGGTCGCACCGGTCGTCGTGATCCCACTCATCGCCTCGAAAAACGCATCGGTATAGGTCGATGTTGCGCCTGACCAGAGCAGCGGCAGGGCGGCAAAGGCCGGCAACACCGTCCAAGCGCCGACCGTCATCAACACCGCTTGGCGTGAGGACAGGATCGCTGGCCGGCCACGCCCGGTCTGCGCCAGACCCAAGCCAACGAGCGTTGTCACCAGCGAACTGGCCGCAAAAACCACCCAGTCATTGTTTGATTGGGCCAGATCGACAAGCGCTGGGATCATCATCGCCACGCCCAGCGTCGCCAACAATGCGCCGATGATCAGAAAGATCGGTCCGGGATTGAACATGGAGAGCTGGGTGGACCTAGTTCAGCGTGCGCTCGAAGAACGGCGCATCGAGCGAGAAGGCTGGAATCTCCACCTTGAAGCGTGTGCCTTCCAGTGTCTCAACGCCATAATGACCAACCATGATCCCAGTCGGCGTGTCGAGCGGGCAGCCGGACGTGTAGCGATAGCTCTCCCCGGGATGCAGGATCGGCTCCTCGCCGACGACACCGGCGCCGCTGATTTCCTGCACCCGCCCCAGACCGTCTGTGATATGCCAATAGCGCGTGCGCACCTGGATGATCGACCGGCCGAGATTGGCGATCTCCACGCCATAGGCGAAGAAAAAGCGGCTCGCATCCACGTCCGACTCGTCCGGCAAAAACTGCGGTTCCACCGTCACTTGGATGTTCTTCGTCACCGCCTGGTACATTGCGCCAACCCAACCGGGCCTTTCTCTGCCTCGCAGCCTATAATTCCGATAGGCGCCAGTCTCCCACACAGGGCAGAGCCTGTCACGCCTGTTCACAAGCCAAGGAGCCGTGGCTGGCTTTGCTTGCGCCATGCCTGTTCAACGCCTAACCGAAGGCCAACACAACCACTGAAAGCTTGCCACCATGCTTGATGGTCGAATGCGCGCAATCATCGATCCGCCGCTTAACGCGCTGGGGCGTGGTCTTGCCCGCTCCGGGCTGACGGCCGACCACATCACGCTGATCGGTTTGGCACTTGGTCTGGCCGCCGGCGTGGCCATTGCGCTGCAGGCCTTTTGGGCTGGCCTTGCTCTGGTTTTGGCAAGTCGGCTCGCCGATGGCTTGGACGGCGCCGTTGCCCGCGCAACCCAGAAAACCGATCGCGGTGGTTATCTGGATATCGTGTGTGACTACGCCTTTTACGCTGCTGTACCGCTGGGTTTTGCGATCGCCGATCCTGCCGCGAACGCGGTTGCCGCCTGCGCGATGCTGTTCAGCTTCTACATCAACGGTGGATCGTTTTTGGGCTACGCGATCCTGGCGGAAAAGCATGGCCTGAGCACCGATCGCCGCGGCTCCAAATCGCTCTATTTCACCGGCGGCTTGGCCGAGGGAACCGAGACGATTGCGGTCTTTGTTGTTGCCTGCCTCGTGCCCACTTGGTTCCCCTGGCTCGCCTATGGTTTCACCGTCTTGGTGATGCTCACCGCCATCGCTCGCATCCTAATGGCCTGGCAGACGTTCAAGCCCTAGCCTAGCGCGGCGTTGAGATCGTCCCAGAGATCATCGACATGCTCCAACCCAACCGAAAGCCTGACCAGATTTTGATGGATGCCAAGGTCGAGCCGGTCGGCCTCGTCAAGCCGTTGATGGGTCGTCGTTGAAGGATGGGTGATCAGGCTCTTCGCATCGCCCAGATTGTTGGAAATCTTGATGATATTTAGCCGGTTGAGAAAGGCGAACGCGTCCGCTTTGCCGCCTTCGACCTCGAACGCGATGAGCGTGCCACCGCGCACCATCTGTTCTGCGGCGACGGCATAGTCGGGATGGTCCTTGCGGTGCGGATAGAACACCCGCGCCACTTTTTGATGCTCCGCCAACCGGTCGGCCAGTGTCGAGGCAGTGTCCGTCTGCTGGTTCACCCGCAGGGCGAAGGTTTCCAGGCTTTTCAAGATCACCCAGGCATTGAAGGGCGATAGGCTTGGTCCGGTCTGGCGCAGAAACGTGTGCAGATGATCGTCGATCCAGTCTTGCGAGGCGAGCACCGCGCCGCCCAGACAGCGGCCCTGTCCATCCATGTGCTTGGTGGCCGAATAGATCACCACATCAGCGCCGAACTGCATCGGACGCTGGTAGAGCGGCGTGGCAAACACATTATCCACGTAGAGCTTTGCCCCGCCGTCGTGCGCAATGTCAGCCACCGCCTGCAGATCGATCACTTCCAGCGTCGGGTTGGAGGGCGTTTCCAGGAAGAAAACCTTGGTGTTGGGGCGCCGCGCGGCTTTCCAGGCCTCCAGGTCGCGACCATCGATCAGCGTGGTTTCAACACCAAACCGAGGAAGAAGCTCTTCGACCACGTAGCGGCAGGAGCCGAACAGCGCCCGCGCGGCGACCACATGATCGCCAGCCGACAGCGAGCAAAGCATCGCCGCTGTCACCGCCGCCATGCCCGACGCGGTGACGCGGCACGCTTCGGCACCTTCCAGGAGGCAGAGCCGGTCCTCGAGCATCTTGATTGTTGGGTTGGAAAAGCGCGAATAAATGAACCCCGGTTCATCGCCCTGGAATCGCGCTTCGGCCTGCTCGGCGCTGTCATAGACAAAGCTCTGTGTCAGAAAGAGCGCTTCAGAGGTCTCGCCAAATCCCGAACGCAGCGTGCCACCATGGACAAGGTTGGTTTCAGGGCGCAGAGCGAGTGCAGGGCGTGATGGATCGGTCATCGGGTGCTTCCTCATGGGCTGCTTGACCGACTATCACAGCCACATCGTTCGTCAAGACGAACGTTTGTCCGCTTTATCGAACAAAACGCGCCCGCTTAGCATAAACCAGCTGTGTATGGTGGCCGGCGCGCGATGGACTCGCGCGCCGCTTTGCGAAAACAGTCAGGCACGATGAGTGCCACACTTCCCTCCTTCGGCCCGCATGACGGCATCCTGCCCGACCACGACATTCGTGCGATGGTCGAGGCCGGGGCCATTTCCCATGCCACACCGCTCGATGATGATCAGGTGCAACCGGCAAGCCTTGATTTGCGGCTCGGTCAGACCGCCTATCGCATCAAGGCGAGTTTCCTGCCAGGCGCCGGGCGCACCGTGGCTGAACGGCTTGATGAGATCGCATTGCACCAGATGCCTCTGGAGAACGGCGCGGTGCTTGAAACCGGCTGCATCTATCTGGTGGAGCTCAACGAGGCTCTGGCGCTACCGCCGGAAGTTAGCGCAGCCACCAACCCGAAAAGCTCCACCGGGCGCCTTGATATTTTCACCCGAGTCATCACTGACGGCGGGGCGGTGTTTGATCAGATTCCATCAGGCTATGTCGGCAAGCTTTATCTGGAAATCGCGCCGCAGAGCTTTCCGATCCTGGTGAAGCCGGGGTCTCGGCTGTCCCAGATCCGCTTTCGCTGTGGCAACACGCTGCTGTCCGACAAGGAGCTGAAAAGCCTCGACCAGCGCCTTGGATTGGTCGAAGGCGCGCCGGCTCAGTTTCAAAACGGGCTTGCCGTATCGATCGATCTGAAAGGTGGTGAAGACGGCTTGATCGGTTACCGCGCCAAACGCCCTGGCGGCCTGGTGAAAGTCGACGAAAAAGCCGGCCTTGATCGCGAGGCCTATTGGGAGCCGCTTTATGCCGACGCCTCCCAATCCCTGATCTTCGATCCGGCAGCATTCTACATTCTGGTGTCCCGCGAGGCGGTTCACGTCCCGGCAGACTACGCCGCGGAGATGGTGCCGTTCGATCCGCTCGTCGGAGAATTCCGTGTGCATTATGCCGGGTTCTTTGACCCAGGCTTTGGCGCACCGGAAGCCGATGGCAAAGGGGCCCGCGCCGTGCTTGAGGTGCGGTCCCGCGAGGTGCCGTTTCTGGTCGAGCATGGTCAGATGATCGGGCGTCTGGTGTTCGAGACGATGCGGGAGCGACCGACCACGCTTTATGGCGCGGGTGGCGTTTCCAACTATCAGGCCCAAGGCCTGAAGCTGTCCAAGCATTTTCGGTAGACTACAGGGGGGTCATCCCTGTGCTTGTCACAGGGATCCATTCCACAGGCCTTTCGGCGGCAGCTTTGTTGCCAAAACGCGCATTGAAATGGACCCCCGGCACAAGGCCGAGGGTGACGTCCTTGAAGCGGAGAGCGCCTACCCCTTCTTCAGCTCAGCAACGTCCGACCGCAGTGCGCGCAGCTCGGTCAAAATCACCTTCTGCTCTTCGTGCAAGTCGGCGCGTTCCTGTTCGGCGGTCGCCTCGTGCTCGGCTTGCATCGCCGAAACGATGATGCCGATGAAGAGATTGAGCACCGTGAAGGTCGTGCAGAGAATGAACGGGATGAAGAACGTCCACGCAAAGGGGTGGACCTCCATCACCGGGCGCACAATGCCCATCGACCAGCTTTCCAGCGTCATGATCTGGAACAGCGAATAGGCCGAAGCGGGCAGTGTGCCGAACCATTCGACCAGCTGCGCGCACCGGCCTTCCACGGCCTCGCAGGCGCCTTCTCCGGTGCCGTAAAGCTTGGTCGCGATGACCGAGAAAACGTAGAAGATCAGCGTCAGAAGCACTGTGATCGAGCCCATCCCGGGCAGCGCGGCAATCAGCCCGCCGACCACACGGCGCAGTGACGGCACCATCGAAACCAGCCGCAGCACGCGCAGGATACGAAGGGCCCGCAACACCGACAGGCTACCCGTGGTTGGCATGAGCGCGATGCCGACAATGACGAAGTCGAAGATGCGCCAGGGATCGTGAAAAAACTTGGTGCGATAGACGTAGAAGCGCAGCGCCAGTTCCACCACAAAGACCCAGAGCACGGCCCGGTCGATGAACAGCAGCACCGGTCCGAACCGCGCCATCACTGCTTCGGATGTCTCCAGTCCGAGCGTGATCGCGTTCAAAATGATGAGGGCGGTGATGGCCACCTCGAAGCGGCGGCTGGTGATAAAGGCTTCAACCTGTTCGCGCATGGGGGTCCTTGCCGGCACGGGGTCTGTCTGAAGCCTTATGGGTAAGAGGGCCGGTCGCTTCAAGGCCTCTCCGGCGTTCCATTTTTGCGGCACGACGCGGCACAGCCAGCTGCCGCGCCAAGCGGCAGTAAACCAATCGTGACCGGCAGGCGCTTGATCACAGGCCGTTCGGCTTGCAATGCAACATGATGGACCTGATTTTCGCCTATGCCGCCGGCTTGCTGACGCTGATCAACCCATGCGTGCTGCCGGTGCTGCCGATTGTGCTGGTTGGTGCGCTCAACGCCAGTCGTTTCGGGCCGCTGGCGCTTGCCGTTGGCATGAGCCTGTCCTTCGTGCTGTTCGGCGTCACCGTGACCGCCTTTGGCAGCGCGGTCGGGCTAACGCAGGAATCGCTGGCGCAGATCGGCGCGGTCCTCATGATGGCGTTTGGGCTCGTCTTGATGGTGCCGGCCTTCTCCAGACGGTTCGAATTGGCAACCGCGGGCGCGGCAGCTGGCGCTGGCAACCGCATGGCCGACATGGACACATCCGATTTGCGCGGCCAGTTCCTGGGCGGTGCGCTGCTCGGCATGGTCTGGTCGCCCTGCATTGGCCCAACCCTCGGCGGCGCGATTGCGCTGGCCTCGCAGGGCCAGAACCTTCTCTATGTCACGCTGATCATGACGTTTTTTGCTCTTGGCGTATCGACTTTGATCCTCGCCATTGGCTATGGCGCCCGCGAAACGATCCGTGCCCGCGCCGATAGCCTACGGAGCCTTGCCGAACGCGCTAAGCCTGCCATTGGCGCAACCTTTTTTACCGTCGGTCTGATGTTGCTGCTCGGCGTCCACCACTATGTCGAAAGCTGGGCGCTCGATGTGATGCCGATCTGGCTCCAAGACCTATCTGTTTCCCTTTGATGCAAGGAGATCTGTCATGAACCGTCGTCTGTTTCTCACCTCCGCCATGGCCCTGGTGCTGGCGCCGACATTGGCCCCAAGCGCTGCGTCTGCCTCTGATTTCGTCGAGTACACGCCTGGTATGATTGAGAGCGCGTTGGATGAAGGCAAGACGGTGTTTGTCGACTATTCTGCGACCTGGTGCGGCACGTGCCGTCGCCAGGAGCGCGTGGTCAACAATCTGCGCGCCACCAACCCGGCCTATGATCAGGCGATGACCTTTGTGCGCGTGGATTGGGACACATACCGGACCCATGAAGTCGCCGTGCGCCGCTCGATCCCGCGCCGCTCGACGCTTGTTCTGCGCGGCAATCAGGAGCTGGCCGATCGTCGCTGGAACATCGGCCACCGACATCCGTCAGCCTGGATCGCGGGCTGTAGAAACCAAAGTCCCCTTTTGGATGACCAGCATGGGATCAACCCGCGCTGGTCTCTTTCTTAAGCGGTGAGGAGCACCGCCAGCGCGTCAACCTCTGTTTCGCGTAGTTCGTGGCCGCCCTCGTGGACAGCGGTGCTGACATCCGCGCCCTGATCCTGGAACCAGGTGATCAGCCGCTGGCTGGCTGGCCATGGCGTGATCGGGTCCTGGCGACCAGCTGAAATCAGCACCTTGCGGCCCTGCAAACCCTGAACCGGTTCCGGGTCCCAAGGGATCAGCGGGTGCAACAGCCCGACACGGTCAAACAGGTCCGGACGCGTCAGCACAACCGAGGCAAGGATGTTCGCCCCGTTGGAATAGCCAAATCCATAAACCGGGCTGTCCGGGTGCTCCGCCTTGAAGGATTCGACATAGGCGATCATCTGCGCGGTGCGTTTTGCCAGATCGTCCATGTCGTAGACGCCTTCGCCGGTGCGCCGGAAGAAGCGGTTGGCGCCCATCTCCGACACATCGCCGCGCGGTGAGACAACACCAGCGCCCGGTACCAACGAGGTTGCCAGGTTGAAGAACTGGTGCTCATCACCGCCGGTGCCATGAAAGGCAAACAGCAGCGGTTTGCCCGGTTCCGGTGCAGTTGTGAGCGCGTGATAGGACTCTGTTGACATCGTGAACGCTCCTAGTCTTCGATCGGCGGCAGGATCTTTTCGATCTGCGCGCGATGCTCTTCGTAGCGTGTTGGTAATTTCAGCACCTCGCCAAGATGGGCGGTGTCCTCGTCGCGATCGAAACCCGGTTCGTTGGTCGCGACCTCAAACAGAATCCCGCCGGGCGTGCGGAAATAGATCGCCCAGAAGTAATCGCGGTCGATGACGGGCGTGACCTGATAGCCGGTGTCCAACAGCGCTTTGCGCACCTCAAGTTGCGCCGCCCGGTTCTCAACCGCAAACGCAATGTGATGCACCGATCCGGCACCCTGGTCCGCGAGCGGCGCGCCAGCGACGGTGTGCAGGTCGATCGTATCGGCGGCGTTGCCACCTTCGACGACATAGCGGGTGAGGTCGCCGTCGGTCTCCGCTTTTTGGTAGCCCATGAAGGTGAGAAGCTCACCGGTGGCCTCGGTACTGCGCAACGCAAATCGCGCGCCGCGAAAGCCGAGAATACCGACATCTTCCGGCACATCAGCGCCGGTCCATGGTGTGCGCTCTTGCGGGTCGCTTTCCACCAAAGCAAAGCTATCACCATCAGGCCCGTCAAAGGCAAGCCGTTGCTCGCCAAAGGCGGTTTCTTCGGCCAGGCCCGCAACGCCATCCTTGCCAAGTCGCTCTTTCCAGTAGCCAAGCGATCCTGTCGGCACGGCAAACTCGGTCACGCCCACTTCGCCGGCCCCGCGCTCACCGCGTGGCATTCGACCGAAGGGAAAATAGGTCATCACCGAACCTGGCGTGCCGACCTCGTCGCCATAATAAAGGTGGTACACTTCCGGCGCGTCGAAATTGACGGTCTTCTTCACCCGGCGCAGGCCAAGCGTCTGCGTGAAAAACTGATTGTTGGTGTTCGCATCAGCCGCCATCGATGTGACGTGATGCAGGCCTTTGATCTCTTTGATCATCTCCGGCTCCTCTGCCAGCATTGGTTTGCTCTGGAGGCAGATATAGCGTTGATCTTTGTGATCAATAAGGCCGTCAATATTCGACTGACTGTCAGTGTTTGGTGAACAAAGCAGAGAGCCACTGACCAGGGCAGTGCGCGGTTCTTGCGCCAGGCATCAGGCTCTGTCACATAGCAACCGCATGCGGGTGTAGCTCAATGGTAGAGCAGCAGCTTCCCAAGCTGACGACGAGGGTTCGATTCCCTTCACCCGCTCCATAGCCAATCGCAAAGCGATTGGCGGAACGCGCGGCAGGCGTTTGCGCAGCAAATGCCGAGAGCGCTGGCACTGAACATCGTCGCTCAGTTGCACTCTGATGCATTGGCTCTGTGCCTTCGGCACAACCGCCCAGAGCGCCAACGCCAATCCTGCTATCCCGCCCCATGCGGCGTCTTGTTCCAATGGTGTGGGCGTCGGATCAACTCCCAGAGCGCCAAGAACCCGGCCGCCGACAGGCAAACCCAGTAGAGCGGGATGGTGAGCAGCACAGGCAGGATATGTTTGACGCCGCGCCGATCCGCGCCAGCGCCGCTGAGCATGGCGGTTGCCAAGTAGCCAATGACGAAGTTGCCGAGATTGAAGGTGATCAGAACCTGTCCAGTACCGCTGGCGGCCGCGTAAAGCGGCCCGCCGACCCCGCTCATCGCCCACAGGGTCATGAGCAGGAAGAACGGATGGATCAGCACGGAGATCAGGACACCGAGCATGATGGTTTGAAAGGTGAGAAACCCAGGAGCGCCCAACTCGCGCATCAAGCGCAGAGGGTGGCGCATGTGCACCAGCCAGGTCTGCCACCAGCCTTTGAACCAACGCGCCCTTTGTTTGATCCACGGGCCAAACCGCGTCGGCGCCTCCTCATAAGTCGTCGAATTGATCATCTGCGTGGTGTAGCCAAGCCGCGCCAGCCGGATGCCGAGATCGGCATCTTCGGTCACATTGTAGGGGTCCCACCCACCGGCCTTGATAAGAGCTGAGCGGCGGAAATGGTTTGATGTCCCGCCCAGCGGGATCGGCAGATCAAGGCGTGAAAGGGCCGGCAGAAATACATCGAACAGCGCCATATATTCCAAAGCGAAGTGTCGCGAGAGGAAAGTTTTGCGCCCGTTGGTGACGTTGAGCGCCGCCTGGACACAGCCGAGGCGTGCGCTGCTTCTAACGGTGTCTTTGGAAAACGCAGCCACCGCTTTGCGCAATTGGTCCGGCTCGGGCCGATCCTCGGCATCATAGATGGTGAGGAACGCACCGCGTGTCAGCGGCAGCGCGTAGTTGAGGGCCTTGGGCTTGGTGCGCGGCGCGCTCGGCGGTACGCGGATGACGGCCATGTGCCCGGGCAAGGTCTGGCGAGCGAGCGCTTGAAGGGTCGGTTGATCGTCAGCCTCGGCCAGCAGAAAAATCTCCAGCTTGTCCGTTGGATAATCGAGCGCCCGCAGCGAGGCAATCAGTTGCGGCACCATCGCCGCTTCGTCGTACATCGGAACCAGAACCGAATAGATCGGCAGGTCGCCATGCGCCGCGCGCTCGGCCAAAGGCCGGTAACGTACCCGTCGTGGCACGGGGCTGAGAGCGGCAAGGATGCGCGCTGCCCCGACAGTGAAATAGAGACCGCCAAAAAACATGTTGAGCACGACCAAAAGGCTGGGTGCGGCGAGCAATGCCCAAAGCGCGAGGCCAAGCGCGATACCGGCAAATGCCAAAGTTTGACGGCGCACCAAGGTTTCGCGCGCACTCATCTCAGGCTGTGTTCTGGCCAGATGCGTTTGTGAAAATCGGGTTAGGTCCGGCCCGAGATGATCGGCCCAGAGCGCCTGGACATGGCCGCGCGGTGCAAGAAACAGAAGGTCCGAGGCCTTTGGGTGGTTTTCCATCAGCCGCGCGACGGTCGCGCGCGCAGCTGGCGTATCCTCATAGACCGCACCACGCGCCCCATCTGCACGCCTCAGCGGCATGTAGCGGGCTTTATTGGCGAGCGCCCGCAAGCTGGCATCGGGGTCCGGAAGCGCGGAAGACCACCCCAACGGGATGGCACTTTTGACCGCGGGCTTTTGCGGCGCGCGATGTTTGGTTTCAAAGGATTTGAGTTTGAACGGCCGGACAAGCTTTGCTTTGAGCGTATCGGTTCTGGCGGTCTCTCTCCACCCCAAGCCAGCCGACCCCAAGCCAGCCGACGTCAAGTCAGCAGATGCCGACCCTTTCGACGGCCATACAGGCGATACCCTCGCTTCGCTGGCGCCCGAAAGCCCACGCATACTCAACCCCCAACGCCACCAACCCTGCCGCAAAAAGTTGCCAAGCGGCGAGGGCCACCAAACGTGCCCAAAGCCACACTGACGACTTCTTCGGTCCTGCGCATCGGGGGCAGTGCCTAGGGATGTTCACGGGGGGTCGGCGCGCCGCCAACAATTCGCCCTTTGAGCTTCGCAACCGGGGCGCTATAGGGGACCGGTCTCCTCATCGCTCAACCCAAGCGGGCACGCGTGCGCAGCTATTTTCGCCTCCTCATTCCAGCCTTCCTCGCTCTGGTGGCATGTCCCCTGTTGGCGACGGCACAGCAGGCCGAAACAGGGTTAGAGGGTGATGTTGTCCTGGAAGATAACGGGTCCGACGCCGCGCCGATGGGCCTGTCGGATCTGCGCTTTATCAACCCGCGCGCGCGCATCGCGCTGCCCGAGCCGATGCCGGGGCCGGTGTTGCGGTTCGTCGTGGCCGATGATTTCCCGCCTTTCGCTTTTCTGGATGGAACAGGCCGTTTGGCCGGTGTGCATATCGATCTTATCCGCGCGATCTGCGACACGCTGGACTTGCCCTGCACGTTGCAGGCGCGCCGCTTCGATCAAGTTGTTGCAGCCGTCCAAGACGACCCGAACAATCTGGTGTTGGCGGCGGGCTTAGCGGTCACCCGCGACACCGCCGAGCGCTTCACCTTCTCCTTGCCCTATTACCGTTTCGCGGCCCGTTTCATCGGCGCGCGTGCCGATGCTGAGAACCCAGATTGGGTCGATGGCGCGCGCATCGGCGTTGTTGAGAACACCGCGCACGCGGCCTTCCTGCGCGATACCTATGCCGATGCAGAGATCGTAACCTTCTCCGCCGGCGAGGACATGTTCCGCGCCTTGCGAAACGAGGATATCAGCCACGCTTTTGGCGACGGGATCGACCTTGCGTTCTGGCTCGCCAGCGACCGGTCGGGCGATTGTTGCGCGTATGTTGCTCCGCCCATCTTCTCGGTCACCTATTTTGGCGAGGGCCTGGCCTTTGCGGTGCCGCGTGGCCAGTCCCAGCTTGTTCAGGCGCTCAACGCAGCACTGATCCGCCTGGAATCTTCAGGCGATTTGGAAACGATCATGTTGACGGCGTTTCCACTCGACCCGCTGGGGCTTTAACCGCCCCGTCATCCATCAAGGGATCGGGCGCGTGGACCTTTTGGTAGGTCCGAAACGGCAGCAGTAGGCTCCACAGCAGGCCGGTCGGCTCGCGGTTCTGATGCTCGGCAAGCCCAATGGTCATGCCCTGCTGCCCCATCACGGGATCCTGCGTGTAGACGCCAAACAGGCGATCCCAGATCGACAGGTTGAACCC
>JBKAGN010000060.1:0-20553 GCA_046290415.1 Hyphomicrobiales bacterium
CAGCTTACAATGTGAGTGTTTGACCCGCTAAGCGGTCGGTTCGAAGGAACAGAGCGCCTGCCCAAAAAGGAAGGATCTTCCCCGCTTAGCGGTCGGTCCGAAGGACCGGAGCGTGCGGGAATCCAAAGAGAGAAAACCGTCGGGCCTACGTGATGAAGCCTGCGGAAGAAATGGAGCATCTACGCTAAAGCGCGGCGAGGCCACCGCCCTTGCGCAGGGCCATCGTACGCAGCGATGCCGGAAGCGCGTTCCAGATTTTTTTCATCAAAGGCCGGGCGCCGCGCAAATAGCCATCGCGATAGATCATGCCGAGCATGCCGCTTGGTATGATGTGATCGGCAACGCCGACTGTCCGGTTTGACCAGCTTAGTTTGTATTCGCTCATCGGCGCGAGCATGTCATAGCCCGCCCAACCCTCGTCGAAGCCATGAATTACCGATGATTCCATCTGCACTTTGCCAGCGCTGAGCGTTTCATAGGCCGGGTCGTAGGTACCCATGAAAGCTGCATTACCCAGCGGTCCGAGCAACCCGACCTCGATGGCCACGGGCTCACCGTTCAAACGTTGGATGAACAGATGGATGGGGTTGTGATCGCTTTCCCGACCACACGCGTCCTGCAGCGCGGCGAGGGCACGGCTGTCCATGAAGGCGCGGCTCGAAAGCCCACGTTCGGCGAGCCAGGCAATTTTCCATTTCAGCGCAAGTGCACAGTACTCCGCGCCTTCCGGTCCAGCTTTAACGACGTCAAACGAAAGCTCGCCTTTTTCCGCCAGTTTCCGACGTTTGGTTTTGCGGTTTTTCTTTGAACGCTTGGAAAAGGTCGCGAAATAGCCCTCGACATCGTCAAACTGCGTGAAGTCAGCCAGGGCGGCTTCGCGTGCTTCGCCGACAGCGGTTGTCGATAGGTCGAGGACCTGTGCAATCCGCGAATCCTCGCGCACATTGCGCAAATGCATGCCACCGACGCGCCACGATCCGAGAACGTCGCTTAGTACTGTGCGCAGCGCCTTCCGATCGGCTGCCGGGTCCATCAGAATGTCGCCATACTGCACCAGCGGATCGCCGATCCATTCGGCCATGCTGACCAGCCCCGAAATCTTCTGTGCAAAGGGCGCCAGCGCGATCATCGCTCCGGCTTGGTTGTAGAAGGCCAGAACATGTGCCTGGTGGGTCGGCGCCTCACCGAACACATAGGCGTCAAGCCACGGCAAGCAGAGATCAAAGGATTGAAAAACAGCCGAGCCCTCGGAAATCTGTTCCAGGCGTTGCCACGCGTCTTTGAGATCCAATATGGCGTCGCGTGTTGTGACATCGACCGAGGTATAGCAGGCAGCGGCGGTGGGGGTTTCGGCGCGAGAACGCGTTAGGACGCGCGGTGCGGTGGCCGTCCCGTCAAAGGGAATATCGGCAGGGGTGCTCATCGGGGCGCCTTCGTGCAGCGGAAGAAAAACGTTACGACAGCCTAGGCGCACTTCTTTAAAATTCGAACAAACGGCAGCCTTGTCAGAGTGTTAACATGATCGTTCGCCGTTTAACGATTTGTCTTAGCGGCAGTAGGTGCTTGAACGGTGGGCAATGTCGAAGTGGATATGGTCCTGATGGTGCCCGTCAGAGCCAGGGCCCAAAATCGTTGTAAACGGACCGCAAGCATCCTGCCGGATGGCCGCTTGGAAGCGCGCGGCGGGATCATCTGCGCCTTCTGGATGCGGCTGCACCGACCAGACCTGTCCGTCTTCGAACGTGATACCGCGAACATCGATCGCCCGCCCGAAAGCATGCTCGCTCATCCTTGCACCGGCGACATTGTTCCGGCCACGGCACGCGTAGGATGCGGCGACGAACACGGTCTGCGGTTCCGACTGAAAGATGGATTCTGCCAGCGGTGCTTTGATCTCTGTCCAAAGATTGGCGTAGGTGAGCGCCGCCTCGCAGGTCAGCAAGGCGGCAGGCTGCAGGGAGACGCCATCAATGGCCGACAGCGCGACCGCATCGTCGATGCCACACTGACCAGCGCCCTCGTGACGCCCTCTGATGTCGAATGTGGCGCCCGCGGCGCGCAAAGCCTCGAAACAGGCCCTGTTGGCGACAGTTGGTGCAGCCGCTGGTTCGACCGTATCAGTCGGGCGAGCCGTCGGATTGGGCGGCAGGACAATCGAACTCTCATCGCTCGGCGCTTCGGCGGAGGGTGTATCAGCGGGAGGGGTGCCGACCAAATCAGGCCGCGCCGTCGGATTAGGTGGCAGAACACTGTCGCTGGCGTCCTGCGAAAGCGCGGGTGCAGGCGCTGCGATACCAAGACCGAGGGCAAGGCAACGGATCAGATTGCTGGTCGGTCTAAAAGCAATGACGTCCAAGGAAACAAGCCTGTTGGGGAGATTCCGGCGACGTGCCTCACCTTCATGGTCAAAAAGGTGGCACAGGCCGGGACGATGTGCCCCTCACTTAATCCGGCTACCCGCCGAAAAAATCTTTCACCTTGGTAAAGAACCCACTCATTTCGGGGTGATTATGGTCGCCGCCCTCGGCCTCGAACTCTTCGAGCAGTTCGCGCTGGCGTTTGGTCAGCTTTTGCGGCGTTTCCACCTGTACCTGCACATACATGTCACCGAAATCGCGTTGCCGCAGGATCGGCATGCCCTTGCCGCGCAGACGGAACTGTTTTCCGGTCTGCGTGCCTTCGGGAACCTTCACACGCGTGCGCGCGCCATCAAGCGTCGGCACCTCGAAGGAGCCGCCAAGCGCTGCCGTCACCACCGAGATCGGCGCGCGGCAGAAAAGGTCCGCGCCGTCGCGCTGAAACAGATCGTGCGGCTTGATCGAAACAAAGATGTAAAGATCACCGGCAGGCGCGCCGCGCACGCCAGCTTCGCCTTCCCCGGCCACGCGGATGCGGTTGCCATCATCGATGCCGGCTGGGATGTTCACCGATAGATTGCGCTCCTGCGTGACCCGACCAGCGCCAGAACAGGTGTCGCACGGGTCCTTGATGACCTCGCCGCGTCCGCCGCAAGTTGGACAGGTGCGCTCCATGGCAAAAAAGCCTTGGCTCATGCGCACCTTGCCCATGCCGCCGCAGGTGGAGCAGGTCGATGGGCTGGTTCCCGGCTTGGCGCCCGAACCGGAGCAGGTATCGCAGGAGACCGATGTCGGCAGGACCAGATCGACGGTCTTGCCCTCAAAGGCTTCTTCCAGCGAGATCTCCAAATTGTAGCGCATGTCCGAGCCGCGCGCAGCGCCGCCCGATGAGCGACGGCGACCGCCACCCATGAACTCGCCGAAAATCTCTTCGAAGATGTCGCCCATTCCGGCGCCACCCATGCCCGCACCGCCGAAACCGCCGCCGCCCATGCCGCCTTGCTCGAAGGCCTGGTGGCCGAACCTGTCATAGGCGGCGCGCTTTTGCTCATCGCGCAACACCTCGTAGGCTTCGTTGACAGCCTTGAAGCTCTGCTCGGCCTCGGCGTCGCCTGGGTTGCGGTCGGGGTGGTATTGCATGGCCTTCTTACGGAAGGCGCTTTTCAGCGTTTTCTCGTCTGCATCACGCGAAACACCGAGAAGCTCATAAAAGTCGGGCTTGGCCATAAATCACGGACTTCTTTGGGATGCGAACTGCGTTGCAAGGGGCGTCATCGGGGGTCGCGCCCGCCCAGTTTGCCTGCTGGCAAGGGTGCCGGGCGCTGTGGTCGAGTGCGTTGGCAGCTTGGCCGCGCGCTGTCAACCAACAGCCGGTCAAGCAACCAAGGCCAGCATGTAGGGAGGCGGTCGATGCTTTGCCAGGGCAGGTGAACCTTGACGTGGCGTTCTTTGCCAACCTTCGCTAGAGAAGCGCTGCGCCAAGGCGCATATTGGACCGCAAGAGCCAGGTAAGCGAGACAACGACCTCATGCCCATCCTATCGAACCTTTTGCAGAAATTCGTCCGCAAAGGCACGCTTCATGTGACCCATGCCAACGGGCAGCACGTCACCTATGGCGGTGTGGAGCCCGGGCCTGACGTGGCGCTGCGCTTTCATGACGCTAAAGCTGAGCGGGCGATCTTTTTCAATCCCGAGCTTGCCGCTGCTGAAGCCTATATGGATGGCAAACTGAGCTTTGACGATGGCTCGGACATCCATCAATTTTTGACGCTCTTCTCCGTCAACCGCGCGCCGCTGGCGCAATATCGCGTGCAGGGGCTGCTGCGGCGTGGCTGGAAGATGATGCGCCGCCGCCAGCAAGCCAATGATGTGGCCAATGCCAAGAAGCAGGCGCGCAGCCATTACGATCTATCGACCGAGCTTTACCGGCTCTTTCTCGATGAGGGGATGAACTATTCCTGCGCGCTCTACACCGAGGAGCATGAAAGCCTGGAACAGGCGCAGATCAACAAGCTCATTCACATCGTCGCAAAGCTGAAACTGGAACCGGGCATGCGGGTGCTGGAAATCGGCGGTGGCTGGGGCTCATTGGCGATCATGCTGGCGCGTGCCGGGGCGCAGGTTACCTCGCTCAACGTCTCGCCGGAACAGGTGAAGATCGCCCGTGAGCGGGTAAGCGCCGCCGGTTTGGATGACAAGGTCGAGTTCATCATCGAAGACTATCGCGAGCATCAGGGCGCCTATGATCGCATTGTGTCTGTCGGCATGATGGAGCATGTCGGCGTTTTCAACTTTGATGACTATTTCAATGTGGTGCGCGACCGGTTGACCGATGATGGGTTCGCGATGATCCATTCCATTGGTCGCATGACGCCGCCAGGCACCACCGGCCCGTTCTTCCGCAAGTACATCTTCCCCGGCGGCTATGTACCGGCTCTCTCAGAGACCTTTGAGTCGCTGGAGCGCTGCGGATTGTGGGTCTGCGACATGGAAATGCTGCGCCTGCACTATGCTTACACGCTGCGCGACTGGCGCCTGCGGTTTCAGGACAATCGCGAGCAAGCCAAGGCACTCTATGACGAGCGCTTCTGCCGGATGTGGGAGTTCTATCTGTCGGCGGCTGAGCTTGGTTTTGTTGACGGCTCGAACATGGTTTTCCAACTGCTCCTCTCCAAGGAGCGCGATGCCGTGCCGCTCACCCGCGATTACATCACGGACGATGAGAGAGTTCTAAAAGCCAAGCTCGGCTAGAGCCTTCAAGGCGCTCGCGCGAAAGCCGAACGGATCAGACCAAAGCCAGCCAAGGAGAAGAGGGCAGCGACGCTCCCTTCGACCCATCGGTGAAAACGTTGATAGGCTCGCATCAGCGAAGGCATGGAAAAGGCCAAGGCATAGGCCTGGTAGTTCAACAAACCGATGGCCATGCCAAGGCCGGTGGCGACAACCAGCTGAAGAGCAGCACCGTCAGGACTCATGCCTGCGCCCAGACCAAAAGAGAGCGTCGCCATCCAAGCCAAAACAGCTTTAGGGTTGGAAAGGTTGAGAATCAGGCCGCGCCAAAACCAGCGGCCTTCATCCGGCACCGTTTGGTCAATCGGGTTGCCACGTATCGCTGTGCGCCCGGCCTGGAAAGCAAGCCATAGGAGATAGAGACCGCCAAGTATCTTCAACGTGGTCAGCACATAGATAGAGCTTCGCAATAGCGCGCCCATGCCAGTTGCTGCTACTAATCCCCAACAGGCAAACCCGACCGCCAGCCCTAGTCCAAACACGATGCTCTTGCGTCGTCCCATGCGCATGGAGATCAGGGCTACGGCGATATTTGCCGGTCCTGGAGAGACGGTCAGCACCAGAAAGGCCAGAAGGCCCGGCAACAAGGCTTCGAAATTGATCATGGCACGCTCAAAGCGGTTGAAGAACTGAGCAGGAAGGTGACTATCGCTATGGTAGGCGTCAATAGTGTGTAGGGACCCCGCAAGGGATTGGACCCTTTACCGCTCAAACACAGTGTCCGATCGCCCATGATGAGTGACGCGGTAGCCAGCTTGGATGATCAGCGAAGCGAGCACTGAATCCCTGTCATGCTTGGTTTCCGCCAAGATCATCCGTGGCAGAAGGCGCGCTGGGGCGGCACGCAAAAAGGGCCCGAGCGCGGGCACTTCATGCCCTTCAATGTCGATCTTGAGCAGGTCGATGCGGGGCAGGCGGCTTTCTTCAATGATCGAAAGAAGCGTGCGGGCGCGAACCTGTGTCAGCCCCCCGCGCTTTTTACCGGACCCATCGCTGACCGACACGCTGCCAAGGTTCCAGGCTGAACGGGCGAGTAGCACCGCGCCCGCCGCGTCGCTGACAGCGCACGGAACCAGATCAGCCTGTGCGTCTAGCCCGCTGAAGCGCAGGTTCGCGGCGAGCCGTTTTTGGGTTTTCGGATTGGCTTCTATGCAGACAAACCGCCCCGAACGGACCGCTTGACGCGCCAAGCAGGCGGCCAGAACGGTATAGGTGCCGGTGTTTGCGCCGACATCGACCGTGATGAATTGGTCGTCTGGGCTGGTTGCCGCACAGCGCGCCATCGCTGCTTCTTCGGCCAAATCGACCAAGCCCGGGCGGGCATAGCACTTGGTGTCGGCGTGGTTTTCGCGGGGGTACAGCCTCAGTCTGAACCCGGGATAAGGCTCCAGATCGACCGGTCCTGGCCGTCCGACAAGCGACAAACGCCAGATCGGCCAAGACACGATGGAGGCCAGCCGCGGATAGGCCCGCGGCACAAGGTTGGCCCCGAAGGACCGGATGGCTTCCCGCCAAGCAGGCAGGCGATGAGCGCCAAACGGGGCATGATCCCCAGCTGGGCGTGACAGCGAATCATGGAGCGAAAGATCAGCCATGGGCGGCACGCTATGGCGATCAAACATTGCGGCTTGATGACAGCCGTGCCGAAGTCCACCCAAACAAAAAGCCCGACACCAAAGGTGCCGGGCTTCCTGAAATGCTGTTTCAGAGGAAAGGTTTAGGACGCTTTCTTCTGATCTTCGTCGTCGACATCTTCAAAGTCGGCATCGACCACATCATCGTCCTGAACCGCTTCGGCCTGATCGTCGTCCAAATCAGGCGCTTCGTCGCCTTCGGCCTGAGCGTCAGCGTACATAGCTTCGCCAAGCTTCATGGAAGCGGTGGCAAGGGCCTGCGCCTTCTCTTCGATGGCAGCCTTGTCGTCGCCTTCCAACGCCGTCTTCAGATCTGCGATCGCGCCTTCGATGGCGGCTTTGTCATCGTCGCCGACTCTGTCGCCATAATCAGCCAGAGCTTTCTCTGAGGAGTGGACCAGCGCTTCACCCTGGTTTTTCGCCTCGACAACCTCGCGGCGCTTCTTGTCCTCGTCGGCATGGCTTTCAGCGTCTTTGACCATCTGTTCGATGTCATCGTCGGAAAGACCGCCCGAAGCCTGAATGCGGATCTGCTGCTCTTTGTTGGTGCCTTTGTCCTTCGCCGAGACATTCACAATGCCGTTGGCGTCGATGTCGAAGGTCACCTCAATTTGCGGCATACCGCGCGGCGCCGGCGGGATACCCACCAGATCGAACTGGCCGAGGATCTTGTTGTCCGCCGCCATTTCGCGCTCGCCCTGGAAGACCCGGATGGTCACAGCCGACTGGTTGTCGTCGGCGGTCGAGAACACCTGGCTCTTCTTGGTCGGGATGGTGGTGTTGCGATCAATGAGACGGGTGAACACGCCACCAAGCGTCTCAATGCCCAGCGACAGCGGGGTCACATCGAGCAGCAGAACGTCTTTAACGTCGCCCTGCAAAACGCCAGCCTGAACGGCAGCGCCGATGGCCACCACTTCGTCCGGGTTCACGCCTTTGTGCGGCTCCTTGCCAAAGAACTCTTTGACCGTTTCCTGGACCCTCGGCATGCGGGTCATACCGCCGACCAGAACAACCTCGTCAATGTCACCGGCTTTCAGGCCAGCATCTTTCAAGGCCGCCTTCATCGGATCGACGGTGCGCTTCACCAGGTCTTCGACCAGGCTTTCGAACTTGGCGCGGGTCAGCTTCATCGTCAGGTGTTTTGGACCCGACGCATCAGCGGTGATGAAGGGCAGGTTGATTTCAGTCTGCGTGGAAGACGACAGCTCGATCTTGGCTTTCTCAGCAGCTTCTTTCAGGCGCTGAAGCGCAAGCTTGTCGCCCTTCAGGTCGATGCCCTGCTCTTTCTTGAACTCGTCGGCCAGATAGCCAACCAGGCGCATGTCGAAGTCTTCACCGCCGAGGAACGTGTCGCCATTGGTGGACTTCACCTCGAAGACGCCATCGCCGATTTCCAGGACCGAAACGTCGAACGTACCGCCGCCAAGATCGTAAACCGCGATGGTCCGGCCATCGTTCTTCTCAAGCCCATAGGCCAAAGCAGCCGCCGTCGGCTCGTTGATGATCCGCAGCACTTCAAGACCGGCGATCTTACCGGCATCTTTGGTTGCCTGGCGCTGGGCATCGTTGAAGTAGGCCGGAACGGTGATGACGGCCTGCTCGACCTTTTCGCCGAGGAACGCTTCTGCGGTTTCCTTCATCTTTTGCAGAATGAAGGCTGAAATCTGCGAGGGAGAATAATCGGTTTCGCCAACCTTCACCCAGGCGTCGCCGCTTTTGGCTTTGACGATTTCAAACGGCACCATCTTCTTGTCTTTGGCAACCGTCGGATCGTCGTAACGGCGACCGATCAGACGTTTCACGGCAAACAAGGTGCCCTCAGGGTTGGTGACGGCCTGACGCTTGGCGGGCTGACCAACAAGCCGCTCGCCATCGTCGGAAAACGCAACCATGGACGGCGTGGTGCGCGCGCCTTCGGCGTTTTCAATCACTTTGGGGGTTGAGCCGTCCATGACGGCTACGCAGGAATTGGTGGTTCCCAAATCAATACCAATGACTTTCGCCATGGACGATACCTCATACAGTTATCGGCAGATCGCCCGGACCCGAATCGTATCGGCGTTCCGGCGAAGCGCGGGCTTATAGCAAATCTGAAGCCGCGCTGCGATCCCCTTGGGGGGTTGGAAGTAAAATCTCTTTGGCAGGCCGGTCGCCCCGGACCTGAGGATCGACGCGTATATAAGGAGGCCCTGTGGGTGGTGCAAGGCGCGGCGCAAGACCGATTTTCGTGGGTGCTCATACGTGGTCAGGCGAAGAGGAGCTTCAACGCAATAGCCCACATCACCGTTCCAACCAGACCGTCAAGCACCTGCCAGCTTCTCGGGTTGGCGAACACCGGCGCGAGCAGACGCGCGCCATAGCCGAGCGCAAAAAAGAAAACGAAGCTCGATGCGGTCACCCCGACAGCAAACGCGACCTTGTCGGCGTACTGCGCGCTGACGCTGCCGACGACCACCAGCGTATCCAGATAGACATGCGGGTTAAGCCAGGTGAGCGCAAGGCAGGTGAGCACCGCCGAGCGCAACGGAACCGGTCGGTCGGCCGACGGCTTAAGTGACTCACCGCCCTTGAACGCTGCCCAAAAGCTGCGCACGCCATACCAAAGCAGGAAGGCCGCCCCGCCATAGGTGAACGCCGGTTCAAGCCATGGCGCGCGGGTCGTCATTGCCGCAAAGCCGCCAACGCCTGCGGCGATCAGAACCGCATCGGACAAGGAGCAAATGATGACGATCGGCAGCACATGCTCGCGCCGCAAACCTTGGCGCAGAACAAAAGCGTTCTGCGCACCAATGGCGATGATGAGAGAGCTGCCGAGGCCAAACCCGGCGATGAATGCAACAACCATCCCGGTTGACTAGCGATTGTCGCATCATTAGCCCAATGAAAGAGTTTCAATCACAATAAAGATTTCTAATGCTTGAGCGCGCGCAATTGAAAGCTTTGGAAGCCGTTGTTGAAGCTGGCTCGTTTGAAGGCGCTGCGGTTCGGCTGGGTCTCACCCAATCGGCGGTTTCGCAGCGGATCAAGGCGTTGGAGGATCAGCTCGGCGCCTCGGTGATCGTCCGGGGCCAGCCTTGTGTGGCCACCGACATCGGTGCGCGGCTGGTGCGGCATGGGCAAGATGTGGCGCTGATCGAACAGGCGACCCTGCGCGAAATTGGTCATGATGATGAGACCATAGGTCGACCGACGGTGCGGATCGCGCTCAATGCCGATAGCCTTGCCACCTGGGTCATGCCGGCGCTTGCGATGATGCCGGACGTTCTTTTTGACATTGTCATCGACGACCAGGATCACGCCGCCGGCTGGTTGCGCACGGCTCAGGTGGCCGCTGCGATTTCCAGCAGGGCCGAGCCCGTCCAAGGCTGCGATGTCTTCCCGCTTGGGGCGCTTAGCTACATCGCCACAGCGAGCCCAGCTTTTGCGGCAAGGCATTTTCCCAGAGGCTTGACGGAGGAGGCGCTGCGCACCGCCCCATCGCTGGCCTTCAACGCCAAGGACAAACTTCAGATGCAGTTCGTGGAACGGGAGACCGGCAAGCGCGTGGCTCTGCCGGTGCACCGGATTGCGAGCACGCAGAGTTTTGTTGAGGCCACAAGGCTTGGGCTGGGCTGGGGGCTCAATCCAAGGCTGCTTGTCGATAGCCCTCTCTCCGATGGAAGCTTGGTGGCGCTTTCACCGCAGCCGTTTGCCACGCCGCTTTATTGGCAGGTCAGCCGCTTGGTGGCCAAACCGCTAGCACCGCTCACGAACGCCATGCGAGAGGCAGCGCGCGACGGCCTTGATCCTGAGGCCTAAATTCAGTTGGCCCGCCGCGAGGCGTCGGCGCCGTAATAGCTGATGTAGCGCTTGGAGATTTTCTCCACCGGCAACAGGATCAAAACATCTGTGGTCCCGAACTGATAATCGACGACCGCACCGTCGCCGATCATGCCGCCAAGGCGCAGATAACCTTTGATGAGCGGCGGCAGCGAGCGCAGCGCCCGTTTCTGGTCGATCTCATCTTTGGCGAGGCGATCCATCGCGGCGTAGCGGGCATCCACGGCCCGCACGGTCCAACTTGGATCAGCAGCGGCAAAATGGTGCAAAAAGGAAAGCGGAAGGGCAAGCGCTTCCGGATCGGTGCCATCGAGGCTTGCGCAGCCAAACAGCACATCGATCTTCCGCTGCACGACATAGCTCCAAATGCCGTGCCAGAGCAGCTCGACGGTGCGTTTGGTGCGGTAGGGCTTCAAAACGCAAGACCGGCCAAGCTCCAAAAAACGCAGATCAGGTCGCGCGGTGACCAGTGAATCGATCTCATACTCACCTGCGGTGTAGAACCCATCATGCGCTTCGGCGACTTCCTGGCTGAGCAGCCTGTAGGTCCCGACGATCGCTGGCCCACCGGTCTTTGGATCCGGCGGCGCGTCATGATCAAGTACCAGAAGATGGTCGCAAATGGCGTCGTAACTGTCGATATCGCGCCGAAGCAATCGGTTTTTGATACCGGGCTTGGCCGACATTTCCTGATAGAAAACCTGGTAGCGCAGACGCTGGGCGCGGTGAATGTCTTGCCGGCTAGACGCCAAACGCACTTCGAGCGATCCAATCGCCCCAAGAACCGGCGTATCGACCGGCGTGGTTTGGTCCGCGTCTGGCAAATAAAGCGGCGTTCCAGGCAACGGCGCAGCCGTGCCACCGCGTGCAAATGGGAAAACCGTGGCCATCATCCGCCGGGCGGCGTGGGGCACCGTGGTCAGGCGATCGGCGCGTCGCCCGGCGCCATCCGCCGAGCGTTTGTCGGACATGTCCTGGTCAGCCATTCAACCCTCTTTCCGCCCTTTGCCATGCACCGCATTCTTGGGCGGCCACGTGCGCCGGATGTGACGATCCGATCGGGAGGCATCGATCACAGTTTCGCGACGCTTCCATGACACCCCTGCTACGCAGAGAAAGCCAACCCTGCCGATCTGCATCGAGCCCAGCATCGGTCATGCTTAGGCATCTTTGCACAGCCGACCATTGGCTTTTCTCAACTCTTTGCCGTTTGCAGATGGCATGACGCCTGCCGCCCCGCAAGGGTAAGCGGCCCAGAGGTCAGTTGCTCTGTTCGCCGGAAACCAGGGCTTGAAGCGCGCTTGGGACCAACGGTTTCTGCGCAAAACCGTCGAAACCGGCCTTTGCCAGTTGGCTGGGGAGTTCCGGGTCTGTGTTGCCGGAATAGGCAATCACGCGGCCAGCGAACCCTGCCTCACGCAATTGGCGCGCTGCTGCAAAACCGTCCAAAACCGGCATCGCAAGATCAAGCAAGACCAGATCGAAAGGTTCGATTTCTTTGTCCTGCGCGGTGGCCAGCGCAATAACCCGGGCACCGTCGCCAACGAGCGTGACGGTGTGCCCGGCGCGCTCAAGCGCTGCCTTGGCAAGGCGCGCATTCACCGGATTGTCTTCGCCGATCAGAATGCGCTGCCGGGTGGCACCGGTGTCGGACACCTGGATATCGGCTGGATCGGCCAGGAAGGGTTCTGAGCTGTCCGCATCGAACCGGTGGGTCAACATGGCAGCCAGCGAGGCCTGTCGCACGGGACGAATGAGATAGCCGGAGAATCCGGCATCGCGCAGGTCGGCCAGCATGTGCCGATCATCAGGGCGCAGCAGGATCACCGGACGCAGCCCGACTTGCGGCAAGCAAAGACGTGACCAGAGCATCGCATGATCGAACGCCGCATCGATCAGAACGTGATCGACATTTTCAGGCGCACCGTTGAGCGCGTCAGCCGCGCTTAGGGTGCGAACCTCGGCGCCGAGATCTTCAAGCGTTGCTGCCAACGTGTCGGTTTCCGGCGAAACGGCAACCGTGGGCTCCACGACCAAAAGCACGCGCTGATCGGCTAACGGTTGGTCACTCTTGTCCCGAACCGGCTTGAACGGCGCAGCAAGGGGCAGCGTGAACCGCATTGTCGTGCCCAAACCACGCGCGCTGTTCAGAAGTGTCAGATCGCCACCCATCGCGCGCGCCAACCCGCGCGAGAGCGGGAGACCAAGGCCAGTGCCTTCAATGGCGCCGACCTGGGCGGATTTTGTGCGTCCAAAAGGCTCAAAGACCCGCATTTGATCATCGGGCGCGATGCCGTGACCGGTGTCGCGCACATCGAAAACAAGATGCGTGCGATCAGCTGCGGTCGCAGTTGGCACATAGGCGTCAAGCCCACCCAGCTCGCCGGCAGACGCCAACTTCAGCGACAGCCCGACACCGCCGGAATCGGTGAACTTGATCGCGTTCGACAGCAGATTGGTCAGCACTTGGCGCACCCGACCGCCGTCAATATCCACATGACAAGGATCACCTTGCCAGGTGCCGAAGGCCGGATCGATCGTGCTGCCAATGGCCAATCCCTTGGCATGGGCACGCGGTGCAGCCAATTCGATGCATTGATTGACCAGATGGCCAAGATCGGTGGGTGTCGGGGTCGGCTCGATCGCACCATTCTGCAGGGCCGTCAGGTCGAGCAGATCGTTGACCAGCGCCAAGAGCACCTCGCCGCTTGTCGCGATGCCCTCAAGATAGTTGCGCTGCGCGCTGTCCAACTGCGTTTCGTTGAGCAGATGGGCCATGCCCAGAATGCCGTTCAGCGGATTGCGCATTTCATGGCTGACAGCGCCGATGAGCTTCATCGCCGAACCGTTCTCTTGCGGTTGGATCGCCGAAGAACTGGCTTGCGAATTCAGGACCATCTCAGCCTGGCGCGAGGCTTGCCGGGCAGTGGAGGTTTCGACTGGTCGATAGGGCTTGGCGTTTGGCATGCGCCAGTCTTAGCCGATGGCCGTTAACAAGCATTCACCGCCAGTGCAGAGTGGCACACTTTTCCCGCCCATACCCCTGCCCAGAAACCGAAGGTCGGTGCCCCAGCAGGACCATCAAGCTGCCAGCAAGGTCGCCGCATCCATGCCGCGATAGGTCAGCGCTTCGGCAAGATGCGCGCGCTCGACGCTCTCCGACGCTGCCAGGTCGGCAATGGTCCGTGCCACACGCAGCACCCGATAGTAACCGCGCGCCGACAGGTTCGCGGTGTCAGCCGCCTGCGCAAGCAGATCAAGCGCGCCTTGGTCGAGTGCCACATGGTTCTCGATCGCGCCTTGCTCGGCACGGGCATTAAGTGCTGCTGGTCGCGATGCCGCGCGGCCCCCCGATGCTCCAAGATGACCTTCGTACCGCGCCCACTGGCGGGCGCGTGCCGCAGCAACACGCTTGGCAACCACGGCGCTGGTCTCACGTGGCGCAGTGTTGGACAGATCACGCGCGGTGACCGCCGGAACATCGATACGCAGATCAATCCGGTCCATCAGCGGGCCAGAGACGCGCCCTTGGTAATCGGCGGCGCAGCGCGGTCCGCGACGACAGGCGTGACCAGGCTCGCCGGCATGACCGCAGCGGCAAGGATTCATCGCCGCAACCATCTGAAACGCAGCCGGGTAAGTCACATGATGATTGGCGCGTGCAATGTGGCATTGCCCGGTTTCCAAGGGTTGCCGCAGACTGTCGAGAACCTGCGGCGAGAATTCCGGCAACTCATCGAGGAAAAGCACGCCATTGTGCGCCAAAGATATTTCGCCGGGCCGTGCCCGCATACCGCCGCCAACCAGGGCTGCCATGGATGCCGAATGATGCGGCGCGCGAAACGGGCGCTTGTCCGATAGAGCCCCGGCTTCCAGCTCTCCGGCCAGCGAGCAAACGACCGAAAGATCGAGCATCTCGCGTGGGCTGAGCGGGGGGAGGAGCGAGGGCAAACGTGCAGCCAGCATCGATTTGCCCGATCCGGGCGGGCCGACCATCAGCAGATTGTGTCCACCTGCTGCAGCAATCTCCAACGCCCGCTTGGCGCTTTCCTGGCCGCGCACATCGACAAGATCCGGCAGGCCCGGACCTTGCTCAAGCTCCACACCAGGACGCGGTTGGGACAACATTTGCCGACCGGCGAAATGGTTGGTCAGCTCCAAAAGCGAGCCGGGCGCGAGAACGGACAGAGCTTCGCCTGCCCAGGCTGCCTCCGGTCCACAGGCCTTGGGACAGATCATGCCCTCGTCGCGCTCCACCGCCATCATGGCAGCGGGCAGAACACCGGACACGGGGGCAAGCTGGCCATCCAGCGACAATTCGCCAAGGACAACATGCCCGGCAACACTATCGCCGCTGATGGCGCCCATCGCCGCCATCACACCGAGCGCAATCGGCAAATCAAAATGGCTGCCTTCCTTGGGCAGGTCGGCTGGCGCAAGATTCACGGTGATGCGTTTGGCCGGCATCGCCATGCCGGACGCCACGAGGGCTGAGCGCACCCGCTCTCGGCTTTCAGCGACCGCCTTGTCGGGCAGACCGACAATCGAGAATCCAACCAGGCCAGGCGTGATGTGAACTTGCACATCCACTGGCCGCGCATCCACGCCTTGAAAGGCCACCGTCGTGACACGCGAAACCATGCTGAGCCCTCTCTTCCATCAAGGAGAGGCAAGCATATTTTCAGATTAAATGCTAGAACAAAAAAAGAACGTTTAGTTAAGCCGTCTATGTAACCAGCGTCCGACGTCAAGCCCCAAGAATATCAAGCCCGCAAAAGCGATGATCAATGGGATTCCGGTAAAGACACTGAGATAGACGACGCTCAGGCCGAAATCAGCGATGGGTTGAAGGCGTTCGCTGTCGCAGGCGATCCCTGGCCCGTTCGATTGGCAGAGGTCAAGCGCAGGCAGTCCGAACGTGGCTGTGAATCCAACGACGACAACCAACAGAGCAAGGTAGCCGATGAGGCGGAAAGGAAGCAGAAGCCATCCAAGAACGGCCAGACCAATGGGGCGCTTGGCCTTTGGCATCTGCGCTGGAGGTTGAGGAAGGTCCGGCGGTGTCGTCATCCTCTGCCCTGCATGTGTTTAGCTCAGCTTGGTCTCAATGGCGTCCCACATCGCCGCAGCCGCGTTGCCGCCGCCGAGCCGCTCAAGCGCCCGAATGCCAGTGGGCGAGGTGACGTTGATTTCGGTGATGTAAGGCCCGATCACGTCGATCCCGGCGAACAGCAGGCCCATTTCGCGCAGCGTCGGCCCGATGGCCGCGCAAATCTCGCGATCCCGGTCGGAAAGTTCGATCGCCTCGGCCCGTCCACCGACGACCATGTTGGAGCGCAAATCCCCCTCTGACGGGATCCGGTTGATCACGCCGAAAGGCTCGCCTTCGATGAGCAAAATGCGCTTATCGCCCTTTTCAATGTCCGGCAGAAACGCCTGCGCCACCCAGGGCTCGGGGAAAAGATCGCGGAAAAGGCCGATCAAGGAGCCAAAATTCTGGTCATCCTCGCGCAGCCGCATCACGCCCTTACCGCCATTGCCGTAAAGCGGCTTCAGCACGATGTCCTTGTGCTCGTCGCGAAACGCGGCAATCGCATCGCGGTCCTGGCTGATAAGCGTTGGCGCCATCAGCTCTGGAAACCGCATGACGAGCAGCTTTTCAGGCGCATCGCGCACGCCCTTGGGATCGTTGACGACCAGCGGCCCTTCGACCAGCTCCAACATGTGCGTTGAGGTGATGTAGGCCATGTCGAAAGGCGGGTCTTGGCGCAGCAGGATGACATCGAATGATGCAAGGTCCTGGCGGGACAAGTCACCAAGCGTCACATGATCGCCTTCGACATCGCGGACCGATGCGCTTTGCGCCAGCGCCGTGACGTGTCCGCCTTCCAGCGCCATGGTTTGCGGCGTATAGACGAACAGAGCCATGCCGCGCGCCTGCGCTTCCAGCATCATGGCGAAGGTGGAATCGCCCTTGATGTTGATCGACTGAATGGGGTCCATCTGGACAGCGACGCGCAAGGGTTTGGCGCTGGACGTCATTGGGGTCTTCCGAAGCTAGAAGCCACCATCCTCGGCGGCGGGAAAGGCGTTGGGGATATGGAGCGGATCGCGCCCAGGCGCAACCACGACCACATCGCAGCGCACGCTCTTGCTGGCCATGCGAGCGCCGTCCTTGTCATGCGTGGCGAGCCAGGCGCGTAACCCGGCGCGGATGCGGCCTTGCTGGCGAACGCTGACGGCCTCGACCCCGTCGGTCAGGCTTGCGCGGGCTTTTACCTCGACAAAAACTAGCGTTTCGGCGTCTTCAACCACAAGGTCGATCTCACCACCCGCCATCCGGGCGCGCCGATCAATTTCTTCCAGCCCGAGCGATCGCAGGAACCGTGCGGCAATGTCCTCAGCCTCAAGGCCGGTGCGGTAGGCTTTTTGGCGATCAGCCATCTTTGGCAAGCTCAAGCGCGCGCTGGTAAAGCTCGCGGCGCGGCAACCCATAAGCCTCGGCGACCAGACCCGCGGCATCTTTCACACGCTCAGTTTTCAAGGCGGCTCGAAGGGCCTCATCAACGCTCGCCTGCGTCGTTTCTTCCGCCGTCGCCGGTGCGAGCACGATCACGATCTCGCCGCGCGGCGCTTCGCTCGTGCGATAGTGTTCGGCCAGTTCTATAAGGGAGCCCGGCTGAACCGTCTCGAACCGCTTGGTCAGCTCACGGCAGACACTCGCTGTTCGGTCACCGCCAAGGCCAGCGGCCAGCGCGTCCAGCGTGTCCGCCAACCGCGAGGGCGCTTCGTAAAGGCACACCGTGCCAGGCAATCGACCAAGGTCAGCAATCGCCGCGTCACGGGCTTTGGCTTTGCTGGGCAAGAATCCGGCAAAGGTGAATTGATCCGTGGGGTGGCCGGCTATGGAGAGCGCAGCGATGACCGCGCTCGGGCCGGGGATACTGAAAACCTTGTGGCCAGCCTCTCGTGCCGCGACGACCAGCTTGTAGCCTGGATCAGCGATCAGCGGCGTGCCAGCGTCCGAGATCAGCGCCACCGCGCCACCACCGGCCAGTTGATCCAGGATGATCGGACGCGTCTGCGGACCGTTGTGATCGTGATAAGCCATGAGGCGGGTCGTGATATCGTAGCGATCAAGCAAGACACGGGAGTTTCGCGTGTCTTCGCAGGCGATCACGTCCGCCGCAGCGAGCGTCTGCAAGGCGCGAAGGGTGATGTCGGCGAGGTTTCCAATCGGCGTTGCCACAACGTAAAGCCCTGGCGCCAATGGCGGCACGACGAAACTTTGCCCGTCGATCGCAAAGTCTTTGCCAGCACTCGGGCCAGGCAAGCTTTTGTTAACCATGTTTTTAGCCCTCGCCCCTCATCATGACGACTTAACGATGTTTTCTGGTCGATGCCCACGGCCCGACTGTTTTTTTGCCGCGTTTCCCGCTAAAGACCAGATGGGATGGGCGAACACCATATGTGCGGACGCGTAAGTGAGGAGGATCGCCGGTTATGAAAGCGATCACGGGGAAACAAGCCAACGTGGGCTCAAAGTCGGGCGACACGCCTATGGCTTCAAAAGACGTCGGACGCCGCAAGGTCGTTCAAGGCCTTGGTCTGACAGGTCTTTTGGGCCTATCGGCCTGTGGCCCGCAAGGATTTTCAACGCTTGGCGGCCCATCGCTGACGGTCAACACGCCCAGCGTTCAACCGCAAGGCGAGGTGCTTGGCACCGGCTCAGCGCGCGTCGCTATGTTGTTGCCGTTGACGGCCACCGGCAATGCCGGCCAGGCTGGACCGAGCTTTCGCAACGCGGCTGATTTGGCCGTCGCCGCCCTTGGCGGGTCCGATATCACCGTCATCATCAAGGATACGCGCGGCACGCCGGAAGGCGCCGCTGCTGCTGCCAGCCAGGCGCTTGCCGAAGGCGCGCAGATGATCCTTGGACCGATTTTTGCCGCTGAGGTGCGCTCCGTGGCCGCCGTCACGCGCTCGGTCGGTGTACCGGTCATCGCCTTTTCTTCCGATGCCAGCGTCGGTGGCGGCGGGGTGTACCTGCTATCCTTCTTGCCATCCTCGGATGCGCGCCGGATCATCAGCTATGCCGGTCAGCAAAACCGCACGACGCTTGGTGCTCTGCTGCCAAACAACGCCTACGGCCAGATCATGGAAGCGGAAATGCGCCAGGCCGCTGCGACGTCCGGTCTGCAGGTGGCCATTGTTGAGCGCTACGACCTGACGACGATCGCCATCCAGGAAGCTGCTAGCCAGCTGGCAACGCAGCGCGCGCAGTTCAACGCGCTTTTCGTTCCCGAAGCCGGCGACGTGATGGTCTCCATTGCACAGGGCCTGGCCGCCGGCGGTTTGACACCGCAGAACACGCTCTTCCTAGGCTCCGGCCAGTGGGAAGATGCGCGGGTTCAAAACGCGCCAGAGCTTCGCGACTCGGTTTATCCGGCGCCACCGCGTGCGCAATATCAGGATTATGTCAGCCGCTATCGCGCCCGTTATGGCGGGGAACCAGTGCGCATTTCCTCGCTCGGCTATGACGCTGTGACGCTGGCAGCAGCTCTGGCGCGCGCCGGCAGCGGCCGCATTGATCCGCAAATGCTGGCCGCTTCATCGGGCTTCTCCGGCATCGATGGTATCTTCAGGTTCCTGTCGAACGGCGTCTCGCAGCGTGGTCTTGCCGTCTACCGCGTCACCGGTTCGGGCACGGAAGTCGCCTCGGCCGCCCCGCGTTCCTTCCAGGGCATTTTCTAGCGTTTAAGCGGCGAGGTCGGCGACGACGGCATCGAGCAGAAACGAGCCTTCGCGGGTCGCGCGCAGGCTCGCCCCGGCGTCACCTGCTTCGATGAACCCTTGGTCCACCATCAGGTCGATCTGCTTGTCGGCGAAACGGCGTCCCGACAGGGCCTCGTAGCGGGCGCGGGATATCCCTTCGCGCAGCCGTAGGCCCATCACCAGATATTCATCACCCATTTCTTCCAAGGTCAGTGGATCATCGGCGACCAGCCCATGTCCATTGGCTTCCACGCGCGCCAACCATTTTTCGGGAAAACGTTCGGTGGAGGTCGCGATCCGCTGAGCGTAGGCGCTCGCGCGGTCAATCAATCGACCATGGGCGCCGGGTCCGACGCCGACATATTCGCCATAGCGCCAGTAAACCAAATTGTGTTGGCAGACGGCATTTTGCGCGGCGTGATTGGAAATTTCATAGGCCGATAATCCACGCTCGGCCGTCATGGCCTGGGTGGCAAGAAACATGTCCGAGGCGATTTCCGGATCGGGAACCTGCAACCGCCCGGCCTTGTGCAGGATCTCAAACTGCGTGCCTGGTTCGATGGTCAACTGATAGAGCGACAGATGGTCGGCGGCGAAATCGAGCGCCCGGCCCAACTCGTCCTGCCACGCGGCGACGCTTTGGCCGGGACGGGCATAGATAAGATCGAAGGAAATGCGCTCAAAGGCATCGCGCGCAATGTCCACTGCGCGCAGGGCATCGGCGACGGAATGCGTCCGTCCGAGTGCCTGAAGATCATCATCGTTCATCGCCTGCACGCCGAGCGACACCCGGTTGATGCCGGCTTTTCGAAAGCCTTCGAATCGATCGGCCTCAACGCTGGTCGGGTTGGCCTCCAGCGTGATCTCCGCGTCCGGCGCAACCTGCCAAAGATCGCGGATCGTGGAGAGGATCGCGCTGACAGTCGCCGGCTCCATCAGGCTCGGCGTGCCGCCACCGAAAAAGATGCTGGACACCGTTCGCCCCGGTGTGCGCGCCGCCATGGCCGCCAGTTCGGCTTGAAACGCCTGCACAAAGCGCGGCTGATCGATGGCTGCCTTGCGCACGTGGGAATTGAAGTCGCAATAGGGGCATTTGGAGGCGCAAAACGGCCAATGGACGTAGATGCCGAACCCGGCATCGTCATCGCTCGCGGCAGGCGAAAAGGCGTGGTCG
>JBKAGN010000061.1:0-19073 GCA_046290415.1 Hyphomicrobiales bacterium
TCGCGCGCCTCATCGGCGCGCCTCCGGGCTATGTCGGCTATGATGAGGGCGGGGCGCTCACCGAAGCGGTGCGGCGCAGGCCCTATCAGGTCCTGCTGTTCGATGAGGTCGAAAAGGCCCATCCGGACGTCTTCAACGTGCTTTTGCAGGTTCTGGACGATGGTCGCCTCACCGACGGTCAGGGCCGCACGGTCGACTTCAAGAACACGCTCATCATCATGACCTCGAACCTCGGGGCCGAGTATCTGGTCGCCGCCAAGGATGATGAGGACATGTCGGGCGTGCGCGGCAGCGTGATGGAGATGGTGCGCGGCCACTTCCGGCCCGAGTTCCTCAACCGTCTAGACGAGATCGTGCTCTTTGAGCGCCTGAAGCGCACCGAGATGGGCGCGATCGTCGACATCCAGATGGGCCGTCTGCATGCCCTCCTGGAAGATCGCAAGATTGTTGTCGATCTGGATGAGACAGCCCGCGAATGGCTCGCCGACAAGGGTTACGACCCGGCCTATGGCGCGCGGCCACTGAAAAGGGTCATCCAGCGCGACCTTCAGGATCCGCTGGCGGAGAAAATCCTCGAAGGCTCGGTCAAGGATGGCGACCTGGTGAAAGTGTCCGCCGGTAAGTTCGAGAACGGCGCCGACCGCCTCATCTTCGAGGTCCGGACGCCGGACAGCGATGAGTCGGACTCAGAGCAAGTGGCGGCTTAGGCAGGTTCCTTCTCCCTTCGGGAGAAGGTGGCCCGCAGGGCCGGATGAGGGGGTGTTTGCCGCAGCTTCTTTGGCTGCCCCCCTCACCCGGGCGTTCCGCCCGACCTCTCCCCCAAGGGAGAGGTTAGGATGCCATGTGCACCGAACCCGGACTTGATCCGGGGTCTTCACGAAACAATGATCCAAGCCGCAGATGTGCGATGTCTCTGGGACCGTGCGTTTTGGTTAACGCATTTGTGGGCAGCTATGTGAATAGCGGGCATATCTTGTTCTTGCACGGCGGTCAGGCACAACATGTTGTTAATATTATCGGGTGCATCTATACTCTGGTTCAATTAGAGCGAGAATCGCCGGAAAGGATTGTGAGTGAGACATAAAGGGAACTTCCCCTTTTGTTCTACAGACGATGGAGCCGAAGGCTTTGGCAAATCGCCCTCAACCAAGCGCGCGCCTGAATTACCGTTCGTTCGACACCCGTCCGGACCACTTGAAGCATCCCTTTCTCGATCTGATCCGAAAATCGAACCAACCAGAGTTGTTCAAAGACCTTTATTGGGGAGAGTTGGATAAGAACGAGCCGCAGAGCATTATTTGCGAATTTGAGATAACTCCAAGCAAACGGCCTGATGGCAGAAGGGCGCCATGCCCAATGTGCGGAGTTCAGAACAAGTATTGCAAGGGATCTCTGGTCTATTTTCCTGGCCGCCGTGTTGTCGCAGCCATCGGAAATGAATGCTCGAATGATGGCGTCACGCGCCGAGCGAAAGCGGAATGGAAACAGCGCGAGCGCGTCAATGCCGAAATGGGTATACTTGAGCGTGAGCTACCACGACTGCCGGGGATAATGCAGCATCTCGTACATCTAGAGCCGGTCGCCAACGATATGGAGACGGCAATGCGCGCCTTCCGCACAAGCTGCAAACCGCTATTTGGAGCGTTGAAGTCTTCCGAAAAGCAATACGTTGGCCGGTTGGCAGTTCGAGCTGATGATGGAACCTTACAGGAGTTCGGATTTCTATCCGGCCGCGAGTTTCTCAACACAAACTACAAGCCACAACGGAAACTGGCGGAGATCGAGCGTTCTATGCGTCGTCACGTTCTCCAAGACGGTGTCGATCTAGTGGAGCATGTTCTATCGCTTGATGAGTCTGGTACGCTGAGCGCCACTCATTCTGAGGTGACTTCCGCGTTGAAGGATTGGGAGAAGCTGCTGCGGGTGTTGCGCGATTGCCGAGCATTCTTTTCGAATAAAAACTTGGATCGGCTTAAGGCGTTTGCCGAAGCGCAAGGTTGGCCGTGGTGTGACGTTCAATACGGAGACACCAGGTCGCACCGCGTTTTGACCGTCAGAACACGAGACTGCCTCAAAGGTTATGTAGCTGTTTCAATTAGACGCTTCGACTATTTGGACAAGTTATAGACAACCGACTTTCCCATCCACAGCCCTCCACGCAGCATCCGTTTGCGCAGTGCGCAGATCATAGTCCGCTTGCTGGCTGAACCACGCGACATGGCTCATCTACCGGCCGTCATCCTCGGGCTTGACCCGAGGATCCAGCCTTAAAGCTTACCGCTTGTATTATCCTGGGCTTTTCGGAATGGATGGCCGGGTCAAGCACGGCAAGGACGAGGTGGGGCGGCGACACTTCTAGATGCACCGGACACTACTGAGCGGGTTACTACGACTTCAAACAGTGTGGGCGCATGATTATCGCTCTCATGACATTAGATTTGTCTGATCAATCAACTTGTTTGGATGACGTCATGCCCTGCGGTACCCCCCGAACCAAAGACATAACTGCAAAGTTTTTCCGAGACAGCGAGCAAACCACTAGCGCTACGCGTGCACCATGACAGCGGCAATCGAAGGCTACCTCTTTTACGAAATCGCCGCGCTTCTCGTCCTCGCCGCCGGGGTCGGGTTCATCGGTCTGTTGCTGCGCCAGCCCTTGATCGTCAGCTTCATTGCCGTGGGCATTCTGGCTGGCCCGTCCTTTTTGAACATTGCCCGGTCCGACCAGCAGATTGATCTGCTCGCCGAGCTTGGCATTGCCGTGCTTCTCTTCCTGGTCGGGCTGAAGCTGGACTTCAATCTGGTGCGCACGCTCGGGCCCGTTGCGCTGGTCACAGGTCTCGGCCAGGTGGTGTTCACCACCGTGTTTGGCTTCCTGATCGCGCTGGCACTGGGGCTTGATGCGCTGACCGCGTTTTACGTGGCGATCGCACTCACCTTTTCCTCGACCATCATCATCGTCAAACTGCTGTCCGATAAGCGCGAGATCGATGCGCTGCACGGGCGGATCGCGCTCGGGTTCCTGATCGTGCAGGACGTGGTTGTGGTTATCGCCATGATCGCCCTTTCGGCCATCGGCGTGAGCAACGCTGCCGGGGAGAGCGGCGCGATCAGCGACGTTCTTTGGGTGCTCGGCTATGGGCTGGCGATGCTGGGCGCGGTCGTCGTGTTCATCCGCTACGTGGCCAATCCATTGGTGGAGCAGCTTTCACGCGCGCCGGAGCTTCTCGTCTCGTTCGCCATTGGCTGGGCGGCGCTTCTGGCGGCGGTGGGCCATTATCTGGGATTTGGCAAAGAACTGGGCGGCCTTCTCGCGGGTGTCTCGCTCGCCTCAACGCCATTTCGTGAGGCCATTGCGGCCCGGCTGGCATCGCTGCGCGATTTTCTGCTGCTCTTTTTCTTCATCGCCCTGGGCGCATCGCTCGATCTGTCGGTGCTCGGCGCGAGCGTCGGTCCGGCGATTGTGCTGTCGCTGTTTGTGCTGATCGGCAATCCTCTGATCGTGCTGATCATCATGAGCGCCATGGGCTATCGAAAACGCACCGGCATGTTGGCCGGATTGACGGTCGCGCAGATCAGCGAATTTTCGCTGATTTTCATGGCCATGGGCGTGGCCATTGGGCACGTCGCCGATGATGCGCTGGGGCTTGTCACGCTGGTCGGCCTCATCACCATCGCGGCTTCAACCTACATGATCACCTACTCGCATGAACTCTACGACAAGTTGGAGCCGTTCCTGGGTGTCTTTGAACGCAAACGCCCCAATGCCGCGCTTGATAAGGGCATGGCGCAGGCGCAGCGTCACGATGTGATCTTGTTTGGGCTTGGGCGCTACGGTCTTGCCATCGCCCGTGCTCTTGAGATGGAGGGCAAGACGGTTCTCGGCGTTGATTTCAGCCCGGAGGCCGTGCGCTTCGCGCAGGCACGCGGCTTGAGGGCTGTTTACGGTGACGCGTCCGATCCGGAGTTTCTGTCGCATCTATCGATTGAGAATGCCGATTGGCTGGTCTTGGCGGTGCCTGAACACGCCACCGGGCTCACGCATTTCGATCCACGGCGCACGCTGCTGCGCACCGCCCGCGACCTCGGTTACAAAGGCGGTGTTGCGGTCGCCGCGCATCATGACCAGGACAATGACGCTCTTCAGGCGCTGCAGGCTGATCTTGTGCTCATGCCCTACCGCGATGCGGCATCGGCGGCAGCACGCATGATCCTGGGCGGTGACGAGCCTGCCTCGACAGGTGCCGATGATCCAACGCAGCAGCGCGAACTGGTTCCCTGAGCGTTCCGCCCAGCCGGCCCGGCCTGCGAGATTGATCTCAGGTTGATGTCCGTCAACGGGCGCCACCCATGCCTTTTCTATGTCTCCTCCCATGGCTGATGGTCGGCGATTGGCGACCGGAAGCAATGAGCATGGAGGCAAAAATGGTGCGTGTGATCGCGGTTATGGTGGCGTTTTTGAGCTCAGTACAGGTGGCGCAGGCGTGCCTCAGCCCGGGCGAGGAGATCTACGACCCTGGTGAGTATGTGGCCCGCTATTATGACTGCGCGAGCCTGGCCGATGTCGGGCAGCTCGCCCTGGGCGAGGATTTGCTGGCCCGCTGGAACCGTGCCGTCACCGCCGGCCGCATCGACCAGCCCTTTGTGGTCATGGGCAACGATCATGCGATCACCGATCTCAGCGTGCTGGAACATGGGGTGCGCACCCCGAACCCGCACTCGATCGAGATCGTTATCCGGGCGCGTTTCAAGAATTTCGGCGAGCCGCAAGCCATTGATTGGGTGTTCTTCGACGATCTGTCAGACCAGGACCCGATGGTGCTGGTCGATATTCGCGGCGTCGAACCTTTCAGCTACAGCTTGGCTGACACGCTCCGGTCCTTTGGCAAGTGACGCACAGGCGCGTGGCCCGGCATGATCGTCCTGACCCACAAAAAAACGGCGCAGCTTTCGCCACGCCGTTTCTGAAAAGCTTCGACCTGCGCGGCCCGTTGGGACCGCGCCGACAAAAAGGCTTAGGCAGCCTTGATCGTGCTGACGGCAGTCTTGCCGCTGCGCTGATCAACTTCGGTCTCGTAGGAGACTTTCTGGCCATCAGACAGGGTGCTCATGCCAGCGCGTTCCAGCGCCGTGGCGTGAACGAACACGTCTGTGCCGCCATCATCAGGCTCGATAAAACCGAAGCCTTTTTGGCTGTTGTAGAATTTGACTGTTCCGTTTGTCATGAAATTTCCTTTCATCAATGACGTGCGCGGTGCGGTAAGGCCAGCATCAGTGCGTGCCTACCGCCTGTTCGAACAATGTAGAGATGCTTGAAGAGTGCGCTGCCATCAGAGATGGGCGAAAAAGACAAGACCAGTATCAAGTGTCGACACCCTGTCAGTAGGGGCTAACTGTGTGGAAAGCAAGGCAAGCCTTGATTTCTGTTCGGCTTGCCGCCGTCCTTTGCGTTGATCTCCGTCAATTGGACCGACCGAGCGCTCACTAACGTCCATCGCCTAACTCTAATGAATGTGAGGGAGGATGATGATGAAACATGGATCGCTTGCACTGGCACTCTGCTGCGCCATGGCGCTTCCGGCTGCCGCCAACGCGCAGAGCATCGGACAGCAGGAATATCTGGATAGCTGCGCCCAGTGCCATGGTAGCTCAGGCATGGGTGATGGGCCGCTAGCGGGGTATCTGAATGCCAGCCTTCCTGATCTGACGATGATTCAAGCCAACAATGGTGGCGTCTTTCCCGTCACTGATGTGTTCCGGCTGATCGATGGATCGGGCACGAGCGGGGTTCACGGCACCAGCGACATGCCAGCCTGGGGCAGCCGTTTTCAAACCCGTGGCGCGCTGGTGGCCAATCCTGATTTTCAGGAAGAAGAGGCCAAAACCTATGCGCAGTTCAGGATCCTGGCGCTGGTTGAATATCTGTCGAGTATACAGCAGCAGGAGTGACCGGGGCCGGGCTTGCCCGTCCTTGGTACCGATTACGGCGGCCTGACGCTGGGGTTCAGCGCATGTCGTAATCGAACAGGAAGGCGCCTGCGGCAATCTGCTGGACAAAGCCGCAGGGGTCTTCTTGTTGTGAAAAATGCAGCCAGGCCTTTTGCATGAACAGGTCAGGCGCCATCTGCAGGATAATCGGATTGATCTCATCGTCCGTGATGGTCCGATCAAGCTCTGGCCGTGTCAGCACGGTAGACCGCGCGCTCTCAGGAAGGCTGCGCATCTGCATCGCATAGGCCACATATTCTTGGCTCGCCACGCAACTGGCGAAAGGGCAGGGCATGCTCTCCAGCGCGGCGTGCACCAGTTCATGGACAAGAACGCTCGCCAAATAGGTTTCCGCATCGATCTGGCGCAGAGGATGATCGTCGTTGAGCTCGCCGCTGACCGCCTGCGGCGATAGCAGCGTAATGCGGTCCTGGCCGCAATGGTATTCGCCGATGCAGCCGGTCGGAAGATTCTCAACCATCGCGATCAGAAGCGGGCGATCAAGGTCGATGCCACATGTCGAGAGACTGTCGCGTGCATCAGAGGCGATGGTGCACATCTGCGGCGCAAGGTCTGGTTCGGCTGTGATGGAAAAAGCGCCATCCGGACAGGTCATCTGAGCAAGCCCAGGCGTTGACTGCAATCCCAGGATGCAAAGCATGCCCGCAGCCCATTGTCTTGCCCGGCGGCATCTTGGTTCTGTTTGATAGATAGCGCTCATAACGGCACTTTCGGTTCTCAGCCCAAGCAAGGTTTTGATTGCGGTCAACTGGTTTCACCGCGTCCCGGGCCCCCCCGCGTCCCGACCCCCGCGTCCCACGAACACCTAACCAGAATGTGATGTAACGCCATTTGACCGTGTGAGAACCGCGCCCCTAGCCTTTGGGTCAGCCAAGGCAAGGAGTGTGTGATGCGATGGATTGGCAAACTGGCAGCGTCCGGCGTGATGGCAGCCGCGATAGCTGTCGCCCCGGTGACGCTGGTGCCCGCGCAAGAGAGCGGCGTCGGCCCCACGATTGTTGAGGCGGAGCTGCCGCTGACCGCCTTGGCCATTCTCTACCGCACGCGCAATCCCGAGCGTTTGGACCAGGTTTTTGCGGTGCTCGAAGAAAACTGGAGCGATGGCTATTACGCGCCGCTCATCGAGACCACCGCTTTCACCAGCAATTGGGTGGCGCGGCTTGCCACCTTCGATTTTCTGGAGCGCATGAGCGGTCAGTCGTTGGGGGCGGAATCCCAAGCCTGGTTTCAATGGCTTTGGAACCAGCCGGAGGCGATCACGGCTGATTATGCCGATTTCAAAGCGCTGATCTATCGGCTGGTCGATCCGCGCTTTGAGACCTACTTCGCTGGCCGCACCGACAGCGCCCGCATTCGTCTGGACGAAATCCGCTGGGGCGGCGTGGTGCAGGACGGCATTCCGCCGCTGCGCCAGCCGCAGATGCTGACCGCCGATGAGGCGGATTATCTGGACGACAGCAACATTGTCTTCGGGTTGGAGATCAATGGCGATGCGCGCGCCTATCCGCAGCGCATTCTCGCCTGGCATGAGATGTTCGTCGATACGATTGGCGGCGTGGAGATCGCCGGGGTCTATTGCACGCTCTGCGGCACGGTGATCCCCTACCGCACCACCGTTGATGGCACCAATCATGTGATGGGCACGTCTGGCTTTCTCTATCGCTCCAACAAGTTGATGTACGATCAGGCGACCCAATCGCTATGGAGCACCATGCGGGGTGAGCCGGTGGTCGGTCCACTGGTGGATCAGGGCATCGCCATGGAGTCCGAGCCGATTGTCACCACCACCTGGGGGGAGTGGAAGCGGCGCCATCCCGATACGACGGTGCTGTCGCTCAACACCGGGCACACGCGCGACTATGGCGAGGGCGTTGCCTACCAGCAATATTTCGCCACCGATGAGTTGATGTTCAACACGCCGTTCAACAATGACGATCTGGACAACAAGCAGGAGGTCCTGGGCCTGCGCTTTCCCGGTGCTCCGGGCGATCAGTTGGCCATCGATACCGCGTTTCTGGCTGAGAACCCGATCTACACCGCTGATGTCGGATTCCAGGAGGTCGTGATCTTCACCGACTCAAGCGGTGCGAACCGGGTCTACGATCCGCAAGGGGTGAGCTTTGCCAGCTATGATGGTGACGATAGGATCATCGATGCGGACGGCGTGGAATGGATCCTCACCGAGGATGTGCTCACGACCGAAGAAGGCCGCACCTTGCCCAGGCTGCCGGCGCACCGGGCCTTCTGGTTCGGCTGGCATGCGGCCTTTCCCGAAACGCGGCTGGTGATGTAATCAGGCGTCAGCTTTCCAAAACATCGCGCCAGCTGTGCTTGGGCTGGTAGCCCACAAGCTTTTTGGCCTTGGCGTTGGAATAGAAGGTTTCAAACTCGCCCATGTCGCCGACCGGTACGCCCTGGTAAAAGCGATCGATCAACTCATGGGTCGTCGCGCCGACCGAATGATCGTCGTTGGAAACATTAAAAACCTCATAGCCGAGGCCATCGGTTTTCAAGCAGCAATCGACCATGTGGCCGAGATCGCGGGCATCGATATAGGCAAAGAAGTTGCGGCGGCGCAGCGCCGGGTCAGCCAGATAGGCAGGGAAGTTTTCCGCGTATTCGTGTGGCTCGATCACATTGTTGATCCGTAGGCCATAGATATCGACGCCGGAGCGCTTCTGAAAGCTGCGCGCGGTTGCCTCGTTGACGACCTTGGACATGGCGTAGCTGTCCTCGGGTACGGTGGGATGGTCTTCATCGAGCGGCAGATAATCCGGCTTGCGTTCGCCATCGGCAAAGCAGACGCCATAGGTGGTCTCGGACGAGGCGAAGATGATTTTCTTGATGCCGCACTTCACCGCCGCGTCGATGACATTGTAGGTGCCCAGCGTGTTGACGCGGTAGCACTCATTGTCCGACGTCAGCAGCAGGCGTGGGATCGCCGCGAAGTGCACCACCGCGTCGAATTTTGGGACGCCGGTGCCCGGCTCCAACTCGTCAAACCCGGCATAACTCGCCATCACATCAAACACCTGGCCGGCATCGGTGATGTCAGCGATACGGTTGTCCACCTTGGGATGATCGAGCGGGAGCAAGTCGAGGTTCAGAACCCGGTGGCCCTGGTCGATGAGGTGAGCGATGGCGTGGCGCCCGGCTTTGCCGGTTCCGCCCGTGAAGAGAATGCGCATGGGAGGCCTCAATGCATTGGATCAATGAGGCGCAGCATAGCGGCTTGGTGGCGATCCTGTCTGATCAAAAACAATAGCGCCTGGAAGTACCTGCAAAATGGGCGTGCCAGGTTGTCCCCGCCACGCCCGGTTTGCTGCATTCGCCGTCAAGTTTCGTTAGGCGGCCACAGCTTCGCGCAGGCTGACGAAATGCTGGTCCCAGCCAGCATCGAGCGCGAGCAGCATTCGGCCGGTCATTTCGCCGGCGGCTTCGGCCACCCCTTCATGGGTCAGGTGCAGGCGCGTGCCGCCAGCGGCCTCCTCGAGCACCCAGGTCACGGTTGTGGATTTGTCGCCAAAAGGTTCAATGCCGAAGGTGGTGACCAGCCGGTTGGGCGCATCCATCTCCAGCACTTCCCCATAGATCTGGGGGATTTTGTTGCCGCTCTCATCGATGCGGTAGAGCGTGTATTTCTCGCCCAGCGTGAGGTCGGCGTCTGACAGGTGGAACCAGGCGCCGAGTTTGGTTTTGTCGGTCAGGAAGGACCAAACCGTTTGCCGCGAGGCGGCAAAAAACACGGTTTTGGTGATGATGGTGGCGTCGGTTTGTGATGTTTCAATCATGGGTTTCATAAGCATGGTTCGTTTTCACTTTTTCAATGGTTTGGATCGTTGGGCGGCTTCTTCGGCTTCCACCGCGTGCTGCAATTGCGCCAGGCGCTCATCCCAGAAGCGGTTGAAGTGATTGAGCCAGTCGGCGACGGATTTCAGTGCCAAAGGCTCAAGCCGGTTGATCCGCTCACGGCCCTTTGGATGAACTGAGATCAGATCGCCCTCGGCGAGAGTGGTCAGATGTTTTTTCACCGCCGCGCGGGTCATGTCGAATTGGGCGGCCACCTCAGCGATGGTCATGTCTTGCTCACCGAGATGAAGCAGGATTTTCCGCCGCGTTGGATCGGCGAGTGCGCGGAACGCGCCTTGCACGTTCTGCGGCGGTGGCGGTGTCGCAGCCAAGGTATTGGATTGGATCATGGGCCTGCCTTTCGTAATACCAAACGGTATCATTAAATATGATACGAAAAGGTATCATGTCAAGGGCTGCTGAAGGGCCATGGCTGTAACTTACAGTGAGCAACACAGCGTGTTCGCTTGCCGCGACCTCGCCGCAAAACGGTGCAGATCGAGCCACATTCGAACGCCAGTTTGTGACCCGTGCTCGGCGCGGTGGCAGCGGATAGCCGCAGCGGGCACGGGCACCGGGATGGCCAGATTGGTGGTTTGCGCACCCTCACAACCAAAGGCCTTACCCGGTGCCCATCCTTTGCCGTCGTTCCGATACGAACGGAGCAAAGGCAATACGGCATCCGCGACCATCCGCGTCTTACCTAAAGGAGACACACGATGATCAAACGTACTTATGGATTTCTTCGCACCTGGAAAATGGCCCTGCTTACCGGCGGGCTTGCGCTCGGTGTGGCCCTGTCGCCCTATATGGCGCAGGCACAGGACGCGCCGGGCTTTTCCGACGTCGACCAAAATGTCGATGGCGTGGTGAGTGAGGATGAGTTCCTGATGGCCATGCCGGAAGCGACAGCCGAAACCTTTGCATCGGCTGATGTGAACGGTGACACCGTCCTTACTCAAGACGAGTATGAGGCGATGGCAGCCATGATGGAATAGCCTTGCCTGGCTGGCCCGGCCTTTCGGTCGGGCCAGCCGACAAAGCATAGAGATTGAATCCCCCCGAGCCCCATGAGCCGAAAAAACGGTTGCGGGGGCTGCACCCTGGATGGCCGCCCCGCCATCTGGGGTGTTTTTTCTTGGCGGGTTTCATCGTGCCGTCTTTATCGGCTAGCAATTCTGGGACAATCGACGTAAAGGAGCGCGACCCTCCGAGATTTGAAAAGTGAACCCGTATGGCCAATCCTTCGGCTCCGGCGTCTGAAGCGCTGCGTAACATTGCCATTATAGCCCATGTCGATCATGGCAAAACCACCCTTATCGACGTGCTGCTGCGCGAGTCCGGTCTGTTCCGCGACAACGAGCAAGTGGCCGAACGCGCCATGGATTCCAACGATCTGGAGCGCGAGCGCGGCATCACGATCCTGGCCAAGGTCACCTCGCTGACCTGGCAGGACAATCGCATCAACATTGTCGACACACCTGGCCACGCCGATTTCGGCGGCGAGGTGGAGCGCATTCTGCACATGGTCGACGGCGTGATCCTGCTTGTGGATGCCGCCGAGGGGCCGATGCCGCAGACAAAGTTCGTGCTGTCCAAAGCGCTGAAACTTGGCCTGAAACCCATCGTGGCGATCAACAAGATCGACAAGCCTGAAAGCCGGCCCGATGCGGTGCTCGACGAAGTGTTCGATCTGTTTGCCGCGCTGGACGCCACCGACGAGCAGCTCGATTTCCCCGTTCTTTACGGTTCTGCGAAACAGGGCTGGATGGCGCGCGATGCCGAAGGCCCCAAGCAAGACATGACGCCGCTGTTTGAGCTGGTGATGGACCATGTGCCGGCGCCTGCCACCCAGGAAGGTCCGTTCCGCCTGCTAGCAACCACGCTATCGGCGAACCCTTATCTTGGACGCATTCTCACTGGCCGCATCGCCTCTGGCACACTGAAGGCCAACATGCCGATCAAGGCATTGCGCCGTGATGGCACGCAGATCGAGGCCGGACGTGCTTCGAAGGTCATGACGTTCAAGGGCCTGGACATGGTGCCGGTGGACGAGGCGCATGCCGGCGACATCGTTGCGCTGGCCGGTTTGGCCGAAGCGACCGTGGCCGACACGATTTGCGATCCGCAAGTTAAAGAGCCGATCGAAGCGCAGCCGATCGACCCGCCTACGCTTTCCATGACCTTCATGGTTAATGATAGCCCGCTTGCTGGCCGCGAAGGCGACAAGCTGCAAAGCCGCGTGATCCGTGCCCGCCTGATGGCTGAGGCGGAAGGCAATGTGGCCCTGCACATCGAAGAGGGTGAAAACAAAGATGCGTTTATCGTTTCCGGGCGTGGCGAGCTGCAACTGGCTGTGTTGATCGAAACGATGCGTCGCGAAGGCTTTGAGCTCGGCGTGTCGCGCCCTCAGGTCGTGTTCCAGAAGGATGACAACGGCACGCTGTTGGAACCCATCGAGGAAGTGACCGTCGATGTGGACGAAGAGTTTTCGGGCACGGTGGTGCAAAAGATTGCTGAACGCCGCGGTGACCTTGTCGAGATGACACCATCGGGCGGTGGCAAGCAGCGCCTGGTGCTGCATGTGCCGACACGCGGGCTGATCGGCTATCACGGTGAGTTTCTGACTGACACGCGCGGCACCGGCATTATGAACCGGGCCTTCCTTGAGTATGCGCCGCACAAGGGTACCATCAAGGATCGTCACACCGGCGTGCTCATCTCCATGAGCCAAGGCGATGCGGTGGCCTACGCGCTGTGGAACCTGGAAGATCGCGGGCCGATGATGATCCAGCCGGGCACACCGGTTTACGAAGGCATGATCATAGGCGAGCACACGCGCGGCAATGATCTGGAAGTGAACGTGTTGAAGGGCAAGCAGCTGACCAACATGCGTGCTTCGGGCAAAGACGAGGCTGTGCGGCTGACCACGCCGATCCAGATGACGCTGGAAAAGGCGCTGGCGTATATCAGCGATGATGAGCTTGTTGAGGTGACGCCGAATGCGGTGCGCTTGCGCAAGCGCTTCCTGGATCCGCACGAGCGTAAGCGAGCGGCGAAGGCGAAAGCCGCAGCCTAAAACGGCTGAAGAGACGGGCGCTTGCCCGTCTCACTTTTGATCTAAGGGCGAAAAGCGCCTTGCGTTTTCGTCAATTGCTCCTAGGCTCTCTTTATGAGCCTTGACCAGATCACGATCAGGCCTGCCGAAACCCGCGACGCGACCGCCGTGGCGCAGGTGCATGATCGGGCGTGGCGCGGCGCCTATCGAGGCATTATCCCCGGTGTGGCGCTGGAGCGCATGGTCGAACGGCGAGGTCCGCGCTGGTGGGCGCGCCTGATCCGCCATCAACGCAGCGTTTTGGTTTTGGAAGTGCATGGCACGATTGCCGGGTACGCGACGCTTGGCGCCAACCGGTCGAAGACGCTGCGCGTGCATGGCGAAATCTACGAGCTTTACATTGACCCGGCCTATCAAGGCCTTGGTTTCGGATCCCGTCTGTTCAATGCTGCGCGCGAACGGTTGAAGGCCGCAAGGCTCGGCCATTTCGTCGTCTGGGCGCTTGAGGACAATGCCTCGGCGATTGGGTTTTATCAGGCGATGGGCGGCGAGCCGGTGGCGCATGGTGTTGAAACCTTCGGCCCAACCCAGCCATCCGTTCGCGACAGCGTCGGTGGTGGCGGCACAGAAGCGGCCGTGCACCTGGCGGGGCAATGCCGCAAGCTTGCCTTCATCTGGGGAACCGGGCAGACACGCTGACGTTGGCTGGCACGTGCTTTTCGACCTTTGGCCGTTAGCCCTCTTACTTAAGGCATCGACGCGCCGGCGCTGATAGGGTCGCGGCCACGACACCATACCCTTAGCAGAGCTGCGAGACCCCTATGCGCATAGAAGCCATTCCCATCGGAAAAAACCCGCCGCACGATGTGAACGTGATCATCGAAGTGCCAATTGGCGGCGAGCCGATCAAATATGAGATCGAGAAGGATTCCGGCGCACTCTTCGTTGACCGGTTCCTCTACACGCCGATGCGCTATCCCGGCAATTACGGCTTCGTGCCGCACACACTGTCGGCTGACGGTGACCCAATCGACGTTGTGGTCTGCAACACTCGGCCGATCGTGCCGGGCGCTGTCATGAATTGCCGCGTGGTCGGTGCGCTGGTGATGGAAGATGATGGTGGTGGCGACGAAAAGCTGGTGGCGGTGCCGACCGAAAAACTGACCAGCCGCTACGACAATGTGCAGAATTACACCGATCTTCCCACGATACTCACGAGTCAGATCGAGCACTTTTTTGCGCACTATAAGGATCTTGAGCCCAACAAATGGGTGAAGATCGAACGCTGGGCTGGCGTCGATGAAGCCAAAGACATGGTGCGCGAGGCGATCGAGCGGGCAAAATCCGGCGTCTGATCGCCAGTGTTCCAAGTTTCCTCAAGGGCGCCTAAAGGCGCCCTTTGTCGTTTTGGCATGGTGCACATGAAGGTATTGATTCCGCGCAACCCGTTTGTGACAGGTTTGTGACAGTCTGACCTAAGGTGGTCCAATCGGGAGGTGACCATGATTAGCCTAGAAGACATGGTGGGCATGAGCGGGTTGAGCGAGGAAGAAATTCTCGCCATCGCCGAGCATGAGCACGTACCGCCAAGCGTCGCGACGAACCTTGGTTCCTATCTGTCAGGCAACCATGAGGGCCTGTCGCAGGTGCGTGATATGATCATCGACGATATTCGCGTCGCGCAGGCGGAAGGCAATGTCGCGCATGAGCGCGAGCTCCTGCACGTGCTGCATCATTTTCTGCGGGAGAACCCAGACGAGCGCCCCAACGTGCATCCATGGAGCGCCGTCTTTTAGGCGATCAGGGCGTCAGAAAACGTTCGGGTAGACGTAGCGAATGATGATCTGCTGCAGAAAGTAGATGCCGAGCAGCAGGACGATCGGGGAAATGTCGATGCCGCCAAAGTTCGGCAAGAAGCGACGAATGGGCCGCAGCGCCGGCTCGGTAAGCCCGTAAACGACGCGGCCGATGGTGCCGACGATTTCATTGCGTGGGTTGATGACATTGAACGCCACGAGCCAGCTGAGGATCGCCGAAATGATGATGATCCACCAGTAAAGGTTCAGTGCCAACATGATGACATCAAGGACCGCTCGCATGCTTGGCTCCATTTATAGCAAAAAGGGCCACGCAACGGCGCGGCGCATCTGATCGCTCATGTAGACAGTGGAATGCGCGCTGACAAGTGAAGCGCCGCTGAAGGCGGCGCGCACATGTTTGCCTGATGGCTTTGGCTAGACGCCTTTGAGCAGGACCCCAGCCAACAGCACGGCATAGGCGATGGTCATGATCCATACCGATGCGATCGGAATGATGGAAAAAATGCCAAGCGCTGCAAGGATGCCAAGCGCGGCAATAACCAGCGAAATGATGAAGACGATCATCGTGGGAGCACTGAGATTCATGGAGTTTCCTTTGTTCTGCGAGCGGACACCCCGCGGTCCGATCAACGCCGACCTGCTTTAGACGCAACACGTGATGGTCGTGCGACAGTGTAGGTAACGATGGACCTATTGGACAGGGCGGCGAGGGGATTTCGTGACGCTAGTCGAGCACCAGGACCAGAAGTCCACAAGGTAGGGGCGCCAACTGACAAGCTGTTGCCGTGGTAGCGCCCCGGTTCCTTGTGGGCTGGCGTCGGGCGAATCTAGTTGGCCGATCCGATCAGCGGCGTGATGTTTCGGATGGTCACGCGACGGTTCTGTTCTTCGGCGGCCTGCGTTTCGATCTTCAAGAAACGCTCGCCGTATCCCTGAATGACCAAGTTCTCCGGTGGGACATCGTAGAAGTTGACCAAGATGCGCGCGACTGTTTCAGCGCGTCGATCTGACAGGGCCAGATTGGCGATGTCCGATCCGATCGCGTCGGTATGCCCTTCAACGAGGAGCAAGGTGCTCGGATCGCGGTCGATCAAAGCAAGCGTTGCAAGCGCGATGTCTTCAAGCAGCGGCACTTGGCTGCGGCGGACGGTAGCCTGGCCGGTTTCGAAAGTGATCGAATCAAGGTCGACGCGACGCACAAGGTCGCGCACGGCGACGTTCTCGCGCACCTGGCGCAGCGTGTAGGCTTCGTCGAGTTCCACAACAGTGGGCGCGGCAAAGGTTTCGAAGAACACATCGAAATCTGCCCGCTGCGCCGGCACGATGTAACTGTCGCGCGGAATGGTCAGCTGCAATGGTGGCAGGTCGCGCACATCGACATAGGCACGATCATCGATGTTTCGGTTGTCGATCAGCACGATCTCGCGACCGTTGGGGCGAATGCGCGAGCGATACAAGATATAGCCGCCCTCGTCGCGAATGGTGATGATCTGCGCGCCGTTGCGCCGCGTGATCGTTTCCTGGGTTAGGCCGCCACGCAGACGCTCAACGCGCACTTGCGCATCGCCATCGCGAAGCAGGCTGCTTTCATCACCCCGCACGAAGTACTCTCCATCGCGCTCAACGATGAGGCGGTCGCCCTGGTCTTCCACGACGCGCCCGCCGAGCGCGGGGATCAGGGCGCCAACGACAGCGCCAACAGCGGCTGCGCCAAGAAGTTCAGCGCGACGATCGCGGGCGTCCTCGCGGCGGCGGTCTTCCTGCGCTCGGATTTCCGTCGCCTGTTCTTCAGTCACATCATCGGGGATGACGGCCGCCGGCGCATCGTCAGGAACGGTCGCTGTCTCACTAGCAGCTTCAGGTGCTGGCTCGTCTGCCGCGGCTTCTGTTGTGGCTGGTTCCGGCGCTGGCGGGGTTTCGGCAAGGTTGCCGTCTTGCGCTGGCGCTTGGGTTGGTTGTTCTTCGCTGGCAGCTGTTGTTTCAGCCGCTGGCGCGAGGTCGGGATCGGCTGGCGCCTCGGTGACCGCCTCTTCGACGGTCGTTTCGACAGCCGCCGGTTCTGTTTCGGCGAGCGGCTCCTCAACTGGCAATTCTTCCGTCACCACTTCTTCTGTCACGAGCTCTTGCGGTGCTTCTTCGGTTACGGCTTCAGCCGCCGGCGTTTCCAACGGAAGTTCCTCAACCACCGACTCCTCGACCACTGTCTCATCGATGATCGGTTCATCAATGACGCTTTCCTCGACAGGGGTTTCAGGAAGCGCTTCCAATTCGACCGGCGAATCGACATCGCATGATGGATCGGTCGGATTGACGGCGCAGTCGACCGCCAGGGTGCCCGGATCGACATCGACGGTTTGCGCTAGGCTGTGGCTTGAAGGGGCGGTGATCGGGCTTGTCATGGCCAAAGCCAGGACAATGGCGGTGGATCCGCGAAAGGCCTTCGACGTCAGGGATAGAATCATCATAATTGGTTCCTCGCTGCAGCTGCGCAGAATGCCCTCCTGTGCATTGCTCTAACGCCTGATCGGCACGCATGTTCCATTTGTCGTGGGGGCGCCAGGTCCGCCAAGATGCAGCGCGGACATGGCAACACCATGATCGCATTGCGGCACGCGGGAATTGGTGGTTAGCGCTGCGTGGCTTTGATCCTGTCCAAAATGGCGGAGAAATCACGGCCGGCGCCGCCTTCTTCGGAAAACGCTTGATAGAGCGCCCTTGCGTGTTCGCCGAGGGCCGTTTGGACGCCGCTTGCCTCTGCCGCTTGCTGGCTGAGGGTGAGGTCTTTCAGCATAAGATCGGTTGCGAAGCCTGGCTTATAGTCGTTGTCGGCGGGAGTTTGTGGGCCAACCGCAGGGGCAGGGCAGTAGGTCGTCATCGACCAGCTCTGTCCAGACGAGGCGGAAACGACATCGAAGAGCGCTTGACGGTCGAGGCCGAGGCCATCGGCCAGCGCAAAGGCCTCGCAGGTCGCGATCATCGAGATGCCCAAAATCATATTGTTGCAGATCTTGGCGGCTTGGCCCGATCCATTGCCGCCGCAGTGAAACGTTTTGGCACCCATGATGTCGAATAGGGGTCGGGCGCGGACGAACGCTGCGTCGCTTCCACCGACCATAAAGGTCAGCGTGCCTGCCGCCGCGCCTGCCGTGCCGCCAGAGACCGGGGCGTCGAGCGCTGCGTGGCCCGCGCTCTCGATCTGCTCGGCGGCATCACGGGCGCTGGCGACATCAACGGTTGAGCAGTCAAGAAAGAGCGTGCCGGGCTTGGCATGGGGGAGGGCGCTGGAAACAACATCGCGCATTATGGTGCCGTTGGGCAGCATGGTGATGACGGTATCGGCCTGGCTTGCCAGATCGGCCAGCGAGGATGCCGGGTCCAAAGCCTCTGGGATGGGGGCGGATAGGTCCAGGCCCCTAACCTCATGGCCAGCTTGCGCGAGGTTGATGGCCATGGGTGCGCCCATATTGCCAAGTCCGATGAAGCCCATCGTCATGTGAGTCCCCTATGTTGCGGCGGGTTTGCTGCGTTTTGTGCGCGTTCGGGTGGAAGCGTCTAAATCCGACGCTACGTTAGGGCCGAATGCGGGTCGTTCAAAGCTGCTCCAAAGGGGCTGCGTGACATTTTTTTGACGGCTCTCCACAGGGTTGGAATCGAGGAAAAGCCCGGGAATTCTGGGCTTCGTACGGTGTACCCAAGGGGACGCTTTTCCGGTTGGTCAAAAAGATGCGTTTTTTTGAAAATGGGTCGTTGACAGGCGAGAGGTCACCGCCCTATAAACCGCAACACCGAGAGCGGAACGCCGCTGGCGACAGCTGCTTGCGCTCTTGTGGTTCTTCAGAAACGAAGGCGACAAAACGCGCCCTGCCAGGGTGCGCGCTTCTGTTTCTGTCTCATCGTTAAGCCGCAGGGCTTGTGATGAGCGATCTTTGACAAGTGAATAAAGAAAGAGAAACGTGGTCGGCGATGTTCTTGCGGATCGGCCCAAAAGGCTGATCGAAGAGTTTCGACAGACACGTTTTTTAGAAGACACACCCGATGGGATTTCGGTCCCATCACAGACGGTGACGCTTTAAGCGGCGTCACGGTATGAAGTGTGTCCTCGTCAAGCGTGATTAAAGTCGGTTCAAAATCTCAAATTCAACTTGAGAGTTTGATCCTGGCTCAGAACGAACGCTGGCGGCAGGCTTAACACATGCAAGTCGAACGCCCTCTTCGGAGGGAGTGGCAGACGGGTGAGTAACGCGTGGGAACCTACCTTTAGGTACGGAATAACAGTTAGAAATGACTGCTAATACCGTATGTGCCCGAGAGGGGAAAGATTTATCGCCTAAAGATGG
>JBKAGN010000062.1:0-18270 GCA_046290415.1 Hyphomicrobiales bacterium
CAGGCTCCCACCCAGGTCGAGCAATCGGTCGGCTGCCAGGATCCCAATGCCGCGATCATTGGTGACGATGGCCAGGCGCTTGCCAGCCTCCGAAACGCGCTTCAGGCGCGCCAGCGCGCCAGCGGCATCGAACAACCCATCCAGATCGTTGACCCGAAGCAGCCCGGCGCGGCGGATTACCGCGTCATACACCGCGTCTTCGGTGGCCAGGATGCCAGAATGGGTTGAGATCTGATCGGCGGTCACGCTGTGGCGGCCGGATTTCAGGATCACCACCGGCTTCACCTTGGCGGCGGCGCGAGCCGCGGAGAAAAACCGTCTTGGGTTCCCGACCGTCTCGACGCAAACAAGGATCGCCCGCGTGCGCACGTCGTAGGCCAGATGATCGAGCAAATCGTCGAGATCGACATCCGAGGCATCGCCCAATGAGACCGCATTGGAAAAGCCGACTTTCACTGCGTTGCCCCAATCGAGTACCGCATTCATGATTGCCCCCGATTGCGCGATCAGTCCAAGCGAGCCCGATTGCGGTGGCGTTGACGCAAGGCTGGCATTGAGATTGCCCGCGGCTGCATAAACGCCTTGCGAATCCGGACCCAAGATGCGCATCGGCGAGCCGCGTGCTGCCGCCCGCATGGCCCGGCGCAATGCCCCTCGGTCGCCGCCCTGGCAGTTGGAAACAACGATGACGGCCCGCACGCCGGCGAGTTTCGCCTCTGCCACCAGTCCGGGCACCGTGTCCGGGGGCGTGGCGATGATCGCAAGATCGGGCACGCCGTCCAGGTCGCCAAGCGCCGCAACGCATGGGTGCCCGTCAATGGCCTCATGATTGGGATTGATGAAAGACAGCGTCCTGCGACCTGGGTCGAGCAGCAGGTTGTCCACAAAGGCGCGGCCAACGCTGGACGGCTTGGGACTGGCGCCGATCAGAGCGATATGCTGCGGCGCAAAAAACGCATCAAGATTTTGAATCGACATCTGATTTTCCTAACTGGAGAATCAGGCGTTTCCCCTCACAGCAGTGTAAATGCTGCACTGCGGCAAAACCATGACAATCGGCGACCATCAGGGTTTGACCTTAGCTTTCTGGACCTTCTGCCTCGGCCATCCGCGCCCGGGTCAAACTGTCCACATAGCGGCGCAGTTTGGCAAGAAGCGCATCGTCGCGGGTCCAGCCCGCGCCATAGTCGAGATTGAAAGCATAGTCGAAATCGGGTGGATTTTGTCCGGTCGCGTGCTGAAAGATGGTCTCAAGCTTGTCGAGTCCTTTCATCATCGCCGCTTCGCGGCTTTCACCGGCGTCATACTCCGCTGCAATAGCCTTCACCGACCCACCGACACTATCGGGCAGAGATTCGCTGAGCATCGCGATGGCGTCCCGCTCGGCCATCCGCCGGATCTCCGGGTCACCCGACTGATGGATCGCCGGCACGTCCCCGGTGACCGCCTCGCCAAGATCATGCAGGATCGCCATCTTCAACATGCGCGCGATGTCGAGGTCATCCAAATTAGGCTCCAGCGCGATGACCATTAGGGCGAGCCGCCAACTATGCTCAGCTGTGCTCTCCTGCGCGCCGGCATTGGTGAAACCACTGCGCGACGTATCTTTCAGATCGCCCGATTGGCGCAGAAAGTCGAAAATCCCTGCGACGGTGGCCCTGTCCAACTCAGCATTCATGGTCCTGCCTTGCGCTCTTGTGCCAATTCGGTCGGTAGCCGCTGCGCAGCGCCGCAAGAACAGGCGCAGGCGTCACCACTTCCAACACGCTGTCATCGTCAACTTGCAGCGGCTCGCCATAGCCATCGAACGACCAGGGCAACAGGTTTCCGTCCCGAGCTGCGAAAACCTTATCATCCATCATGACTATACTTGCCGCTGGTAGATCACGCATCTTGGCTCTTAATCGGTCTTGGCGTAGCCGCGCCTCGTGCAGCACCCGATCCATCACCGGCGCTCTTGGCAGGTTCTCCCACCCCTTTTCGCCTTTCAAACCGTCAAAAAAGGCTGATTGAAAGGCTTTGGCGTCCGCCCGCCGACACTCGAAACAGGGCCGATGCCCGGCTGCCAGCGCCGTGACTTCGTCGAGGAAGAAAAGCTCGGTGTAGCTCTCGCCCCAAAGGGTGCGCTGGCGTCCTTTGAACGACAAGACGCAAGCGATCCAGGCCCGGCTTGCCCATTGCTTGGCGGGCAACAGCGTCTTGGTTTCAGGATCATGGATACGTCCGCCGCGATTGCCCATCAGCGTTCCGCGTGAACTGACGGCATGCAAAGAGCCGGAAGGATGAACGCGATTTTGAAGTGGCATGCTGATCCTGAAAATCCGGTTTGGCGCTGCGCACACCACTTTGTGAACACGCGGACTGGTCCTGAGTCATCGAATGGTGGCGGTCGTGCGTATGACAAAGACCACAACCGCGCATGAAGCTGACCTTCAGAAACTTAGGCGAGTCTTGAGCATGCTGAAATCCCCCAATGCAACGCACCTGACACGGCGATCCCTTCTTGCAGTCGGAGCCTGCCTGGCGGCAGCGCCGGCCCTTATGGCGAGATCAAGTCCGGCCAACGCGATGACGTCCATCAGCTTTAATGGATGGCAAGCCTGGACGTTTCGCGGCATCCCGCCGACCGACTATGGTCTTGGCGGTAACGCGATGACGATCAATGCCAGCCGGTCCTCCTCGGTGGTCTACGGCATTGTGCCGCGTGCGGCGCGCAATGCGTCGTCCGCCAGTTGGCAGTGGCAAGTCTCGCAAGGCGTCGGCCCCACCAACCTTGCGGCGCGTGGCGGTGATGATCGCTCGATCGCGCTCTATTTCGTGTTTGTCGATGCTGCGACGGCAGACCGCTTCGGCGATTCCACACCTTCCATGTCACGGCTTCTTGGGATGCGCGAGGGGCGAACGCTGATTTATGTGTGGGGCGGCAACGCTCAACGTGGCGCCGTGCTCGACAGCCCCTATCTGCGTGGCCGCGGCAAGACGGTCGTCCTGCGCAGTGCGGGAACGGGCGGCTGGACCGGCGAACGCGTGGACCTTGCTGCCGATCATGTCCGCGCCTTTGGGCAACCCAAGGAAACGTTGATCGCCGTTGGCGTGTCGTCGGATTCCGATGACACCGGCGCGGTCAATGTTGCGGGCCTGCGCAACTTGTCGTTGAGTTAACAATCGACAAGTTTCTCCCACCCAGTTAGGCTTCGCCCGCACATTGTGCATTGGGGCAAAAATCAAGAAAGCAAGGGGAACACTATGCGCACTTTACGGGACGAATGGTCATCAGGCGCGCCGACGCCAAAACCAAAACCCCAAGGCGGGGGGACGCAGTCCGAGACACCGCCCAAGGATCCAAACGATCGTGGCGGCAAAAAGTAAGCGGCCTCACGTGTGATGACAAAAACCCGCCGGCGCCTTGCTGGCGGGTTTTCCATTTTTGGCCAGCGATTTATCCGGCCTCAAAGCCTTCGGGCAGGTAGAGATTGTCACCATTAAGTTGATCAACACCCGTGCGGCCGCAGAGCGCCATGGTCGTGTCGAACTCCTTATGGATGATTTCCAGGACGGTGCTGACGCCCTTTTCGCCCATGGCGCCAAGACCGTAGAGAAACGCCCGGCCGATATAGGTTCCCTGTGCACCGAGGGCGACAGCCTTCAGCACATCCTGGCCAGAGCGGATGCCGCCATCCATGTGAATTTCGATGTCGCCCTGAACCGCATCGACGATCACTGGCAACATCCGGATCGATGAAAAGGCGCCATCGAGTTGGCGTCCGCCATGGTTTGAAACGATAAGCGCATCGGCCCCGGTCTTCACCGCAAGCTTCGCATCCTCCGGGTCAAGAATGCCTTTGAGGATCAGCGGGCCATCCCACTGGTTTTTCACCCATTCGACATCGTCCCAGGTTAGCGACTGATCGAACTGGCTGTTGGTCCAGGCCGATAGCGAGGACATGTCGTCCACGCCGCTGACATGGCCGACAATGTTGCGGAACTCGCGCCGCTTCGTGCCAAGCATGCCCAGACACCAGCGCGGTTTGGTCGCCATGTTGATCATGTTGGCAATCGTGAGCTTGGGCGGCGCGGACAATCCGTTGCGGATGTCCTTGTGACGTTGGCCAATGATCTGCAGGTCGAGCGTGAGGACGAGCGCGGCGCAGCCGGCATCCTTGGCCCGTTGGATCAGCCGGGACATGAAATCTCGGTCACGCATCATGTAGAGCTGAAACCAGAAGGGCTTGGAGGTGTTTTCGGCCACATCCTCGATGGAGCAGATCGACATGGTCGAGAGCGTGAACGGCACGCCGAATGCCTCGCAGGCTTTGGCAGCCAGGATTTCGCCATCGGCATGCTGCATGCCCGTCAGGCCGGTGGGCGCACAGGCGACCGGCATGGCCACCTCTTGGCCGACCATGGTGGACTTGGTCGAGCGGTTCTCCATGTTGATCGCCACTTTCTGGCGCAGCCGGATCAGCTCGAAATCGTCTTCATTGTCGTCATAGGTCTGCTCGGTCCAAGACCCGGAGTCGGCATAATCATAGAACATGCGTGGCACGCGCCGTTCGGCCAGAATCTGCAGGTCATGGATGGTGGTGATGGTCATAAGGTCCCCCGATTACGCATACCAAAAAAACGCCCCCTCAGCCTGCATTGGCCAGGCGAATGGTGCGCCGTAGTTTTGATGTTTCTTCGCGCGCGTCTGCCGCGGTGAGATGTTGGCTGGCCAGGCTGACATGGTCGATATGCGCCTGCGAGGCGCGTCGCGCTGCCTCTGCATTGCCGGCGATGATCGCTTTGATCAGCGCCAGATGCTGATCGAGAAGCGTCTTGCGCTCGCCGGGCTGGCCATAAAGCCGTTTGCGATTGTCGAAAACATCGTCCGCCAGAAGCCGATAACAAGCGCGCAACACATGCAAAAAAACTAAATTATGCGCGGATTCCACGACCAGCGTGTGCAGTTCAACATCAAGCTGGGCCTCGCGCTCCGCATCGCCGTTTTCATGGGCGTGTTGCATCGCTTCGCCTAGCGCCTTGAGCATATCGCGATCGGATTGCGTTGCCCGCTCAGCCGCCATTGCGGCCATGTCCGATTCAAGCAGACGGCGAAACTCCAGGTAATCGGCCATGCCCTGCGGAGATGCCCGCAGCAGCTTGGCGATGGGAGCGGAAAACACATCGCCAATGAGATCAGCGATGAACGTGCCTTCGCCGTGGCGCGCAACGATGAGGCCATCGGCCTCCAATTGGGCTAACGCATCGCGCAGGATCGGGCGGGAGACATCAAGGTCCAGAGCCAATTGGCGCTCGGCTGGAAGGCGGTCGCCGGGCCGCAAGACGCCATCCAAAATCAACAAGCGGAACCGCTCAACAACGGATTCGGCGGTACGTTTTTGTACGATCGGTTGGAAGACCATGCGGCGCGCAAGCCCTGTGTTTGTGGCAGTGTTTTGCACAGCCTTAGGGTATGCGCCGGCCACTGGTCAAATCAATTGGCCAGAAGTTGCGTGCCGTTCCTAGCTATTGCGACTCAAGATAGGCCAGCAAATCGTCCACTTGGCTGGGGCGTAGGCGTTGGGCTGGCATGGCGCTTCGCTCGCCAATAAAGCGTGCTGGATCGGCAATATAGGAAGCGACAAGCTCCGGATTCCAAAACTCGCCGCGCCGAGCGGCAAGGCCATCGGAATAATCATAATTTGGAAGACCAGCCACCGCCCGGCCCATGACCCCATTAAGGTGAGGGCCGACGGCGTTGCTGGCGCCTGGGCCGACCTGATGGCAGGCCGAACAGCGATTGAACACAGCTGCCCCTGCCTGGACGTCGCCATCGGCTGAAGCGTCGGTCGGGATCACAATAAGGCCAATGCCACCAACCAGGGCGGCCAAGGAAAGCGCGATAAGGGAGCGGCGCATGCGGACCTCTGCTCGCTCAAAGGGATGAACCAATGTTGAGCGGCAAGATTGTTTCGTCAATATGACGCGCTGACAAAGGTTGCCAAGCCCATACACGAAAATCTGTGATTTATGTCGACGTCGCCGCTATTCAGCTGCTGCGCGCAGATCCTGCTCGACAGGGTTGAGAACGGCATCAAGGCCCTTGTCCCAATAGGGGGAGGGGCCATAGAGGCTGGCCATATAGTCGATGAAGACCCGCACTTTGGCCGGCAGGAACCGGCGGGTTGGATACACCGAGAAGAGCCCGACGCCGCGGGACGCGCGGTAGCGCGGCAGAACGATCTGAAGATCGCCAGAGGAAAGTTCAGGGCCGACATCCCATGTGGAACGCAGGCTGATGCCGATCCCGGCCAGTACCGCTTCGCGGATCACTTCGCTGGAGTTGGTAAGGATGGCCGATTGCGGTTTGACCGTGGTGCCGTCGCCCACATTGTCTTCCAATTTCCAAACGTCTTGCGCCTGGGTGGCGAGCAGTGTGTGGCGGCTCAGATCCTCAATGGTCTCCGGCATGCCGTGCTTTTCGATGTAGCTTGGCGAGGCGCAAAGCACCCGGTGGATCGGCGCAAGCTTGCGCGCCACCAAGGTGGAATCGTTCAATTCTGCAATCCGCAGCGCGACATCAAAGCCTTCGCCGACGAGATCAACGAAATCATCAGCAAGCACCAATTGCAGCGTCAATTCTGGATGAGCAGCCATGAACGAGGCAAGGTGCGGCGCAACGTGCATGCGGCCGAAACTGGTCGGCGCCGATATCTTCAAGACACCTGATGCCATCGCGGAACGCCGGGTGACGAAACTTTCCGCTTCCTCGACACTGGCAAGAATGGCGACCACGCGTTCATAAAAGCCTTTGCCGGCTTCCGTCAGCGCAATCTGGCGTGTGGTGCGTTGCAGGAGCCGGGTGCCAAGGCGGTCTTCAAGCCGGCGCAACCGTTTGGAGACCACGGCGGGTGACAGCGACATATCGCGAGCGGCGGCTGACATACTGCCAGCGGCGACGACACGGGCGAAAATTTCCAGGTCGAGAAAATTGCTCATAGGCTTGTGCCCGTCCCACTCGATCGAATGATCCAACGGACGCTCATAGCATCCGCAGAGACCTTGTTGCGCAGCGAAGACCATACCTCGCCGCGATCACTGAAACCGTTTTCTGTTCTTCGGCGCGCCCAAAAGTCCGTCATCTGTGTGGCCCGTCCAGCATGCAACTTTATTTATATAAGTAGTTTCTACGATACAATGCAAATCGCGTCGAGAGGTAAAATTTCTTGACCAATGCCATCTCTTCGGGGCATGTAACCGGAAAGCTCCTTAACGATCCGCAATTCTAAGTACGGTTCGCGATCGGTTTTGGATGCTAAGGTTCGCAGTAAAATCGCCGGGTCAACCGGCGAAGCGGCAGTTGAACAACCAACGTCGCAAGTCGGTGTTCATGTAGGGGTAGAGGAGGCGTCCATGGGTTTCATTGAAATGCCAAAGCCGGACACGGCCATCGTCGGCAAGCGCGATCAGATTGTCGCCGGACTTCGTACGATCGTGCCGGGCGAGGGTGTAATCACCGATCCCAAACAGCTGGTGCCCTACGAAACCGACGCCTTTACCGCCTATCGCCGGGTACCATTGGCTGTCGTTTTGCCGGAAACAACCGAGCAAGTCGCCGCGCTGATGAAGTTTTGCAGTGCCCATGGTGTGCCGGTCGTTCCGCGCGGCGCCGGGACATCGCTCGCCGGCGGCGCCATTCCACAGGAAGACGCGGTCGTGATCGGCCTGTCGAAGATGCGCTCGATCGTTTCGATCAACTATGCCAACCGCACGGCGGTCGTTCAGGTCGGCATCACCAATCTTGCCGTGTCCGATGCGGTCACCAAAGATGGGTTCTTCTACGCCCCCGATCCGTCCTCCCAGCTTGCCTGCACGATCGGCGGTAACATCGCGATGAACTCCGGTGGCGCGCACTGCCTAAAATACGGCGTGACGACCAACAATCTGCTTGGCCTGAAGCTCGTGCTGATGGACGGCACGGTGGTCGATCTTGGCGGCGAAAGCTTCGATGGGCCGGGCTATGACCTTGTCGGACTGCTCTGTGGTTCCGAAGGCCAACTCGGTATCGTGACCGAGGCGACCGTGCGGCTTTTGCCCAAAGCCGAGGGCGCGCGTCCGGTCCTTTTCGGATTTGAGACCGCGCTTGAGGCGGGCGCCTGCGTTGCCGACATCATTGCTCAGGGCATCGTGCCGGTGGCGATGGAGTTCATGGACAAGCCAGCCATCGACATTTGCGAAGGTTTCGCCAAGGCCGGCTATCCGATGGATGTCGATGCGCTGCTCATCATTGAGGTGGAAGGCTCTGAAGCTGAAATGGATGCGATGTTGGCGCGGATCGTGAAGATCGCCCGCGAGCATAAGGTCAAGCGCATCAAAGAGAGCGAGTCGGCAATGGAAGCCGCTGCGATCTGGAAGGGGCGCAAGTCTGCCTTCGGCGCCACTGGCCGCATCGCCGACTACATCTGCATGGACGGTACCATTCCCACCGGCCAGTTGCCGCGTGTGCTCAAAGGCATCGATGAGATCGTCAAAGGCTATGGCCTGCGCGTTGCCAATGTCTTCCATGCCGGTGACGGCAATCTGCACCCCCTCATCCTCTACAATGTCAACGATCCCGAAGAGCGCGACAAGGCGGAACTTGCCGGTAATGACGTTCTGCGTCTTTGTGTTGAAGTTGGCGGTTGCCTGACCGGCGAGCACGGTGTCGGCATCGAGAAGCGCGATCTGATGACCGATCAATTCACCCAAGCGGATCTGCATCAGCAGATGCGGGTGCGCGCTGTGTTCGACCGCGATTGGTTGATGAACCCGGCCAAGGTTTTCCCGCTGGAAGGCCGCCTTGAGGCAGAACCAATCCAAACCGGTGAGGCCGCCTGATGAGCCTTGCAACCGAACAGGCGGTCGCCGACTTCGTCGCCGATGCCGTCAAGGCTGGCCGCCCCATCACCATTGAAGGTGGCGGCACGCGCAGTGCGGTCACGCGACCGGTCCAGAGCGAAGAAACGCTGAAGCTTTCCGGCCTCACAGGTATCACGCTCTATGAGCCGGCCGAGATGGTTATCGGCGCCTGGGCGGGCACGACGCTGGCGGAAATTGAGGCTGCGCTGGCCGAGAAAAACCAGATCTTGTCCTTTGAGCCGGCGGATTACCGCACGGCGCTGGGCACAGAGGGCGAGCCGACGATTGGCGGCGTCGTGGCCGGCAACATATCCGGCCCACGCCGCATTCTGGCGGTGCTCCCCGACAACCTCATTGGCGTGCGCTTCGTGAATTGGCGCGAGATCATCAAGAATGGCGGCCGGGCTGAAGAACGTCGCCCGGATGGTCATATTGACCGGTACTGGGGACGCTGGCGTGAGCGAAGGATTTCAAGGTTACCGCGTGCCCGAAAGCCGCACGCTTGCGTCGAAGTTGTTCACCGTCCGATCATTGCGCAACACGATTGAAGTCTGGCGCAGCATCTTACGCCATGATGGCAAACCGGCACGCCGCTGATCCTGGAAGGCTTTCCCGGGGCTGATTACCGCATTCCTGAGCGACGACGCCTTCCGGGCGGCGCTGGACTTGAGATCCGCGCTTGGAAGACGTCGCGCCGCGGCTGGCCAGGCGTGAAGGCCTGTGGCAGCCTGGTGGCGCATGGCCTATCCCTGACATTGTCGCGGCATTGCTGCCCATCGGTCGGTAGTGCGTTTATGATTGTTGGCGGTTGTCTGGCTGCAACGCGTCTTGCGATGATGACGTACCGTTGTCCAGCGCGCTGCCGCGCAATTCTGCTTAGCCCGCCACTTTGTTTCGCGCGCCACCGGCCATCAAGGCCAATGTGCCGGTCTTCAATCCTCTGGAACCGGCGCACATGGCGCTCACCCGTTCCATCAAGGCGAGCCTTGATCCGCAGGGCCTGTTCAACCCCGGCGCCATGTATGCCGGCGTTTAGGGCGAAGGTTTAGAGAGTACGATGCAAACCAATTTCACCGCCGAACAGCTCGCTGATCCGCACGTCGCGCATTCTGAAAAGATCCTGCGCACCTGCGTACATTGCGGCTTTTGTACCGCCACCTGCCCGACCTACTCGATCCTGGGCGATGAGCTCGATTCCCCGCGTGGCCGCATCTATTTGATGAAAAACATGCTGGAGAATGACCAGCCGGCGGACGAAAAAACCGTCAAGCACATCGACCGCTGCCTGTCCTGTCTCTCCTGCATGACCACGTGTCCGTCCGGCGTGCATTACATGCACCTGGTCGATCACGCTCGCGCCCACATCGAAAACACTTATAAGCGCCTCTGGCATGATCGGCTGATCCGCGAAACGCTGGCCTTCGTGCTGCCCTATCCAAACCGCTTCCGCCTGTCGCTTTTGGCGGCGCTGTTTGCCAAGCCTTTCGCGCCGATCATGAGCCGCATGGGCGGGCCGTTCGCACGTCTTGGCGCGATGCTGTCGTTGGCGCCGACCAAGGTGCCTGCCCGCGGCCCAGAACCGGGCGCCAGCTTTGCGCCAGAGGCTGCGCCAGCCGGTCGTGTCGCGCTGTTGTCCGGCTGCGCTCAGCCCGTGCTCAATCCTGGGATCAACCAGGCCACGATTGATCTTCTGACGCGCAAGAACATCGAAGTTGTTCTGCCCAGTGGCGAAGGGTGCTGCGGCGCGCTGGTCCATCACATGGGCAAGGAAGACAAATCGCTCGCCGACGCGCGCCGCAATGTCGATGTCTGGATGCGCGAAGTCGAGGGCAACGGCCTGGATGCGATCATCATCACAGCATCAGGCTGCGGCACGACGATCAAAGACTACGCCCATATGCTGCGCCTCGATCCCGCCTATGCGGAAAAAGCACGCACGGTGTCAGCGCTTGCCTGCGACATCACCGAATACCTGGAGCGCATCGACCTTGGCGCGCCAACCCAGGTCTCTGGCCTGACGCTGGCTTACCATTCAGCCTGTTCGATGCAGCATGGCCAAAAGATCACGACCACGCCGAAGACGTTGCTCAAGGCGGCCGGGTTCACGGTCAAAGACGTGCCGCAGGGACATCTTTGCTGCGGGTCGGCGGGCACCTACAACATCATGCAGCCGCAGATCGCGCGCCAGTTGCGCGACAACAAGGTGGCCAACATTGAAAGCACCAACCCGGAGCTGATCGCCACCGGCAACATTGGCTGCATGACGCAGATCGGCACGGGCACCGACCTACCGATCATTCACACGGTGCAGCTGCTCAACTGGGCCTATGGCGGTCGCATGCCCGATGAACTGATCGAACTGATGCGCGGGCGAGAGGTGAAGGACCACCTGCCTGAGCCAAGCTGGATGCAAGCGGCGGAGTAAAACGACTCTGTCATCCTGTCATCCCGGCCAAGAGTAGCGCGAGCCGGGATCTGCAACCGCCTCATCGCCAAAAGATCCCGGGTCTCGTACCTCGCCCAGGATGACGGTTAGCGGATGGATGCGTCAGCCCTCTCAAACGGCACGGCGGCCAGCGCCAGGCACCCAGCCAATCCATTGCCAAAAGGTGCGTCGGAATAGGTCAGCCAAGCGCCCTGAGCCTTCAGCCGATCGGCAAAGCCGGGCTGCGTGCTGTGGGCAATGATGATCGTTTCCGGCAGGCTCGCCCGCACCAAGGAGCCCTCCGCCTCCACCACGGCGTGCATGATGGTGCGCTCGCTGGCCGTCGGCGGAAAGACCGCAATCAGAAGCCCGTCTTCATTGGCCCCGCCCTGCGCAGCCCAAAGCACAAGCGCCATGGCGGCGACGGCTATGAGAAGAAAACTGCTGATCAGAGTGGTCGTTGAGGGCATGGGCAAGATATGAGGGCGCGAGCCGCCCATGGCAACGGTGCTAAAGCGGAAGCTCCGTCGTGTCCTTGATGTCTTCCATCACAAAACTTGCCGACACATCGGAGATCGGTACACGCTCGATGAGCCGTTGATAGAACGCATCATAATCGCGCACGCTCGCCACACGCACCCGCAAGATGTAATCCAAATCACCGGACAAACGATGCGCGCCGACGATTTCCGGCAGCTCCTGAACCGCCTTGTGAAAGGCCTTCAGCCAGTCAGCATCGTGGCGGTTGGTGCGCACCAATACAAAGGTGAGAAGATCGAGGCCTATGGTCTGCGGATCGACCAGTGCGACGCGCCGCGTCAAAACGCCGGCATCTTCCAGGTTCTTGATTCGCCGCCAGCAGGCATTGCGCGACAGGTTCACCGCATCGGCCACCGAATCCATGCTCATGGAGGCATCGCGTTGCAGATGACGAAGAATACGACGATCTATTTCGTCGATCAAGATGCTCATACGTGGGATGATATCCCAATTTTGAGCGAAAACAAACATAAATTGGGACATTCTCTCGCGCGATTCATGCGAGCTTCTAAGGACTCAATCCATGGGAGCGACGCATGACCGATCACATCGATACCCAACCCCGCAGCAGTTTCTGGCGTGGCTTCATCGACCATCCAGCCAGTGTCGATGAGACCTATTTCCAGCACATGCGGTTTGCCGCCGGGTTTGCGCTGACGCTTTTCGGCGCCGGTCTGGCCGCCTTGATCCACGCGATCATCCCGCCGCTTTTTGAAACGACGGCAAGTCGCCTGATCAAGAAATTGCACGCCCGCATGGAAGCGCGTCACTAGACCGGTATGTGCCGTCTTGCCGCCTATCTCGGTCCCGCTGTTCCACTCGGTCAGATCATCGTCGAGCCAGATCATTCACTGTTGGAACAAAGCCAGCATGCGAGCGAGGCCAAGCTGGCGGTGAATGGCGACGGCTTTGGGTTTGCCTGGTACGATAGGGATGCCGAGCCAGGGCTTTACCGCGATGTCCTGCCGGCCTGGTCGGACGGCAATTTGCCAAGCCTCTGCCGCATGATCCGCTCGCGGCTTTTCCTGGCCCATGTGCGCGCCTCCACGGCGGGAGAAACCTCGCGCGTCAATTGCCACCCCTTTACCTATAAAAACTGGTCGTTCATGCACAATGGCCAGGTGCCGGACATCGAGGCGATCCGTCGTGGCTTGGAGGCAATGCTGCCCGACGAGCTCTACGCGCTACGCCGTGGGACGACGGACTCCGAGCTCATCTTTCTTCTGCTTCTGACATTCGGCCTGACGGATGACCCGGCTTTCGCCGTCGAAAAACTGCTTCATCTGCTCGCCGAGCGAAGCTGTTATGGCGCCGGCAAAGAGGCCGTGCGGCTCACCTGCGTCATCAGCGATGGTCAAACGCTTTACGCTTTCCGCCACGCCAGCGATGATCGTTGCCCAACGCTCTATCTGCGTCGCAACCAGACCGACGGTTGGACACTGGCCTCAGAGCCGCTCGACGGCCTGACGGAGGGTTGGCAGAGCGTCGAGGCTGACACGCTCGTCACGCTTTGCGCTGACACATGCGACCGTCAGCCACTGGCAGTCGGCACTGGACTGGGACGCGCCGCTGTCGCATAAATCGCGGCATGACCACGCCCGAAAAAACAACATCGCCGATCCGGCCCGTCGATGATGAAGCACGCGCCATGGCCCGCGCTCTGCTCGACAAAGCGCCGTTTGCGGCGCTCGCCCACCTCGAGCCGGAAACGGGCCATCCCTTGGTGACCCGCACTGGTTTCGGGCTGGATGCCGATGGTGCGCCACTGCTCCTGATGTCGGAACTATCAGCCCATTTCACAGCGCTTTCCAACGACGCTCGCTGCTCGCTTTTGGTCGGCGAACCTGGGCAGATCAACAAGCCAGGTGGCGATCCGCTGACACACCCGCGTCTGACGCTGATCGGGCAGGCAGCCCTTGTCGATGCACCGGACAGGCAAGCGGCGCGAACAGCCTATCTGGCGCGCAATCCCAAGGCCAAGCTCTATGTGGATTTCGCCGATTTCCATTTCTGGCGCATCGTGCCCAAACGTGCCTTTCTGAACGGCGGGTTCGGCAAGGCTTACAATCTGGACATCTCAGACCTGACGTAAAAAAGGCGGCTGAGGAATGCCTCCAGCCGCCTTCTTGATCCTTCTGGAAAGTTTATCTCTGTCCTAGAGAACCACCACGCGAGCGCCGATGCGCACGCGCTCATAGAGATCGGTCACATCCTCATTGCGCATGCGGATGCAGCCCGACGACATCGCTTGCCCAATCGTCCAGGGCTGGTTTGTGCCGTGAATGCGATAGAGTGTGTCGCGGCCGCCTTCGTAGAGATAAAGCGCGCGGGCACCGAGCGGGTTATCCACGCCACCCGGCATGCCGTGACGCCATTCCTCCAGCTCCGGTTGGCGCTCGATCATCGAGGCGGGCGGTGTCCAGGTCGGCCACTCGGCGCGGCGCTGAATGGTGGCGGTGCCTGACCAGCCGAACCCGGCGCGACCGACCCCAACGCCATAACGGCGGGCCTGGCCGTTTTCTTCCACAAGATAGAGGAAGCGGTTGTGCGGATCGACGATGATCGTGCCTACCGCGTGGTGCGTGTCGTAGCTTACCACCTGCGGCAGAAAAATCGGATTGAGCTGGTGACTTGGTGCCACGCTGGCCTGTTGCACCGCCGGGCGATGCGCTTGAACGGCTTGGCGATGGGTTGGCTGCGTGACCAAGCGGCCGCTCAGCGAACGCTGATAGGCGTGCCTGGCCTGTTGTTGGCGCACATGATGCTGCTGCCGTGCGTACCCCGGCTGAAGCTGAAGCAGCCACGGCGAGGAGCGCTCTTCATGCAGTATCACATAGGGTGAGCCTGCGTGGTAACTGACCGATTGCGCTTGCGCGTCGCCTGTCGACACACCGACCAACATGGTCAAGGCGCCAAGGCCGAGCAGCGCCTTGCTTGTCCAAATCCCGTAATCCATTTCGCACCGTCCTTACGCAACACAAAGAAGACGAATGCCGCGCCCAAAGCGCCGCACACTGACTTTAAGAAGGCCAGAGAGCGCCAACGGAATGGTGAATCGTTTTGGGAAAAACCCGATCAGAGGCGCGCAAAGCCGGTATTGCTTTGTTCATGGTGAATCGCGCCCCAACGGGCTTGGTAAAGCGTCGGTTAGGCGAGAGGGTTAAGCATTGGTGAACGCGCTTGTCGTGACGCCACGGGGCGTTTGGACCTCGAACGTGTGCCAAGTATAAAGCCCCATGGGCTTCGTCACATCGCTCTTCGTCCGCAAGATGGTTGCGTCCGCCGGACCGGAGGTGGACGCTTCGGATCTGTTGCAAAGCGTCGGTCTTTCGCCGGATAGTTCCGTCGATCCCAAGGCGATGGTCGCGGCAGACGCCTATTACGATCTGCTCGAACGGATCGCCGGTCAGATCGACGCGACATCCTTGCCCGTGCGAACGGGCGCTTCCATGCGGTGCGACGATTATGGCGCATTGGGTCTGGCCTTCAAAGCGGCGCTGACGCTGTCCAGCGGCTATGCCCGCATCGCCCGCTACGCACGTTTGTGGACGAGCGTCGTTGAATATGAGCTTGAACCGGCTGGCGATGCCACCTGGTTCATTCTGCATCGAGCTGGGCTACGGCGTTTGGGTCTACGCCTCTCCAATGAAGCAACGCTGGCGAGCGCCACGGCCATCGCGCGGGAGGTTTCACCGACCGGTGCGTTTGCACCGCTGGAAGTGCATCTCAAACATCCAGCGCCACAATATGTGTCCGAGCATGAGCGTTACTTTTTGGCGCCGGTGACCTTCGGGTCGGATCGGGACGCCCTTTTGATCTCTCGCGAGGCAATGGAAAGTCCCAACAGGCTTGGCGACAAAGGCATCACCCAGTTTCTGACTCAGCATTTGGATCAAGAACTAGAAGCGGTCGCGCGCGAGCAGTCCCTTGAGGATCAGACCAAGCAAGTGATCGCCAGGGCCCTGAGTGAAGGCTTGCCGAAGATGGAGGAGGTCGCGCGCCGCCTCGGCATCAGCGTGCGTTCGCTGCATCGCCGCCTTGCCGACCATGGCTTGACGTTCCAGGCGCTTACCGAGGACACCCGCCGCGACCTCGCCGAAGGGCTGCTGCGCGATGAGCGCTATGCGTTATCCGAGATCGCGTTCCTGACCGGCTTTTCGGAGCAAAGTTCCTTCAACCGGGCTTTCAAACGCTGGTCTGGGGATACACCGGCCAATTTCCGCCGGCAGCATAGCGAGCTTTAACCGCTTCGCCCGACCGGTGGCAGCATCGGTCAAAAGCGTGACCGACAGTGTCAAGACCAGATCGCCCGCCCTTGGCTACTCCATGGCCCTCTCATCAAGCCAAGGAGCAAACCCATGCAGACCCAATCCAACCAAGACATCCTCGTTATCGGCGCCACCGGCAAAACCGGCCGTCGAGTTGTAAGCAAACTCGAAGCGCTCGGACTGCCGGTCCGTCGCGGCTCGCGCAACGCTGCCATCCCCTTCGACTGGGAAGCTCCAGAAACTTGGGGTCCTGCTCTCAATGGGGTGAAATCCGCCTACGTTACCTATTTCCCTGATCTTGCCTTCCCCGGCGCGGTCGAGAAACTGGAAGCGCTCTGCAAGACCGCCAAAGAGGCCGGCCTTCAACATCTGGTCCTTCTGTCGGGCCGTGGCGAGCACCACGCCAAGCTCGGCGAAGAGGTTGTTCGCGCCTCCGGTATTCCGTTCACCATCGTCCGCGCCGCCTGGTTCGCCCAGAATTTCAGCGAGGGCTATCTGCGCGACCCCATTTTGGCGGGCATGCTGCCGATGCCTGGCGGTGATATTCGCGAGCCAATCATCGACATTGACGACATCGCCGATGTCGTGGTGGCCGCACTGACTAAAGAGGGCCATGCCGGCGAGCTCTATGAGGTGACAGGACCGGAGATGCTATCTTTTGCCGATATGGCGGCGGAGCTTTCCTACGCCATCGGACAGCCTCTCCAATATGTGCCGATTTCCTTTGACGACTTTCACCGCAATGTGGCCGAAGCAGGCGGAGACTTCGTTGCTGATGTCTTCACCGGCATCGCGCGCGAGACCTTGGATGGGCGCAACGCCCACCTGACCGATGGTGTGCAACGGGCGCTCGGACGTCCTCCACGCAGCTTCTCCGACTTCACCAAGCGCGCTGCCCAGGCAGGCGCCTGGCACCAGGCCGCTTAAGCGCCAACCAAAGACAGACCAAACAAGGTGGGAGGCGCCAGCCTCCCACCGATCAAACCAAAGGACAAAGACAGTGTCTCTCTTCTTTCTCATCCTCGTCCAGTTTGCCGCCCTCGCCTACGCGCTGGTCGGCGGCGTGTTCATGGCCTTCTCGGACTTCATCATGCGTTCGCTTGCCCGAACCTCAGGGACAGGCGGCGTTGAGGCCATGCAAACGATCAACCGCGAGGTCTTTCGTTGGGTCTTCATGGCCTTGTTTCTCGGCCTTGCCCCGCTCTCGCTGGTCATCGCGGCCTATGCGCTGATCACGGTTCCTGGAACGAGCGGAACCGTCCTGGCGGCTGCTGGCTTCCTCTACTTTATCGGCTGTTTCGGCGTGACCGTCGGCTTCAATGTCCCGCTCAACGAACGGCTGGCGAAGATGGATGTGGCAGATGGGGCAACCAGCGCCTTCTGGACCCAGACTTATGTGCCGCGTTGGAGCTTTTGGAACACGGTGCGAGGGTCCGCCTGCGTGGTGTCAGCGGCGTTGATCCTGCTCGCTCTGCCGGGACTCGTTTGAACCTTGAGCCTTGATCGAACCCCTCGGCTGCCGCAAGCGGTCGAAGGGTTCAATCAGTGGGCATGGCGGGCAGCGTACCTGCCTAACGCACCCAGCCCCGCACGTCGCCAAGCACCATGCGCAGCACGCGATCGACATCGTCGCGGCGCATGCCCGGCTGAATACGCGGATGATATAGCATGTTCAGCACATAGCGGTCGTGCAGCATGAACCGCGTGTGCCGGGATTGATCGTTAAAGACGCTGGCTGTCAGTGTCGGATCATCATTCAGTGGTCCAAGGCCTTGCAACACCTCTTCGACTAGGCAACGGTTGAACAGAAAATCGCCTTCATCGGACACGATCACCGCCTGCGCCTGGCTAATCCCACCTTGACCGGTCAGCACGCGCACCATGCAGCGGCCACGCACCGGGGCGCGCGCGGAGTTGTAGACATCGTCCTGGATCACCTGCGCATATTGCGCGCGGTCGACCACATAGACGGTGAAATTGGCTTCAAGCGGGCTGTCGACGACCCGCAGATCAAGACCGCGAACGGCGCGATTCACTGAACCGACAAACCGCTCCACCGCACGACGGCGGTCGATCCGCGAGCGATGATCGACATAAAGCCGAACCGGCCCGACAAATTTTTTCACAACGCTCGCGCCACGGCTGCCAGCTTCATAC
>JBKAGN010000063.1:0-18080 GCA_046290415.1 Hyphomicrobiales bacterium
AAGGCATTGACGGCGATCAATCGACAGATGTGCCTTAGATATGCATCCTACCGGCGCCGCGCGCTGACGGGATGGCGCGTCCACCGCACTTAGGAGATGATCGTGATGTCACACACTCAAACCCTCAGCCCAACCGCCAAACGCGGTTCCAAGCGCATTATCGCCAGCATCGTTTTGGCAGGCGCCCTGGCGATGACTGGCTGCCAATCGATGAGCCGCGTTGAGCAAAACACGCTGGCCGGTGGCGTTATCGGCGGTGGTCTTGGCGCCCTGACAGCAGCGGCCTTTGGCGCAAGCGCCGGATGGGTCGTCGTTGCCGGCGCCGCCGGCGCGGCAGCAGGCGCCATTTACGCCCGCAACACGACGACCAACGAATGCGCCGTATCCAACGGTGATGGAACCTACCGCATCGTTCGCTGCTAACAGCAGCGATGTTTCTCATTCACCAACCCGGCTCGTGGACACATGAGCCGGGTTTTCTGTGAGAACTGCCAAGGCCTGACCCGTGAAAGAAACAGAGTTCTTCCGCCCTATCGAGCAAACCCTGCTCTGCGACAATTGGGGCAAGCTGACCAAGCACACCTTCGCACTGAAACGACGCGACGGCACGTGGCAGAACCAGACCCGCGAGGCCTATAATCGCGGCAATGGCGCGGCCTGCCTGCTCTACAATCGCGATCAGGACACGGTGTTGCTGGTCAAACAGTTTCGCCTACCGGCCATGCTCAACGGTCATGACGGGTTTCTGATCGAAGCCCCAGCAGGCCTGCTGGAAGGGCTCGACCCGTCTGAACGCATGCGCGCCGAACTTGAGGAAGAGACCGGCTACAGCGTCTCCAAGCTCACCTTGGTGTTCGACGCCTTCATGAGCCCTGGCTCGGTGACAGAGAAGCTGGCCTGTTTCATCGGCGCCTACTCGGCCAAGGATCAAGTGTCCGAAGGCGGCGGCCATCCCGATGAGGGCGAGGACATCGACGTTCTGCACATCCGGTTTGACAAGGCGCTGGCCATGATCGCGTCCGGCCAGATCGCCGATGCCAAGACGATCATGCTGCTGCAGCATCTTGCGTTGAACCGCGACCGGCTCTGAAGGACCCGGTCACCAGACACAAAAAAGGCGGCCAATCGACCGCCTTTTTAAGAACCATTGCAATGCGAAAGCCTAGTCGGCTTTGTCCTCAGCCGGTGCTTCAGCTTCAGCGGCAGCGGCCTCTGCGGCGGCGGCTTCGGCCTCAGCAGCAGCAGCGGCGGCGGCCTTGGCTTCTTCCTTGGCAGCCTGCGCAGCGGCTTTGTCAGCAGCGATGCCAGCACGCACTTCATCGTTGAGAGCACGGGCACGCACATTGGTTGCCTCGGCGATACGCGCCGATTTACCGCGACGGTCGCGCAGATAGTAAAGTTTGGCGCGACGGACCTTACCGCGGCGGATCACTTCGATGCTGTCGAGCAGCGGCGAATAGAGCGGGAACACACGTTCCACGCCTTCACCGTACGAAATCTTGCGCACCGTGAAGCTTTCGTTCAGGCCACCGCCGGAACGCGCAATGCACACCCCTTCATAGGCCTGCACGCGGGTGCGGGTACCTTCGGTCACGCGCACATTCACCTTCAAGGTGTCGCCCGGCGAAAAGGTCGGGATCGGGCGCTTGGCTTCAAGCTCGGCGGCGTATTCTTTTTCCAGTTCAGCGATGAGGTTCATCGGCTGATCTCCATCTGTCTCGGTCCAGAGGCATCACAAGGGCCCTGCGCAAGGGTGCGCTGGAAAATAGGCCGCAGGATGCGTGCGTGTTCGAACAAAGCCCGTCGGTGATGATCGTTGCGATCTACCAAGCGTTGGAAACGCCAAGTGCACAGGCTGTTTTGTCAATCCAAAAACCCGGCAGTCGCCTACCGGGTGAGCGGTTCGCATACACCACGGGTTGCGGCTTGTCGAGGGCCATCACTCGTATTGATCGGCCTGCGGCAGCTCATCATTGATCTGATAGTAATCGCCTTTGTTAGCCACGAAGATATGGCTTGCGAGCGCCAAGCCGGTTGGTTGATCAACGCAGCCGATATTGACGCTCATCGCCTCGCTGCCGTCGTCCCAAAACAACGCCGATCCGCAAGCTGAGCAGAAGCCGCGCCTGGCTAAGTCGGAGGAGCGGTACCAGGTGAGCGTCTGATCGCGGTGGAAGGTTATGTCCACCTTCGCCACAACACCGGCAACCTGATAATGGCCGCTTCTCTAATCGGGCGGTTTGGTCAAGCTCTAATCTCCTTTGCTCTGGGTTTCGCATTCACCTGGGTCACGCTTCTCTTCGCAGTCTGTTGGCGCGTGTGATGTCGAGCGCCGCTGCATGCATGTGTCTGACCGGCTGTGGAGAGCCCTGCTTTGCCTCGCGCTCGATGGTCGCACGGACATGAATCGACTTCATCCACGAACCTCGTCCAGGTGAGGACGATCCCGTTGAAACAGGTGGCGCGGTTCTATCTCATGCGCTGACCTCCCCACTGCTCCAACGGAATTGGGTGCCGTCGATCCAGATGCGATGCAGAACAACGGCAAGCTTGCGGGCAACAGCGACGGTGGCGCGTTTGCGACCCTTGGTCTTCATCAGACGAAGACCCCATGCCTTCAGGCTGGAGAAGTTGCCTGCCCTGGTCAGCATCGAGTTGGCCGCCGAATAGAGATAGCCGCGAACGGCCGGATCACCGGCTTTAGATATGCGCCCCAGATTGTCTATTTCACCTGATTGGAAGCGCCTTGGTGTTAGACCGAAGTGCGCGGCCACATTACGCGAAGAGGCAAAACGTGCCGGATCATCGACGGCGGCCTTGAAACTCAGAGCAGTAACTTCGCCGACCCCAGGTACGCTCATCAACCGGGCACAAACCTCATCTTCCCTGGCAGCTTTCATCACCCGCCGGTCCAACTCCTTGAATGTCGCCAGAAGCGCCTCATGGGCATCAAGCATCGGCAACAACGCATGGGCCAGTCGATCGTCGGCGTCGATGATCGGCCGAATGTCACGATCGAAGGTGTAGCGCCTGACCGTTCGGGGCAACCGAATACCGAAGGCTTTGAGCAAGCCGCGGATCTCATTCTCCAGGTCGATGCATTTGCGCAGCACGGTCTTGCGACTGGTCAGCAGCGCGCGATCATAGTGGCTGGCCTGGCTCTTGATATGAACCTGATTATACCAGCCTGACCGAACCACCTGCGCAATTCCCCGCGCATCATTCTTGTCAGTCTTGTTGCGCATTGCCGAGAGGGCTGCGGCAACCTGCCGGGCTTCCATGCAGACGACGTCGAAGCCCTCCGCGCACAGACCATGAAAGAGCGTCTGGCTCATCGTGCCGGCTTCAAAGCCGATCAGCGCGACCGGCTTGCCGAACGCTTCAAGGCAATCCGTGATGTCGGTCACTTCACACGGCAACGACCGTTCCAGAACGATCTCACCCTTCGCATCCACAATGCACAGCGCAAGCGTACGTAGCCCAACATCCAATCCAACATAGTAGGTCATCAGCATCTCCCAAAAATCGCAGCTTCAAGGCTGCGTATCGTACAGGAGCTCAACGTTGCAGCACCAAGCCCGATTACTCATGCTTTGCCGCCGACACTGGCTACAATGGCAGGCCGATAGCTCGCTCATCGACCCGCGAATCGTGAAGGCAACCGATCCGCAAAGACAACGGCCTTGCCACGTTCCTTCCGTGAGTTGATCACCCATCGATACTCACCCTTTCAGCAAGTCAGGACGGCGGGCCCAGGTCAGCGCCTCAGCCTGCTCCCGTCGCCACTGTTCGATCTTCTTATGGTCACCGGAACGCAGAACATCGGGTATGTTGCGCCCCTCCCATTCCACAGGCCGAGTGTAATGCGGATGCTCCAAAAGCCCGTCTTCAAAGCTTTCCTGCTGGCCCGACACGTCATTGCCCATGACCCCCGGCAGCAGGCGGATAACGGCATCCAGCAGCACCTGCGCGGCAACCTCGCCGCCCGAGAGCACATAGTCGCCGATGGACACCTCTTGCAGGCCGCGCGCTTCAATCACCCGCTCATCCACGCCCTCAAAGCGCCCGCAGACAATGACGGCGCCTGCGCCCTGGGCGAGGTCACGCACCATGCCTTGCGTCAGCGGCGCACCGCGTGGCGACATCAAGAACTTCGGACGCGGATCGTCGGACGGAACATGGCTATCCAACGCCTTGGCCAAGATGTCGGCCCGTAGCACCATCCCCGCGCCACCGCCAGCTGGCGTATCATCAACGGAACGGTGCTTATCGGTAGCTGCGTCGCGAATATTGTGGATGTCGAGCGACCAGACACCATCGGCCAGCGCCTTGCCAGCCAGCGCCGCGCCAAGCGTGCCGGGGAACATATCGGGGTAGAGCGTAAAGACGTCCGCCCGAAAGGTCATCCGTCAGCCTCAGCCGGTTTCTTTTTCGGCGGGTCGAGTAAACCTTCCGGCGGATCGATGATCACATAGCCGTCAGTGGTCTTCACGGCAGGTACGATGGCCTTGGTGAATGGCACCAAAACCGACGGGCCTCCCCGGTCAGGCTTAATGTCAAGCAGATCATCAGCGCCGTAGTTGGCCACCTGGATGATCTCGCCGAACCGGGTCCCGTCGATGAGGCGCGCTTCAAGGCCGATAAGATCGGCATGGTAGAAATCATCCTCGTCGTCCGGCGCCGGCAGCGCGGATCGGGGCAGACCAAGCTCAACGCCGTTGAGTTCCGCCACTTGCTCGCGGCTGGTGACGCCCTCAAAGGTCGCCACCACCATGTCGGGTGTTTTGCCGGGCCGTAGACCGGTCAAAACGATCGCACCTTTGCCGTCGGCCCGCTGCAACGGACCATACTCGGCAAGCCCTGCCGGATCATCGCCAAACAGTTTCACCCGCGCCGCACCGCGCACCCCATTGGGCGCGCCGATGCGGGCAAGAATGATGAACGGATCGTGCGATGAACCCGGCATGGGCGCAAAAGCCGAGGGTCGCGACCCTATTCGGCTTTCTCTTCTTCAGCTTGTGCCTCTTCGGCAGGCGCTTCCTCTGCAGGAGCTTCTTCGGCAGGAGCTTCTTCGGCAGGAGCTTCTTCTGCAGGGGCTTCCTCTGCTGGAGCTTCTTCAGCCGGTGCGGCAGCAGCTTCTGCTTCAGCTTCGGCCAGAGCGGCAGCCTTATCGGCCTTTTCCTGCTCGCGCTCTTTGGCTTTCTCGCCAGGAACAGCCTTGTTGGGGTTGTTGCGCGCTTCGCGCTTGGCAAGACCAGCTTCATCCAGGAAACGCAGCACGCGGTCGGTCGGCTGTGCACCAACCGACAACCAGTGCTGGATGCGTTCCACGTTCAGCTTCACGCGGTCTTCGGAGTCTTTGGGCAGCAGCGGATTGTAGCTACCCACTTTCTCCACATAGCGACCGTCGCGCGGGGCGCGCGCATCGGCAGCAACGATGGAATAATAGGGGCGCTTTTTTGACCCGCCACGGGCGAGACGCAGTTTGATAGCCATAGGTGAATGTCCTTTTTGTTCAGCTATTTCAAGAATTGGGAAGGCGGAAGGTGTCGATAGATATCGGCGGTGAAACTGGTGACCGTCTCGGTGCGCTCAAAGGTGGCGCCAAGGCGCTCGGCGAGCTTGCGAGAAGGAGTATTGTCGGTGTCGATGAGGCAATGGCGGTTCGCCAACCAAGCACCTCATAGGCAAAACGCAGCGAGGCACGCGCCGCCTCAGAGGCATAACCCTTGCCTTGGAAGCGCTTGATCAGCCCCCAGCCGATCTCACGCTCCGGCCAACCTTCGGGAAAGTTGGGGCCGGCATGGCCGATGAACTGGCCTGACTCTTTGTGTTCAACGGCAAACATGGCGAACCCGCGCAAATGCCATTGGCCAATGCGTTGCGCCACCATGCGCCAGGCATCCCAAGACGCCATCACACCGCCGATGAACTTGGCATTGTCTTCATCGCCATAAAGCTCGGCGTAGCCAGCCGCATCAGCCTCTTTCCAGCCACGCAGGACAAGCCGCTCGGTTTCAATGGTTGGGATGGTCAGCGCGTAGTTGGTGATCAATGAACCATCTCCTCGCGCGTGCCGATCTGGTGACGATAAAAGAAGGACGGGCGCCCGTCGAAAACGAAGTCTTCGCCGCGCACTGCCCCGAGCTTTTCCGCCACACGCTGTGAAGCGATGTTGTCCGGATGGGTCATCGAGAACGGGGCTGGCTGATCTTCGATCTGCGTCCACCAGACAAGCGCTGCGCCCGCCGCTTCATGGGCATAACCCTGGCCGGTATGCGCCGGGAAAACACTCCAGCACAGCTCCGGCTCTTCAAGCCGCGCCGGGTGCCAAAGCCCGGCCCAGCCGACCAGTTCGCCGGTTTCCTTGTCCTCAACCGCAAACGTGCCATAGCCACGCAACGCCCATTGACCGGCCAGACCTTCTAGGTAGGCCCAGGCCGCATTGCGATCGACCGCGCCACCGCGAAAACGGTTCGCTTCATCGTCGGCCAGAAACGTCGCCAAGTCAGAAAAATCGTCGACATTCCAGCCACGCAGGATAAGCCGTTCGGTTTCCAAGGTCGGCGCAAAGATGGGTGACTCATCGCTCATTTGCGCTTCTTCTTTTTGCCGCCGCGCTGAGGAACACCCAAGCCAGGAAGCCCAGGCAGGCCTGGCATGCCGCCTCCTAGCCCCGGCAAGCCACCAGGAGCCCCGAGGCCGGGAAGACCGCCACCGGCCTGCTGCGCCATTTTCGCCAAGGCATCCGGATCCAGGTTCGGCGCGCCACCTGCATCACCGCCACCTTGGGCCGCCTGGGCTGCTGCGATCTCGTCAGGGCTCGGCATGCCGCCGCCGAACAGACCGCCAAGCATGCCGCCTTTTTTCTTGCCCATGGCTTTCATCATGTCGGCCATCTGGCGATGCATTTTCAAAAGCTTGTTGACGTCGGCAACCTGCATGCCGGAACCGGCGGCGATGCGCTTTTTGCGGCTGGCTTTGAGAACATCGGGCTTTGCCCGTTCCTTCGGCGTCATCGATTGAATGATCGCGATCTGACGGGTAATCGCCTTGTCGTCGATCCCAGCCTGATCGATCTGCTTCTTCATCTTGCCAATGCCAGGCATCATGCCCATCAGGCCACCCATGCCGCCGAGCTTCTGCATCTGCTGCATCTGCTCTTTGAGGTCATTGAGATCGAACGCGCCCTTCTGCAGGCGCTTGGCCATCTTGGCCGCTTTTTCCTGATCGATATCCTGGGCGGCTTTTTCAACCAGCGAGACGATGTCGCCCTGGCCCAGAATACGCCCGGCGATGCGCTGCGGGTGGAACTCTTCCAGCGCATCGACCTTCTCGCCGGTACCGATCAGCTTGATCGGCTTGCCGGTGACCGCACGCATGGCAAGCGCCGCACCGCCGCGCCCATCGCCATCAACGCGGGTGAGCACGATACCGGTGACATCAAGCCGCTGATCAAAAGCGCGTGCGGTGTTGACTGCGTCCTGGCCGGTCAGCGCATCGACGACAAGCAGCACTTCATGCGGCTTGGCGACCTGCTCGATCTCGGCGGTCTCGGCCATCAAGGCTTCATCGACGGTTGTGCGGCCAGCGGTATCGAGCAGCACCACATCGTGGCCACCGAGACGTGCCGCGTCCATCGCGCGCTTGGCGATCTGCACCGCGCTTTGGCCTTCGACGATCGGAAGCGTCGGCACCTCCAATTGCTCGCCGAGCACGCGCAGCTGCTCCATAGCGGCCGGACGACGCGTATCGAGCGAGGCCATCAAGACCTTCTTCTTCTCGCGCTCAACAAGACGCTTGGCGATCTTGGCCGTGGTGGTCGTTTTACCCGAGCCCTGCAGACCGACCATCAGGATCGCCACCGGCGGCACGGCGGCAAGATCGATCGTCTGCGCTTCGGAACCGAGCACCGCCACCAACTCGTCATGGACGATCTTGATGACCTGCTGGCCCGGCGAAACGGATTTCAGGACTTCCACGCCAACGGCGCGTGCCCGCACCTGCTCAACGAAGGCGCGCACGACTTCCAGCGCGACATCGGCCTCCAGAAGCGCGCGGCGAACCTCGCGCAGAGCCTCGTTCACGTCTTTCTCGCTGAGCGCACCGCGTTTGGTGAGCCCATCAAAAATGCCGGAAAGGCGGTCAGAAAGCGTATCGAACATGGTGTCGGTCCAGTCTGGTTGCTGAGGCGCGCGAAAAAGCGGTGAGCCAAACGGAAATCGCTCCCGCGGGCGCAACGCGCTGGCGGGAGGTCACCTCCGGGATCACGTCTTCGCTCAGAAGATAGGGTCCCGGTCGGCTCATGCAAAACAAGTGCATCAGCAAGAGAGCGACCCGCTAAGGCCTCAGCCAAGAAAAGTCAAGGAAGCTCCGACCTCGGGGCGCTGCGAGCAACACGCACTGGGTGTTGTTAAACAAGATGCAACTTATACGAGTATATCTCTTCGAGGAGTCACACGCCCACTTGCGATGGTAGCCAAGCACCGCCCCGCCACCGAACCGCTCTGCCGGTAGGAGTCAATGATGCGCCGACCTCTGCACCGCTTTTCCCCTCTAGCGCTTGCGCTGGTGGCCATCCTGCCAGCCGCACCGGCCGCCGCCGAGGTCTCCCCTCTGCTCCTGGACGCGACAGTCGAGGCGCTGCGGCTCGATCAGCAATTGCGCGCCGACTTCACGTGGATGCTGACCTGCGCGGGCCTGGTGCTTTTAATGCAGATTGGCTTCCTGATGCTGGAGGCTGGATCGGCTCGGTCGAAAAACTCTATCAATGTTGCCCAGAAGAACCTCTGCGATCTGCTGATCTCCATCTGCGCGTTCGCGATGGTCGGGTTTTCCTTCATGTTCGGCGCAAGCCAATTCGGCGTGATCGGGTGGGACAAACAGCACCTGGTTTCCGGCTTCCAAGACGAGTGGACCTACGCGTTCTTTGCCTTCCACGCGATGTTCGTCAGCACGGCGGCAACCATTGTTTCCGGTGCCGTCGCCGAGCGCATGAAGTTCAAGACCTATGCCCTCATCACCTTGCTCATCGCCGCCCTCATCTATCCGGTCTATGGCCATTGGGTTTGGAGTGACTTGCAGAACCCGGCCAACACCGCTTGGCTGGCCGATCTTGGATTCATTGACTTTGCAGGTTCAACGGTCGTGCACGCCACCGGGGCCGGGGTCGCGCTGATCGCTATCTGGATGGTCGGGCCGCGGCGCGACAAATACGATGCCGATGGCAATCCACGAACGATCCATGGTTGTTCCATGGTGCTCTCAACCTCCGGCGCAATCCTTTTGTTCGTCGGCTGGATCGGGTTCAACGGCGGTTCTGCTGGCGGCGCCACCGCCGACCTCGGCCACATCATCATCAACACAGTCCTTGCCGGGGCAACCGGCGGGACTGCGGCACTCATGCTCGGCAAAGAGCGAGACAACGGCGTGTTCCAACCGCGCCGCTCGGTGAACGGATTGCTCGGCGGCCTGGTCGCCGTGACCGCAGGCGTTGATGCCGTCACCGTCCTTGGTGCCGCCGCCATCGGCTTCAGCGCCGGCCTCTTGGTGGTCCTGGCCGAGGATTTCATCGAAAGGCGCTTGAAGCTCGACGATGTCGTCGGCGCCGTCTCTGTCCATGGTGTCGCCGGTATCTACGGCACTCTGGCGGTAGCGCTCTTTGCCCTGGACTCCAAATTGGCTGCCGATACCCGTCTCGCCCAATTTGGGGTTCAATTCCTTGGTGTTGCAGTCAACATCGTTTGGGTCACCGCAATTGCGGTTCCCGGCATGTGGCTTATCGACAAAATCGTTGGCCTACGCGTCACCGAATCCGAAGAAGCCATGGGCCTCAACGCCGCCGAGCATGGCGCGTCCCTGGGAACGCTCGCCTTGCAGCAAAGCCTGCAGGCCATCGCCGAGGGACGGGCCGACCTTGCCACCCGTCTTGACGAGACCACCGGCGATGAGGCCGCTGATCTGGCCATCATCATCAACCCGTTTCTCGACAAGGTGCAAACACTGGTCGGCGACGTTTCCGAGACGTCCGGCCGCCTGGCTGCCGAACTGAATGCGGTCGCCCACGACGTCAGCAAGTCCGCCAGGGTGGTGCATGTCCGCACCGGCGAGGTTCACACCTCCACACAAATCGTCGCCGAGAGCGCCCATCAGGCCGTCGATGATGTAATGGCGCTGCGCCGGAAAAGCACCGTTCTTGCCCAGTCCGCCGGTGCGGTCTCCGGCGACATTCGCCAAATTGCAGCTTTCGTCGAAAACCTATCAAGCGCCGTCACCAGCGTTGCCGAAGGCGCAAATGAAGCCCGCGACGTCTCTGGCAAGGCGGTGGCCTTGTCGCAGAACGCCAGCACGACGGTGTCGCAACTTGGCGCTGCGGCCGACGACATCGAAGCGGTGGTCGATCTGATCATCGGCATCCAAAACCAGACCAATCTGCTCGCGCTCAACGCCACCATCGAAGCGGCCCGCGCCGGTGACCATGGCAAGGGGTTTGCGGTTGTCGCCAATGAGATCAAAGCCTTGTCGGAGCGCACCGCCGGAGCGACCGAGGACATTCGCAATGCCATCATGAAGGTACGCGACAGCTCGCTTGGGTCGCGCGACATGATCAGCGAGGTCGGCACCATTTTGGAATCGATTGCCGCCGCCGTGGCCGACATTCACACCACCGCCGAGCGCGAGCGCACCACGGTCACCTCGATTTCCGATGGCGTTGGCAACGCTGCAAACCGCATTGCAGCACTTTCTGACGGGGTAAGCACTTTTGAGGACGAGACCAAAGCCGTCGAGCGGGCGATCCACCACGCTGCCTCCCATGCCAACACGGCCGAAGATGCGGTCAAGGATCTGCGCCAACAGGCCGATCAGAGCTTCGAGACCAGCCGTTCGGTTTCAGCGTCGTCCCACGAAATGGAAGGCGTGGCGGTTGGCCTCAGCCATCGTGCCGGGGCACTGAAAACCGGCACAGATTGATCCGCAGTAAGCTCGAATCTTGCGACCAAAGGGGCTGATTCGCCCTGATTTATGCGGCTGCAATCAAAGATATGCGTCATTTTCAACCGCAAAGCGCGAGAAAATCCGCTTTCTACGGGCAATTGCCGATGTCCATTAGGCTAAGTGGATCAGCCATTAGCGATCGCTTAAACACGTTGCATGCCGTTACGTATTCGTCGGAAAATGGGAGAATACGCCCGCCACCTGCCCTTGAGGTAAGGGGTGAGGCAAAAGTGCGTTTTTCATGAATTAGTTGTTACTTATGCCGGAAAGGCTACATACAAAGGCATATGCGAAGCGCATGCTCGTATTATTCCGTACACAGATGAGAGTTCTTAACGATCCGTTAATTCTCCATTCGAAAAGGTCGTGATTATGCAGGAATTTGTTTCCGAAGCGCCTTCACTGCCTCTGCGTGTGCTGGTGGTGGACGATGATGAACTGGACAGGTTCGTCATCCGCCGCAGCTTCAACGCTCTTGGTATGCCCGTAGAGCTGATCGAAATTGCCGACTCCCGCCAAGCAGTCGATGCCATCAACAGGCATGAACCCGACGTCACGCTGCTCGATATTCAAATGCCAAACATGAACGGCTTCGATGTGCTGACGGCTCTGCGCAAGAAACGCCGCAAGGATACCGCCGAGCCCAAGCCCAGCCCGGTGATGATGTTGTCCAGTTCCTCCCAGCAGGACGACCGCGAGAGGGCCTTTGCGTTGGGCGCAACAGAGTACCGTACCAAGCCGTCTACACTGAATGACTATATAAGGCTTGCCGAAGATATCCGTGAGGCCTATCTACCTAACTAAGGTTGGAGTCTCACGGTCGCCCATTGAGTTCGTTACCTCGCAAACATGCGCGACAGATTGGAAATGAGTGAGGTACCGGACAGCGTTCTCGTCCACCAATACTGCTGGGAGCGCAGACGGCAATGACCGTTTCAATTCGATTACTCTATCTGGACGATTGCGACATCGATCACCGCCTGATGCAGGCGTATTTAAGTCTTGACGACAAGCATTCCTACCACATGACAACGTGCACGACCCTGGAAGAAGCGCGCGCCGCGCTCGCTCAGCAGGAGTATGATGCGCTCATTCTTGACAACCGCGTCCCCCCACACGCCAATTATCACCAGGCCTATGAAACGCTGAAGGAAGCCACCGGCTTTGGCGGGTGCACGATGGTGATTTCTGCCGATGTTTCCGGCGAGGAGTTTAAGCTTGAACAGCGCCACGGCGAAGAGATCATCCTCGACAAGTCCGAATTGTTAGCCGTCATCCGCACTGGCGTCTTTGCCGACGTCATCGCGCAGGCGGCAACAGCGCCGGATTCAACGAACGACAACCATCACGGCCATTGAACGCCGGAAGCCAACCCCCTAGGTCACAGTCCTAAAAAATGAGGATCACGCGGCGTTCGCACTGCCTGCAGAGATTGACCCGCGTGTCGTAAAGGCGACATGCGCGCCGCCGAGTTGCGCGCTCTCCGGCAACAGCGCCGGATCGGCGAGCCACACTTTGCCGCCACGAGACTCGATCATGCGCTGCGCGCTGTCCAAACCAAAACCGCTGGTCGGCGATTGCAGGCGAGACTGCGCAGACTGGTCGCTGAGAATTGCCCCATCGGAAAATCCAGGCCCGTCATCAGAGGCCACAAACCGCAAGAACTCCGGCGCCTCTTCGCTTACGCTCAAGGATATCTTGCACCGCGCCTTGCCAAATTTCACCGCATTTTCAAGCAGATTGCGCAAGGTGATTTGAAGAATGATCCGCTCGGCAATGACGGTCTCGTTCGGATAGTCGAAGTGAAAGGACCCGGCCGCATCGACGAGCCCGGTGAGATCGGCGAATAGCATGCCAAGATCAACCGGCTCAAGCGTTGCGTCGCGCGGCATTTCCAGAGCGCGTGCGTAACTCAAAATACTGTCGACATGCTGCAACGTGGAGTCGGCGATCTGTCCGATCGATGACGCCAAAACCTTTTGTTCCGCCCCAAGCGTCAGAGGCGCGTCAGGCTCTGACCCATCGGCCATATCAGCGAAAAGCAGCTCGGTGATCACCTTGATCTTGCGCAGAGGGCCGCGCACATCATGCGCCGCCATCGAAGTGTAGGTGTTGATCTCTTCATTCAGCTTGCGCAAATCAGCCAGTGCTTTGGCGTCGCGAAACTCCTGTTGCTTGCGCACCGTTATGTCGACCGCCGTACCAACAATGCCGATTACGCGTCCATCATCGAAGATCATCGGCGACAGAGTGGTCTGCCACCAGGTTTCACCGGTGGGAAACTGTAGCACCTCTTCATAGGTGAGCGGGGCCCGCGATCGCAGGCAGGTGAGATACTTGGCCTGAACGTTGTCGGCCATGCGCGGCGGCAGAACATCGAACGGCGTCTTGCCTTCCAAGTCCGCGCTCTTCAGGCCTGATATCGTCTCGTGGGAGGGGTTGAGTTTGCGGAAGATGAAGGTCTCATCCTCGCCCACCTCAAGAATGAAGATCGCAAGATCCAACTTGTCAGAGAGCGTGATGACGTCGGCCAGTCGCTGTTGTGGCATGCCCGATCCCGGTTCATCTTTGCTGCAAAGTCAGAAGGACTCGTTCGATTCGTGAACTTACCACATGTGGCAGAAGTGACGCCGTGCCAAGGCCCCATGAAACCTTGCAAAAACAAAAAGCCGGACGCTAGGCCCGGCTTTCCTCAGCGCTCCAGCTTGGCCAGAACGTTATCCGACGGTGATCAATCGTCCTGAACTTGAAGCTGCGCTGCAGCCATGCGACCGTTGCGGCCTTCTTCCAGTTCGTAGGTAATCTTCTGATTGTCTTTCAGGGTCTGAAGGCCAGCGCGCTCAACAGCTGAAATGTGCACAAACACATCCTTGCCGCCTTCATCGGGAACGATAAACCCGAAACCCTTCGTGGCATCGAACCACTTAACCGTACCTGTAGCCATGAAACGTCTCCTGCCGTGGCATAAAAAGCAGCCTCACGTGCGAGAAGCCGCTTGTTCTGAACCGGCGATCTTTTGCGTTCCAACTGCTAAAAGCAGGTTAGGCTCTTCAAAAAAAATGCCGCCGCACGTTGAACAAATGTAGCATAAAACCGATTTTTAGCAAGGTGTGCAGTGCACACCTGCAGAAAAACTGGCCATCAAAACAACCTTCGGGCATAGATCGCGCCCCATGGATGTAACGCACCAAATGCAACAGTCGAATGCCCTAGCTGGCCGCCGTGCGCGGGTGATGAATGGCGCGGGCAACAAGATTACGGTTTTGGACCTCACCGACAGCGATCACATCGTGTCGGAAGGCGAAGCGCGGGCGATCGCGCGCCAGCCTGAGACCGCCTTTGACCAGCTGATGGTGCTGCATGCGCCGGCCACCGATGGCACGGCGGCATTGATCCGCATTTACAACACTGACGGATCGCTGGCCGAAGCTTGTGGCAACGGCACACGCTGTGTCGCGTGGCATTTGGATGAGACCCAAGGCGCGCAGGACAACCGTCTGGTAGAAACCGCGCGCGGGCTTCTCTCGATCACCAAGGCAGACACACCGCTGACCTACACGGTGGACATGGGCACGCCACGTTTTGCCTGGGACGAGATCCCCTTGTCCGAACCGTTTCAGGACACGCGCTTCATCGAGCTGCATGTCGGCCCGGCGGGCAATCCGATCCTGTCTTCTCCGGCTGTCGTGAACATGGGCAACCCGCACGCGGTTTTCTGGGTCGATGACACGGCTTCCATCGGTCTTGATAAGATCGGCCCGATGCTGGAACACCACCCGCTGTTTCCGCAGCGTGCCAACATTTCGATCGTTCAGGTGGTCGACCGGGAAACGCTTGTCATGCGCACCTGGGAACGCGGCGCGGGCCTGACGCTTGCCTGCGGTTCGGCGGCTTGCGCGGCAGCTGTCTCAGCATCGCGCCTGCGCCGGAGCGAGCGCGCCGTCACCGTGCATCAGCCCGGCGGCACGTTGCAAATCGAGTGGGCAAACAATGATCATGTGCTGATGACTGGCCCGGTCGAGCACGAACGCGATGTCGTGCTCACTGACGCGATCTTTACCAGCGCGGCGGCATAATGGACGCACCATGACCGTTGACGTTCTCACCCTTGGTTGCCGCCTTAACACGGTGGAGTCCGAAGCCATGCGCCAGTCGGCGCAGGCAGCAGGCCACAACAACACGATCATTGTGAACACGTGCGCTGTGACAGGCGAGGCCGTGCGTCAGGCGCGCCAAACCATTCGCAAGGCCAAGCGCGACAACCCGACCGCCCGTGTCGTTGTGACCGGCTGCGCGGCGCAGATCGAGCCAGAAGCGTTCGCAGGCATGGATGAGGTCGATCTGGTGCTCGGCAACGAAGGCAAAACTGCGCCAGCCACCTGGGCAACCCTGCCAGCCTCAACACCCGACAAGCTGCTCGTCACCGACATCATGCGCGTGAAAGAGACGGCGCCGGCCTTCACCAACGGGTTTGGCGAGCGCACCCGTGCTTTTGTCGAGGTGCAGAATGGCTGCGACCATCGCTGCACCTTCTGCATTATCCCCTATGGTCGCGGCAACGCGCGTTCCGTGCCCATGGGCGTTGCCGTCGATCAGATCAGAGCGCTGGTCGATCAAGGCTATGCCGAGGCCGTGCTCACCGGCGTCGATCTCACCAGCTACGGACCGGACCTGCCGGGATCTCCCAAGCTCGGCGATCTGGTGCAGCAGATTTTGCGCCATGTTCCGGACCTGAAACGCTTGCGGCTTTCCTCGATCGACAGCATCGAGGCTGATCCGGCGCTGGTGGAGGCCATCAAGGGCGATCAGCGCCTGATGCCACATCTTCACCTCTCGCTTCAGGCAGGCGATGATATGATCTTGAAGCGCATGAAACGCCGCCATTTGCGCGAGGATGCCATCGCGTTTTGCCAAGAGATACGCGCCGCACGGCCCGACATCGTTTATGGCGCGGACATCATCGCCGGGTTTCCGACCGAGACCGAGGCGATGTTTGAAAACTCCTTGAAACTGGTCGAGGACTGCGGTCTGACCTTTCTGCATGTCTTCCCGTTCTCCCCGCGCCAAGGCACTCCGGCAGCGAAGATGCCGCAACTCGATCGCCCGACGATCAAAGCCCGCGCTGACCGCCTGCGCGAGAAAGGCCGCGAGGCGCTTGCCCAGCATTTGGCGTCCCAGGCAGGCACCACCCAACCGGTGCTGATCGAACGCGTGGCCGACGGGCTGGCGCGCGGGCGCATCCCGGCCTACACCGAGGTCGTGATTCCCGTCTCCGGCAATGGCCCCGCAGCTGGCGATATTCTGCCCGTTGCCATCACGGGTCATGAAGGACAGCGCCTGACGGGCAGCCTAACCAATGAGGCCGAACAGGCAGCATGAACGACGACCTGACCTACATTGCCATCACGCCAGAAAAGCGCGTCGAGACACCATCCGACGAACCGGCCAAAAAGGGCTGGCTATCGCGCCTGACCGGTGGGCTCAAACGCTCCTCCAACGCCATCACCCAGGGCGTGGTCTCGCTCGTCACCAAGAAGAAGCTGGATAGCGAGGCGCTGGAAGAGCTGGAAGACATCCTGATCCAGGCCGATCTTGGCGTCGACACAGCGATGGCGATCACCACCCGGTTGGAAGATGAGCGCTTCGGCAAGGAGGTCTCCGAAGAGGAGATCAAGCAGGTGCTTGCCGACGAAGTGGCCAAGGTGCTGGAACCGGTAGCCCAACCATTGCGCGTCGCCCCGTCGCGCAAGCCGCATGTGATCTTGATGGTCGGCGTGAACGGTGCGGGCAAGACCACGACCATCGGCAAGCTCGCCTCCAAGATCTCAGCGCTCGGCATGAAACCCATGCTCGCCGCCGGTGACACGTTTCGCGCCGCCGCGATCGAGCAGCTCAAAGTCTGGGGCGAACGCACAGGCGCGCCCGTCATCACCCGCCCGCAAGGCTCCGATGCGGCAGGCCTCGCCTTTGACGCACTGACGCAGGCCAAGGAGCAGGGCATTGATGTCCTCCTCATCGACACCGCCGGACGGCTGCAGAATCGCACAGAGCTGATGGCTGAGCTGGAGAAAGTCATCCGGGTGATCAAGAAGATCGATCCCGACGCACCGCACGATGTGCTGCTGACGCTCGACGCCACCACAGGCCAAAACGCTCTCAACCAGGTGGATGTTTTTGGTAAAACCGCTGGCGTCACAGGCCTCGTCATGACCAAGCTGGACGGCACGGCCAAGGGCGGTATCCTTGTGGCCATCGCCAAGAAACACCAGATACCGGTACATCTGATCGGCGTCGGCGAGGCCGTCGACGATCTGGAAGCCTTTGACCCCACAAGTTTCGCCCGCGCCATCGCCGGGCTCGACGATACAGAACAGAGCGAGCCCGCATGACTGAAACAACCGTCACCGAGAAAAAAGAGACCAAAAACCCCTTCATCAAGCTGGCGCTTGAGCTTGGGCCACTGGTGATCTTCTTCTTTGTCAACGCTCGCGGCGCATCGCTGATGGAAAGCTACCCAGCGCTCGCCGGGTTCCGCGAGCCGATCTTCCTGGCCACCGCCGTGTTCATGGTGGCGATCACGATCTCGCTCATCGCCTCGCGTATCTATCTGGGCAAGCTGCCGATCATGCCGCTGGTGTCCGGCGTGGTGGTGCTTTTCTTCGGCGCGCTGACGCTGTTCTTGCAGGATGATCTTTTCATCAAATTGAAGCCCACCATTGTGAACATGCTGTTCGCCACGGTGCTGCTTGGCGGGCTTTGGATTTTCAAACTCTCACTGCTTTCCTACGTCTTTGATGACGCCTTCAACCTGAAGGAAGAGGGCTGGCGCATCCTGACGCTGCGCTGGGGCCTGTTCTTCATCTTCCTGGCTGTGCTCAACGAGGTCGTCTGGCGTACTCAAAGCACCGACTTCTGGGTCGCCTTCAAGGTCTGGGGCGTCATGCCGATCACCTTCGCCTTCACCCTGTTCCAGATTCCGGTGATGAACCGCTATGCGGAACAGGATGAGGAAGAGGCGGAGGTCTAATACTTAGCCGTCATGGCCGGGCTTGACCCGGCCCACCCGCACACTCGATTTAAAAACC
>JBKAGN010000064.1:0-17632 GCA_046290415.1 Hyphomicrobiales bacterium
AATTCGAGAAGCCCCCAGAAACCGTCGCCAAAATAGCCGACCATCTCGATTGGCGTTCCGCCACCGGTGGCAACACCAAGGGCGAACACAAACAGCGTCAGAAGCAGAACGATCGCAAGCGGATCGGGCAAATAGTTCTGGATTGCCTTATCGAGTACTGCGGTGAACCGGCCAAATAGGCTGGGTTTGCTGGGCAGCTTTTCTTGTTCAGAGGCGACGGTCATTCTGCTGCCTCCAACAGATCGCTCGGCGCATTGGGATCTTGGAAGAGTGAGCTTGGATCAAAGGTCTCTTTCACGCCCAAAGATGTTCCATGTTCGAACAAAAAATCGGCCGCTCGCTGAAATCCCAGATCGTACAGATGCTTTAGATACGCCCCTTCTCCATTCAGTTTCGAGGATGGAGAGTATTCGGTCAGAACCTCATCACACAACACCCGATGCAAACGCGTCGACGACCCAGAACCGTAGCGTTCACGCGCGTGCACAGCGACCCTCAGTTCCTTGAGAAGAGCTGCGTTGAACGTGATCTCGTTCAGACGGTTGGCAATTTCCGGCGCTGTCTTGGGTAAAGGATCGCGTTCAAATGGATTGGTCTGAACCAGGATCAAATCACGACCGGGTAAATCGCGCACGACCGGGAACAGTGCTGGATTGCCGGTGTATCCGCCATCCCAATAGGCCTCACCATCAATCTGAACCGCATGGAAAAGCGTCGGCAATGCCGCAGAAGCAAGAATCGCGTCGATCGATAGGTTGGGCTGCGTGAACAGCGTTGGTTGGCCGGTGCGCACATTGGTGGCCGTTATGTAAAGGCGTGGTGCATCGTCAGCGTTCAAGCGATCCAGGTCGATGATCTCAGTGAGTATGTCGCGCAGCGGATTAAAATTGAGCGGATTGCCTTGGTAGGGTGACCAAATCCGGGTGATCAGCTCGAACCATACGTAAGCCGGGTTTCGGTCGAGCGACCAATCACCAGTGGCGCGATCCTGAGCCGTCCTCTGAAAGGGCGATAAGAGACTATGTTTGGCGATCTCTGCCCAAAAAATCTGCAAGAGTTTTTGAGCACGGTCAGCGCCGCCTTCTGCCATGCCTTGTGCCACCATAGCGCCGTTCATGGCACCAGCACTGGTCCCGGTGATCGCAGCAATGCGCAGTTCAGGCTGCACAAGAAAGCGTTCAATGACGCCCCATGCGAGGGCTCCATGGGAGCCTCCACCTTGAAGCGCAAGGATGATATCAATGGGTGGTTTGGCCATGGCGGTATCGTTTTTTGTAAGAGGTGAAGCACTTGTGCGGGGAGGCGGGCGGTTGAGGTCCAACGCAGCCGATGTGTGGCTCACATGTTTCCAACCTTCTTATGGTTGGAAACGAGGCGAGGAAGGCCGCGCACGAAATCCCAGACAGCAATAAAGCCGCCCATAAACAGCGTGCGTACCGCGCCGAGCGAGAACGGTGGAACGGCTTTCAGCTCACGCGAGTCAACCTGGTTTCGATTGGCAATCGACTTCAGGACCTCGTCCATATCCAACGCATTGTTCCAAATGCTTCGGAACAGGATTGTCCCATCGGTGTCGATGACGAAGATCGAGTTCGGCATTGTGCCGTAGTAGCGATGCGCACTGCCATGGACGTCATCAACCAGGATCGTGCGCCCATCACGATACCGCCGCTTCGTCTTCTTCGCCGCCGCAATCTTCTCTTCATCGGTTCGATGCTGGGGCTGCAGCTCGCCTGGGTGCGCCTCTCGGACGTACATCAGTAGGTGATCGAGACTGGGGTACTTGTCGATGAGCTTCATCATCGGCGGCACACTCTGCGCATACATGGGGCACGTCATGCTGCCGGTTTCGAGAACCAGGGGCTTGTCATTAATATACGCTGACAGTTGGACCGCATCACCGGTCAGCGTGCGCAAGGTTACATCTTCGTAGCGTTCACCCGCCTGTAGGCCCTCGTCGATCGTAAAGTCGTATTCTTCGGGCGTGAAACGGCTGTATCCATACTCTCGCGTTTCAATAGCGTCGGCCATTGGTCGGTTCCTTTGCGATTGGTTTTTCAGGAGAAAATTTGCAGGACTAGGACGGCAAGGAGTGTGCTTGCGGTCATCAAGAGCCCACGATGATGCAGCAGCGCGAGAGCTCCGAGGCCGTCGCGTACACGCGCAAGATCCCCATTTGATGGAACCTCGTCGACACCGCGAATGTCCCGGAAGAGGCGCGCTACAATCAGGACGAGCTGTCCAAAGAACAAGGCCGCCACTGCCAAAGCTGCAAGGCTCCAGCCGGACTGGACCAGAAGCACAATCATCAGGATCGATGCCGTGGCCATGGTGGTCATCATTGTTGGTGGGAGGAGGTGAATGACCCGTTTGAGCATTGCGTGGACGGCACGTGCGTCATCGTCGGCGACCTGAGTGGACCGTGAAGCCCACATCAGGCGCCAGACGGGCTTTTCCATCAGCGACAGGACCACAAAGATCCCGGATCCCAAGCCCAGAAGTCCAGCAAGAGCTGAAAAAGCGATATCGTTCATCTTGTATCTCCCTTCGATCAAGCGGTTGCAGGTTGTGTGATGTTCGGATGCGCTTTGGCCGCGCCGCGGAAAGCGAGGTGGTAAAGCGCCGGCACCCAAATCAGAGCAAGGAGCGCGGCAAGACCCAGACCGCCCATCATGAGCGTCGCCATAGGCTCCCACAGGGCACCGCCGGCGATCGCCATGGGTGCCAATCCAATGACCGTGGTCAGGGAGGTCAGCAGGATTGGCCGCAGGCGCTTGCGCGCTGCCTCGACAATTGCGTCGTCTAGAGATTTTTCCCGTCGCTCAAGATCAATCTGATCGATGAGAACGATGACATTGTTGGCGATGATGCCTGTCAGTGCGAGCAGACCGAGAACGCCAAAGAAGCTGAGCGGCTGGCCGGTCGCAACGAGTGTTGGTCCGACCCCGGCGATGACAAGGGGTACCGCCGCAAGAGTGATCGCGACCCTGCGGAAACTGTTGAACTGCAGCATCAAGGCGAGCACCATGACGATGCCTGCAGCGGGCAGGCCGCCGCTCAAGAGCTCACGGACATCGCCTGCAGCTTCAATTTCCCCGCCGATGTGAATGCGGTAAGCGGGTCCAAGATCAACTGCGATCCGATCGAGCTCCGGCTGGACGCGATCGAGCAGGTCGTATGCCGACATTGAGGTGGGGATTGCCGAGACCGTGATGGTACGTTGCTGGTCAACACGCCTCAAAGTGGCGATCTCCGGCCTTGGGGCTATGCCTGCGAACTGATCGAGGGATAGAACCTGACCGTTGGTCTCGACAGCGGCGTTGGCCAAGGCTTCGAAGTCCATCCGGTCGTCCGCAGCGCCGCGCAGCACGATAGGGATCAGGTCCTCACCTTGCCGCAGCGTGCTGATCTGCACGCCATCGAAAAAGCCGCTTAGGGCTTGGGCTACGTCTTGGGAAGACAGCCCGTACTGGCGTATCTGGTCCTGATAGACCTCAATGGTGCCAGTCAGGCGTCGTCCGCCCCAGTCCTCGCGGTTTTGGATAAGGCCAGGGACCTGCGAGAACGCCGTGCGCACCTCGAGCGCCGCGTTGAGCAGGCGATCTGCGTCAGGACCGGTTATCTCGACATCGACCGCCGGCTCGCGGCCACCCATGGCAAGACGTTTGAAGCGGATGTTGGCTTCTGGAATGGATGCCGCAGCATAGGTGCGGGCGCGCTCGAGGACGTCGCCAGACGTCTCAAAGCTTGTGGTGTTGATGAGCATGAACGCGGAAGCTGGATCGACATCAGCGGGGTCGAGCGACAGAACAAACCGGGGACCGCCCGATCCAATGTAGCTCGTAACGCCCGTCACTTCGGGATTGTCGGGACCGGTGAGCCATTCCGACAAAGCCAATGTTGTTTCGTGAGTGGCAGATACATCGCTGCCGCGCGGCAGATCGATATAGGCGAGAATTTGCGCGCGCTCGCTGAGCGGGAATAGCTGTTGGCGCACATTAGCCATCTGGCTGGCACCGCCAACGATCACAGCAATCACCACCACAATGGCGATGATGGGGACGCGAACGATCAAACGAACCAGTAATGCATAGGCAGCTGCGATATGATCGAACAAACCCTTTTTCTTGGCCTTGTTTGATTTTGGTTCGGGAATGCCCCAGACGGCAAGACGCGGCAGCAGGTATAAGGCAGAGAAGTAGCTGCCGATGAGCATGAGCATCACAACGGTGCCCAGAGAGTATCCATATTGTCCCTCAGTTCCTTCGAGCAGGAAGAGGGGCAGGAACGCAGCCACAGTGACGGTCGACGCGATACCCAATGGCAGGGCGTATTGCTTTCCTGCGGCGAGGGCGGCCTCTCGGCGCTCCTCACCCAGCGAGATGCGTCTTTGCATGTCCTCGATGACCACCACGCCATTATCGACCAGGATGCCGAGGCTGATGATGATGGCTGCGATCGAGACCTGTTGAAGCTCGACTCCGAACGACGGCATCAAAGCGAACGAGAAGCTGATCGCGAGCGGCACGATCGCAGCCACGACGATGGCGGTCCGAAAGCCCAGAAACACAAGCATGACCAGGAAAACGACGGCGACGGTCTGCGCCATGTTGACCAGTGCGCCGTTCACTGAAGCGGAAACTACGTCCGCCTGGAAAGTGCTGACGGAGGTCTCGATACCGATCGGTTGATCGAGGATGAACGCATCGACGACGGCCTGAAGCTGCGGTCCAAGCGCGGTGACATCGACGCCTTCTGCCATTTCGACAGCGACCACGATCGCGGGGTTGCCGTTGTAAATCACAGGTCGAGATGCGGGCTCCTCAAAGCCCATTTTGATATCGACCAAATCGCGCAGGTGTACGAGCCCACCGTCCGTTGCGCCCTGCGGAAGCTCGACAAGGACGTTTTCTAAGTCAGTAACTGTCTGCAGATCGCCCGTCGTCTCAAGAGGGACCCGTGCACCATCGGTCAGGATTGAGCCGGCGGAAACGCGCACATTTTGACCCTGAAGCGCCCCTAAGACTGCGTTCAGAGATGCGCCGACTGATGCGAGGCGCGAGCGGTCAATCTCCAGAGTGATGACCTCATTCTGGATGCCATACAGCTCGACACCAGACACTTCCTCGAGAATGTAAAGCTGGTCTCGCAGTTCCTTGGCCGCGCGTTCGATCTGAGAGAGTGTGAACCCGTCTCCAGTCAGAGCGAACGTGGCTACGGCAACGTCGCCAAAGTCCGTGTTAACAATCGGTCCGATTGTGCCGGACGGTAGCTCACGCGCCAGGCCCGCCATGTCATCACGGATCTCGTCGAAGACGCGCTTTAGGTCCGTCTCCTGTACGGAGTCAGCCAGGTCGATTTGCAGGACCGCAACCCCGGCCGTGAGCTGCGTACGCACCTCATCAACGCCAGGAATGCCTCGCGCGGTTTCTTCGAGTGGCAGCGCCACTAGCTCTTCGAGCTGTGCAAGTTGAAGCCCTGGATTCGCAGCGGTAACGATTGCCGTTCGAATAACGATTTCGGGGTCTTCGCGTTTCGGAAAACCCTGGTAGCTGGAAAAGCCGATCAGGACGGCAAGCAGCATGACAAGGATGCTGACTCGTGATCTGTCGATGCCAAACTTGGTCAGAAACGTCATTGTCCGGCCTCTTCGGAGATAGGCATGACTGCCGACGGCAAGCGAACGGTTTGGCCAGGATTGAGAAAGCTAACACCCGCGGAGACCACGATGTCGCCCGGCTCCAATCCGCTCGCCACAAAGACCGAGCTTTCAGCGACGGCGCTCAATCCGATTTCTACTGGTTCGACGGTTGCGAGACCATCGCTTGTTGCCGTTGCGACAAAAACTTCGCCGCGGCGGGGGAAGTCCTCAAACTGAACCGCGCGATTAAGCGCGACGGCCGACAGGGGAATTTCGATGCCTTGTCTGGCTTCCGGCACGGGCAATTCAAGTGATGCCTCGACCGCCATGCCTGACCGTAGATCTGGGTGCTCGTCATCGAGCGAGATCACAATGGGGAACGAAGAAACCGCAGCAGCACGCTGACCGATCTCCGTTATGCTTGCGGCGAGTGCGCGCGGCTCCCCGTCAGCCGGCGACACGCTGACGCGCTGTCCAAGCTCAAGATGAGAGACCACGTCGTACGAAACATAGATGGTCGCCTGCAGCGCGTTGTCGTCGTAAAGGGTAACGATAGGTTGCCCTGGCTGGACGCTCGCGAACGCTTGGACGGTAATCCCATCAACGACCGCATCAAAAGGCGCGCGCAACGTTGTGTCTCCAAGAGACTCTTCCAATAAATCGAGGTTGCGCCGGGCTTGCGTGACCCTGGCATCTGACTGCTGAGCGCGGGCGACTGCATCATCGCGGGCGGCAGCGGCGACAACGTTTCGATCAAACAAGGATTGCTGACGATCAGCGACAGCCCGGGCGTTATCGGCCGCTGCTTCGGCCTCAATCAATGCAGCCTCAGCCTGTTGAAGGCGCAAGGTCGCGTCTTCTGCTGCAACGGTTGCAAGCACATCGCCGGCTTCGACCTTCTGTCCGATTCTCAGTGCTAGCGGGCCAAGACGACCACCAACATCAAATGCCAAGGGGGTGATTTCGGGCGGTTGAAGAACTGCCGGGAACGCCCGCGTTCTCAGAGGTGAAACGGACTGAACCTCAAGCGCAGCAACCGAGCGAATTGGATCTTGGGCTTTAGAGGCCGCTTCATCCTGGCACGCCACCAACAGTAACGCAGCTGATAGGGCACATGTGATCTGGAGTGTTTTCATAGCGGAGGCTTTCCAGCTCATGAGAAGTCGCAATGAAGCGGGGACAAACAAAGGCGACTTGCCAACCGGCAAGCCGCCTTGTTCACAAACATGGGTTAGCCGAGCGGGCGGATGCTTTCCAGCGAGCCGCCGTTAAACTCGAGGCGCAGCGTCTGGCCAGGCGCAACATCAAGCGGCACGTGGATCATTTCCTGATTACCATCGAGCGTCTTTTGGACACCGTAGCTGTCGACGACGATTGCGTTTGCAGCACGGTCGACTGCGACCACGGTCACATCATTGTAGGTGTTGTCAGAGCTTGCCATTGCGGTTGCGCCAGAAGCGGCGAAGATGGCGGCGGCGATAGTTGCGGTAAGAATTTTCATGTCATTTCCTTTCGAGTTTTAAACTGAACCGTTTTGTTCAGCTGAGGCCAACATGGATCATGAAAACTCAGGCGTCAACAAAAATCGAACTGAACAGTTCATTTTATTTTTGTTGACAATCGAAACCTCATTCGGCATGCAGATGCGTATGCAGACTATCGATTTTCATATTGAGGAATGGCGCCAGACACTGGACCAAGCGGCGAGCCGAAAGCCGGCAGGGCGGAAGGAAGCGCAGCTTCTGACCGCTGCCCGAGAGGTATTCCTCGAGCGCGGTTATGCTGGTGCTGGAATGGACGAAATTGTGCTGAAGGCCGGGATCTCGAAGGCGACAGTCTACAAATACTTCCCCGACAAATCTGTTCTTTTCCAAGCGGTCATCGATCAGGTTTGCATCGAGCAACGTGAACGCCTGAAAGAGGCAACATTTGGAACTGAAACTGCGGAAGCGCTGACCACGGCTGTTACAATGGCCGTGAAGTTTATGCTCACACCGCTTGCGCAGTCTGTCTTCAGAACCTGCGTAGCGGAGGCCGGCCGCTTTCCGCATGTAGGCCATACTTTCTACATCAGCGCGTCATTGGCTATGAGTGATCAGCTCGTCACTATTTTTGAAAAGGGTGAAGCCGAGGGCTGTCTACAGATCGACAACAAAAGGTTGGCGGCCAATCAGCTCTGGCAGTTATCTCGGAGCTTGTACTTTTACGAGATGATCTTTCAGGTGCGCGACAGCGTTTCAGCTGAGGAAGTCGATCTGGTAATCGAAGAGACACTTGCGGTGTTCGTGGCCAGATACGGAACCGACAAACTCAAGGCTCAAATCGGCGAGCTGCAGCTCAACTCTACCGCCGATTAAGCGTCGGAAAAGGAACAGTTTCTACCGGCTCGTCCGTTCCAAGAACCTACCTTTTTGGGAGTTCCAATAACGGTTCTCTGATTGCGGCTGTGTCAAGCGGGTGAGTGTGTCCGTCTGGGGTCATGGTTCTCTTCGACGTCGCAATGTTCGCGCCTCATGATGGTGTTCGGTGGTAGATCGTCTCCAATGTCGTTTGCGGGTTGAGCAGGTATGCCTGCTTCCCAACCGTTTTTGCGAGATCGATCAACCTCCGTCCAGTCAGGACTTGGTCACCCGCTCTCTCCAGCGGGAACTTGAGATCAGGCAGCGGCCTCCTGCTTCCATTGATAGTCGGTTCCGTTCTTCCAGAGCGTCAGCATGAGCACAGCGATCTTACGCGCAGTGGCAACGGCGGCCTTTCGGAAGCCGCGACGGCCAGCCAGCCGCACAGCCCACGACTTGAGTGGAGAGAAGCGCTTCACCTGCCTGATGACGCAGGAAGCGGCCTCGAACAACAGTCCTCGCATGGTGCCGTCCCCGCACTTGGAGACGCGGCCCGACCAATCCACCTCGCCAGACTGATGGCGCTTTGGTGTGAGCCCGAGGAATGCACCGATGTCACTGGTTCGGCCGAACCGGTGTGGATCATCGACAAGGGCGATGAAGCTGAGCGCATTGACCGGCCCGACACCGGGTATCGTCATCAGACGACGCGCCACGGGATGGTTCTTGGCATCCGCCCTCACAGCTTTGTCGAGATCAGCAGTAGCCTGGCACAACGTGCTGTGCGCTGCGATGAACCCGTCAGCGATCACGCGCAGCACGGGGTCACGCATCCCAGCTTCAGAAAGCTGATCGCGGAAGGCTTGGCGCTGTGGTCCTTGGCCTAGGCCTGTCATGCGGATGCCGAAGGACTTGAGCACGCCCGGGATATGACCCTCCAGATCCTTGCGAAGCCGGATCAGCCGTTCGCGTGCGCCGATCAGTGCGCGCAACCGGTCTGCTTCTTCACTGCGGATATGAACAGGCGTGTACCAACCCGCGCGTGCCAGTTGTGCCAAGCCTTCAGCATCACCGGCATCGGACTTGTTGAGCCGAGCCGACAGGCTCTTATGCGCCTTGCGGGCATCGATACAGATCGCAGGCAATCCCAAACGAACCAACCCGCGTTGCAGCCAGATCGACAGCATCCCGCTCTCATGGACGATCCGACAGGGCTTCAGATCGCGCGTCTCCAGCCAACCCGCAACACCTTCAGGATCAGCCGGGCACGTGCCCTTCGATACGATCGTCCCATCTGCATCAATCACACAGATCGACACCTCTTTCAGCGAAACATCCAAACCGGCATAGTGCTTCATGGTCGTTCTCCTCACGGCTTATCATCCATGAGGCCAAACTACCGGACCTCGTTCGCCACTAGGAGAGCGGCCCCCGCAATCACACCATGTCGTTTTTGGCACGGGTGTTTTGGGTAGGGTTTTTGGAATTCATGGCCGCGACCTTCAAAAAAAGAAGCAGGCTCGCTTTTACAAGCCTGCTTCGCATTTGTTAGGCAGCTAGCTCAGCATCATCTATGTTTACCGAACGAGCTGTTGGCTCCCATTTTGCCAGTTCCGCCAGAAGGTCCTCGCTGTGCGTGCGGATTGCATCCACGGCATCATCGCCAAGGGCAAGGCGGAGTGGAACTGCATCGCTCTTGAGGGCGAGGTCAATGGCGGCCGCTGCCTTCATAGGATCACCTGACTGTGTGCCGTGCATGCCTTTTGCAAAGTCGCGCGTGCCGCCAACGTTCTCGTTGTAGGCATCTATGGCTGGCATGTGCTTCATGGCACCGGCAGCAAAGCCAGTGCGGAAGGCGCCGGGCTCGACGATCATTGCTTTGATACCTAACGACGCGACTTCTTGCGCCAACGCCTCGGTTAGCCCTTCAAGTGCAAACTTGCCTGCCGAGTAAGGCCCAAAGCCTGCAAACGAAAGCTGCCCGCCGAGCGACGACATGTTGACGATCACACCCTTGCGGCGCTGACGCATCATTGGCAGCACGGCGTTTGTGACGGCAACGGCTCCGAAGAAGTTGGTCTCCATGAGAGCACGTAGCTCTGTTTCGGGGGTTTCTTCGACAGCGCCTACGATACCGTAACCTGCGTTGTTGATAAGCACGTCAATACCGCCGAAGCGGTCTTCAGCTGCACCGATTGCGGCTTTGACCTGGTTCGGGTCGGTCACGTCCATCTGGCGGACGAGCACACGATCTGGGGCGACGGACGCGATCGCCTGCAGCCTATCAAGGCGGCGGGCCGTGATGGCGACGTTGTAGCCTTGGGACAGTGCGTAACGGGCGAAGGCTTCGCCGAAGCCCGAAGATGCGCCGGTGATGAACCAAGTGGAGATGCTGGTCATGGGTCTGTTCCTTTGTGGTTAGAGAGGTGGCCCCGGCTGCATCCCTGCTGCCAGGGTTTTCTGATTGGACTTATGAGCCGGGGGTGTTGCGCACGAATGGGTTGCCGCGCTCAGCGGTGGCGGTGAACGTCATTGCATTCACCTGCCAGCCTTCTTCGGTGAGCTCAAAGCCGTGCACATAGGTCCCCCAAACTTCCCAAAGCGCTTCGCCGCCGTTTTCGGCCAAGGCGCCACGCTCCATGCGGTTCCAGGCATAGCCATGCGAGACCATGGTCGCGTTGTCGGCCGAGTGGAAGGTGATGCGGTGGTTGCCACGCAGGTGGAAGGATGTTTTCTCCTCCGTCAGGTTCGCCGACCACCCAGCGATGAGGTCGTCCGCAGGGATAGTGGCTGGCTCACCACCGATCATCGAGGTGAAGTCCACGGTGATCTCATCGGTGAAGAAGTTGCGGGTTGCCTCCCAGTTTTTTGAGTCAACACCGGCGTCGATTGCATCAGCGATGCGGATCAATTCGGCTTGATCAACAAGGGTGTCGACGGTGATGGCCGAGCCACCCAAGGTGACGTCGTTGGCGAAGGTTGTGGCGGTACTTAGGGCAAGCACTGCGAATGTGGTGGCTGTGCGTTTCATTGGACATTTCCTTTGGTTGGTGCAGCTGCGTCAGTGCTTGCTGCGATGACCAAAGAGATACCCAAAGCTGGGCTTCGCTTCTTGAAGTGCTTTGCGCAGTTTTTGAACAATCCTGCTTTCTCGTGGTTGGGCGGAACGTCCAGAGCAAAACGTGTGGGGGGAAGGGGGTATGCCCAGAGCCGGCCTGACGGCAGTTAGGCGGCCCCAAACGCAAAAACGCAGGCGACCGAAGTCACCTGCGTCCTCTGTTTGTGTTGTAGGTATCGCTTAGCTGTTCTGATCCGCTGCGAAGTGGGCAGCGATGGTGTCGGCAGCGCGGGTGACATCTTCGGGGTTATCGTAGAAGTCGAACTGGCTGACATCTTCGAGCCACTGAAGCGTTGCCTCGCCAGCGAATCCGCCTAGGAAGTCGCGTACACCCTGCGGGATAGCAGCTGCTTCGGAGTGGACGATGGCCAGAGGCTTATCGAGCAATGCGCCATTGTCAGCTGGATGATAGGTCAGCCAGCCTTCCCAGCCGGAGTGGTTCCACTGATTATCGTACTCGGGGATCGCACCGCGATCGGCTTCATAATAGTAGCCACCCATCGGCATCAGGACACCTTCAGCGCCTTCTGGGCCAGCGGCGGGGATAATCATGCCACCTGCTTCCTGGGCTGACCGACCAAGCTCGATGAGGCCACTCACACCTTCCTCACCGCCATAAACAGCGTTGACGAGGTCTTCATTCTGCAGCCACGGTGCAATGAGGCCAACCCGGTTGATGAGCGGGTTACCAGAGATGGCATCGACCATGTAGCCAGCCGAGGCGCAGATGCCGAGACCATTGATATTGGCAGCGTCCACTTCTGGAAGAGTTGCAGCGAAAGCGATAGCCGCTTCGATGTCAGCGATTTTGGCCTGCGGATTTTCTTCAAAGCGAACATTTTGCGGAAGATCACCGGACTGGCCCCAACCGCGGAAGTCGAAAGTCACAGCTGCAAAGCCGCGCTCTGCCATCTCTCGGGCGTAGGTTGCTGGCATTTGCTGCTGAACCGAAGTCCAGGCGCCGGTCACGATCACCGTCGGCAGAGCCGATCCGTCATGGTCGGCAGGCAGGTAAAGTGTGCCAGCCATGGCTGAACCGTTGCTATCGAAGGAGAATGTGCGGGTTTCAATGTCAGATGCGAGGGCTGTGGAGGACATCAGAGCCGTTGCGAGGGCGGCAGATGCGATTGTGGTCTTGGTCATGGTCTTCGTTCCTTTGGTGGTTGCAGCGGCGAGATTGCTTGCTGCGATGACCAAAGAGATACCCAAGCGCTTAAGCGGCTTCTTGAAGCGCCTTGCTGGTTTTTTGAACAATCCTGCTCTTTACGAGGAACGCTGTTCAGGTCGCTAGCTGGCTGCGATAGGCGCGCGGCGTCGTGCCAATAAGCTGCTTAAAACTGCGGGTGAAGTGAGCCTGGTCTGCAAAACCGCACGCCAGCGCTACGTCACCGAGCGGGCGCGAGGGTTCACGCATCATCGCGATCGCCTGCTCGATGCGGTAAGTCATGACATAACTCATCGGGGTCTGACCGACCGTTTCTTTGAACACCCTTGCAAAGTGCGAGGGGCTCATACCCGCTTCCTTGGCGAGCTCTTCCACCGTGATCGTCTGGTCGAGCCGGCCACGTATGAAAGCAAGAACACGGTGGTAGTGCGAGGACGTAAAACGCGCCGATAGCGCAACCTCTTCAGGCCGTCGTTGCCCATAGCGCTGCAGGAGTTTCACCAAGAACACACGGCTCAGCGCCTCAAACATCACGGCGGAGGTGATGTCATCGTTCTCCAGGGCGTCACGTATCATGATGCCAGCCGCACAAAGGTCGGCGTCAGAGAACAGTGGCAGATCCCGAAATTGCTGCCCATCGAGCAGCATACCAAGTTCGGTCTGCGCAAACCGTTCAACTTTATTTGGTTCCAACGTCACCACAATCACGTCGGATTGGGCAAACCACCGCCAACCAGATCGCATCCCAGCAGGCGTGACGATGATGTCGTTTTTGGAGAATGTGAAATCCCGGGTCTCGCCATCGCGCCAGTTGAGGACGCGGTGCGGCTCTTCTTTCAAGTTCAGAAGAATGTGGTGCTCCGCAAACACATCTTCCGGCATAGAGGCAGGCTCGGCCTGAAAGTACCGGACAGACATGAGCGCTGCAGCAGACGTGTGCTCTGCATCATCGCTCGAAAGCAGCGGAAGGGACGGATAAATATCGACGTAACGGCGCGGCATGGGAAAGAGATAGCGCGCAAAAGTACAAGAGACAGTGTGTTGTCAAACGAGTCTAGCCCAGTCGATTTGTGCACTTCTCCTGTTCCAAAAACGGTCGTTTTTGAATGGGGTGTTTTGGGTAAGGGTTTTTGGAAAGCGTGGGTGACCGCTTAGCGGACAAACTAACCAGGAAGCAGTTTGCGACCAACTTCTCAATTGGGCGGATACTGTTGAAAAAGTCGGTGTGGGGCAGCCGCAGGGCAAATTTGTAGAATCTGAATTCGCATTTCGCGTGGCGTCAGAACTAGATTGCTCAATAGCTCGAATTTAAGAATCACATTCCAAGATTTTTGACCAAGTTTGGCTTTGTGGACTTTTTCAACACTATCGGCGGGAAGCTGACATTCCCTTCAGTTTAGGCGAACGGCAGCTGAGCGATAAAGTGGACGTCGGTTTCGAAAACGGAAACATCCATGCTGGTATCAAGCCGCCTATTTCTAGGATGATGCGCGGCACGAGATCGGCTGTTACGCCATCTCTTTCATCATGATCCAAAGGAAGTTGCCGCCGGCGATCAAGGTCAGCACATCAACCCAAAAGCTATGCTTTGACGATCCCATTTTGCGCAGTGACATCCGCCCCAGATAATTGCCGGGAATGGTGAGCAGGCCCATCAAAAACCCGAGCAGCAAAAAGTCCCATGGCAGTTGGCCGATTGCACCAAAGGATCCAACGCGCGTGATGTTCACTGTCAGGGCGATGGCGGCAAACGTCGCCACGAAGGCCTCTTTGGTCAATCCATAGCCGAACATCAAGGGCACCAGCAGCATGCCCGGGCCGATGGAAACGCCGGTGAGTGCGCCATGCATAAAACCAGCTGCTGCCAACACCGGCTTGCGGGTTTTGAACTGCTTGCGCGCTGCCCAGTGGCGGTAGGGAATGGAAATGAGCACAACCACGCCCAGAATGCCGGAAATCCATGCCGCGCTGAGTGAGGCATAGATGTTGGTGGAAACGATAAGCGCGGGCACGGCAGGCACCACAACCAGCAGGTACACACCGCGGTGAAAGTCCCGCTTGTTAAACCAAGCACGCGATAGGTGGCTCATGAGCAGCGTCACACTCATGATGGGCACAAGTGCCGTAACACCAATGATCGGCGCAAGAAGCGCGGCGAGCAGAATGCCACCGGCAAGCCCTGTCGCGCCGTGAATGTAAGAGGTGACCAGAGCGCCAACCGCAATGATGACAATTTCAATGGTGGATAGCGAGGCGAGGAGGCCCTCTTCCATCAAGGCTTTGAGCCGCCGTTGAAGTTCTGCTTCAATGTTGCGAGAACGTTCTGCGTGTCTTCACCAAGCGTTGGGATTGAGCCGCTTGGACTGTGCGCATTTGGTTGGCCGACACGAAAAGGCAGACCAGGCACACGCACACCAGTTTTTGGGTCGGTATGAAGATATCCGCGCTGGCGGGTGTGCTCATGCGACAGACTTTCGGGCAGACTGCGCAGCTTCGCCACCGGAACACCCAGCTTGGTCAATTCCTGTTCCCAGGCGTCGGCGCTTTTGTGCGACAGGGCTTCGATGATCTCCGCTTCCAGTTCAGCTGAATGCTCGCGCCGCTTACCGCGCTGCGCGAACCGTGGGTCTTCCAGCCAGTTTGCCTTGCCAAGACCCAAAGCCAGCGCACGAAACTGGCCCTCTTCGTTCACGCCCAAACTCAAGATACCTTGCTTGCACGGAAAACTGCCTGCCCCGGGGCTTCGACTGTTGGCTGCATTACCGCGCGGCTTGGGTTCATTGCCGGTCGCCAGATAGTCGGTGATGGTTGAGCTCATCAGTGTGTAGGCAGTCTCCAGCATCGACACATCGATGAAAGTGCCTTGCCCGGTTTTTTCGCGCTCATAAAGCGCCGCACTGATGGCAAAGCCAGCCGCCAGAGCAACCGAGTAATCCATGATGGGCGCGCCGGTGCGCACCGGTCCGGTGTCCTTTGTGCCGGTTAGTGTCATGATGCCTGAGGCGGCTTGTATGTTCACGTCATAGGCTGGCGCATTTTCCAGCGGCCCTCCGCGCCCGTAGCCCGTCATCGAGCAATGGATGAGCCGCGGGTTGATGCCACGGGTGCTTACTTCATCCAGGCCCAGCGCCTTTGCTGTATCCGGCCTGTGGTTTTCGACAAAAACATCGGCAGAAGCCAGCAGGTTGCGCATCGCCTCTGTGTCCTTGTGCGATGTCAGGTCCAACGCCACAGAGGCCTTGCCCGCACCCTGTGTAAGATAGGCGGTGCTCATACCTTGCGCAGCGCTAGCATGGTCGGTGCCACCACGATGGCGCATGGCGTCACCCATTTGCGGGCTTTCAACCTTGATGACCTCAGCGCCCAGAAGCCCAAGGTAATAGGCGCAGGCAGGCCCGGCCAGCACGTGGGTGAAGTCGATAACGCGAAGGCCGGCAAAGGGGCTGCTCATGTGCCCTCGCGCGCAACAAAAATGGGGCTCGACCACGCCACATGGCCATCCTCGAACGACACGCGCGCAAAAATGGCTTTCTCATTGCCATCACCCAGCGCAATGGTGCGTTCGATGGTCATGCTGTTTTGATCCAGCTGCGTTGGCAGGCGTTGCGCCGAGAGTGTTTTATCGATCCCGCCACAGGCGAGCACCGTCGGCTCAAGGCCCACACGCGCAAGCGGTAAGTTGAGCTGGCCCAGATTGGTGGTGATGGCGATGTGCGCATCCTCATCCTCGCGCGAGAGCCAGACATCAATCGCACTGAAGCCGCCGGTGGTCACACAGCCCCACTTTACGAGATCAGGAGATACCAGAGTGGGTTGCTTGTCGGGATTGTAGAAATTGACGGCCTTTATGCGCTTCGCTTCGGCGCCGCCCAGCGCTGCTGCGCCTTGCCACTTCACTAGCCGCCCGCGACCGCGCGTTTCCTGCCCCTTGCAGATAATGCGCAATCGCGCACCGAGATCATCATCAGCAAACGGGCGGATCGTCTCCAGCAGGTTCACACCATCGAAAAGCTCGACCCGTTCCACCGGCGCGTGAGCCAGCACATTCAGCTTGAACCTTGCTTGGCCTGCATGGGTGCGCACGATATCGCCCATGATGGCGCTGTTGCTGTCCTCGAAGGCATCGGGGGCGAAATCAGGGTTGCGGTGGTAGATGCGCGCAGGCTCTGAAAACGCCATGCCTGCTGACAGAAACAGCCGCACGCCGGTCGTTGCGTAGTGATGTCGGCGGCGAAACTGCTCGAACAGACTATCGCGGGTAAGCTCCGGTAGCAGGTGACAGGTCAGGCCACCGTATGAGCCGAACTTGGCATCGCCGGGGTAACTCGCGCCAGGCCTGCCCTTGTGGCCATCGCTGGATGCGACAATGCCAATCCGGTGACCGTTCTCCAGGCTCTGCTCGACAATCCAGTCAAACGTGCCCCAGGAGCTGTGCACCTCTACCGAGGGTTCGAGCTGCGCATCGTGGGCATAGGAGACATCGGCAAAGCGACCGCCCACATGGGGCACCACGATAACATCCTCACCCTGCAGCGCGGCGAACAAATCTTTCACATCATGGCAGTCGTTTTCAGGGTGCGCGGTATCGTTGATCAGCGCCCGGCTTGAGCGATATATTGGCCGCCATTCGCTGCGATACCAGATGTTGTGATCACCACCCAGACCGGTGTTACCGGACCATTCGTAGCCCGGCAGGCACAGGAACTTCCCCTCCTCATTGAACTCATCGGCCAGCGCGTTGATCTCATCCCAGAAGGCGTCGGAAACCTGAAAATCGTTGGCCTGATGGCCTGTGATGTCGACAAAGCTTTTGTCACGGGCGAACGCGAAATATTCCCGCGCCGTGCCAGTGCCAATGCTCTCCCCGGACTGGCCGTGCATATCCGACCAATAGTGCGCGAACGGGCTTTGCGCGATGCGCAGTGGGTTGGAGGTGGCAAGCTTGGTCTGCCCGTCAATCACATCAACCGTCACATCGGTTGGCGTATCTATGGCAAGGTCATCCACCACAGCGCTGAACTGGCCTTTTTGCAGCGTCAGCGTTTCAGGAAGGCCAGCAATGGCTGCGCTGGCATACAGACCCAGCGTTCCCTCAAACTGGTCAGTCGGGTTGCCCCAGCGGTCTTCGGCCTTAACCACCAACCGAAACGGCTCGCCGGGGCGGCGTAGCGTCGGCAACAATGCCTTCCAAACCACCGGCGGCCCGGCAACGATGGGAACGGTTGGCTGGCGGTCCTCAAGGATCGGGGTATAGTCCACTGCGGCAAATGCATCCACGGTCACGCGGAACTGAAAGGCGCTTTCGCAATGGGTCTGCATGCGCACGCCAGGGCTGCCCTCACGCGGGTCGCCAATGCGGAAGGTGAGCG
>JBKAGN010000065.1:0-16077 GCA_046290415.1 Hyphomicrobiales bacterium
CGCCTTGTTTGGCGGCCTTTCGGCCACCAGCCCCGGCACCGTCAAAGATATCGATTCACTGGAAGACCTGGCCCCAACGCTGAAGGAGGCTGCGCGCATCATCGCCGCAGACGCCACCATGCGCATGGCCCCGACGCTAACTTAAGGAAGACTCTGATGGCTGGCCTAACCCTGCGTGACGTGAAGAAGAGCTACGGTCCGGTCGACGTGATCCATGGCGTTGATTTGGACATCGAAGATGGTGAGTTCGTCGTTTTTGTCGGCCCGTCCGGCTGTGGGAAATCGACGCTTTTGCGTATGATTGCCGGGCTGGAAGAAATCACCGGCGGCACGGTCTCCATCGGCGAACGCGTGGTCAACCAAATCGACCCGGCAGAACGCGGCGTTGCCATGGTGTTTCAAACCTACGCCCTCTACCCGCATATGACGGTCGAAGAAAACATGTCCTTCGGCCTGCGCATGAACGGTCATCCCAAGACAGAAATCGACAAGGCCGTGAAGGGTGCGGCGGACATTCTTCAGCTCGATGCACTGCTAAAACGCAAACCGGCCGCCCTTTCCGGCGGCCAACGACAGAGGGTGGCCATTGGCCGCGCGATCGTTCGCAACCCGGACGTCTTCCTGTTCGATGAGCCGCTGTCCAACCTGGATGCCGAGCTGCGCGTGGCGATGCGGGTGGAAATCTCCCGCCTGCACAATGAACTGTCCGGTGCGACCATGATCTACGTGACGCACGATCAGACCGAAGCCATGACACTGGCCGATAAGATCGTTGTGCTGCGCGCCGGCGTGATCGAACAGGTCGGGGCGCCGCTCGATCTTTATGACGATCCCGACAACGCGTTCGTGGCCGGCTTCATCGGCTCGCCGCGCATGAATTTCCTCGACGGCGAGGTCACGGCCAAGGACACCGGGACGGTCACCGTCAAGCTCACCAAGCAGGCCGATCAGACCATCACATTGAGCATCAATGGCGATAGCGTCAGTGTCGGCGACGCCTGCCAGTTGGGCATTCGTCCTGAACATATGTCGGTGAGCGAGGGCACCATGCTGACGCTGAAAGTCGATGTCGCCGAGCATCTGGGATCGGACAGCTACATCTACGCGCACTCCGGCCAGGGAGAAGCGTTGACCATCGAAACCAATGAAGGTCGCGACGCCAGCCACGGCACGGAATTTCAGATTGGCATTCCGCCGGAAAAAGCGTTTCTATTCAGCACAGATGGTTTGCGCGCGCGCTAGCACGTCGCCCGACAAGAGGCCTGTGGCATGATCGAACAATCAACGCTGATCACCTACGTTCTGATTGTGCTGGGCTTTGTCTTCATTCCCGGACCGGCGACGGTTTTAACGGTGGCACGCGCCACTTCGTCGGGCACCAAAGTCGGCGTTGCCACAGGGCTTGGCATTGCCGTCGGCGATCTCATTCACACCGCGCTGGCCGTCATCGGCCTGTCAGCTATCATCCTCGCCTCGGCCTTTCTTTTCAGCATCGTCAAATATCTCGGCGCCGCCTATCTGATTTATCTCGGGCTGCGCGCCATCCTGGAGAAAGCGCCAGACCCAACGGTCCAAAAACCCCTGGCGCTTTCGGCACCAACCGCCTTCCGCCAGGCGATCATGGCGGAGGTTCTGAACCCCAAAACCGCGCTCTTCTTCCTCGCCTTCCTGCCGCAATTCGTGAACCCGGCGAACGGCTTCGTCATGGCGCAGCTGGCCATTCTCGGCGTCATACTTGTGGCACTTGGCCTTTTCAGCACCCTGATCTTCGCGCTGGCCGCCGGTCGGATCGGCGCGTTCCTGCGCGCCCATCCTTTGGTGCTGCGCTGGCAAAGCAAAGTGGTTGGCAGCATCTTCTGCATGCTCGGCATTCGCCTGGCGCTTGTGGAGCGCTAACGCCCGTTCAGGATAGGCTGCGATGACATCCCCCCTTTTGTCTTCCGACCGGGCAACGTTGCTGAACACCGGTTGGATTTTCCGCGCCGGGTTCGATCCGGCCTGGATCACCCTGCCTTTGCCGGGTGGGACGGTGCGTCTGCCGCACAACGCCGTTGATCTGCCATGGAACTACGGTGATGAGAAAACATACCAGCAGCCCTTCACCTATCAGCGGATCTTCCACTGGGAGGACCGCTTTGCCGGTCAAGAGGTCGTGCTTTGCTTTGAAGGCGCGATGGCGGCGACGAAAATCTGGGTGAACGGCCACCAGGTTGCCGATCATCCTGATGGCTACACACCTTTTGAAGCCCGCCTGACCGAGCATTTGGAGGAGGGTGAAAACCTCATCACCATCGCCATCGATGGCACTGAGAACGGCGATATCCCACCCTTTGGCGGGCGCATCGATTATCTCACCTATGCCGGCATTTATCGCGATGTCTGGCTCGACGTACGCCCGCCGATCACCCTTGAAAACGTTAAGGTCGAGATCATCGACCCGATGGCCGAGACGATCACCGCCAAGGTCAAGGTCTGGCTTTCCAACCCCCAAAATGTCCCAATTGCCGGCGCAATCCTCCTCGACCGGCTCGACCAGCATGGCGATCCGATTGGTGATCCTGTGGGCTTTCCCCTCATCAGTGAGGCGGGCGAGGCCGAGCTGGTCCTTGGCACCGGATTTGCCCGCTGGTCGCCGAACAATCCGGTCCTGCATTCCTACCGCGTGACCTACAAGGCCGAGGATGGTGAGGACAGCCTCGTCCTGCGGCTCGGCGTGCGCAAGGCTGAGTTCCGGCCCGACGGTTTCTTCCTCAACGACCAACCGCTTAAGATTATGGGGCTGAACCGCCACCAGAGCTTCCCCAATGTCGGCTACGCACTCGGCCCCGAGGCGCAGGCGCAAGACGCTGACACGTTGAAGTATGAACTCGGTTGCAATCTGGTGCGCACCTCGCACTACCCCCAATCGAAGGCGTTCCTCGATCGCTGTGATGAAATTGGCCTGATGGTTTTTGAGGAAATTCCCGGCTGGCAGCACATTGGCGGCGAGGCCTTCAAGGCGCAAAGCCTGAAGAATGTTGAGGCGATGATCCGCCGCGACTGGAACCATCCCTCGATCATTCTATGGGGTGTGCGGATCAATGAATCGCACGACGATGATGCCTTTTACGAGCAGACCAACGCTCGCGCCCGTGCCCTTGATCCAACCCGGCAGACCGGCGGCGTGCGCTACATCACCGACTCCAACCTGCTCGAAGACGTCTACACAATGAACGACTTCGTGCTCGGCGAGGAACATCTGCCGGAGTTTCTGCAATCGCGCATCAACCGACCGCGCACGGCCCTGCGCGATCAACGCGAGGTCACCGGGCTGACTGCGCCCGTGCCCTATCTGGTCACCGAATACAATGGCCACATGTATCCCACCAAGATCTTCGATGGCGAAGAACGCCAGGAAGAGCATGTGATCCGCCATTTGGAGGTGCTCGACGCGGCGCAGGCCGACCCGCATATCTCCGGGTCCATCGGCTGGTGCATGGCCGATTATAACACCCATGCCGACTTCGGCTCCGGCGACCGAATCTGCTACCACGGCGTGATGACCATGACGCGGGCGCCGAAATTCACCGCCTATGCCTATGCCAGCCAAGGTTTCAGCGCCAATGAACGCCCCATTCTTGAGCCGGCCACCCACTGGTCGTTCGGCGACCGGAAAGTCGGGGGCGTTTTTCCGCTGGTGATCCTGACCAATTGCGACGCCGTCACCTTTCATTACGGCCATGACGAGCCGCTGATGTTCCTGCCGGCCTTCAGCCGGTTCCCGCATCTGCGCCATCCGCCGGTGATCATCGAGGCAACCGATATTCCCGAAGACGAGCGCATCGTCTGGGGCCAGCGCTGGCGCGATGGGCTTTTTGCAGGCCTTATCGGCCAGGAGACCGTGATTGAGCGCTATTTCGTCGCCAATCCGCTGCCGACCACGCTCGATGTTCAGGTGAAGCCGCTCATCCGCCCGCAGGATGCCTATCATGATCGGCCTGTTCAGGTGACGGTGCGCGATCAGGTCGGCAACCGGCTGCCCTATTTCATGGATCAGCTCAGCATCGCCGTGGATGGTCCGGCGATCCTCCAAGGCCCCCCGACCACGCCGATCATCGGTGGCGTCGGCGGCTTCTGGGTGCGGGTTCTTGGCGATGAGCCCGTCACTGTCAGCCTGCAAACGGCCTCAGGTCGGTTCGCGGCACAAGCGATCACGTTGAATGGCTAGAGCATTTTCAGCAAAAGTTGCAGACTTTTGCGCTCGTGAAAATGCGATCAAAAAGGAAATCAGAGCGCGTCCGATGACAGTCATAGCCTCCAATGCGCTCTGATTCCCTCAAGGAGCTGATCAACACCATCGCCAAGCCGGGCCGGGTGGAGTGGATTGGTCTACGTCCCGCGCGCCGTGAGGCAATGCAGGCGGTTGAGCAGGTCGAGGTCACAGAAGACGGGCTCGTTGGCGATCATGGTCGTCCCGGCAAGCGCGCCGTAACGCTGATCCAGCACGAGCACTTGGCCGTCATCGGGGCGTTTCTTGGGCGCCCGCCGGTCGATCCGGCCATGCTGCGCCGCAATCTGACGGTCTCCGGCATCAACCTTTTGGCCTTGAAAGGCCGAACCCTTCAGATCGGCACGTCCAAATTGGAAGTTACCGGCCCCTGCGCGCCGTGCAGCCGGATGGAAGAGGCCTTCGGCCAGGAAGGTTTCAGTGGCGGCTACTCAGCCGTCCGCGGCCATGGCGGCGTAACAGCCAGCATCGTTGAACCGGGGGTTATCAGCGTGGGCGATCAAGTCAGCGCCGCGCCCTAGCCATAGGCGCCGAGGTTGATGTGAACGCAGCCGCGGTTGGGCCGCAGGCCCAGAGCAAAGCAAATGTGGTGCCGCTTACGTGACTCGAACACGTGACCCCATCATTACGAATGATGTGCTCTACCAACTGAGCTAAAGCGGCATCGGCGGCGGGTGGTTCACCCTCGCGAATGGAGCGGACGGGTAGCCCAATCGCCCCGGTTTGGCAAGATGTTCCAGCGGTTGAGTGCTGGCGTTGAGCTTCAGATCAGAACAGCCGGAACCGACGCCGCTCGCCGGATGTCTGGCTGCCATTTTCGTCGTCATTGCCTTCTGGCCCGGGATCATCGGGTGCATGGCCGCCGGGCAGGCCGGAATAATCCCCCTTTTCCTCTGCCTCCGGATCATCGGCCGCGATCGGCAATGGTGTGACGGTGGCTGACTTTGCCGTATCGGAAGACCCGGGTTCGTCCTCCGGCTTCTCGTCCGCCTCGGCCTTCGCAGACGCATCCATCGGGCCATCATCATTGGCCACAACTGGGGCGGCAATAACGGTCACCGGTTCTGCTGATGCATCGCTTTTTGGTGTCCGGTCGGATCCAACCGCGTCGGCCCTGTCCGACTGATCCTTGTCCGAAGCCTTATCCTCGACAACGGTCATATCCGGCTGACCGACCGGCGCAGGCGGCGCTTTTTCGGTCTCCTCGGTCACCATCGGTTCGCTGGGCTTGTCTTCGGCGACCTCCACCGGCGGCGAGGCCTCGACCACCAGGTCGGCATCCTCAACATCTTGAGCGTCGGCATCAGCGTGCGCCGTATCGGCACCCGTGGCGATGGCGGCAGCCACCCCAGGCAGGCGCGCAGGCAGCATCACCTGCCCATCATCGCTCATCGCATCATCCGGAATGGCGACGGGATCATGGCCGGAGAACCGTTCCACCGGCACCTTCCATTCAAACGCATCCACACGGCCGGAAAGCGGCGAAACCGGTTCCCAGGTCGAGGAGATATAGCCGTCGGCCACCCAGGCCGGGTCGCGCTTGGCGCGCAGAGCACGGGCCATCCAGCCGCGCACGGCCGCCGTGTCACCACCTTGTTTTTCTTCAATTTCCGCCATCAGCAGGCAGACGCGCTGCGTTGCTTCAGGGCCGGTATGGGGATCAAGCGTTTCACGCGCCTCGTCCAGCTTGCCCGCCTCCATCAGGGCGCGAGCCAGCGCCAGCTCACCTTCCAATTGATGGGCGCAGAGCTGCACCAGCTTGCGCGCACGTTTCACCCGGTCGGCGACCGCATCTCCGGGGCGCACATAAAGATAGACTTCGGCAAGCTCCGGGTGTTGGACCTTGCGCCAGGTCGATTCGATGGCCTTGCTCGCCTGAGTCATTTTCCCGGCGCGGATCAACAAACGCCCAGCGACAGCAGCTGCCGGCACCAGCTCCGGCGCCAGCTTATGGGCTTCCTGCGCCAAGGGCCGCGCTTCTTCCGGCTCGCCTTCTTCGCGGTCAAGCGCTTCAGCCGTCAGAAGCACCGCGCGAAGGCGGTTGCGCTCTGCTTTGGTGACAATGCGGGACTGCAAGTTGCGCTCAAGCGCGGACCGTGCCGCCGGCCAATCGCCGCGCTGCACCTGATCTTCGAACTGCGCCTGGCCGGCCCAGGGCAAGGCCGGTGCCAAGGCCGCGGCCTGGCTGGCAAAATGGCGCGCCGCCTCTTCATCATCGGCAGCCACCGCATCGACATAGAGACCGCGCAGGCCAAGCAGCTGGGTTTTCGGATCGTCCAACATCTGCCGGTAGGCACGCCGCTTGGCCTCCGCATCGCCGGAAAGATCAGCGCTGGAGGCGCTCAACACATGGGTAAGGGGCGCATCAGGAGCAAGCTTGCGCGCTTGCTGCGCGTAGCGCTGCGCCGACCGGCTGTCGCCGGAACCGGCGGCGATCAAACCACTCGACAGGGCCTCATAGCCCTTGTCGCGCCGTCGGGCAGAAAAGTACCCGCCCATGATCTGCGGCGAGCGAATGATGACCTTGAGCACCCACCACGCGGCCATAAGGACCACGATGAGCACCAAAAGGGCGACCATGGCGAGCATCGCCGAGAGTTCGATTTGGTAGCCCATCCAATCGATGGCCACCGTGCCGGGGCGGTCGGCAAGCCAGGCAAAACCGAAGGCGAAGGCCAGGACGAGGGCGAGAAAGAAGATAACGCGTAACACGTGTGGGTCTCCTCGTTACTGGCTGACGGCGCCGTCGGCGCCACTGCCCGACGAACCGGCAGGTTCTTGGTCGGCGTGAGTATCGGACTGGCTTAGCGCGGTGACCAGCGCCTGACGGGCGTTGGCAAGCGCATCATCCAGAGCGACGCGGGCGTGCAGGCTGTCAATCAAACCATTGCCGGCCTGCTGCATGGCCGCCGGCAAACCGGTGGCGACGACAAGAGCGTCGGCAAAGCGCTCACTGGCGATCAAGCCGCCAAGCGCGTCAAGCTGCGCCAGAGGTTCGTCGCCACTGCCGAGAACGGTCCCACCCTCAGGCGCGCGAATGGTCACCATCTGACGGGCGCGATCTTCCAACGCGCCGAACAATCCACCGCCTTCGCTCGCTGGCGCCGCGGCCCGCATGGCACCGTAAGCCTCCTCGTAAGCCAACCGAAGACTGGCCGCGCTGAGAGCCCCGCTCACCTGGTCGCCAACGACCGGCGCGAGCGAGGCCAACAACGTGCCATCGAACGAGGCTGCTGCTTCGGCGGCACCAAGCGCCATGGCAACATCCTGGCCGGCATCGCGCGCTGCCACGACGGCATCGAGCGCGATCCCCAAACGGGCAAGCCGGTCGGGCGCCTGGGCCACAGGCGCCTCGGCGAGTGTCGTGATGTCGCTCGTCATTGCGCCGAGGCGCACGTCCACCGTTTCCATCGCTGAAGACAACGAGGAGGAAAGGCGGGCGAGTTCCTCACCAAGACCATCGATCCGCGTACCGGCATCAGCGAGAAGCCCCTCCAGCGCCTCCAGGCGGGCTCCGGTTTCGGGCGGTACGGCATCCTGGCGGGCGGAAAGATCGGCAAGCGAAGTCTGAACCCCATCAAGATCGGAGCGCACGCCACCAAGCGCATTACTCAGCGCCTCGACAGAGGCCGCCAAAGCTGGATCGGCCGCAACCACGGGAGCTGCGCCGTCAGAGGGTGCAGCTGTACCAACCTCAATGGAGGCCAGGGATGCCATGGTTGATTGCAGTTGGGCTTCCACCTCGCCAAGACGGGCATCCAATGGCGCCAGGGCCTCGGCAAGCGCCGCCTCAACATTGGCTGCGCCTTGGGTCGGCCCAGCATCGCCTATTGGCTCCGAAAAGGCGGTTTCCATATCAGCGCGCAGGGCCGCGATATCGCTTTCCAACGGCGCCAAAACGGCGGGATCAAAGGCCGTGACGTCGGCACTTTGTGTTTCGACCGCCCGCACGCGCTCATCCAACGCGGCAAGCGCCGCCGCCTGCTCGTCAACCCGGCCATCCGACAGGCTGAAAAGCCCGATAACACTGGCCAGGAACATCAGAACAAGCGCCAAAAGCGCGCCAATCAAACCGGCAGCGAACAGATAAAACGGGCTCGGCTCGCCCTTGCCAGCCGATGGGGTGGGCGGCGTGCCGGCGATGCCACCACCATCGGACGTATCCCGCTTGGCCTTACCGCTCGCAGCCGCTTGTGCCGTGTCTGACGTGACTGTATCAGCCCTCGGCATCTTGATGTCGGCCGACGCCGTTTCAGGTTTGGCGGAAAGCCCTGCTGCCTCGGCGGTGGCCTCATCCAAACCGCTGGCGGGAGAACCGGTTGATGCCGTCGGCGATGCCGGTGCCTTGGTCGTGCTGGCAGATGCTTTGGTGGCCGAGGTTTTGGCCGCTGAAGCGCTCGTAGAGGTGGTTCTTGTCGCCGATGGCCCTGATTTGCTGTCGGCGGACGCCTCAGCCTCCACGTCGATGATCAGCGGCTTGGAGGTCGTGCGCTTGCGTGTGCCCGTGCGCCCACTTGACGCCGTGCGTTTCCGTGTTGTCCCCGTTTTCGGCCCTGAACCTGTTGCCACGCTTCGCTCCGCATCTCTCGACCGTCATGATTGCTGCATTTTACTGCATCAATCACCTGCAATCCTTGATCTTATACACGCCGCCCGCCGCGCGTCTCACCTTTTGCGCTATCCATTGGGCGCAAATGGCCGCAGATCGCCTTAAGGCGCTGCACAGGATGAATGGCGGGTAAACTTTGCACTCGACGACGAATCTGCGCCGGTCAGATGTCGCAAATATGGCCAACCCATGCCAGATGACCCGCAGAAATCAGTCGGGCGCCGGAAGCAAAGACAGCAAAGCTGATTGCGTCGGCTGGTCGGCGACTTTAACCCCGTCGGCTCCTCTGACCGTTTCTGGACAATGGGCTGCAACGTCCGGCGACAGGCAAAGCCAGCGCATAGCGCGCAGGGGCTCGGAAAGTCCGGCTTTGCTGATCGCTTCGGTTAAAAGAGCGGCGCCGCGGGCGGAGTAAACAAGTGCCTGGTCGGGCGGGTCCGTGCGTAACCTTCTGATCGCAGCAGGATCAAACCCGCCAAGCGCCTTGGCCCGATAGATCGGGATCACTTGCAACCTCGCAAACCGGGCTTCGAGGGCTGGCTTACGGTCGAAAGCAGCCAGATAAATCATTGGCTCGCTGCGATCTGACAGTAGATCGATCAACGCAGCGACATTGACCGCAGGCGGTGCAATCAACTCCGCCCCGAGATCAGCCAGCAATGTCACGGCGCGGTCACCAACCACGGCCCAGCGCTGCTTGGCCGCCCAAGCACTCAGACCTGCGTCTGCCAGAACCTGGATGGCACGGGCGCTGGTCACGACAAACAGGCCAGCGCGGGAACCGCCCAAATCCTGAACGTCTTCCAGACTCTCCGGCAACGCTTCCGTTTGCGTAAGCGGAAGAACAAGGGGGTTGTGCCCCATGCCGGCCACCAGGTCCGCCGTGGCGCTGGCTTCCGGCTCGGCGCGCGTGATCAGGACCCGCGCCATGCGCTTAAATCCAGTTGTTCGGGCCGCCGCATGCCATCAGGTCCAATGGGGCAAGAACCCCGGTCCTGCCTTGGCTTTGAGCGCAGCGCCGGTTTCCGCACCCAGCTGAACACCATCCGCCCGCTTGCCCTTGGCCTGCGTTGCGTGATGGCGCGTGCCGTCTTCGGTCAGCACCAGACCCGAAAGCATGATGTCCTCACCATGCACGGTGGCGTGTCCGGCAATCGGCGTCTTGCACGAGCCATCCAGGGCCTTCAAAAACGCGCGCTCGCAGGCCACCGCATCACCGGTATCACGATCATGGATCGGCGCCAGAAAATCGAGCACGCGGGTATCCTCGGCGCGGGTTTCAATGCCGATCGCCCCTTGCGCCAGCGCCGGTGGAAAATCGCCGGGCGGCAGAATGCTCATATGCTCCGGCTCCAGCTCCAACCGCGACAGACCGGCCAACGCCAGCAGGGTGGCATCGACCACGCCATCTTTGAGCTTCTGCAACCGCGTTTGAACATTGCCGCGGATCGATTCGGTTTTCAGGTCCGGTCGTAGGCGCTTGACCAGCGCTGCCCGCCGCAGGCTCGCCGTACCCACGACAGAACCCGCCGGCAGTGTTTCCAGCGTTGCGCCATCGCGCGAAATGAACACATCGCGCGGGTCTTCGCGCGGCAGAAACACGCCTAACGCCAAACCGTCCGGCAGTTCGGTCGGCATGTCCTTGGAGGAATGGACGGCAATATCGATGCGACCATCGGACAGCGCCGCTTCGATCTCCTCGGTGAAAAGCCCCTTGCCGCCGATCTCGGCCAGCGGTTGGTCGAGAATTTCATCACCCTTGGTGGAAAACACCTCGACCACAATCTCTTCAGGATCGCATCCATGCGCCGTCACCAGACGGGCGCGCGTTTCAGCCGCTTGCGCCAACGCCAGCGCGCTGCCACGGGTTCCAAGGGTCAAGAGAGGCAAAAGGGATGCTCCGACAAAAAGGTGTCAAAAGGGGCGCGCGCGATGCTATGGGCTGACGCGCGGCGACAACAAGCCTGCCAATAGACGAAGCGGCAACCGCTCGCCAGACCGATCAACTCCCTATGCGAGCCACGTAAAGAGCCCCGATGCGCGCCCTTGGTATTGAAACCAGCTGTGATGAAACCGCCGTGGCGATCGTGCGCCGCGCGCCGGACGGTCGCGCAGTCATCGAAGCCGAAACTGTGCTCAGCCAGATCGAGGATCACGCGCCCTTCGGTGGTGTGGTGCCGGAGATTGCCGCCCGCGCCCACGTCGATCATCTCGATACACTCATCACAGAAACGCTGAAACAGGCAGATATGGTGCCGGCAGACCTGGACTTTGTGGCCGCCACCGCTGGGCCGGGGCTCATCGGCGGTGTGCTGGTCGGGCTGGTGACGGGCCGCGCCATGGCGAGCGCCATCGGTAAGCCGTTCATCCCCATCAACCATCTGGAAGGTCACGCTCTCTCACCGCGCCTTGGCGAGGATTTGGCCTTTCCCTACCTGCTGTTTTTGGTCTCCGGCGGGCACACCCAAATTCTCTGCGTCCACGATGTCGGTGTCTATGAACGCTGGGGCACGACGTTGGACGATGCGTTGGGTGAGGCATTTGATAAGACGGCAAAGTTATTGGAACTCGGCTTCCCCGGCGGTCCGGCGGTCGAGCAGATGGCCAAGGCTGGCGATCCGGATCGCTTTGCCTTGCCTTTGCCGTTGAAGGGCAAGGCAGGCTGCGATTTCTCGTTTGCCGGGTTGAAGACGGCCCTTCGCTTAACAGCAGAAAAGAATGCCCCGCTCGATGATCAGACCGTTGCTGATCTGTGCGCGAGTTTTCAGCGTTCCGTCGGCGAAACGATTTCAGATCGCCTCTCCGCAGCGCTCACCCGCTTCACCGAGCTTTATCGGCAGCCGCCTGTCCTTGTTGCCGCCGGGGGCGTGGCCGCCAACGCCCACATCCGCGCCATCCTGACCGATGTGATCGATCAACGCCAAGGGCGGCTTGTCATTCCATCGGCACGGCACTGTACCGACAACGCGGCGATGATTGCCTGGGCAGCTCTGGAACGCGAAGCAGCTCATTTGCCGCGCCTCGAGGCGACGGCACGGCCGCGCTGGCCATTGGATTCCAAGGCCGAGCCGAAGCTTGGATCGGGCAAGAAGGGCGCCCGCGCATGACGGTCGCGGCGGAAAGTCAGCCGACCAACTACACGGTCGTTGGCGCTGGTGCGTGGGGCACGGCCCTGGCGATCATGCTGGCGCGCGCTGGCCATGCCGTTAGTTTGATCACGGGGTCGAATGAAAAAGCGGATGCTATACAATCACTTAAAATGAACGATGCGGCGCTTCCATCAATCCGTTTGCCAGAGAGTCTCACCGCGCATTCCTTTAAACGGGACTCTGCCTGGCACGACTCCCTTTCGCAGTCACCGCAGGCCGTGATTGTGCTCGCCGTCCCCGCTCAAGCCACGCGCCAGATGGCGCAGTCCATCCACCCCTTTCTACGTCCAGGCCACGATCTGGTGATCACAGCCAAGGGGCTTGAGCGCGGCACGCAGAAACGCCTGACGACCGTCGTGCAAGAAGAGGCCCCAGACCCCGCCATCTCCGTCCTATCGGGCCCCAGCTTCGCCCATGATGTGGCGCGCGGGCTGCCAACCGCTGTGACGCTGGCTGCCCCCACACTCGACCAGGCTGATCACCTTTGCGAGCTGCTGAAGGGCCCGAACTTTCGGCCCTATGCCAGCGACGATCTCATCGGCGTCCAGCTTGGCGGCGCGCTAAAAAACGTGCTCGCAATTGCCGCCGGCGTCGTTGACGGCAAGGGGCTTGGGGAAAGCGCCAAGGCGGCCCTGATCACACGAGGCTTTGCAGAACTTAGCCGTCTAGCTATTTCGCAAGGAGCCCGCGCCGAAACCCTGGCTGGACTTTCCGGACTTGGCGATTTGATCCTCACCTGTTCGACGGCTGGTTCGCGAAACTTTCGTTTCGGCTACGAAATGGGAAGAGGTGCTGAGACGGCAAAGCTTATGGCTGAAGGCCAATCGCTCGCCGAAGGGGCCAAGACCGCGTCTGCCGCTCTTGCGCTGGGGCAAGCGGCCGGGATTGACATGCCGATCACGCAGACGGTGGCGCAGGTTGTGGAGAACCACATGTCCGTTGATGATGCCATCGACAGCTTGATGGCGCGACCCCTGAAGCGCGAATAGGATGCCGATTTAGTCGCGACAAACACCAGAATAGACCCAGAATTCACCCAGAATAAGCCCAAACGTTCCAGACGAACTACGCCGTAGTCGCAACAAACAGGACCCTTCCATGCTTTACGCCCTCATCTGCACCGACAAACCCGATCATCTGCAGGTTCGGCTCGACAACCGACCCGACCATGTTGCGTATCTGGAGGGTCTCGGCGACGCGCTTAAAGGCGCTGGTCCGTTCTTGGGCGAGGACGGTAAGCCCATCGGATCACTGGTACTGATCGAAGCCGAGAATAAACCGTCCATCGAGACCATTGCCGCCAACGACCCCTATGCCAAAGCAGGCCTGTTTGCGAGCGTCGACATTCGACCCTGGGCCTGGCTCTTGAAGAACCCCGACACCAACCCTGAGGCTGCCTGATGCGCTATTGGCTGTTTAAATCCGAACCCTTCAAATGGTCCTGGGAGCAACAAAAGGCCAAGGGCGATGCCGGTGAGGAATGGGACGGCATCCGGAATTACCAGGCGCGCAATTTCATGCGCGAGATGAAGCTTGGCGACCGCGCCTTTTTCTACCACTCCAATGAGGGTCTGGAGATCGTCGGCATTGCCGAAGTCTGCGCCGAGATCCATCCCGATTCGACGACCGACGATGAGCGCTGGGAATGCGTAGATATCCGCGCGCTCGCCGATATGCCCACGCCGGTCACGCTGAAACAGGTCAAAGCCACCGAGAGTCTCGCCAAGATGAGCCTGGTGACGTCGATGCGCCTATCGGTGCAGCCGGTGACGGATGAGGAATGGGAGATCGTCTGCGGCATGGGCGGCATCGATCCGGACACGCTGAAGCCGGTGTAGCCACCACTCCAGCCGCCTCGCCCAAATGCACGCGGCCTTAACTGACAGAGCTGGCAGCAGTTGACCGAATCGGACTGCACTCGCTAGGCCTGAGGCAACGGCCACTCGGCCAACGACACGCAAGAAGGAATCCCATCCATGGACGCCGACAAAGACGACGACAACGCCAAGCCACAGGCCCTTGGCCGCCGGCTGGAGGACGCCTTAAGCGAGTCGCGCTACGTGCTTATCACCGGCGAGATCAACGACAAGGTGGCGCGCACCGCCACCAGCCATCTGCTGGCCCTTGCCGAAATAAGCGATGATCCGATCAATGTGATCATTTCCTCGCCAGGCGGCCATGTGGAATCCGGCGACATGATCCATGACGTCATCCGTTTCATCCGCCCGAAGGTGAATGCCATCGGGTCGGGCTGGGTCGCCTCGGCGGGTGCACTCATTTACGTTGCCGTGCCGATCGAACGCCGGTTCTGCCTGCCCAAAACCCGCTTTTTGCTGCACGAGCCGCGCGGCGGCGTCGGTGGTCAGGCGTCCGACGTTGAAATTCAGGCCAATGAAATCCGTAAAATGCGCGAACGGTTCTACGAGATCTTTGCTGGCGCGACGGGTCAGTCAGTCGAGCGGGTTCAAAAGGACATGGAGCGCGATTTCTGGCTCAACACCGACGAGGCCATCGACTATGGCCTGCTGGGCAAGGTCATCACATCCGTGGACGAGCTGGGCTAGGCATCCGCTGAAGCGGGCGCATCGGCGCCCGCTGACTGATCAAGATGCTCCGCCATGACCAGATCGACCTTGGAGCGGCGGATGGCGTCGGCCGCGTCCTGGTCGGCCTGATCGATCGGGCCGGCATGGCGCAACATCACCTGCCTAATGCGGCCCGGATGGCGAAGAATGGCATCGTGATAGACCAGTGCGTCATGCTGGCCTGAATCGCCGATCAGCACGAAGTCCAGATTGGGGTTGGCCGCCAGGATCGTGTCGATGGCATCGCCCTTATGCGAGCCATGCGTCGATTTGATGAACTTTTTCTGCGACACGCCGAAATCGCGCAGAAACATCGGGCCGCGCGGCACGCCGTTCGCTTCGAAAACGGCGTTCAAATAGGCGTGCAGGTTCCAAGGCGAGGAACTGACATAAAAGACAGGATTGGCATCGCCCTGCAGGCGTTTCAGCACCGCGACCGTGTCTGCAAACACTTCGCGATCGGTGATGAAGGTTGTTGCCGTCGTCCATAGATTGCGTGCCAACGAAAACGCGCCGGTGCGCATCACTGTGTCGTCGATGTCGGAGATGATCCCGAACTTGGCGTCGGCTTCGGGAACAAGAATGGCAGCTTCAGCCTGCGTGTCATGGTCCGGCAAGCGCAACGTCGCGTGGTGCAAACCCGGCGGTAGGGCCGGAACGGTCAGCTGGAAATAGCCTTCCTCATCCGTCACCGTTTCAACATCGCCCGAGGCCACCCGCACGCCCGGCATTTCTGCGGTCAAGAAATTGCGCGCCATATTGCGAAAGGCGTTCCAACGCGAGCGGACTTCGATCTGCGTTGAATAACGATGACCGTCGAGAACCCGGCCGCGCAACTGGCAGCCGTCCGGCGTTGCATAGCCAAGATAAGCATCGATAACCGGCTCGGGCGTTGCATCGCGGGGGCGCAAACGGTCCCACGCACGCTCAAGCCCAAGGACAAGCCGGTGAACCAGGCCCGTCGAACGGTCGATTTCTTTCCTGGTTGAAGCACTCATTGGCAAGCTCCTTTGCAGGTCACTCTTGATGTCCAGACCGGTTTGTTCACCCGGGCTTTTCTTGTCCACCCGGGCTTTTCCATGCGGGTCTTTTCTCGATGTCGGCACTGTCGCGTGCCCAAACACACCAAAAGGCCCCGCGCGATGCGGGGCCTTTCCTAGTGCCCAGACCGAGCGTTAGGCGGCTTGGGCGTCGGCGTTGATACCGTCCTTGCCGGTGGCGATTTCGGTCATCGTCCGGTCGCCATCATAGGCGCTGTCCAACATTTCGGTGAGCGTTGCCGCGTCGCCATCCAGATCCAAGCGATTGGCATAGGCGCGCAGCGTGCCATAGGCGGCGATCGCATAATGGGCCATGCGTTGATACTGCGCGATGATCATGGCATCGCGCGCGTCAGGGTTGCCGAACTCATCTTCGATGGCGTGTTCGCGGGCCTCTTTCACAAGGCCTTCCATGCCGCCGCAATGG
>JBKAGN010000066.1:0-15973 GCA_046290415.1 Hyphomicrobiales bacterium
CTGGCGCGGGGCGCGGGCGGGCAGGGCGCGCCGCGCTGGTATCATGTGACTGCACGACCTTTGCCGGAAGACGGTAGTGCCTTGGCCGACGTTGCCGACACCGAGACGCCCTATGGCGTGGTGTGGCGGATCGCCGATGTCACCGACGAGCGTGCCCGCCAGGAACAGGTGTTCCAGGATTTGCAGCAGGCTGTGGACTATCTGGATCATGCGCCCGCCGGATTTTTCTCCTCTGATCCGGAAGGTACCATCAATTATATGAATGCCACGCTGGCGGCCTGGCTTGGTTACGATCTTGCGATGATCGACCAAACCGGGCTGACGCTGAACGAGCTTCTGGCCGGCGATGGCGCGGCGCTCTTGGCGGCTGCGCCAACCACAACCGATTTCGATGGTTTGGCGACCATAATCGACGTTGATCTTGTGCGACGAGACGGAGCGCGCCTACCGGTGCGCATTCATCACCGCGTGCCGATTTCCGTGGATGGCTCGCCGCGCGCCTCGCGCACTTTGGTCATCAACCGGTCCAGCGGGTTCGATGTGGATGAAAGCGTTCGGGCCGCCGAGGTAAAGTTCGCCCGTTTCTTCAACAATGCGCCAATTGCTATCGCTGTGGTCAACAGCGACGGCGCGCTGGTGCAGATGAACGCGCCGTTTGCCAGCCTCTTCCCCGAAGAAGCGTCCGATGGGGCCTCGCTTTCGGCCCATGATGAAGCTTCGCCAAGCGCCGCCAAGCTGGTCGATCTGTTCTCCGATGAAGCGCGCGACGCTGTGCAGCGCGCGCTCAACGATGCGGCCGCCCAGCGCGGGCGCATGCGCCCTGTCGATGTGGTGATCGGCAAGACGCCGGAAAAATCTGAGCAACCGGGCATGCCCGATCTCGGCCACCAGATCTCAGCTCAGCTGTTTGTGTCCGCCGTTGGCGATGGCGCCGACACCGAGGCGCTGGTTTTCCTGATCGACACGACCGAGCAAAAAGCGCTTGAGCAGCAGTTCGCGCAAACCCAAAAAATGATGGCCTTTGGGCAGCTTGCTGGTGGTGTGGCGCACGACTTCAACAATATGCTGCAGGCCATCATGGGCAATGTGGACTTGCTGATGCTCAACCATCCGCCGTCCGACCCGAGCTATCGCTACATTTCGCCGATCCGCCAGAACTGCAACCGTGCTGCCGCCTTGGTGCGTCATTTGCTGGCCTTCTCGCGCAAACAGACGTTGCGTCCGCAGGTTATGCACATGGATGATGTGCTCTCCGATCTATCCATGACCGTGGACAGGCTGGTCGGCGAGACGGTGAAGTTGGATGTCGATATCGCCGGCGATGTCTGGCCGGTGATGGCTGACCTGACGCAGCTTGAAAACGTGCTGATCAATCTTGCCGTCAATGCGCGCGACGCGATGCCTGAAGGCGGCAAACTGACCATGACGACCCGCAATGTGATGCGTGAGGAATGCGCGACCTTCAAGTACAAGGGTCTGGAAGCGGCTGACTATGTGCTCGTCTCGGTGACCGATACCGGCACCGGCATCGAGCCAGAGATCATGTCGAAGATATTCGAGCCGTTTTTCACCACCAAGGACGTTGGCAAAGGAACCGGGCTCGGCCTGGCCACGGTCTATGGAACGATCAAGCAGACCGGCGGCTATGTGTATCCAGAAAGCACGGTCGGTGAGGGGACGAGCTTCCACATTTTCCTGCCGCGTTATGTCGGTTCAGAAGTCGCCGCCGTGCAGGCTGCCCAATCGCAGAACCAGCCGCAGGAAGATCTGACGGGTGCAGCCAGTGTTCTTCTGGTGGAGGATGATGAGGGCGTGCGGATGGTCAATGCCACGCTTCTGCGCTCCGGCGGTTACACGGTGCATGAGGCCGATAGCGGCGTTGAGGCCCTGGAAGTGCTCGAAGAGTTCGGCGATGAAATCCAGCTGATCGTGTCCGACGTCGTGATGCCGGAGATGGATGGACCGACCCTGCTCAATGAAGCGCGCGCGCTCTATCCCGACATGCGGTTCATCTTCGTGTCGGGCTATGCTGAAGATGCGTTTGCCAAAAATTTGCCCGATGATCAGGAGTTCACGTTCCTAGCCAAACCCTTCTCGATGAAAGATTTTGCTGAAACCGTGAAGCGCGTTCTCGCCAGTTAGGTCCCGACAAAGAAATCTTTTGTTCTTCTCTTGTTCACGAAGAACAAAACTGGTACATATCCCCTATTGAGCGCTCCAAAAGCGATAGCGGAACCTGCCAAACGGGTTTGCGTTGCGGGAATCGGCGCTGCGTGAAAAGAAGGGATATTCTGATATGGCGCAATCGACGCTTCGTTTGGTGGAAGGCAACGGTATGGATAAGAGCAAGGCCCTGGATGCGGCGCTCTCGCAGATTGAGCGCTCGTTCGGCAAAGGCTCGATCATGAAGCTCGGAAAAGGCGATGCGCTTGAGATCGAGTCGGTTTCCACCGGGTCCATTGGCCTTGATATTGCGCTTGGTATTGGCGGTCTGCCGCGTGGCCGGGTGATTGAGATTTATGGCCCGGAATCCTCAGGTAAAACTACGCTGGCCCTTCACACCATTGCTGAGGCGCAGAAAAAGGGCGGTATTTGCGCCTTTGTCGATGCCGAGCATGCGCTCGATCCTATCTATGCGCGCAAGTTGGGAGTGAATGTGGATGAGTTGCTGGTCTCTCAGCCTGATGCCGGTGAACAGGCGCTGGAAATTACAGACACGTTGGTGCGCTCTGGCGCGGTGGATGTGTTGGTGGTGGACTCGGTGGCCGCCTTGACGCCGCGCGCCGAACTTGAAGGCGAGATGGGCGATAGCCTGCCGGGCATGCAAGCGCGCCTGATGAGCCAGGCGCTACGCAAGCTGACGGCCTCCATTTCCAAATCGAACACGATGGTGATCTTCATCAACCAGATCCGGTTGAAGATCGGTGTGATGTTCGGCAACCCGGAAACCACCACCGGTGGTAATGCGCTGAAATTTTACGCCTCGGTTCGCCTGGATATTCGCCGCATTGGCGCGATCAAGGATCGTGATGAGGTCGTGGGCAACCAGACCCGCGTGAAGGTGGTGAAGAACAAGGTGGCGCCGCCGTTCCGTCAGGTGGAGTTCGACATCATGTATGGCGAAGGCGTCTCGAAGATGGGCGAGCTCATTGATCTTGGCGTGAAGGCCGGCATCGTGGAAAAATCCGGTGCCTGGTTCTCCTACGACAGCCAGCGCCTTGGCCAAGGTCGCGAGAACGCCAAGCAGTTCATGCGCGACAATCCCGATATCGCCGATGAAATCGAGGCTTCGATCCGCCAGAATGCCGGTTTGATCGCTGAACAGATTTTGGAAGGCGAGCCGGTGAACGATGATGAGCCCGATGCGGATGCGCCCGCCAAGGACGAGTAGCGCGCGGCGTTGAACGGCTTGTATCGGCGAACCCGGTTGGGTCTGCTGGACAGCCTTCCTCACCGGCTATAGATAGCCTTATTGAGCGGTCGATCTCACTGTCGTGAGGTCGACCGTTTCCTGTTGTCTGCTGCCCTGCGCCAAGGATCACTTGGATGGCAGGGCGTCGTCAGGTGTCGCGAGAAACCTGGTCGTCAGCAGCGACGGTTTAAGTGCGTGCAAGGGTGAACGGTTGAAATGAGCAGCGTAAACGAAATTCGGTCGGCGTTTCTGTCCTACTTCGAAAAGCATGGCCATGCGGTCCTGCCATCCTCGCCGCTTGTTCCGCGCAACGATCCAACGTTGATGTTCACCAATGCCGGCATGGTGCAGTTCAAGAACGTCTTTACGGGTCTGGAGACACGTGATCCGCCACGTGCAGCAACGTCGCAAAAGTGCGTGCGCGCTGGCGGTAAGCACAATGATCTGGACAATGTTGGCTACACCGCGCGCCATCACACTTTCTTTGAAATGCTCGGCAACTTTTCCTTTGGCGACTATTTCAAGGAGGAGGCGATCCACCATTCGTGGAACCTTGTCACCAAGGATTTCGACATCAATCCCGACAAGCTTCTGGTCACCGTTTATGCCAGTGATGACGAAGCTTTTGATCTCTGGAACAAGATCGCTGGCCTGCCGGATGAAAAGATCATTCGCATCGGCACCTCGGACAATTTCTGGGCCATGGGCGATACCGGCCCGTGCGGCCCGTGCTCGGAAATCTTTTACGATCATGGCGACCACATTCCAGGTGGCCCTCCAGGCTCGCCGGATGAAGATGGTGATCGATTCATCGAGATCTGGAACCTGGTCTTCATGCAGTATGAGCAGGTCGATCCGGACAATCGCATTGCGCTGCCCAAGCCGTCGATCGACACCGGCATGGGGCTGGAACGGTTGGCGGCGCTGCTTCAGGGCAAGCACGACAATTACGACACCGACCTCTTCCAGGCTTTGATTGCGGCCTCCGTCGATCTGACGGGCGTACCGGCGGAAGGCGAAAGCCGGGCGAGCCACCGGGTAATTGCAGACCATTTGCGGGCGACAAGTTTTTTGATTGCAGACGCTGTTCTGCCGTCCAATGAAGGTCGTGGTTACGTGCTGCGCCGGATCATGCGCCGGGCGATGCGCCATGCGCATTTGCTCGGGGCCAAAGATCCCGTGCTGCACCGTTTGGTGCCAGCGCTGATCCGCGAGATGGGCGAAGCCTACCCAGAGCTAGGCCGTGCCCGGGCGCTGATCTCTGAAACGCTGGAGCTTGAAGAAAACCGCTTCAAAAAGATGCTCGATCGCGGTCTTGGCTTGCTTGATGACGCATCGAAAGGTTTAGGCGAGGGCGACACCTTTGACGGCGACGTGGCGTTCAAGCTCTATGACACCTACGGATTCCCGCTGGACCTGACGCAAGATGCGCTGCGCTCGCGTTCTATCTCTGTCGATACCGACGCGTTCGATGCTGCCATGGAGCGTCAGCGCGCCGACGCGCGCGCAGCCTGGGCCGGGTCCGGCGACACAGGGACGGACATCGTCTGGTTTGCCGTGCGTGATGCCCACGGGGCGAGCGAATTTTTGGGCTACGACACGCTGGTCGCCGAGGGCGTTGTTGTTGCTGCCGTTAGGGAAGGTGCCGAGATCCAGGTTTTGCAGCCAGGCGAGGAGGGCGCGGTCGTCGTCAACCAGACGCCGTTCTACGCGGAGTCTGGTGGGCAGCAGGGTGATCAGGGGACGATCAAGCAAGGGGATGCGACCTTTACGGTGCGTGATACAGTCAAGCGCGCCGATGGCGTGTTCGCTCATCTCGGCACCGTCTCAGGGGCACCGCTTAAGGTTGGCGAACCTGCTGATCTGTCGGTCGATGGTCATCGGCGCCAGGCAATCCGCTCCAACCATTCGGCGACCCATTTGCTGCATGAGGCGTTGCGCGAAACCCTCGGGGATCATGTGGCGCAGAAGGGCTCGCTCGTCGCGCCCGATCGCTTGCGGTTCGATTTCTCGCACCCCAAGCCGATCGAGACCGATGAGCTTGCCAAAATCGAAGACATTTCCAATGCGGTCATCCTTCAGGATAGCCCGGTGGAGACCCGCTTGATGGATGTTGACAGCGCCATTGAGTCCGGCGCGCGCGCGTTGTTCGGCGAAAAATATGGCGATGAGGTGCGCGTTGTCTCCATGGGTGACAAGCCCGATGGCTCAACCTTTTCAGTGGAGCTTTGCGGCGGCACGCATGTGAACCGTACCGGAGAAATCGGCCTGGTGCGTGTCGTGTCGGAAGGCGCTGTGGCCGCCGGCGTTCGCCGCGTCGAAGCGCTCACCGGCGAGGCGGCGCGGAGCTACCTTTCGCAGCAGGATACGCGCGTCAAAGCGATTGCTGGCCGGTTGAAAGTGACCCCGGACCAAGCGTTGGATCGTGTCGATGCACTGATGGAGGAACGCCGCAAGCTGGAACGCGAGGTGGCCGAGTTGAAAAAGCAGGTCGCGCTTGGCGGTGGTGGCCAGCAAACCTCGGCGAAAGAAGATGTCGGCGGCATCGCTTTTTCCGGGCGTGTGCTCGATGGCGTTAGCCCGAAGGACCTGAAGGGCATAGCCGATGAAATGAAGCGCGAGCTCGGCTCCGGCGTTGTCGCCTTGGTGGCAACGGGCGAAGGCAAGGCCGCCATCGTGGTCGGCGTGACCGATGATCTGACCGGCGAACATAGCGCGGTTGATCTGGTGCGGGCCGGCTCGGCTGCGCTGGGCGGCAAGGGCGGCGGCGGCAGGCCCGATATGGCGCAGGCTGGCGGCCCCGACGCCACCAAGGCATCGGACGCTATCGACGCGGTGAAGGCGGCCTTGGCCGGCTGATAACGTCGCTGACAAGTCAGCAAGATTTGTCCTCTCGGGTCATGGTTGAGTTCAATCGTCGCGAGATGGTTGGGTCATGTCAGATGCACCATCAGCGGCGGTGTTCCTGCTGGATGGATCGAACCCGTTATGAGCAAAGCCGAACGGCCTGAAGCTGACTTTTCCATGGCCAACATGCCAGGGGACTGGTCGGCCTATGAAGAGCGCATTGCGCGTGTCACGACCTACATCCACGCCCATTTGGATGAGCCGCTCGACCTTGATCGGCTGGCGGAAGTGGCGTGCCTGTCGCGGTTTCACTGGCATCGCATCTACCGTGCGATCCAGGGCGAGACCGTGGCGCAGACGTTGAAACGCGTGCGCATCGCGCGGGCGGGTTTCGATCTGGCCGAAGGAACACTGCCTCTGGCAACCGTCGCGCGGCGCTGCGGCTATCCCAATCTGCGGTCTTTCTCGCGCGCGTTCACCGACATATATCGCGCCGTCGGTTCCCGCCTCAGGTGGGCATAGCCGTTATCGCAAACCCAAAACGACGGTGAACAACGCTATGTACGATGTAGACATTCAAACACTTCCCGAACGGCCGATTGTCGGCCTTTTGCACAAGGGGTCCTATCAGAAGATTGGCGAGAGCTTTGAAAAGCTTGTCAGCCTTGGTGGCACGCGTGGGCTGATGCCACATGTGCGCGGGATGGTCGGGGTCTACTATGATGACCCGATGGCAACGCCGGAGGTCGAGCTTCGCTCACACGCCGCCTTCATCGTTCAAGATTCAGACCTTGCCTCCGCGCCGTTGGAGCCGGGCGTTCTGACCGACGGGACCTATGCGGTTCTGACACTGAAAGGGCCGTATTCGGATCTGCCGGCGGCCTATGACTGGATGTATTCGGTCTGGCTGCGTGAGAACGGGAAAACCGTGCGGGCCGCGCCACCCTATGAGAATTATCTCAACGATCCGCGCGAGGTTGCGGCCAATGATCTGCTGACGGAAATCTGCGTGCCGGTCGCGGCCTAGGAAAAGAAAAGCCCGCCATCATGATGATGGCGGGCTTTTGGTCTTCTGGCGCTGCGTTCCGATCCTTCGGACCGACCGCTTTAGGCTCTTTTCCTGGGTTTGCTCTGGTCCAAAAGGACCAACCGCGTCACCCATTCCAGTTTCGGCTACGCTCCGATCCTTCGGACCGACCGCTTTAGCCGATTGCCTTCTGCAGATTTTCGTCGATTTTCGCGAGGAAGCTCTGCGTGGTGTGCCAGGTCTGGTCAGGGCCAATGAGGATCGCCAGATCCTTTGTCATGTCGCCGGCCTCAACAGTGGCGATGCAGACCTCTTCCAACTTGGTAGCGAAATCGATCAGCGGCTGGTTGTCATCCAGTTTCCCGCGATGGGCCAGGCCACGCGTCCAGGCAAAGATCGAGGCGATCGGGTTGGTGGACGTTTCTTTGCCCTGCTGATGCATGCGGTAATGGCGGGTCACCGTCCCGTGTGCGGCTTCAGCTTCAGCTGTCTTGCCATCAGGCGACATGAGCACCGATGTCATCAGGCCAAGCGATCCGAAGCCCTGCGCAACCGTGTCGGACTGCACATCGCCGTCATAGTTCTTACAAGCCCATACATAGCCGCCGGACCATTTCATGGCTGAGGCCACCATGTCGTCGATCAGACGATGCTCGTAGGTGATACCGGCCTTGTCGAACTTGTCTTTGAACTCGGTTTCAAAGATGTGCTCGAACAGGTCTTTGAAGCGGCCATCATATTTCTTCATGATGGTGTTCTTGGTGGACAGGTAAACCGGGTAGCCGCGGTTGAGGCCGTAGTTCATGGAGGCGCGGGCGAAATCCTTGATGGACTCATCCAGATTGTACATGCCCATGGCGACGCCAGCGTCGGGGAACTTGAAGATTTCCTCTTCGATCACCGTGCCATCATCACCGACAAACTTCATGGTCAGCGTGCCCTTGCCGGGGATCAAGAAGTCCGTTGCGCGGTATTGATCGCCAAAGGCGTGGCGGCCAATCACGATGGGCTGTGTCCAGCCGGGCACCAGGCGCGGCACGTTCTGGCAGATGATCGGCTCACGGAAGACAACGCCGCCCAAGATGTTGCGGATCGTGCCGTTGGGTGAGCGGTACATGCGCTTCAGATTGAACTCTTCAACGCGTGCTTCGTCCGGCGTGATCGTTGCGCATTTGACGCCAACACCATGCTCTTTGATCGCGTTGGCCGCATCGACCGTGATCTGGTCGTCGGTGCGATCACGCTCTTCGATGCCAAGATCGTAATAGTGCAGGTCAATATCGAGATAGGGGTGGATCAGCTTGTCCTTGATGAACTGCCAGATGATCCGCGTCATCTCATCGCCGTCGAGTTCGACAACGGGATTGGCAACCTTGATCTTCGCCATGAAAGGTCCTCGTGTTGGTGAGCGCTTGTGCGCCGTAGGTGTGTATGGAAATTGGGTGGCACTGGTGTTGTGTCTGCGCGGGCTATAGCAAAGGGCAAGACCGGCTTCAAACCGGCCGAAGGGTGGAGAAGCTTTCCCTTATCTGGTGACAGCCTGCTGATTGTTTTGGAGTTTTCGTGAGCCGATTTGGACCTATGGCGGAGACGGCCGACCTTGGTCGATTGGGTGTAAAGCCGCCTGTCGCCGTTCTGGTTGAGCCGCAAATGGGCGAAAATATCGGCATGGTCGCCCGCGCGATGGCCAATTTCGGCTGGCGGCGCTTGCGCATCGTCAGTCCGCGCGACGGTTGGCCGAACGAGCGCGCCAACGCAACGGCCAGCGGCGGCAAGCATGTCGTCGATGCCGCTGAACTGTTCGATACGCTGGAGGAGGCGCTGGCCGATCTGTCGCTCGTTTATGCCACCTCGGCGCGCAAACATGATCTGGCCAAAACTGTCGTCGGACCGGAAAATGCCGGCAAGCGCAGTGTGATCGCTTCTGCTGACGGCATGCGCGTCGGCTATGTTTTTGGCCGCGAAGCCTGGGGCCTCACCAATGACGAAGTGGCGCTGTGCGATGATGTTCTGACGCTGCCAGTCGATCCCGATTGCGCTTCACTCAATATCGCCCAAGCCGCTATCATCTGTGCCTATGAATGGCGTCGGCACGCCTTAGCCCGGGATGGTGCTGAATCTGAGGAAGACAGCCTCCCGATCGCGACGCCAGAGCGCTCGCCGATCGCCGACAAAGGCGCCATGCAAGGGTTGTTCGATCATTTGGAGGGTCTGCTGGATGCGTCGGGTTTCTTCCGTCCGCCGGAAAAGCGCGCCGGGATGATCCACAATCTGCGTACGCTGTTTCAACGCGCCAGGCTGAATGAGCAGGAGGTGCGAACCTTGCGCGGCGTGTTTTCCTCCCTTGATCGCGCTCATGAGCGCAGCCGTGAGGACCGCTGATGGACTTACACCCTGACGTTGCGGTAACGCTTCAGGGTTGAGCCTTTCGTCGAACCGGCGTAGGCGGAAACGGGGCGGACGATACGAATAGGATAAATGATGAGTGATGCGGCTTGGTATTATGCCGTCGGCAGTGAACAGCGTGGCCCGGTGAGCACCGATGATATCGCGTTGTTGATCGGGCGTGGTGAGATCGGTCCCGATACGTTGATGTGGCGCGAAGGGATGAGCGAATGGGGCGCGGCGCGTGCTAGCCTACCCGGATCGATGGTTCCGCAAAGCTGGGTTGATAGGCTTTCGGCATCGCCCGCAGCGCCGCGGCCGCCGCAATTGGGGGAGCAGGCGCACGCGTCAGCAGGATCAGATGGCATGGGTGGCGCAGGCTATGGCGACGGCGCGACCTATCATCCAACCCAGTTTGCCGACGTCATTCGCACCGTGTTCGGTCGCTACGTCCAGTTTCGTGGTCGCGCAAGGCGTTCAGAGTACTGGTACTGGATCTTGTTCGTCGTGCTTGTCAGCATCGCGTTGGCGATCGTCGATGGTTTCATTTTCGGATTTGACGAGAACGATTTGGCGGTGCTTGGCCCGCTGTTTAGCCTCGGTACCTTTCTGCCCTCCCTGGCGGTTGGTTTCCGGCGGATGCATGATCTTGGTCGGACCGCCTGGTGGTTGTTGATCGGTTTCATCCCGCTCATTGGCCCGCTGATTTTGATCTATTGGTTCGCCCAACGCGGTGACGAGGGCGATAACCAGTACGGCCCTGCTTGACGGGCGAGCCTGATGGTCCTAGAGAACCGCTGAAGTTCTGGGGGCGTTCGCGCCCCCATTGCTTTTCCCGTGTCCCGTGGATTGTGTAGTGGCGAAATCGCTGGCGTCACAATCCTGTCGTTTGTCTCTTTGGAGGCGAAAGAGGAGGGCGCGCGTAACCTCACCTTTTGAAAGGATACCGCGATGTCAAAACGCGACAGTGTGAAGTACAAGATCGATCGCCGCATGGGCGAAAACATCTGGGGCCGCCCGAAAAGCCCCGTCAATCGCCGCGAGTACGGCCCTGGCCAGCATGGCCAAGGACGCCGTGGCAAACTTTCCGATTTCGGCATTCAGCTGCGCGCTAAGCAGAAGCTGAAAGGCTATTACGGCTCGATCATGGAGAAGCAGTTCCGCAAGATTTACGACCAAGCGTCCAAGATGAAGGGCGATACGTCAGAAAACCTGATCGGTCTGCTTGAGCGTCGTCTGGACACCGTCGTCTATCGTGCGAAGTTCGTGCCGACCGTTTTTGCAGCGCGCCAGTTTGTCAATCACGGCCACGTGTTGGTGAACGGCAAGCGCGTGAACATCCCCTCCTACCGCGTGAAGATCGGTGATGTCGTCGAAGTGCGCGAACGTTCGCGTCAGCTGGCCATCGTTCTGGAAGCTGTTGGCCTGGATGAGCGCGATGTGCCGGACTATGTCGATGCCGATCACGGTAAGCTGACCGCAAGCCTGACCCGCGTTCCAACACTGACCGACGTGCCTTATCCGGTCGCCATGGAACCAAACCTGGTGGTCGAGTTCTACTCTCGCTAAGCGCGAACCCCATCGGTTTGCAGAGTCAAAGGTCGCCTTCGGGCGGCCTTTTTGTTTGCCGCCAACTGGTTTAGGGCAGGGCAATGGCCTTCAAACATATGGCTCTGGCGCTTCTGGTTGCCGCGATCTGGGGCATCGCTTTCACTGTCATCCGCATCGGCTTGGACGTTGTGCCACCGCTGCTTCTGACAGCGTTGCGGTTCGCCTTTGCTGCGGTTCCGCTGGTCTTTTTTCTCAAGCCGCCCGATGCACCCTGGCCAATCGTTGCCGCCTACGGCCTGCTTCAGGGCGCCGTGATGTTCGGTCTTGTCTTCTATGCGATTGCCATCGGCATGCCGGCGGGCCTCGCCTCGCTGGTCGTTCAGTGCCAGGTATTTTTCACGGTCGCTCTGGCCGTCATGTTTGATGGCGAACGCTTGCAACGCCATCATCTTCTCGCAGGCAGCGTGGCGGCGTTAGGCATTGCCGTCATCGCGCTTGCCAAGGCCGGTGGACAGGACGTGCCGCTGTGGCCGCTGATTTTGACGCTCATGGCTGCGCTTGCCTGGGGCATGGCCAATATCGTCTCGCGGCGCGCCAAGACCGCCGATCCCATCGCGTTTATTGCCTGGTCGAGCGCGGCTGCCCCTCCGGTTCTGATTCTCGGCAGCCTCGTCTTTGAGCCGGGCGCTCTGACCGGAATCGCGGCGCTGGGGGCGGCAGACCTTTGGACGCTCGCCTGGGCGACGTTCGTGCTGGCCATTCCGACCACAGTCGTGGCGTTTGCCATCTGGGTCTGGCTGCTGCGCACCTATCAGGCCGCCATTGTGATGCCATTCGCCCTGCTTGTCCCGATATTTGGCTTTGGCGGCGCGGCGATTTTCCTGGGCGAACGATGGAGCCTTGGCGTCGGTGTTGGCGCGCTTTTGGTTCTCGCGGGCCTGGCGATCAACATACTTGGCGACCGACGGCTGGCGGCCTCGATACCGAAAGCGTGAGTCCCGCTACAGCTTTCTCTCCTCTCAAGGGTTGAACCCTGGGAGCGGCACCGTACGACCTCGGCTGAACGAAGTGTTTGATACCAACATAGCCAAGAGGGTCGTCCTGACCGGCGCATCCGGTTTCATCGCCAAGCACATTGCCGTGCAATCGCTCAACGCCGGGGCACCAACCGCGTGGATCGACTCGTCCCTGCGCACGATGCCAACTTGGCGTCGGTGAAAAGCATCCGACGCTTCGAAGGCTCGCGCTAACGAAACGCCTCGAGCTTTTTGACTTGCTGCCCGTCGCTGGAAAAATTCGACGGATCAAGCCAGGCTTCCAGCGCCTTTTTCCTGCTCGGCCATTCATGGTCGAGCATGGAGTACCACGCCGTGTCGCGGTTGACGCCATGGACAACCATGTCCTGTCGAAACGTGCCTTCGAAGGTGAAGCCCAAGCGTATGGCGGCCTTGTGCGAGGGCATATTGTCATCGTTGAGCTTCCACTCGTAGCGGCGATAACCCAGATCCTCGAAGATGTGCTTGGCAAGCAGGTAATGGGCTTCTGTTGCAAGTGGTGAGCGCGCCATGGCATCGCCATGCGCAACCGCGCCGATTTCAACCGAGCCATGATCCGGGCGTATGCGCATGTAGCTCGCCATGCCGCGCACGATGTTCCAGTGCGCGTCGCGCATGACCATGGTGTGCCATTCGCGCTGCTTGCCCTGATAGGTTTGGCCAAAATGGTTGGCGTCGCGGTAAGGCGCGTCAGGGAAGAAGCGGATGCGCGTATTGGCGCCCAGATCGCCGCCAAGCGCCTGCCAGATATCGTCGGCGTGGCTGTCGGCATTAAACGCTTCAAGCACCACCGTGCGGCCTTCCAGACGCTGTGGGCGAGGGGGCTTGCAGCCTTGCCAGTTGGACAGATTGGTCATCGTGGGAGCTTTGGCTTAGGTCGCGTTTTTCAGCGCTTCTTCTTCGCGGACCGGATCGATCGCCGCCCAGCCAAATTCCAGGAAGGGCAGCGTCGTGTGCGTCAACGCGATCAGATCGTTGGCGATTTTCGGTGTGGTCAGGTCTTTGTTGTCGATCTCGCGCACGAAGGTGTGGTGTTTCAAGCGCACCAGTTTTTGCAACGCTTCATCGTCAAGTTTCTCAAAACCGCGCGGGTTCCGCTTCAAGCTCTCAGAAAAATCGAACGCCAGGCCATGGTTCTTGAAATCTTCCAGCATCGCCTGAAGCTTTGGCGTTTTTTCAAGGATTGCCGCGCGCAAGGCGGCCAACTCAGCGCTGTTCAGCCCATAAAACCCGGTCGCGATGAACGAGCGCTCGTTGGACATGTGCACATAGGCAAAGCCCTGGTCTTTTTTGGTGCCGGTGCGGGTTAAAAGCGCGCTGGCGTGCGTGTTGTAGGGATCTTTGTTTTTCGAAAACCGCACATCGCGATTGACGCGGTAGAGCGAGGTTTTGCGCGTCCCGCGCAGCGGCAAACCGTCTGCCTCCATACGTGCGGAAACATGTTCGATCAGGTCACCAAGCGGCGTTTTGACCTCGCTCTCGTAGAGCGCCTTGTTGTCCTTGAACCAATCGCGGTCTTGGTGAAACCCGAGCGCCTTTAAAAAGGGCAGGGCCTTTTTGCCCATGCCCTTGAAGGGAGGTATGTCGCTCAATGGTTTAGGCGCTTTCGGCGTTCTTTACCGCGATGCCCTTGTCGGTCATCATTTGCTGCAATTCGCCAGCCTGAAACATCTCGCGGATGATGTCGCATCCGCCGACAAACTCGCCTTTGATGTAAAGCTGCGGGATGGTCGGCCAGTTGGAATAGGTCTTGATGCCTTCGCGAATGTCCATGTCTTCCAGAACGTTCACGTCCTGATAGTCCGCGCCGACGTAATCGAGAATCTGCACAACCTGGCCAGAGAAACCGCATTGCGGGAACTGCTTTGTGCCTTTCATGAAGAGCACGACATCGTTGGTTTTGACGGCATTGTCGATGGTTGTGGCGGCGTCAGTCATCGTATTGTCCTTCAATGTGTGGTCGAGCGCTGTTCAGGCGCCAGTCTTGTCAGGCATCTGTCGTCGGCGCAGAGGTTTGCAGGGCAAGGGCGTGCAACACGCCCCCCATGTTTCCTTTGAGCGCATCATAAACCATTTGGTGCTGCTGAACACGGGATTTGCCCCGGAACGCCTCGGACACCACGACAGCGGCATAATGATCGCCATCACCGGCCAAATCGCGAATTTCAACATGCGCGTCCGGCAGGGCTTCCAGGATCATCTTTTCGATGTCGGCGGCATTCATTGGCATGGGGAGCGGGCCCTTTGTTCGTTAGCTTGCAGCGGCGTTCATGAAGGTGGGCATCCAGCCTTCATGCGCAGCCTGCAGTTCTTCGATAGATATGGCCCGGCTTTCACCCAGTTTCAATTCTTTCCCGCCAGTGGTGCCGATGATGATGACGGAAATCGAAAGCGTCTCGGCATAATCAAGGATGCTTTGCTGGTCGGCGGAGCGACACGTGACAAGGTAGCGGCCTTGGTCCTCGCCGAAGAAGGCTGGGATGGCGTTGTCTGGTGCATCGATGTTCGCGCCTATGCCCGAGGCCATCGCCATTTCGGCCAGCGCAACCGCTAAACCACCATCTGACAGGTCGTGCACTGCGGTTGCTTTGCCGTCTTGGATGAGCCCGCGCACGAAGTCGCCAGTGTGTTTTTCTTCAAACAGATCGACAGGCGGTGCTGCGCCTTCCTCACTGCCAAGCACATCGCGCAGATAGGCCGATTGGCCCAAATGCGTGCCCCAGCTTTTGGGCGCCCCGACCAAGACAATCGTCTCGTCCGCGCCGGTGAATGCGGCGCCGACGTGCTTTGCACCGGCCTCTAGCAACCCGACGCCAGCGATGGCGGGCGTGGGAAGAATGCCAACGCCATTGGTCTCGTTGTAGAGCGAGACATTGCCCGACACGATGGGGAAATCGAGCGCGCGGCAGGCTTCGCCGAGGCCTTTGATGGCCGAAACGAACCCGCCCATGATGTCAGGGCGCTCCGGGTTGCCGAAATTGAGATTATCGGTGACAGCCAGAGGGGTGGCACCGACTGCGGTCAAGTTGCGCCAGACTTCCGCCACGGCCTGCTTGGCGCCCTCAAACGGATCGGCTTCGACATAGCGCGGCGTGACGTCGGCGGCGAAAGCGAGGGCTTTGCCGGCCTCATTCACCTGGACGATGCCGGCATCACCGCCGGGCGTTGCCAGCGTTTGGCCGCGCACCAACGTGTCATATTGCTCATAGACCCAGCGCTTGGACGATCCGTTCGGTGCGGCGAGCAGCGTCAGCAAGCCATCGGCCACGTCGCCTTCAAAGGCGTTATCTTCCAAGGGCTTGGGTGGAACAGGCGGCACCCAGGGGCGATCATATTCTGGTGCTTCATCGCCCAATTCCTTGATCGGAAGATCAGCGACTTTTTCGCCTTCATGGAAGATTTCAAAGCGTAGCGTGTCGGTCGTTTTGCCGACCACTGCGAAATCCAGTCCCCATTTGATGAACACAGCCTCGGCTTCGGCGTGCTTTTCCGGCCGCAGCACCATGAGCATGCGCTCCTGGCTTTCTGAGAGCATCATCTCGTAAGCGGACATGTTGGTCTCACGGCACGGCACCTTGTCGAGATCAAGATGGATTCCGAGATTGCCCTTGGCGCCCATTTCGACCGCAGAGCAGGTGAGGCCGGCCGCGCCCATGTCCTGGATGGCGATCACGGCGCCGGTTGCCATGAGTTCCA
>JBKAGN010000067.1:0-15771 GCA_046290415.1 Hyphomicrobiales bacterium
GCATGTGTTGGAAATTCTCAAGGCCAAGAAGGTTTTGAAGGACAAGCCGGTCGAACGCGTGGTGTTCAACGCGATCACCAAAAGCGCCGTGCTTGAGGCGATGCAAAATCCGCGTGCGATCGATGGCCCGCTGGTCGATGCCTATCTGGCGCGGCGCGCCCTAGATTATCTGGTCGGCTTTACCCTATCGCCGGTGCTTTGGCGCAAGCTCCCTGGTTCGCGCTCGGCTGGCCGTGTCCAATCGGTTGCGCTGCGACTGGTGACCGAGCGGGAAACCGAGATCGAAGCCTTTGTGCCCAAGGCCTATTGGACGATCAATGCGCACCTGAAAAACGGAAGCAACGCGCCTTTTGAGGCTCGCCTGGCGTCCTATGACGGCACCAAATATGGCCGCCACGATCTGACGGATGCCGACTTGGCAGGCTCGATCAAGAGCATGCTTGAGCAGGCCGATATTTCGGTGGCCAAGGTCGAAGCCAAGCCAGTGCGCCGCAACCCCTACGCGCCATTCACGACATCCACATTGCAGCAGGATGCCTCCTCGCGCCTTGGCATGTCGCCGAGCGTGACTATGCGCATCGCGCAACGTTTGTATGAGGGCACCGAGATCGATGGCGAGACCGTTGGTCTGATCACCTATATGCGGACCGACGGTGTGCAGATGGCCCCTGAGGCCATTCGGTCGACACGCAAGCTGATTGGCGAGAAATATGGCGATAAATACCTGCCGGACTCGCCACGCCTTTACTCCTCGAAAGCCAAAAACGCCCAGGAAGCGCACGAGGCCATTCGGCCAACAGAGCTCTCCCGCACACCAGAGGACGTCTCGCGCTATCTGGATGCCGATCAGGCCAAGCTCTACCGCTTGATCTGGGCGCGCACGATGGCAAGCCAGATGGCGGCATCGGTTTCTGAACGCACCAGCGTTGATTTGGTGGCCTCGCACGGTGGTCATACCGCCGAGTTGCGCGCCAGTGGTTCCGTCATCACCTTTGACGGTTTTCTAGCGGCCTATGATGTCGGCACGTCCTCCAAAGACGAAGACGACAAGCGTCTACCGGCGATCACCGAACGCGATAAGATCACCCAGGAAAAGATCGAGGCGAGCGAAAAATTCACTGAGCCGCCTGCCCGCTTTTCTGAGGCAAGCCTGGTGAAACGGATGGAAGAGCTCGGCATTGGCCGCCCATCCACCTACGCGGCAACGCTGGCCGTGCTCCAGGATCGTGACTACATCGAGGTCGAGAAACGACGCATCTTTGCCAAGGACAAGGGCCGGCTCGTCACCGCGTTTCTGGAAGCCTTCTTTAAGCGGTATGTGGAGTATGATTTCACCGCATCGCTGGAAGAAGAGCTGGATAAGATTTCTGCTGGTGAACGCGACTGGCGCGATGTCCTGCGCGCCTTTTGGACGGCCTTTTCAGCCTCTGTGGATGAAATCTCCGAGCTTCGCATCACGCAAGTGATCGACGCGCTCAACGAACTGCTCGGGCCGCACATCTTCCCCGACAAGGGCGATGGTTCGGACCCACGCAAATGCCCGGCCTGCGAGGATGGCCAGCTTTCTCTGAAAATTTCCCGCTATGGCGCCTTCATTGGTTGCTCGAACTATCCAGAGTGCAACTACACCCGCCAACTGGCCGCCAACGACAATGATGGCGAAGCACAAGCCGGCCCGATTGTGCTTGGCGAGGACACCGAAACCGGCGAGCAAATCACCCTGCGAGACGGTCGTTTTGGCCCATATGTGCAACTTGGCGAAGCGCCGAAGCCAAAACGGGCCAGCCTGCCCAAAGGCTGGGATCGCGCTGCGATGGACCTTGAGAAAGCGCTACGGCTGCTCTCCCTGCCCCGCCTGGTCGGGGTGCACCCGGAAACGGGCAAAGACATTGTCGCCGGCATTGGCCGCTATGGTCCCTTCGTGCTTCACGAAGGCATGTACGCCAATCTGGACTCGGTTGATGAAGTCTTCGAGGTCGGTCTCAATCGCGCTGTCACGGTTCTGGCCGAAAAAGCCGCCGGCGGTGGTGGACGAGGGCGTAGCGCGCCACAGGCGCTCAGAACGCTCGGCGATCACCCCGATGGTGGCGCTGTGACGGTTCACTCGGGCCGCTATGGACCCTATGTGAAGCACGGCAAGATCAACGCGACGATCCCTAAGGACACCAAGCCTGAAGACGTGACGATTGAGCAAGCCATCGAACTGATCGCCGCGCGTGCCGCCAAAACTGGCAAGAAACCGGCCGCCAAGAAGAAGGCGCCGGCGAAGAAGAAGTCTGCGACCAAGAAAACGGCCGCGAAAAAGCCGGCAAAGAAGGCAGCCAGCGCGGAATGAGCGGTCTCCCCTCCGATGAGGCATTGCTGGAGTTTTTGAGCAACAATCCCGGCCAAACCGGCAAACGCGAGGTCGCCCGCGCTTTCGGAATTAAGGGCGCCGACCGCATCGCCCTGAAACAGCGCTTGAAGGCACTGAAGGATCAGGGCGTTATCACCAAGGATGGCAACAGCTTCCGCCGTGCGGACGCCTTGCCGCCGGTGTTTCCTGCCCAGGTCGTCTCTGTCGATGATGATGGAGACTTGATCGTTGTTCCGCGCATTCAACTGGATGGCGAGCACGACCCTGACCAGTTTGTGCTGTTGGAAAAGAAGTCCACCCGTCGCGCGAGCTCAACCCAGTCTCCGCCTGGCGTTGGTGACGTGTTGTTGGTGCGGATGGTGGACGCTGCCGATGGCGAGAAGCCTGGCCGCGTCCATCTCATCAAGGCCATTAGCCGCGGCGATGTGCGCCATTATGGCGTCGTGCGGATACCCTCACGCGGAAGCGCCTATATCGAACCGGTTGAGCGCAAGGCCGACGTGCTTCTGCTCGACAAGCACGACCTTGGCGAGGCCGAGGACGGCGATCTGGTGGCCGCGGTTCGCTTGCCCGGTCGCGGTCGAGGTCGTTCGCCCAACGGCAAGGTGGAAGAGATTTTTGGTCAGCTTGGAACGGAACGGGCGATTAGCCAGATCGCCGTGCTGCGCCAAGGGCTGCCGGATGTCTTCCCGCCAGACGTTCTCGCCCAAGCCGAATCCCTGGCGGCCGCCGAAAAAGGTTCGCGCGAGGATTGGCGCGATCTGCCGCTGATCACCATCGATCCGGCTGATGCCAAGGACCATGATGATGCGGTCCATGCCGCGCCGGACGAGGACCCAAACAATGACGGCGGGTTCGTTGTCACGGTCGCGATCGCCGATGTTGCCTATTATGTGCGCCCGCATACCTTGATCGACCGCGAGGCACGCTCACGCGGCAACTCCGTCTATTTCCCCGATCGGGTCATTCCGATGCTGCCGGAACGGCTCTCGACTGATCTGTGCTCTCTGCATGAGGGCGAGGATCGTCCGGCGCTTGCGATCCGCATGGTCTTTTCCAAGGACGGCGCCAAGCGCAAGCACTCGCTTCACAGGGTCTGGATCAAGCTGCACGCCGGGCTGGCCTACGAGGCTGCGCAGGCTGCGATTGATGGAACCGAACCGGCTGAGGGCATTACCCCCTGCCCGCCTGACATCGCCGAGCACGTTCTCAAGCCGCTTTGGGCAGCCTATCGCGTGGTTCATCAGGCCCGCGAGCGCCGCGCGCCGCTGCATCTTGATCTGCCCGAGCGCAAGCTTGTGCTCGATGGCGACGGCAAGGTCACAGGCGTGCGCATCCCAGAGCGGTTGGACGCGCATAAGCTCATCGAAGAGTTCATGATCCAGGCCAATGTGGCGGCGGCGGAACTGCTCGAAGCGAAGAAAACACCGTGCCTCTATCGCGTGCATGATGCGCCAGGCGCGGCGAAGTTCGAAGGGCTGCGGGCGTTTCTGAAGAGCCTCAATATCTCGATCGCCAGCCAAAGCTCTTTGAAGCCTGCTGACTTCAATAAGATCCTGGCGCGCGCGCAAGGCGAGCCAAGCGAACAGCTGATCAATGAGATGGTGCTGCGCAGTCAGGCGCAAGCTGAGTACACGCCGGATAATATCGGCCATTTCGGGCTCAATCTGTCGCGCTATGCCCATTTTACGTCGCCGATCCGCCGCTATGCCGATTTGCTCGTGCACCGCGCGTTGCTCAAGGCTTACGGGCTGGGCGAGGCTGACGCTTTGGCGGCCGATCACGAGGTTCTCGCCCGTCTTGGCGATCATCTCTCCGGCACCGAGCGTCGGGCTATGCTGGCCGAGCGAGAAACCACAGATCGTCTGGTCGCAGCGTTTCTTGCTGACAAGGTTGGCGCGCGCTTCGATGGCCGGATCACCGGCGTTGTTGGCGCCGGGTTGTTCGTACGATTGGCAGAAACCGGCGCCGACGGGTTTGTGCCGGTATCTCAATTGGGCGCCGACTATTTTTCCTTCGACGAGGCGCACCAGCGGCTTGTTGGGTCGGCGACTGGGATAACGTTTCAATTGGGCGATGCCGTTGAGGTGCGCTTGGTTGAGGTGGCGCCGCTCGCCGGGGCCCTTCGCTTTGAGATGCTGAGCGAGGGTAAAAGCGGGAAACCTGGGGCCCGTGGCGGGCGTGCGGGCAAAGGCGGCAAGGGGTCCAAGAGTGCTCGCAAGGCTCCTGGAACGGCCCGCAAGCGCGGCCAATCGCCGGCCTCCCACGCCCGCAAGGCTGTTCGCAAGGCTAAGGGCCGGTAGCTTGGTTGGCGATGCAGGCGTCCGGCGTGCAGTGCGGCCGAGGCCAGCGGCCAGCATTCTTGCCCTCTGGCGGGACGGTAGGGACGAACCGCACATCTTCATGGGCCGCCGCCATGCTTCGCTCAACTTCATGCCGGGTATCCTGGTTTTTCCAGGAGGGCGGGTCGAGCCTCGTGACCGGCTTGCTGATGCTGAAGATCCTCTGGATGCCGCTTGCGCGCGTGTGCTTGATGCAGAGGACGTCGGCATAGCCGGATCATCGTTCGCCCGTGCCGCGCTGCGCGAGTGTTTGGAAGAAACCGGATTGGCGCTGCCGGGCCATCTGGACGGCAACCTCACCTACATCGCCCGCGCCATCACACCGCCGCATCTACCGATCCGCTATGACACGCGCTTCTTCCTGGCCAAGGTCAAAGCAAGCGACGATCCACCAGCGCCCTCGTTTTCCGGTGATGGCGAGCTTTTGCAACCGGGATGGTTTGCTGCCAGTTCGCTAGCCGCTGAACGCCTGCATCATGTGACGCGGGCTGTGCTCAACCATGGTTTGCTCAAGGATGTGACAAGGCAATCGCGGCTTCTTGTGGCCGACCGGGTGCCCAAACGCTGGAAGGGCTTGCGGGCTCTGCGGTCGCGGGATTTGAAAGCCGCGCAAACCAAGATCGACACTGACCGCAGCCCTTGACAAAAGTGCCGTTTGGCTCGATAGCACCGCATCCTCCGACCTATGCCCATTGGTGGTCAGCGCGTCTGACGGTCGGCACCCTTTTACCGATTGACTATCGAGGCCCTTCGCATGGCAAAAGCCACGACCATCAAAATCCGGCTCGTTTCGACGGCCGACACCGGTTACTATTATGTGGCCAAGAAGAATTCCCGCACCATGACCGAGAAGATGGTTGTGCGCAAATACGATCCAGTTGCGCGCAAGCATGTTGAGTTCAAGGAAGCGAAGATCAAATAACCGACGCTCCGACGTCGCTTGATCGTAGCGCGCTCTCATTTGGGAGCGCGCTTTTTTTTTGCTTCGAATTTGGAGAAAAATACCGCGAGCGGCTGGTGCCGTGCTCCAGGCTTGAGGAGGCCAAAAGTTGGAGATGGGCACCAGCCATCCCAACGTTCCGGGGTGTGCGGCGGACCCGAAACGCAAGTGGGACCCGCACGAGGCGGTAGAGGATTTAAGCCGCAAATCAGTGCTTTAGCGCAAGCAAATACGCGGTTAACGGGCGCCTATTGGTCCGGGTTTGCGGGGTTAACCTTGCCTGTTGTGGTTAAAGCAGGCCGGTAAGGTTAAGCGGCAAGCATGACCCGGTTTCGACCGTCGCGTTTGGCCTTGTAGAGTGCCTCATCGGCGCGCTTCAAAATGGCCTCAGCTGTGTCTTCCGGTCCCTGGATGGTGGCAACACCAAGCGAGATCGTAATGGTGAGTTGTTTCTGGCCGCCAGCAACCGGAATGGGGTCATGGTCCATGCGTGCACGTAGGCGTTCTGCGATGGCGGCTGCCGCGTTCTGATCGGAATCGGGCAAGATCAGGACGAACTCCTCGCCACCATAGCGGCAGGCCAGGTCTGCGCCGCGGACCGATTTGCGAATGCGATCGCCAAATTCACGCAGCACTTCATCGCCGACATCATGACCATGGGTATCATTGATTGACTTGAAGAAGTCGATGTCGGTCAGAACGAGCGACAAGGTTTTGCCGCGCGATGCCGCCTGGTGAGTCAATGCCCGGAAATGGGTGTCGAAATAGCGCCGATTGTGCAGCCCCGTCAGGCCGTCCATGATTGCCATTTCCATGGTTTGCTCGACGCTTTCGCGCAGTTGGTCGGCATAAAGCTTGCGGCGCAGTTGCGTCACCACGCGTGCCATCAACTCGTTCGCGTCAATTGGGCGGACCAGATAGTCGCTCACGCCCATGTCGAGGCCGCGCAGCACTTTGGCGTCATTCTCCGGCTCGGCGATGATCACGATCGGCAGCGCACGGGTTTTTTCCAAATTTTGAAGCTGGGAACAGAGACGCAGACCATCATAGTCCCGCAGCGACAGGCTAACCACGATAAGGTCATAGGCTTCGTCGGCGATATGGAAGAGCGCTGATTCTGGATCGGTGTGAACATTCACATCGAACCGCTTGGACAGCGTGGTCTTCAACCGCTCATAGGAGCTGGGGCGATCATCGACCAGCAGGATTTTGCCTGTTATGGCCGAATCATCGACTGGCGCTGCAGCAGGCTGTCCCATGGCATCGCGGGTTGATGCTCGCCCACGTAGTTCGTCGATGAGACGTTTTACGCGGACCAGGTTTTTAACCCGCGTCAGCAACGCAACATCTTTGATGGGCTTGGTGAGGAAATCATCGGCGCCCGCTTCCAGGCCGGTCACGCGGTCGCTTGGCTGATCAAGCGCTGTCACCATGACAACCGGAATGTGAGCGGTCTTCGGATCGGCCTTCAGGCGCCGACAGGTTTCAAAGCCGTCAAGGCCGGGCATCATAACGTCGAGAATGATGATGTCGCAGTCGGACTGGCTGGCGATATCAAGCGCCTCAAAGCCGCTGGTTGCCGTCAGAACTTCAAAATACTCCGCCTTCAGACGGGCCTCGAGAAGTTTGACGTTGGCGACAATGTCATCGACGACGAGTACGCGCGCGGTCATGATAGGTCCTTATGCTTCGCCCACAAATGTGCGGATTGTGTCGAGAAAGCCCGACACGGAAATGGGTTTGGAGATGTAAGCTTCACAGCCACCGGAACGGATGCGTTCTTCATCACCCTTCATGGCAAAAGCGGTGACCGCGATAACGGGAATGTGGCGAAGATCGTCATCTTCCTTCAGCCAGCGCGTCACATCGAGGCCAGAAACTTCCGGCAATTGGATGTCCATCAAAATGAGATCGGGACGGTGCGTGCGTGCAAGCTCCATGGCATCCATGCCGTTGCCGGTTTTCACGGTGGCGTAGCCTTTGGCTTCCAGGAGATCGCTGAACAGCTTCATGTTCAGCTCATTGTCCTCCACGATGAGGATCGTCTTGCTCATTCTACTTGCTCCGGATCGGCGAACCGGCATCAAGGATTGCCTCAAAAGCGGTTCCAAGGGGCATCAGATGCGGTTGCCTTTACGTTTGTTATGCCGTTCAAACTTGAAGAAAAAGCAAAGGTCGGCACATGAAGGCTGCTCGAACCTGGGTAAACTGGCTCCCACTTGGGACAAACAATAGGCAGCGTTAATGAAGGCTGACCGTGAAAACCTGGTCGTACAGATACTCGTTTTTTTGGGCGGTCGCCCCGAGGATATGGAGCGATTTTTCGCGCTGTCCGGCGTTGCGCCTGCTGAACTGCGCGCACGCGTGACCGACTCCAGCTTTCAGGATGGGCTGTTCGATTACGTTATGGCCAATGAACCACTGCTGCTAGCCTTTTGCGAGGAAAGTGGGGTTGAACCGACCGCCATCGCGCGCCAAGCGCAGGCTGGGTCATCTGGCGACACATGGCCGTGATCACCGGCTATTGCCGTGATTGTCTCACGCGCGTGCAGGCGGCTTTACGCGCCAACGTGCCCAAGCGATGCCCAGCCTGCGGATCACCGCGGATGCTCGTTCATGACGAGCTAGAAAGCCTATCCATCGCGCATATCGACTGCGATGCATTCTTTGCGGCAGTGGAAAAGCTCGACAATCCTGATCTGCGCGACAAGCCGGTCATTGTTGGCGGCGGCCAGCGCGGCGTTGTTTCCACCTGCTGTTACATCGCCCGCATCCATGGCGTGCACTCGGCGATGCCGATGTTCACCGCCCGCAAGCTCTGCCCCGACGCGGTGATCGTGAAGCCCAATATGCAACGCTATGTCGAGGTTGGAAGCGAGATTCGCCGACGTATGCTGGCGCTTACACCGCTGGTCGAACCCTTGTCGATCGACGAGGCATTCCTTGATCTCACAGGCACTGAGCGACTGCATGACGGTTCGCCCGCCCTCACCCTTTTGCGGTTTGCCAAAAGCATAGAGGACGAGATCGGCGTAACCGTCTCTGTCGGGCTCTCGCATAACAAGTCGATGGCCAAGATGGCCTCCGACATGGATAAACCACGCGGTTTTGCGGTCATTGGCCGCGCCGAAACACTCGACCTTTTGGCGCCGATGCCGGTGCGCGCGCTTTTTGGCGTGGGCGCGGCGATGGCGCGAAGTCTCGAAAAGAGGGGCTATGCGACCCTTGCCGATCTTCAGGCTGCCGAGCCAGAGCGTTTGTGGCGCAGTTTCGGTGAGCATGGTTCGCGGCTGCACGATCTGGCCTCCGGCATCGATCCGCGTCCGGTTCGTCCGAACCGGGAACGCAAGAGCGTCTCTTCCGAGCGGACGTTCAACGAGGACATCGCCGACCTTGATGCGCTGCGGGTCATTGCGCGTGGCGCCAGTGAGCGGGTCGCCAAGCAGTTGAAAGCCAAACACTTCAGCGGGCGAACGGTCACGCTGAAGATCAAAACGGCAGCGTTCAAGACGTTAACGCGCTCGCATAGCCTGCCAACGCCGACGCAAAGTGCGGACCGCATATTTCGTACTGTTGAGCCCATGCTCGAAGGTGTTGTGGACGGCACGCGCTTTCGTTTGCTCGGCGTTGGCGTGTCGGAGCTGATGGACGCCGAGGCGGCCGATGATCGCGATCTGGCTGACGCAGATGCCCAACGGCGTACAGAGGCGGAAAAGGCTATGGATTCCTTACGCGCACGGTTCGGCGACGATGCGGTTGGCGTCGGCTTGGTGTTCGGGCAGTCCGCGCCCAAACAGGCCGGTCAGTCGGCTTCACCGCAGAGCAAAGACGATCACTCGACGCAGGCCGTTGGGCGAAATGCTTCAAAGTCGGCCAGCACGCCACGCAATGAAAACGAGCCATAGTCAAGGATCAACTGGTCCGACACGCCATTGGTATCAAGCGCATAGGACACCACGAAACTTGGTCCGGAATCGGGTTCAACGGGATCAAAATAGCTCAACGTTACGGGCCAAGCACGCGTTGGTGCTGGAAAATCGTCCCAGCTTTCCGGGCGATCACCATGGTCCTCGTCAACTTGCCGGTCGCCGTCCGCATTGGCGCGCACAGGGCCTAAAACGGTTGGCGCGGCTGCCTCGCCGATGATTGCGGTCACGGGTTGCGCGAGCCCGGTCTCGTGGCTGCCATCAAACACCGAGGTGAAAACCAAACGCTCCTCAGCCAAGGCTGCGCGCATGACCGCTTCGGTCAATTGGTTGGGGAACAAAGTCTCCGCCATGGCGGCTGTTGTCGTCTCTTCCTCGGCGAACCGACGGATCGTCAAATTGCCTGCCGGTTCGCGCTCGGCGGCACCGGTCACCGAGATCGGCTCTTCTTCATTGGTCTCGGTGTTGGTCTGAAAGGTAAAAACCTGGCCGGCGCCATCTTCAAAGGCGCGGTAACTGGTCTGCGTACGGATCGTGTTGCCGCTGCGCCCTTCGATGGACAGGATCATGTCGCTGGCCATCGTCCAGCCGGTGCACCCTGCACCGGTCACCTCAAAAATGAAGAGGCCGGAGGCAAAGTCGATGCCCGAATCGCGCTCGCTATCGATGAGCGTCAGTTCATAAACCGCACGGTGGGCGAGCAGGTCGAGCCCATCCGACGCTGCTATGGTCGGCGCAGCAAAAACAGCCGATAGGGTCAAAAGACTGCCGAACAGCAAAAAACCGTCACGCCGCCTATCAAGGCCACTGGACGTTCGCTCGCGCGTCTTTAGATGATAAGGCTGCAAGAGGTGGTCAGGTCCCGTGGCCGGTCAAGTTCACATCAGATTTTGAGATACACGTCCCATGCGTTTCGAGCAACGATTTGCCGGTTTTGGCGTTAATCTGGCCAGCCAATGTGGCGCGTCTAAAACGCTGGTTTCCTAGCACACGATGCCAAACACTCCCCTTTGGTTGACCGCTCGTCCTGCGGCGCATCGTGGCCTGCATGATCGGAGCCATGGCCTAGTCGAAAACACGATTCCAGCGTTTGAAGCCGCGATTGAACGCGGCTTTGCCATAGAGTTGGATGTGCAACCGACGGCCGACGGCGATGCGGTTGTCTTCCATGATCATACTTTGGGCCGTTTGACGGCCGAAAAAGGCGATGTGCGCGAACACACACGCGAAACCTTGGAATCGATTCCTGTGACTGGGTCGGGAACGACAATCCCTTCGCTCGCCAAAGTGCTTGCCCATGTCGATGGACGCACGCCTCTCATCGTTGAGTTGAAGAGCAACTTCGATGGACAATTGGCGCTTGCCGATGCGGTTGCCGGCGCAACGAACGCTTATCCCGGCCCACTGGCTTTGATGTCGTTCGATCCGGCTCTTGTTACCCGCTTGCGCACCCATAAGCTCGGTCGTCCGCTGGGCATCGTATCGGCAAGCATGGGGTATGAGCACTGGGTGCACCTATCGCGATGGCAGAGTTTTGTTCAGGGCGCATTGCTGCATCGGCCAGCGCTTTGGTGTGATTTTATATCCTACAATCAAGACCATTTGCCGGCTCTCTCACCGCTGCTCGCCAAATGGCTCGGACGCAAGGCGCTTCTGTGCTGGACGGTGAAGAACGCCGCCGCCGCCAAACGGGTCAGCCGTTATGTCGATGCCATCACGTTTGAGGGGTTCGATCCCTATGAGCTTGCGCCATGAGCGAAGCTGACACCGGCCAAAACGGTGCGCGTACGCTGGAGACGATAGAAAGTATTGGCGACATCGCGAAAGAGGCCTGGGATGCGATGGAAGGCGCTTCACGCGCCTCCAATGTCCCCTATAACCCTTTTGTTTCTCACGCTTTTTTATCAGCGTTGGAGGACTCTGGATCAGCGGAGCCGGACACCGGATGGATCGGTTCGCACCTTATCCTTCGGGATTCAAACGGCGTCGTCGAAGCCGCACTGCCCGCCTATTTGAAGATGCACAGCTATGGCGAATATGTCTTCGACCACGCCTGGGCTGACGCTTATGAACGCGCCGGCGGGCGATATTACCCGAAGCTGCAATCGAGCATTCCGTTCACGCCGGCCAGCGCTCCAAAACTGCTCACACGTGGTCAGGAATCCGGCGCACAGGCATTGCTCGCCGAAGGCGCCAAAGCGGTTGTCGACAAGCTCGGCTTGTCCTCAGCGCATATCACATTCGTCAGCGACGCGGAGGCGCAACTTCTAGAGGCGCACGATTTTCTCACGCGCCATGACCAGCAGTTCCATTGGTACAATGACGGCTATGCTAGCTTCGCAGACTTTGCGGCGGCGTTGGCATCGCGCAAGCGCAAGCAAATCCGCAAGGAGCGCCGCGAAGCACTGGCCAATGACATCAAGATCGAATGGCTATCCGGCAAAGACTTGAGGGAAGAGCATTGGGATGCGTTCTTCGTCTTCTACCAGGACACTGGCGCGCGCAAATGGGGGCAGCCCTATCTAACCCGTTCGTTTTTCTCGCTGATAGGCGAGCGCATGGCCGAGGATATTGTGCTGATTTTGGCCAAACGCGCGGGCCGTTATGTTGCTGGCGCGCTCAACTTCAAAGGCTCCGACGCGCTGTATGGGCGCAACTGGGGCTGCACGGAGCATCATCCGTTTTTGCATTTTGAAGTTTGTTACTATCAGGCCATCGACTATGCGATCGCCAACAATCTCGACCGCGTCGAAGCTGGCGCCCAGGGCGCGCACAAACTGGCGCGCGGCTATGTTCCAGCCATCACGACAAGCATGCACTACATTCCCAATGAGAGCTTTCGCCGCGCCGTTTCGGACTATCTGGCTGGTGAGCGCGAGCAGGTGATGTTCGACGCGCAATATCTTGAACAGCGCACGCCTTTCCGCAAAGCTTGACCACGCCACAAAGACTACCGCCAAGGACGCCGCCATGACCGACTATGATCCGCAGAACGTCTTCGCCAAGATTTTACGCGGTGAGATTCCAAGTCACACCATCCTGGAAAATGATCATGTCTTGGCGATCATGGATGTGATGCCGCAGGCTGACGGGCATGCCCTGGTGATTCCAAAGGCGCCATCGCGCAACCTGCTTGACGCCGACCCAGCAACGTTTGCCGCGCTGTTCGAAGCGGTTCAGAAGGTCGCCCAAGCGGCCAGACAAGCCTTCGAGGCGGATGGAATCACAATCCAGCAGTTCAATGAGGCAGCGGGTGGCCAGTCGGTGTTTCACCTGCATGTGCATGTGATCCCACGGCACACCGGCCTGCCGCTGAAGCCGCATACCGGCGAGATGGCCGACCAGGCGATGCTTGCCAGCCAGGCCGAAAAATATCGCGCCATCCTCGGCTAGAGTTGATGTTCGCTAGATCGTCTCTTTGGTGACGGCGGTCTTTTCATCGCCGGTGTTGGGTGTGCCACGCGGCTCAATCAGCAAGAGATGCGCTTCGCGATCGGCGACCGGGCGGTGTTTTTTGCCTTTTGGAACCACGTAGAGTTCACCCGGCCCGAGCGTGACATTGCCGTCCTCGGTTTCGATGCGGACTTCACTGTCCAAAACCAGAAAGAAATCGTCGGTGTCGGGATGATCGTGCCAGACGAACTCGCCCTGCACTTTCACGACCATGATGTCGTTGTCGTTGAACTGTCCGACGATTTTTGGAGACCAATGGTCTGAAAATTGGCTGAGTTTGTCGGCCAGGTTGATGGCTTCAGGCCTCAATGCTTCCTCCCTAAGCAAAAAGGCCGAACATTTGTCCGGCCTTTTTTCGATCTAAGTTTTCAATGGCACCTTGGGTACCGCACCACGCCCGCCGCTTGAGCCAGGCTTTTTGCGCCCTGACGCTTTGGTGGCTGTAACCTTGGTCGCAGCTTTTTTCTTCACCGGCGCCTTGCGTTTGGCTTTGGCGGGAACAGGGTCCGGCTTTGGCTTCACCGGTTCGGCGACCGTTTCCAGTTTCAAACCAACGGTTTTGCCTTTCTCGTTCTGATCGAGATCGACCCGCACCGTTCCGCCTTTGACCAAGTCTCCGAAGAGAACCTGATCAGCCAGTGGCTTCTTGATGTGCTCTTGGATCACGCGTCCCAAGGGCCGCGCGCCCATATGCTCATCATAGCCTTCAATGGCCAGCCATTCGCGTGCCTTGTCCGTCAGCTCGATGACCACGTTGCGGTCGGAGAGTTGTGTTTCCAACTGCAGCACGAATTTGTCGACCACGCGGAAGACAACCTCTTGCGGCAGATGACCAAACTGAATGATTGCATCCAGCCGGTTGCGGAACTCGGGCGCGAACAGACGGTTGATCGCTTCCATGTCCTCGCCTTCGCGACGTGCCGATTTGAAGCCGATCGCAGGTTTTGCCATGTCCTGCGCCCCCGCATTGGTGGTCATGATGATGATCACATTGCGGAAATCGACTTCCTTGCCATTGGAATCCGTCAGCTTGCCGTGATCCATGACCTGCAAGAGCACGTTGAACAGGTCCGGATGGGCCTTTTCGACCTCATCAAGCAGGAGCACGCAATAAGGGTGTTGATCGACGCCGTCGGTCAGCAAGCCACCCTGATCGAAGCCGACATAGCCCGGAGGCGCGCCGATAAGCCGTGAAACGGCATGGCGCTCCATGTATTCCGACATGTCAAAGCGCAACAGTTCGACGCCGAGCAGATTGGCGAGTTGTTTGGCGACCTCAGTTTTGCCGACGCCGGTTGGACCGGAGAACAGATAGTTGCCAATCGGCTTTTCAGGCTCGCGAAGACCCGCACGTGAGAGCTTGATCGCGGCCGAGAGCGCGGTGATCGCGTCATCCTGACCGAAGACCACCCGGCGCAGGTTCGTCTCAAGACCCTTAATGACTTCAGCATCGTCCTTGGTGACGTTTTTCGGCGGAATGCGCGCCATCAAGGCAATGGCGTTCTCCACTTCCTTGACGCCAATGGTTTTGCGGCGGCGGTTTTCAGGCACCAGTTGCTGCGAGGCACCTGTTTCGTCGATCACGTCGATGGCTTTGTCCGGCAATTTGCGGTCGTTGATGTAACGCGCAGACAGTTCCACGGCCGTCTTGATGGCATCGTGGGTGTAGCGAACCTTGTGATAGTCCTCGAAATAGGGCTTCAGGCCTTTCAGAATCTCGATGGCGTCCGGCACGCTTGGCTCGGTGACATCGATCTTCTGGAACCGTCGAACGAGCGCCCGGTCCTTTTCGAAGAATTGGCGGTATTCTTTGTAGGTGGTCGAGCCGATGCAGCGCAGTGTGCCAGCCGCAAGCGCGGGCTTGAGCAGGTTGGAAGCGTCCATCGCACCGCCGGATGTCGCGCCGGCGCCGATGACGGTGTGGATCTCGTCGATGAACATGATCGCGCCGTCATAGGCTTCGATTTCCTTGACGACCTGCTTCAAACGTTCTTCGAAATCACCGCGGTAGCGCGTGCCGGCGAGCAGCACGCCCATGTCGAGCGAAAACACGGTAGCGTCGGCGAGCACCTGCGGCACGTCACCGTCCACGATGCGTTTTGCCAAGCCTTCAGCGATGGCGGTTTTACCAACACCTGGGTCGCCAACGAGCAGCGGATTGTTCTTCTGGCGGCGGCACAGCACTTGCACGGTGCGCTGAATTTCTTTGCCACGACCGATCAAAGGATCGATCTTACCGTCCTTGGCTTTTTCGTTGAGATTGACGCAATAGGCTTCAAGCGCTTCGTTCTTCTTCGCTTCGCGTCCTTCGCCCTCACCCACCTCTTCATCGGCGCCGCGCGGCGTACGCGGTTCACTGGCGCCTGGGCGCTTGGCGATGCCATGCGAGATATAATTGACCGCGTCATAACGGGTCATGTCCTGCTCTTGCAGGAAGTAGGCGGCGTGGCTTTCGCGCTCGGCAAAAATGGCAACCAGCACGTTGGCGCCGGTAACTTCATCACGGCCGGACGATTGAACATGGATCACCGCGCGTTGAATGACACGCTGAAAACCTGCGGTCGGCTTGGCTTCTTCGCCATTTTCGGCGGTCAGGTCGACCAGTTCGTGGTCGACATAGTCGGCCACCGCGTCGCGGAGCGCTGCAACGTCAACGCTGCAGGCCTGCATGACGCCGAGCGCATCTTCATCGTCCATGAGCGCCAGGAGCAAATGCTCCAGAGTCGCGTATTCATGGCTGCGCTCATTGGCGCC
>JBKAGN010000068.1:0-14568 GCA_046290415.1 Hyphomicrobiales bacterium
ATGCAGGCGGAGCTTGAACGCCTTGGACCGGTTGAATTTGACGAGGACGATCGCGTCTTCGCTCGTGAGATTCAGTCAACCCTGACCGATGAAGATATCGCGGCTTCTTTCCGGCGCTGTGGTATGCCGCCGCCCGACAAGGGCTTGGCCCTTTGCGACTTTATCGCGCCGCTTGATCTTGAAGGAGGCGGAGAGGGGTCAACCGATGTCGGTGATGCCAGTTGGGCTGTACCGACCGTGCAGGCGCGCGTTGCCACATGCGCCGTCGGCACGCCCTTCCACACCTGGCAAACCGTCGCTCAAGGCAAGGCACCGGCGGCGCACAAAGGTATGGTCTATGCAGCCAAGGTCATGGCCGCCACCGCCAAACGCGCGATCGAGGATCCATCACTGCGCGCGGCTGCCAAGGCCGAACATGCCGCTCATCTGGAAAAAACACCCTATGTCTGTCCGCTGCCAGAGGGTGTTGATCCTCCCATCATGAAGCAGACAGCGTGATCCCAAATTTTCCGTGACGAACAGCAGCCTACCGATTGGAGGGGCAGGCCAGATGGTGCCTGAGGTTGGACAAAGAGAAAGCTCCGATGAGCGCAAACGATCCGAACGATTATCCCATTGAACTGGCCTACAGGGACATCTCGCCATACCGCGCCGGCAACACCGGCGTTGATTACTACACCAGTTTTGACAGTGGGGTGGCCGGTCCGCATGTCCTCGTCAATGCGCTCATTCACGGCAATGAACTGTGCGGGGTCATTGCTCTTGAGCATCTGTTCGACAACGATATTCGACCCAAGAAGGGCAAGCTGACTCTAGGGTTTTCGAATGTTGCAGCCTATCAGGCGTTTGACACCGACCATCCCATGGCAAGCCGATTTCTCGATGAGGATATGAACCGGGTTTGGGATGTCGCAACCCTGGAGGGGGACCGCCAATCACGCGAACTGGATCGTGCGCGCGAAATGCGGCCGTTGATCGACACGGTCGACTATCTTTTCGATGTGCACTCCATGCAGCACAAAACACGCCCCTTGATGATCACCGGCCCGTTAGACAAGAGCATTGCCATCGCACGGGCGTTGGGCACGCCGGACATCATCGTCTCAGATGCCGGACATGCCGCCGGGCGCCGGTTGCGCGACTATGGCGGGTTTGGCGATCCAGATAGCGCGAAAACTGCCCTTCTCATTGAATGCGGCCAGCATTGGGAACGCTCGGCCGGGCCTATTGCCATCGACAGCGTTTATCGATGGCTTGTCCTCTATGATGTGATCGACGCCGAAAAGGCTGCCCCATATTTGCTGCCGAAACCCGCTGAGCAGCGCACCGTCAAAGTGCTGGGACCGATTACGGTTGAGACAGAGTCCTTTGAGTTTGCTCAGCCTTTTACTGGGTTGGAGACCTTGGCCAAGGGCGAGTTGATCGGAACTGACGGCGACAAGGAAATTCTTGCGCCGCATGACGGGTGCGTTCTGGTCATGCCCAGCCGTCGGCTGACACTGGGCGCAACGGCGGTTCGTCTGGGCAAATGGATCGATTAGGTTGCTGGTGGTCTGGAGGCGGCAGCCAACACGCCAACCAGTTCGGTCAAATCGGCTTGGAGCGCTGAGAAATCGCTTGTTTTTAAGACCGGCTCCTCGTCGAGGAAGAGAGCTCGATTGATCTCCACTTGCAGTGAATGTCTGCCTTCGGCAGGGCGACCGTGGCGGCGCACCAATTCCAGCCCCTTGTAGGGATCGTTCAGCGAAACCGTGTATCCCTTGTCCATCAGGAAGGATCGTACAGTTTCCAGAAATTCGGGGCCACAGGTCGTGCCTTCCCGATCCCCAAGGACGAAGTCGGCCCGGCGCCGTCCGGCATCGACGTTCATCCCGTTGCCATACTCTTTCATCGAGTGACAGTTGATGTGCCAGACCATGCCCCATCTGGCATGGGCTGCGTCAATCAACTGCGCCAGCGCCGCATGATAGGGTTTGTAGTAGTGCTCGATTCGATGTTTGCCTTCCGAGATGGAAAGCTTGCGGTCGTAAATCGGTTCGCCAGGTAGCGAGAGGCGTCGGATAAGCCCCATGCCCGCCTGTGACTTTTCGCCGGGAGAAACTGATCCGGGCCAGGCAGCGTCGAACAGGCTTTCATCAATGTCGTCGAGCGCCCGGTTCTGATCGATGTAGCTGCGCGGAAAAAAGGCTCGCAGATAGCCGCAGCCGACTCGTTTGGCGCCTTCCCAGAGTTCATCCACAAAGGTGTCCTCAGCGCGCCGCAGGCGGTGCGGGTCACAGATGAAGTGAAAATCGGGCGGGTACCAGGTTCCGCTGTGCGGGCTATCGAAAACCAGCGGGGCCGATTTCGCCTCCACCGCTTCCAATATCTCCTCGCGCCTTGGCGTGTAAAAGGTCACGCGTCACCCGTCGTTCAGATGGCAAGCGCTCAGCCGACCTGGAGAAATCTCCTTCAGGGCCGGCGCGTCTGTTCGACACCGGTCCATCGCGTGCGGACACCGCGGGTGGAAATGACATCCCCTTGGAGGATGGAGCGGCGAAGGGATCTCGCCCTTGATGGGTGCGTAAACCCTGCGATCGGTATCGAGCCGAGGTGCCTCGGCCAAAAGGGCCTGCGTGTAGGGATGGTTGGCACCGGCGAACAGATCGTCTGTTGGCGCGGTTTCAACCACGCGCCCGAGATACATGATCACCACGCGATCGCTTAGATGCTCCACCACGCCGAGGTCATGGCTGATGAACAGGTAGGTTAAGCCCAAATCTTCACGCAGATCCATGAACAGGTTGAGCACCTGTGCTTGGATCGACACGTCCAAAGCTGCGACCGCTTCATCGCAAACAATGAAATCGGGCTGAACTGCCAAGGCGCGTGCAATGCCAATCCGCTGACGCTGCCCACCGGAAAACTGGTGCGGATAGCGCTGGCGATAGGATGGGTCCAAGCCCACACGCTGCATGGTCTGCGAGACGTAATCCTCGACCTGCCCACGTTCGATAAGCCCGTGAAAGAGCGGTGCTTCGCTGATGATATCAGCGACTTTCAGGCGCGGATTGAGGCTGCTCATAGGGTCCTGAAAGATCATCTGGACCTTCAACCGGTTTTCCAGCGCGTCTTTGCCGCGAAGGGTCGTAACGTCGCTACCGCGATAGCGGATGGTTCCTTCCGATGGCTGGTGGACGCCGGCGACGCAGCGTCCAAGGGTGCTTTTGCCACAGCCACTTTCGCCGACCAGACCAACAACTTCGCCCGGCTGGATCGACATGCTGACACGGTCAACAGCGTGGACGGTGTGTTCTTCCACCTTCGCGCCCAGTCGGCGGGCCAGTTTCTCAGCCACGTCCAGCTTCTTGACGAAACGCTTCGATACGCCCTCAAGCTCGATAATCGGGGTGGTCATGCGGCCGTTCCCCGATCGAGCTCGTCCAATAGAGGATAGTGGCACCTGACTAAATGATCGGGTTCGGGCATCGACGCATCAGGCGACACGCCACAGGCATCACCCGCCTTGTGGCACCGCGGCCGGAACGCACAGTCGCCAGGCAAGTCAATAGGAAATGGTGCCATCCCGCGGATTTGGGTGAGACGGGTGCCTCGTGCGTTGCGCGACGGCGCGGAGCCGATAAGCCCGGATGTGTAGGGATGCAACGGGCGGTTCACGACCTGATCGGTGGTTCCCATCTCGACGATGCGCCCGGCATACATGACAGCACACCGATCCGCCAAGCCGGCCACCACGGCCAGATCGTGGGTTACCCAGATCATGGCGGTGTTGTTTTCAGCCACAAGCTTTTGAACCTCAAACAGTATCTGCGCCTGAATGGTCACATCGAGTGCCGTTGTGGGTTCATCGGCAATGATAAGGTCCGGCTGGTGCAGCAGGGCGATCGCAATTGCGACGCGCTGGCGCATGCCACCAGAGAATTGGTGGGGATAGCTCTTCAACCGCTCCTCGGGACTGGGAATTCCGACCTGTCCCAACACGTCACGGCATCGCTGCCGCGCGTCATCATCGGTCCACCGCCCATGAGCGCGCAGGGCCTCAATCATCTGGGTATCGACGCGCAGCACTGGGTTGAGCGTCATCATGGGATCCTGGAAAATCATCGCAATCCGGCGGCCGCGCAGGTCGCGCATGGCTGGTTCAGGCAAGCCAACGATGTCCTGGCCGTCAAAGCGGATCGAACCCTCGACGATGCGGCCGGGCTGATCCACCAACCCCATGATGGAAAAGCCCATAACCGATTTGCCGGATCCACTTTCTCCAACGATGCCTAAGATCTCGCCGCGGTCGAGATCGAACGACACACCATCCACCGACTTCACCACGCCCGCCTTGGTGAAGAAATGGGTCTTCAGACCGTCGATGCTAAGCAGGGTCATCGGCGCAACCTCGGGTTCAAAATGTCCCGCAACTGGTCGCCAACCAGATTGATCGCGATGATCGTGACAAGCAGCGCAATCCCAGGGTAGACGCTGATCCAGTAACGGCCCGAGAGCATGAACTCGAAGCCATTGGAGATGAGCAAGCCGAGGCTCGGTTCCGTGACCGGCAAGCCGATCCCGAGGAAGGACAGGGTCGCCTCCAACGCGATGGCATTGGCAACCTGAACGGTGGCCACCACGATGATGGGCGGAAGGCAGTTGGGTAGCAGGTGGCGGAAAATGACACGGCGGCTTGATAGTGCCAGGCACTGCGCCGCCTCCACATACTCCTTGCTGCGCTCTACCAGAGCGACGGATCGCGCCGTGCGGGCAAAATAGGCCCATTGAACGATCACAAGCGCTAGCATCACTTTTTCCACACCTGATCCCAGGATCGCCAGCAGCATCAGGGCCACCAGAATGGTCGGAAAGCTTAGTTGCAGATCAACGATCCGCATGATCACCGTTTCGATCTTGCCGCCGAAGTAGGCGGCGGTCATGCCAAGGCTGAGGCCGATCAGCATGGCGAAAAAGCCACTGACGATTCCGACTGCCAAGCTGGTACGCAGCCCGAACATAATGGCCGACAACATGTCCCGCCCTTGGCCATCCGTGCCCAGCCAATAGGTCATCAGCGCCTCGCCTTCGGTCGCGGCAATGACGAGTTCCAGTTCGAACGGTTCATCCAGGGCGCCGCTGGAAGACACCGTGAAACGGTCGAGATCGGATGGCTCCACAGTCCAGAAGGATCGGAAGCTGTGTTTCTCGCCAATATCCAGTTCAGCGCCGCGCGGAAGATCATCAATGCGCAATGGCTCTAGAGCTGTATCATCCAGTGGCGATGAAAACTGGAGTGTGATGGTTACCGCCTGCTCGCCTTCGACAGGCGTCCAGGCAAGATCAGCGCTGTCGAACGGTGCCTCAGGCCCAAAGGTCAAAGTGGTGTTACCGGCTGCGGTCGGATCGATTGGCAGGGATAGGTCGACCTCCCAAGGATCGGTCATGCGCTGCGAACCGGGCGGCTGCCGGCTATCTTCAAGCCTGATCTCTGACAAATCATAGGGGTTTTGCGGCGCGATGAGCGGGGCGAAGATGGCGATAAAAATGATCGCCAGAAGCATGACCAAGCCCAAGACAGCCAGCGGACTTTCAACAAAATCCTGCGCGATCCTGGCGGCTGGCGAGACGGCCTTAGCCGGCTTGGGCACGGTGAGCGGCATGTCTGCTGAAACGGTCTCCAAGCTGCTCATGCTTTTTGATCCGCTAGTCGGACGCGTGGGTCCAAAATCGCATAGAGGATGTCGACCACCAGATTGATGGTGATGAACAGAAAGACGATGACGATCAGGTACGCCACGATGACGGGGCGATCGAGTTGGAAGATGCTGTCAATGATCAGCTTTCCCATGCCCGGCCAAGCGAACACCGTTTCGGTGACCACGGCAAAGGCAATCACCGAGCCGAACTCAAGCCCAATGATCGTCACCAGCGGGATCATGATGTTCTTCAGGACATGCAGGCCGATGACGCGGCTTGGCTTCAAGCCCTTCGCGCGGGCGAATTTCACATAGTCCAGATTGATCGTTTCGCGGACCGACGCCCGCGTCAGGCGGATCACCAGGCTTGTTTTGAACAAGGCAAGATTGATCGCCGGTAGAATGAGATGGCTAAGGCCATCCCAGGAAAAAAAGCTGCTTTCGATCCCCAGGAAAACGCCTCGTTCCCCGCGACCGCCCGCCGGCAACCATTGCAGAATCACCGCAAAAACCATGATCAGCATCAGCCCTTGCCAGAAGTTGGGCAGGGAAAAGCCGAAGATCGAACCGGTCATGATGGACCGCCCTGCAAAGCTGTTGGGTCGCAGCCCGGCAAACAGGCCCAGCGGCACGCCAATGATGATGGAGATCAGCATGGCGCAAATCGCCAACTCCATGGTGGCGGGAAATCGGTCAAGCACAAGTTGAAGCGCCGGTTCGCCAAAAACGAAGCTCCTGCCGAGATCGCCCTGCAGGAGGTTGCCGAGAAAGGACAAGTACTGCTCCGGCAAGCTCTTATCGAGCCCAAGGCGCGCAATGGCTGCGGCGCGTTCGGCTTCTGTCGCATCTTGGCTGATCAAGATCTCGACTGGATTGCCAATCGCATAAACACCGGCAAAGACCAGCAACGTCATAACGGCGACGACCAGCAGACTTTGCAATATGCGGCGGATGATGAAGACGGTCATGGCCCTGAACCGGTCTTAGGCCGCCGCTGCCAAACAATCATGCGGTGAGGGGCGGCCGATTGATAGAAAACGGGCGGGAAATGCTTGTTCTGCATTTCCCGCCCGTCCAGAGCGTCTTTACTCGATCACCAGATTGGTTGGACGCGTGTATTCATCGGTCCGCGGCGTGTAGCGCAGACCGACACGACTACCCCAGGTGTTTACCTGGAAGTGGGTCGGGATCAGACCAACTTCGCGCATGGCAATCTCAGTGGCGCGCGCAAGCAGCGCCTGACGCATTTCGTCGTTCACCGTGTTCAATGCCAACTGCAGCGTGGCATCGAATGGCGCACTGGAATACCGGCCCCGGTTTGTTCGGCCTAGCCCCGTCTCGTCATTGCGGGTGTGCAGAAGCGCCCGCAAGGGTGAGGAGGCCTCGCCGGTTCCCGAACCCCAACCGACCAGCATGAGCGAGAATTCTGACCCGTTCTCGTCGCCAGTGGCGCGGCCGAAATAGACCGAGCGCGGCATGGTTTCGACCTCGGTCGTGATGCCGACACGTGTCAGCATCTGAGCGATGGCCTGGGCGATCTGTTCATCATTGATGTAGCGATCATTCGGGCCGTGGATCGTCAGGCGGAACCCATCGGGGTAACCAGCTTCGGCAAGAAGTTCACGTGCGCCGTCGGGATCGTACTCCGGCACGTCGATATTGTCGGAAACACCGAAGAAACCTTCCGGCAAAACCTGACCGGCCGGGATGGCGATACCTTCCATAACTTCTTCCACGATGGTGTCGCGGTCGATGGCCATGGAGATGGCCCGGCGGACATTCACATCCTGCAGCGGATTGAATATCTCGTTGCCGTCATTGTCGGTGACAAACGGCGAGTAGACCCTGCGGCTATCGATGTGAAGATAGATCACGCGGTTCGAGACACCTTGGCTTAGAACGATATCTGGATTGTCTTCCAACGTAGCGATGTCGGAAGTCGGCACGTTGGCAATCAAATCGACGTCACCGGCCAGCAACGCCGCAACGCGCGCAGCATCCGAGCTGATCGGTCGGTAGGTCACCGTGTCGAAGTCCGGAGCGCCACCCCAATAGTCGGGATTGGCCTCCAGGACGATGCTTTCGCCAGGCGTGTAGCTCACGAACCGGTAGGGCCCGGTTCCGACACTGGCAGCACCGCTATTGTAGTCCTCGGTTGTCGCATCTGCCATTTCTGAGCTGACGATCTGAATGGTCGAAAGGTCAATGGGAAGAAGCGGGTAAGGGCCATTCGTGCGAAATTGCATGGTGTAGTCATCGACAACGATGATTTCAGCAATCCCGGCGGTATAGGTCGCGAACGAAGACGGGCTGTTGGGAACATTGGGAACCCGCTCGTAGCTGAACACAACATCCTCGGCTGTAAATGCCGATCCGTCGTGGAAGGTCACGCCTTCACGCAGCTTGAACTCCCAAACGTCATCGGCAATTGGCCCCCATTCCACAGCAAGGCCTGGGCCAAGCTGCTGGTTGCTGTCTTGGTGCAACATCCTGTCGTAGATAAGACCGACAATTTGGTTGTTGTTGCCGGTATTGTGATAGTGCGGATCCATTGCGGTGACCTCTGAGGCCACGGCAATTACTACGTCCTCGGCATGGGCTGACCCACCCAGCGCGAGCCCTATTGCCACTGTGGCAACAGACACCGATTTCCACATGGAACAAACTCCCTGTTTTTTTCTTCTTTGGCGGCACTGCCGGTAGGCTCGGTCCGCCCGTCGCCGACAGTTCCAATAGCGAGGTTAGGCGAGGAACTTGAATTCACAAAGTGCAAACTTCACGCAAACTCGTTCCGGTGCTTGTGCATACCAAGTCCAACCAACGGGAGCGTAGGCGATGCCCACTCATGCACCAAATGCATAATTTGCATCCTTGATATGAAACGCATGGATAGAGATTTTCGCGTGCGCGCGCTATTGAGCGACGCTTTTCAGCAACCGATCCGTGCGCTGTCCTATGCCACCCAGGTCGTTGGCGGTCGGTCGAAGAGGCAAAGTGGCGGCTTAGGCGACATCACCGCGTGGGTGGCCAGCCAATTGAAGGTTGGCGAAACACTCAGCCGTCAACTCCCGAGCCCATTTGTGGACTGGATGATTGTCATTGGTTTTGTGCCACACTTGGACGATTGATCGAACAGGCGAGCGAATGGGTAGTTCGGCGACTTGAAGCAGGTACATGTCCCGTGCAACAGGCGCCAATAGTCTTGGAATTGTCGCGATCATCTCCGTTTGTGAGGCGACATGCATGGACGCAGAGTAGTGTGGAAGACGCAAGCGAACATTCCTTTTTTGGCCGGTCGCTGCGATCTCGCGGTCAAGTCTCGTCGAGCCACTATAGTTCGTCGTTGTGCTTATGTGAGGGGCCGACCGGTAGTAGTCTTCGCTGAGCCCATCGGTGAAGTTCGCATTTGTCGATGACCCCACACAAACGTAATCGACATCTCCCAGCTTTAAGAACGAAAACCGTTTGGGAACGTCGTAGGTCCAGGAGAACGCAAGATCGGCGGCGCCAGAATCCAGGTCCTCTTGAATGGTCATTTCGGTGATTTCTCTGACCAGACCCCATGACGGCAGAATTCTGAACTCAACATTGGGCGCCTTGTTCACGATCGTCGGCATCAGAAGCGAGGGTATGAGCCCCGCCAAGAGATCACTCATTATGATTTTGACGACGGCTGAAACCTTGGCTGGATTGAAGTCGTCTGGCTCTTGAAGAGCGTCGACCATCTTTTCCATGCCCAGGGTGACCTGTTGGACAATGGCTTGGCATCGGGTCGTGGGGCGCATCTCGGTTGGGGTGCGAACGAACAGTTCGTCATCCAGGAGCGCGCGAAGGCGATTGAGCGCATGACTGACGGCCGGCTGCGACAAGCCTAGCGATTTGGCGGCCTTGGTAACGCTTCGCTCTTCATGCAAGGCATTGAGAACCTTAAAAAGGTTCAGATCGACGGCGTTCAAATTCACACGCTTCATGAAGGTCAGCTTAGTATGAATAGAGCGCATGTCCACAGCGCGAATGACCTGAGGACGACAGGAGGCCTATAGCATTGACCACACGGATAAGGGCATGCTTCCCCGCAAACATGCGATCCAGCCAAACGGGGCACCCCATGGCAAAAAGGACAGAAAGTGGATTTGGATAATAGCGGGACGAGCGTTGATCATCTGCGTGCCCTGGTCGGGTGCGACACGGTCAGTCGGAACTCAAACCTGCCTTTGATCGAGTACCTGGTTGCAGTCTTGGAGCCCTTGGGTGCGCGGTTGGAACAGATCGGCGAGGAGACCGGTCAAAAGGCCAATTTGCTTGCTAGCTTTGGTCCAATCGACCAGCGCGGCTACATCTTATCTGGTCACACAGACGTCGTGCCGGTTGATGGCCAGGACTGGCATTCCAATCCCTTCGAACTTGTCGAGCGAGACGGCAAGCTTTTCGGTCGCGGTACGACCGACATGAAGGGGTTCCTGGCATGCTGCTTGGCCATGGCGCCCAAGATGGCGTCGGCATCGCTTCTCATGCCGCTACACATCGCCTTTTCCTATGACGAAGAGGTCGGCTGCATCGGCGTGCGCAGCTTGATCGATCGCCTGACACAATGGGAGGTGAAACCGCGCGGGTGTTTCGTCGGTGAGCCAACTTCCATGCAAGTCGTAACCAGCCACAAGGCCAAGCGTTCGATGCGCGGCATTGTGACCGGCACATCGGCGCACTCTTCCCGGTCCCCCTCAGCTGTAAACGCAATCGACTATGCCGCCGAGTTTCTCATCGAACTGCGCAAAGTGGGGCGCCAAGCCGAAGAGAGTGGCCCGCGTGACGAGCTGTTTGATGTCCCGTTCACGACCAGCCATGTCGGCGTCATTAAGGGTGGCGAACAGCTCAACATCGTTCCGCAGGATTGCCAGTTTGATTTTGAGTTTCGTGCGCTTCCAAGCCACGATGTCGACGCGAAAGTTGCGCATATGGAGCGCTTTGCGCGCGCAACGCTTCTGCCGCGTATGAAAGCCGTCAGCCCGAAGGCGGACTTCCGCCTGGAACGCATTGCCGGGTTTCCGGGCCTCGATACAGATCCGGACACAGACATTGTCGGCCTGGCCAAGCGCCTTGCCGGACGCAATGACCACGCCAAGGTGGCCTATGGAACCGAAGGTGGTTTGTTCTCAGCGCGCGGCGGCATACCAACCGTCATTTGCGGTCCTGGGGACATTGACCGCGCACACAAGGCCGATGAGTTCATCACCCGCGCCGAACTTGCAGCATGCGAGACATTTATCGATGCGTTGATCGACCATGCCAGCCAGTGAACGGTCGCAGCTCTACCAGCCGATCGGGGCATGCCTGTAGGGAAGCGTCGAAAGATCCGCGGGCCCATAATCGGGCGTGTCGATGATGATGATCTGCGCGGCAAATGGCTCCCAGGCAGCGCGAAAATGGGTTTTTGAACGTAGCAGCACAATATCGAAATCGGCTGGATCGAGGCCGAGTTGAAGAAACGCGTCGAAGTCGATAGCGCTCTGAGCAAGGCTGGTGACGCTGATCTTCGTCCCGGCTACATCCAACAAAACCGTATCGCCAAGGCGCACCTGGCTACCGGCTCGCATGGCTCCAGTGCCCCGGTAGGTGAGATTTGGCCGCACCTGCTCCACGCGCGCAACCACCGAGACCGGATTTCCTGCAAGTGGGCCTGAATGGCCGCCAAGCGTCAGCTCCGTCACTGCCCCTTGTCCCACTGCAATCGCCTTTGCAACCGCAGCGGGATCCCAAAGATACGGCACCGCAACACGCACGTCCCCGGCTTTCTCCAAAAGCGCCTGCAAACCGTGCGTGCTGTCGTTTGCACGGTCGGCATGCTCCAGCAGAACAACGGGGCGGTTGGCTGATCGGGCGATGGCGAAAGCTTTCTCAACACCCTCGGCCAATTGGTAAACTGGTTCTGGTGCTGAAAGTGCATCCCGATTGGCGGTGATGTCCTCCGACAGCCTGTCCGCCATTTTTTGGGCTTCCTCCAGCGGGCCATTCAAAACTGCAACCACTGAGGCACCGCAATTGGGCACGTCCGCATAGGCAAACCCAGCGAACAACGACACATCTGCATAGACATCGCTGGCAGCTGAAAAGGCCTTGGCCTTCTCAACCAAGCCTTTCAAAGGGCTGAGGTCCGTCGCCGAAAAGATCGATGGCAAGACCAAGCCGGGTCGCGCAATGGCTGTGGTTGGCCGAATTTCGCCGGCTAATGTTTTCAACAAGCATTCAGCCGCGCGCTCGCCGGTTGTCCCCATATCGACATGTGGCGAGTAGCGATAGCCAAACAGTGCTGTCGCTCCGGCAATTGAGGTCGCATCGAGATTGCCGTGATAGTCCATCGCCACCATGACCGGTAGGTCAGGGCCAATCGCATCCCGCACGGCCTGCAGGGTTATGGCGTCTGGATCCAATTCCTCTTGGGTCACCATGGCACCGTGCAGATGCAAGAGCACACCATCAATGCGCCCAGACAGCGCTTTCAGCCCGTCAACGATCTCCTCCCGATAACCGACGATGGCGCCTTGATCGGCCAGCCCAGCTGCGCCGCCATCGACATGAATGAGGGGAATGGCCTCAACACCAGCCTTATCCAAGGTCGCCAGAAATCCTCCTGGCACGGTGTTCGAACCGCGATAGGTCTCCAACAGATCCTTTCCGCGGACGGTTCCCGCCTCGAATACCTCTTGTGTCGTGACATGAGGTAGGAAGCTGGCGCACTCCATGTGCAGACCGGCGATGGCAATGCGGTAGGTCATGGCAGCAGATCGAACGATTTAAGGTGTGCGACGGCCCAAACAGGTGGCGTCCAGACAGCGTCGTCGTCAAGGGGAAAGGTCGGACGTGGCAGGCCGCGAAATTCAAAATGACTCAGGACAGGGCTGGTAAGCCCCTTGGTGTCAACTTCAAGCACTTGATCTGGCATGAAAAACTCATCGAACCCAGCGCGGAAGTGACCGCGACTTTTCACCGCCAAGGTGCGATAGTTTGCTGGATTGAGTCCCAAATGTTCAAAGTAGACCGGGTCGGCGCATTGTTTGCGGTGACTACACACGACCACCGTGACGCCGCCCATGCGCAGTGCTGCCGTCGCGCCAAGATCAACAGAGCGACCGGCGACAAGACCGCGACGACCAACGACCTTGCCGTCACTGAAGGCGATAACCTCGGCGCGGGCGGTCAAGGGCTGACCAAAAGCATCCGGCCCATCGCGTAGGAAGCGAGCATCGAGCCGCGCGCCGATGCCGGCAGCAATTGCCTCCTGCGCCAACGCTGCGTCGATGTAGAGACCATAGAGGACGCCCTTCGCGCCGGAATCGATCAAAGCTGACAAGAGCTGCGTGGTCGTTCCGCGTCCACCGCCGCCAGGATTATCGCCGCTGTCCGATAGGATCCAGCGTGATCCATCATAAGCAGTTATCACCTTCATCGCCTCGCTTATCGGCGTCAGGTCGCGATGGAAGCGTCGGCGATCTGCCCATAAGCGTCCTGCCAGCCGCGCTGCTTCGCGCTCCGCGTTTTCCTGCTCGCTCGCCGTCACAAGCACGGCCACGCCATTATCCGGGGTATCGCTGTAGACAAAACCGCCCAACACCGTTGCATTGGCTATGGTGCCGGCTGGATCGGTGATGTCAGCCGTGTCAGCAACCCTTTCGGCGTAGGCGCCAGGACCGTTGGTGAGCAGCGTCACGCTCGGCGGCGTGAGAGGCAGGCGGACAAAGGCCATGTGAAACCTTTCGCCCCTTACCATGCGAGCCAGGACAAGAGCAGCCTCACGCGCAATGTCTGCCTGATCAACATGGGGATTGGTGCGATACCCGATCAAACAATCGGCAGCGGCAATCATCCTGTCAGATACGTTGGCGTGAAGGTCCAGCGTTGCAACGATGGGTACATCCGGCCCAACATGATCGCGAACGGTTTCGATCAAGGCACCATCGGGATCAGGCTCGTTGACGCCGACCATGGCGCCATGGCTTGCGATGTAAACCCCGTCGACCGGCCCGTAGGCGTCCAGTGCTCTCCAGGCTGCGGTCAGGACAGTTTCAAGAACTTGATCATCCAACGGTCCGCCAGGTTCGGCAGCCGCGACTAGAATAGGCAAGATTTCTGCTGGCAGGTGGTTGCCAAGCGCGTCGAGGAACGCTGGCACCTCCGCGGGCATCCGCGGGGCCTCGCTCGCGGCATCAGCAAGGATAGCCTCGCCTTCCAGCCAACATCGCGCCTCGAAATCAGCGCGCTTCGTCACCGGGGCGAACCGGTTGCTTTCCAGGGCGAAGCCAAGGACGGCGATCTTAGCCATAATCTGGCAACCACGTTAGTCGGAGATTAGGGTGCCCATCCAGTGTTGCCGCCTCCAACTGCCTTTGTGTCAATTTTTCGGCGACACGAGCGCGTCGTTCAGCCAGCTGTTGAAATTGGGGATGGGCAACTGTCACCGGATTGCGAGCGTGCCGTTCTTGAACTCTTCTAGCATGCGCCACCGTTTACCAGAACTTGTTTTGCCCATCATGTCCGCATCAAAGAAACCTAAGCTCAGGACCTATTAATCGGCAAAGAGATGTGATTCAGAATCCTTTTCAAGGAGGCTCTGACGGACGATCGGTTTTTTCTTGAGCGAAAGCCAAATGGCGCGGAATTTCCTCTATTTCCCTCTGGCGCATGGTGTGCCACGTGTCGATGAGCGACGTGTGGCGTGCGGCATCATCTATGTGATTAAGCACGGCCTGCAATGGAAGGATGCGTTGCCCCTTCTCGACATGGAGCAGCTCTCGCACGACTGCTTCCAAGCGGTCGAAACCATCAAAGCGCGCCGCGCGCACAAACTGAAGGAGGCTTGCTGACCCGTTCACGATCAGGAGTAGAAGCAGGCAGC
>JBKAGN010000069.1:0-14442 GCA_046290415.1 Hyphomicrobiales bacterium
GGTCATGACAGGTGCGGGTTCAATGTGTCGCGCAGCCGGTCACCGAGGACATTGGCGCTGACGATGATGGAAAGAAGCACAAGACCAGGCAGTACGCTGATCCAGTAGCGCCCTGACTGCAGGTAATCAAAACCGTTGGCGATCAGCAGTCCCAGAGAGGGCCGGGTCGGCGGCAGGCCGAGGCCGAGAAAGCTGAGGGTTGCCTCCAGCGAGATTGCAGCCGCCATTTGCATCGTTGCAACAACCAGCATCGTTGGCAGGCAGTTGGGCAGAATGTGAAGGAAAAGGATGCGCAAATGCCCAAGCTTCAATCCTCGGGCGGCTTCGACATATTCACGCGCGCTTTCCACCAGCGCCACGCCGCGCACAGTGCGGGCGAAATAGGCCCACTGCACCACCACCAGCGCAAAGATGATTTTGTCGACCCCGCGTCCCAGGATCACGACCAGGATAAGCGCCACGAGAATGGTCGGAAAGCTCAACTGCAGATCGACGATCCGCATCAGCACGGTATCAACCCAACCGCCACGATAGGCAGCCACCAGACCGACGATGGTGCCCACAAGCAACGCGATCAGGCCTGACACGACGCCTACCAGCAAAGAGATGCGGATGCCGTAGATCATCGCCGAAAGCATGTCGCGCCCTTGCCCGTCGGTCCCTAGGTAATAGGGGGCGCCGGTCCAGCTTTCAGATCCGGGAGGCAGCAGGGAATCCATGATGTCGACCTGCGCGAGGTCGTACGGGTTCTGCGATGTAATCCAAGGCGCCAAAAGCGCGATCGCACAAAACCCGGAAAAGACGATCAGAGCTGCCACAGCCGAAGGCGATCGCAAAAAGACTCGCCAAACGCCCGGCGTCGGACCCGTCAAAGCCGCCCCGCTCATGCCGAGTTCCCGCCGAGCCGGACGCGTGGGTCAAGCAAGGAATAGAGAATGTCGATGACCAGATTGAGCAACACGAACATGACAACGACAAAGAGCAGATAGGCGACGATCAACGGGCGGTCGAGCACGGCGATCGCGTCAATCAGCATCTTGCCGACGCCGGGCCATGAAAAGATCGATTCAACGACCACAGCAAAGGCAATCACGCCTCCAAATTCCATCCCCAGAACGGTGACGATCGGGATCAAGATGTTGCGCATGACGTGAAAACTGAGGATGCGGCTTTCACGGATTCCGTTGGCGCGGGCGAACTTGATGTAATCAGCGAACAGAACCTCGCGCATGCCAGCGCGGGTTAGACGGATGACCATCGCCATCATGATCAGCGATAGCGTGACGGCCGGCATGACCAGATGGTGCAACCCGTCCAAGGTGAAGAGGCTCAGATGGACATCCAGAACATTGACCGTGTCGCCGCGCCCAACCGCTGGCATCCAGCCCAGTGTCACGGAAAAGACGATGATCATGATCAGCCCGATCCAAAAGATTGGAACTGAAAACGCCAGCATCGAAAACCCCATGATGATCTTCGATGACAGGGCATTCGGGCGCAGGCCCGCAGCCACACCCAGCGGTAGGCCAACAAAAAGGGCGATCACAAGCGCGCAAAAGGCAAGCTCCAGCGTCGCGGGCAGGCGCTCGAGAATCAGGGACATGGCCGGCACGCCATGGGTGAAGGAGTTGCCCATATCCCCCTGCAGCAGGTTGCCAACGAAAACCAGGTATTGCTCCCAGATCGGCAGGTCGAGGCCGAGGTCCTTGATGATCGCGTCCAAACAGGGCTGATCGCATTCCGACGAAGCAAAGATGTAGACCGGGTTGCCGATCACGTTGACGCCGAAGAAAACCAGCAACGTCATCACGGCCAGAACCAGCAGCGCCTGCAAATGGCGTTTGACGATGAACTCGGTCATGTCACGTCGATCCGTTTGTCTTGGTGCACGTTGAGATCTCGAGCCGAAAAAATACGAGAAATTTCAGTGAATGGTGTGGCCTGCGAGCCAGACGAAACGAGCAGGCTTTGGCGTTCACCTTGATTGGCCAACAAGGGCGCGCGCCCCCGCCCGGCAGCCGCCAGGCGGGGGCGCTTTTTCAAGATGCCAGATCTTATTCGGCCCGGGTCACATCCATGGCGCGGGTGCGCTCGTTGGTGCGCGGATCATGCACCAGATCAGACCGCATGGCCCATTGGTTCACCTGAAAGTGGATCGGAATGTAGGCATAGTCATCCATGCCAACGGTGATCGCCTCTTCCAGGATGGCGCGACGTTCTTCGTTGTCGATGGTCTGCTTGGCCAGAACCGAACGCGCATCAACCTCGGCGTTCGAATAGCGCCCGAAGTTACCGTTCCCGCCACCGGTTGCCGCGTTGTAGGTCTCCAGCGTGCCGCTGACCGTATAGGTCGCTTCGCCTGCCACCGTGCCCCAGCCGGTTAGGGCAATGGAGAACTCAGGCACATCGAAGCCAGGCATGGACAGCTCATCGCCGCGGATCAGGCGAGAGAAGAAGATGTTGCGTGGCATAGCGTCGACTTCGGTTACGATGCCAACCCGCGACCACATCTGCGCCACGGCTTCCAGAATGCGTGCATCGTTGATGTAGCGATCATTGGGGCCGTGAAGCGTGATGTTGAAACCTCCACCATAGCCGGCTTCAGCCAACAAGGCCTGCGCCTGCTCTGGGTTGTAGGGGTCGGCCACCAGTTCATCGACATAGCCGAAAAAGCCCGGTGGCACGATATTCCTGGTCGGAAGCGAGGCACCGCCCATGATCCGATCGCGGATCGCGTCGCGGTTGATCGCGAGGCTTAGTGCACGGCGCACCCGCCAGTCACGTAGCGGGTTGGGCACCATCACCTCACCATTGGCGTCGGTGATGAATGGCTCCACATGCTTGTTGCCGGGGATAATGTAGATAAGCCGGTCAGAAGCAATGCTCGAAACAGTGAAGTTCGGGTCGGCTTCCAATTGCGGCAGATCGACTGTCGGCGGATAGTTGATCATGTCGACATCGCCGTTCAGTAGCGCTGCCAGTCGTGCCGAGTCCTGCCCCACAGGACGGAAGACGACGCGATCCCAGTGCGGTTCCCCGCCCCAGTAATCATCGAACCTGGTCACAACGATCTGACTGCCAGGCGTGTACTCGCTGAACATGTAAGGTCCGGTGCCGATGGCAGCCTCGCCGGTGTTGAAATCAACCGAGGGCTCAGCCCCGGAGGCAGCGTGCTCGGCGATGATCGGCAACATCGCCAGATCTTCGGCCATCGTTGGATATGGGCCGTCCGTCGTGATGCGGATCGTATAATCGTCGACCATTTCCCATTGCTTTCCGCCCTTCTCGAGCTGGAAGGCGGGAGAAGCCGGAGCGCCGGATACGCCGGCACGCAGGCGATCAAAAGAGAACACCACATCCTCGGCGGTGAAATCCTCGCCATCGTGCCATTTAACACCTTCGCGCAGCCGGAACTCCCAGGTGGTCTCATCGATCGGTTCCCACGAAACCGCCAGACCGGGGATCGGCTGTGAGGTCGAGGATAGTCCTACCAGCCGTTCGAAGATGTGTTCCTGAACCTGCGTGTCGCCAGAAAGCTGAGTCCAATGCGGGTCCATACTAGCTGCTTCGGCACGCACGCCAATGGTCAGCACATCCTCCGCCAGCGCCATGCTGGGCGAAGCGGCGATCAGGACAGCGGCAGCAAGCCGCGACCTCCAGTGTTTCATGGTTTTCCTCCTTGTTGCCAAAGGTCGTCTCAGCGTCACTGCTGGGGCGCGAACCTTGGTCATTGTGAAATTTTTTTATCCGAGTTAAAAAATTTTAGTCACGCAGTGCCTTCCTTGTCCATGGTTTTCTTGAGGACCCTCAAGCCAGGACGGCGCAACTTCTCAACGCTCGAAAGGATGCTCGTTGTTCGTTATACCAACTTTTGTTCGATATGCGAACGCCTTCAGGGGCGCAAACTGCGCTGAGCGGCGCCCTCCATTGGTGCGACACTTTGGCACACTTGGGCGCGAAAAATCCGGCGCGGGTTCAGGCAAAAGAGAGCGAGTTTGCTACGCTCGCCTTGTCACGATTGGCCACTATCACGGCCGCAAGGCGCTGGCATGAGTGTCTTGCCCCCGCTTTTTACGCCCTTCAGCCTTCGTGGTGTGACCTTCGCCAACCGCATCGTGTTGGCACCGATGTGCCAGTATCAGGCCGATGACGGCGCACCGAACGACTGGCATATCGCCCATCATGGGCGCTACGCGGCGTCAGGCCTTGGTGGCGCAATCACCGAGTCGACCGGTGTTACACCCGAGGGGCGGATCAGCCCGGGTTGCACAGGAATCTATCGCGACGATCAGGTGGCGGCCTGGGCACGCGTGACCGCGCTTTATCGTCGTCAGGGCATCCCGATCTTCATGCAACTTGGGCATGCCGGTCCCAAAGCATCGACCAAGCGGCCCTGGGACGGCGCCGGTCCGCTGGACGAAGGGTCGGATGAAACGCCCTGGCAGACCATCGCGCCGTCGGCGATCCCGGCGCGCGAGGGTTGGCCCGTTCCTCGGGCGCTTTCAGCCGATGAGATCCCGGTTCTTGTCGAGGCGTTTGCCGCCGCCGCGCGGCGTGCGCTCGCTGCTGGATTCGATGGGGTCGAGATTCACGGCGCGCATGGCTATCTTCTGCACAGCTTCATGTCGCCCTGGTCCAATCGACGCAATGATGCCTATGGCGGCGATTTGGCCGGTCGTATGCGCCTGCCTATTGAGGTTGCACGCGCGGTGCGAGCATCAGTGCCAGACGGAACACCCGTGCTTTATCGCGCGTCTTGCGTTGATGGCGAAGGCGGCGCGCTCACGCTGGACGATACCGTTGTGTTGGCGGCGGAACTGAAAAAGGTAGGCGTCGACCTGATGGATTGTTCGGGCGGCGGCCTTCCCAGCGGCCAGCGGCTGGCAGCACAAAAGCCCGCGCCGGGTTTTCAGGTGCCCTATGCCGACCGGATCCGGCACGAGACTGGTTTGCCGACCATGGCGGTTGGGGCGATCACGGAACCCACGCACGCCAATGCAATCGTGGCTGAAGGGCGCGCCGACCTCGTGGCCATGGCGCGCGAATTCCTGCGTGACCCCAACTGGCCATATCGTGCCGCGCGCGAACTCGGTCTGGAGGACCCGGCTTCCGTTCTGCCGCAGCTCTACGCCTTCTACTTGCGGATCTCGAGCTAGGTCCGGTTGATGACCGGGGTTCACATCCGGTGCGGCTCGTTGAAATGGATTAAATCACAGCTTGCGTCTTTGCTTTGCCCGGCCATTGCGCTTGTTATCCCTTTGATCCTGCTGCACAAGAAGGGCAGTTCTGGATGAAGGGGGTGCTAGGGCATGGGCACGGTTTGGTTTATGGGCGAGGCGTTGATCGACTTTGTCCCGACCACCTCGCCTGCCGGCGATGCGTTCGCGCCACGCGCTGGTGGTTCCCCGTTTAACGCCGCCAAGGCCGCCGCGCAGGCAGGCGCCAAGTCAGGCTTTCTCGGCGCCATTTCGACCGACTTTTTTGGCGAACGGTTGATCGCCGACCTCAAGGCCTACGGCGTCGACACACGCCACACCCCCCGCGCCGATGATCCTTGCACGTTGGCCTTTGTCGAACTGACCGACGGTGTCGCGCGCTACGCCTTTTTCAATGCGCTGTCGGCAACCGCTTTGATGAATCCCGACCCGAAGGCATTTGTGCCCGAGAACGGCGACATTCTCTCGTTTGGCTCGATCTCGTTGATCGACAAGCCGGGGGCCGACAACATCGCCGCCTTCGCGCTGGCGCATGCGGATTCCACCATGATCGCGCTTGATCCAAACGCGCGACCGAGCATGACGCCGGACGTCGAAGACTGGCGCGCTCGCATTCAAGCGATTGCATCAAAGGCCGGCGTCATTCGGCTGAGCGATGAAGATCTTGAATTCCTGGCGCCGGGCCAGTCGCCGGCGGACTTTGCCGCTGAAAAACTCGGCGCGGCCGCAGGGCTCGTGGTCGTGACGCTTGGCGAGCAGGGTGCACTAGGGTTCTGCGCCGAGGGCATGGTGGAGGTTAAAGGTCGCCCTGCCGCAATCGTCGACTCGGTTGGGGCAGGCGACACGCTGATGGGCGGGATGATGGCGGAGTTGATGCTACGCGACCTCACGACCCGCACCGCTTTAGCCGACCTCACCTGCGAGGCGCTGGGCGATATATTGCGTTACGGCGTGACGGCTGCGGCGATGAATTGCGAGCAGTCTGGCTGCGCCCCACCGCCGCGGGCCGACGTTTTGCAGCGCATGGCCAGCGAGGGTTGAAATGGCCCGACTGACCCGCGCCGGCCAGATCACGCTTTCTGACACCGCCTCGCTGCGGGTGCGCGCCGCCTGGCTCTACTTCAACCGTGGTCTGACGCAAAAAGAGATCGCTGAAGCGCTCGGCGTCAGCCGCTCGACGGTTGTGCGCATGCTTGATGAGGCGCGCAAGCGCGGCGAAGTTCAAATCTGGATCAACACCAGCCCTGGCGATTGCACGGCGCTGGCTGTTGAACTGGAAGAGTCGCTTAACCTGGACGAGGCCATCGTCGTGCCTGGCGCAGGCACAGCGGACGAAACGGCGCGCGATGTCGGGGCCGCGCTCGGCCAACTGCTGTCTGACATACTCACCGATGAAATGACTATCGGCGTCGGTTGGGGGCGGACGTTGAACGCCTCGCTCTCGACCTTTCGGCCGCAGCGCCGGTCGGGCATGCGGGTGATCTCGCTGCAGGGCGGGTTGCTGGAAGCGAGCAGCGTCAACCCGATCGATTATTCCTGGCGCATGGCCGGCCGGCTCGGCGCCGATTGCCTGCTTTATCTGGCGCCGCTGGTTGTCGATAGCCACGATACAAAAATCCGTTTGATCGAGCGCTGCGGGCTAAGGCAAGTCGAAAAAGCCGCCGAAGAGCTCGATGTTGCCGTGCTGAGCTGTGGTGACATCGGCGTGGCAGGATCTTCGCTCAGCCACCAGTTTTTGTCGCAAGATGAATATGCCGATCTGCTGAAGGTCGGCGCGATCTGCGACACGCTTTGCCAGTTTCTGGATGGCGGCGGCAACACTGTCCCGCACCCAATCCACGACCGTGTCATGGCGGTCAATCTTGATACGATCGCAACCGCCAAGCACGGCATATTGGCGTCCGGAGGCGCGCGGCGCGCGGCCGCTATCATGGCAACGCTTGCGCGGACCGGCTGTAGAACCCTTGTCACCGACGAAGCCGCAGCCAAGGCCATTTTGGCGCTTCAGGCGCCGGACTGACTTTCCAGATAGTCAGTGATGCGCCGGTTGACCTTCGTCGCCGCCTCGACATGGGGCAGGTGCCCGATTTGCGGCAACAGCATCGCCTGATCGCCAAGGCTTTTTAGCCAATTGGTGTCAGGAGGATTGATGGCGTCCTTCTCGCCCCAGATCACGAGCATGTTTTTCGGCAGCGCCGGTCGTTCAAAATTCAAGGCGGCTTCCGCGATCTGCGCCAAAGCTTCACGACGGCCCGGCTTCTCCAAGTGCTTGAGGACATACTGCGCCATCTGCGGCATGATCAGGCGCTCGCGCACGACCAACTGGCGCAGATGGGCCAAGGCATCCTCCTCGCTTTGAAGGTTGGAGAAATTGGTCAGGAAGTCTGCTGCGACCGCGCCCGAGCCGTAACCAGCAGGCGCAATGAGCACGGTTTTGCCGATTTGGTCGGTCAGCAAGGCCGCGAGGTGGCCCGCAATCGCGCCACCCAAGGAATGGCCGATCAGGGCAATGGGCCCGCCGGATTGTGGGAGCATCTCGGCGAGCGCAGCTGCTATGTCGATCGGCGTGATCGGTCCAGGTTCTGCCGTCCCATGACCCGGCAGCTCGGCCGCCCAGACCGCATAGGTGTCGAGCAGCGCCGGTGAATTGGCGATCCAACCCAGGCGGTCGGCGCCGAAGCCATGGATAAGGACCACAGCGTCGCCTTCGCCGCCGATGTGATGCATCACCGGGGCCACGGGCTAGGTGATCTTTCCCAAGGTCACGCCGACTTCGACGATTTCACCTTCGGGCATGGCAATGGTGCTCAGTGTGCCGTCAGCCGGCGCTTCGATTTCGATGGCCATCTTGGTGGTCGTGATGACGACAATCAGGTCTCCCTTTTTGACGTCGTCACCCTCCGCGGCGACCCATTCGGTCACTTCGGCCTCGGTGATTTCATTGCCCAATTGGGGTACGAGAATGGGTGTGGCCATGGAAGAAATCCTGTTCAGAGCGCTTTACGGGCGAGGTCGAGATCATCCCAGGTGCGCACGCCGATTCTGTTGGTGCGTTTGGACGGGAAAAATTCGCCGGTGATTACGTCGATGATGTCGTGTGCCTGGGGGAAATAGGTCGTTTCCATATCGGCGCCCGGCACGATCCAGTTGGGGCAGCCGAGCACGCGCGGTGGTGCTTTGAGATCGGCGAACGCGAAGCGGGTGACATTGGTGGAGAGGGTCATGGCAAAGCTGCCGCGTTCGGAGGCTTCCGACACGATGAGCAGGTGGCCGGTCTTTTTTACCGAGGCAAGCAGCACATCATAATTGAAAGGCACGAGCGAACGCGCATCGATGATTTCGGTTTCGATGCCACTGTCCGCAAGTTCGCCCGCAGCCTTCAGGGCCGGGTAGAGCGATGGCCCAATGGTGAGAACGGTGACGTCACTACCCTCGCGCTTGATGTCTGGCTCACCCAGCGGGATTCGGTAGTAGTCGGTCGGTACGCCATCTTTCTGGAAGATTTCAATCTGGTCGTAGAGCCGTTGGCTTTCGAAAAAGACCACCGGATCGTTGGACGAGAGCGCCGAGGCCATCAGCCCTTTGGCATCATAGGGGGTCGCAGGGTAAACGACTTTGAGTCCTGGAATGTGGGCGATGAGCGAGGTCCAGTCCTGCGAGTGCTGGGCACCATACTTTGATCCGACCGAGGCGCGCAGAACCACCGGCATGGTGAGCAGGCCGGCGGACATGGCCTGCCATTTGGCGAGCTGGTTGAATATCTCATCGCCGGCGCGGCCAATGAAATCGCCATACATCAGCTCCACTAGACTGCGCCCACCGGCAAGCGCATGGCCAATAGCCGTGGCGACAATCGCGGCCTCAGAGATTGGCGCGTTGAACAACCGATGGTGGGGCAGGACATCGCTAAGGCCACGGTAAACGCCGAAAGCGCCGCCCCATTCGCGGCACTCTTCGCCATAGGCGACCAGGCTTTCGTCATGGGCCATGTGATGCAGCACGGCCTCGGTCAGGCCATCGCGCAGTGTAACGGTTTTGAGGCCGGACAGGGCCCTGCCATCCTCATCCAGGCCAAAACGCGCCTTGCGGCCCAATTGGCGGAGAGCGGCAGCCTCTTCGATCGGCTTGATGAGCGGCGTCGGCGTTGAGGGCACCGGGATCTCTGTATCGGAAAACATCAATTGGCCGATGCGTGTCGGCTCGGCTTCGACGTTGACCGGTGGTGCTACCTTTGGATCGACGGCGGCGCGCGTGACAGCCAGTATCTGCTCGGCAACGCCCTCGCGCATGCTCTTAACGTCGGCGTCGGTCAGGATGCCCGCGTCCGTCAGCGCTGAGGCGAACTGGCCAATTGGGTCTTGTTCCGTCCAAAGCTTGATTTCATCACGCGTGCGATAGGCGTTGGCATCGGTGGTCGAGTGGCCGACCAACCGGTAGCATTCCACGTCCAAGAGGGCTGGGCCCTTGCGCTCTATGAGAAGCTGGCGCTTGCGGGCGACCGCGTCGGCGACGGCTAGCGGGTTGGACCCATCGACCGTTTCAGCGTGCATCTGCGCCGGATTCACGCCAGCGCCAATGCGCGCCAGACGGTCCCAGCCCATGGTCTCGCCCTTGGTCTGGCCGCCCATGGCGTAGAAATTGTTGGCGAAGAAAAAAAGCACCGGCAGGCCGCCCTTGTAGGCCTCGTCCCACAGCGTGTCGTATTGCGACATGGCCGCGAAGTTCATCGCCTCCCAAACAGGGCCGCAACCGGTGGATCCGTCGCCGGCATTGGCCACCACGATGCCGTCATCTTGGGCGAGTTTGCGGCGCAGCGCGGCGCCGGTGGCGATGCCAGCGCTAGCGCCGACGATGGCATTGTTGGGATAAGCGCCAAAGGGCGGGAAGAAGGCGTGCATGGAGCCGCCCATGCCGCCGTTGAAGCCGTTCTCGCGCATGAAAATCTCAGCCAGCAGGCCGAACAACAGCACGTTTTCACCCAATGCTTTGTCCGTGCCGCCGACATGCTTGGCGACCGTGTCACGCAGCTTGCCGTCTTCATAGGTGTCGAGAATGGATGCCAGCCGATCATCGGAAAGCTCTGCGATGGCGGCCAGACCCTTGGCGATGAACTCGCCGTGGCTGCGATGCGAGCCGAGAATGTAGTCGTCGGCCTTCAAGGCCATGGCTGCGCCGACGGCAGCGGCTTCCTGGCCGATCGAAAGGTGGGCCGGGCCTTTGTAGAGGTAGTCGATCCCTTGATAGGCGCCGGTGCCCTTGAAAGAGGCGAGCATCGTCTCGAACTCGCGGATCACCATCATGTGGCGCAAGGCCTGTTTCAGAGCCTCATCGCCGCGCGCATCGCGCTCGGTTTCCAGGCTCGTGTCGTAGGCGTGGATGGGAATCGGTGACAGGGCAAGCGCGCCAGACTGACGGGTTTGTTGCGGATCGACGAGCAATTGTTTGGGCATGAGGCGAGGGCCTTATCGGGGCTGAAAGCGAACCGTACGAGGTGCTTCGGCTACCGCATCGATAGAAACTTTGTCAAATTGAATACGCAAATGTTCATTGATGTCGCCGGCTTCAGCCTCCGCCATCCTCGCGCTGACCGGCGCGTGTTTTGGCAAGCACTGCTTTCATCGCAGCAAAGCGCTTCTGCTCGGCCTCGTCGCGGGCGAGGCTGACCGCGGTGGACAAAATGTCGATCACCACCATGGCTGAAAGGCGCGAGACGGTGGGTGTGTAAATGTCGGTGTTTTCCAACGTCTCGATCACGAGGCCGATGTCGCAATCCTCCAGAAGCGGGCTTTGCGAGCCGGAGATTCCAATGACGCTTGCGCCCTGTTTGCGCGCCAAGCGCGCGGCCCGGCGCACGGCCTCTGTCTCGCCGGTGTTGGAAATGGCGACCGCAACGTCGCCGGGTTTTAGCATCGCGGCTGTCATGAGCATCTGATGCCCGTCGAGTGGCGCGCCGCACGGCACGCCAAACATTGGAAATTTCTGTTGCGCGTCAAGCGCCACAATGGCCGAAGCGCCATAGCCGAAAAACTCAATCCGATTGGCCTGCGCGAGCACCGAGACGGCCGCGCCGATGACCGCCTGATCCAACCGTGTGCTGACCCAATTGAGGTTGGAGAGGTTGAAGTCGAACACTTTGCCAATGAGAGCCGGCAAATCATCGGCGGTCGAGATCGCCGAATGGGAGGTGGTGCGGGCAAAGGCAAGCGAGCGGGCAAGTTTGACGCGCAGGTCGCGAAACCCCTCGCAGCCGATCGCCATCGCGAACCGGATAACGGTCGGTTCGCTAACATCGGAGCGGCGGGCGAGTTCAGCCAGTGTCACCGACAGGGCACTGGCTGGGTCAGCGAGAACCGCCTCGGCGACGCGTCGTTCGGATTTGCGCAGGTCCGGCAGGCTGCGGGTGATGACTTCCAGCAGGTTGTCGTCAACCTCCGTGCGGACAACGGGATCGGTGGGAAGGCTAGGAGAGGTCAAGCTGCAGCCTTTCGCCGATCACCGGTTTGACGATGCGCGGATTGGTGATGTCAGCACTTGCCACGTCGATGGCCTCTTCGCTTATCGTGTTGAAAGCGAACATGCCAAAATGATGCGGAACCAGCCATGGGATGCTCGCATCCTGGCAAAGGGTGATGGCTTCTTCCAGCGTGAAGTTGCCGGGTATGCCTGACGCCAATCGGGCTTCATCGCGACCATTCACCGGAAGCAAGGCGATGTCGGGCGCGAGCGCACGAACCGCCTCCGGCAATCCATCGAACGGGATGGAGTCGCCGGAATGGTAGAGTGTGAGGCCGCCGGCCTTGATGACGTATCCCAAGAAGGGCGCATTGCCGTCGCCGTCGCGTTCCAGGGTTTCATGCGCGGCGGCCAAGACATGAAGCGTAAGGCCGGGCAGCGGCGCGAACATCTGGCCGTCGGAGACGGTCATAAGGTTCGCGGTTGCTCCGATGCGCTCGCGCGCGAGCGACAGCTTGGCGCGCGGCACCACGAACGGCAGGTCAGGAAATCGCGTCGCCAGCGGCCCAAGCGTTTCGGGATCCATGTGATCGGTGTGGGCATGGGTGACAAGCAGAAGGTCCGGCTCGGGCAGGTCCTGCGGCCTGATCGGTGTTGGCATCATGCGCTTGTGATCATTGACCTGCCCGGCATACTTCTTCGCAAGGCTGTCGGAGAGATAGGGATCGATCAGAATACGATGATCGCCTGTGTCGAACCAGAATCCGGCCTGGCCGAGCCAGAATAGCGCCGGCGCGCCAGTTGGCGGAAAGCCCAGCTCGCGCCTAATCTGCATGATGCGCTGCTGCCGGTTGGGGTCGCCCCGTTGCCCTCGCGGCGATCACAGCAATCCGATCGAAGGCGGGCCCAGACGTTGGAATGGTGATGTCAAAGACCTCGGCGATCACTTGCGTCCAGCCATGGATGAAATAGGCCCAGCCGTCTTCCACTTGGAGGTGGCGCGCTTCAGCCTGTGCCTTGGCTTGGTCGAGGAAGACCAGATCGCCGCGATAGTTCAGTTCCCAAGCGATGCCGTCCTGCGGAAACTGCGCTGCGTTGGTCAGCGGAGATCCCGGTGCATCCTTGCCGAGGCCGGTGGCGTTGATGACCAGACTGCCAGGTTTCAGGGTGGTGAGGGTGGTGTCATTGTCCTCGGGTCTCGGCGCGAGCACATAGTCCACCGGCACATTGCTGCCGAGCGCCTCATGTATGCTGCGAATGTGATCGAGGCGTGGCTGCGACCGGTTGGACACGACAATCCGCGAGGGGCGATTGGCACCGCGCGAGGCTTGCATGAGGTGCCAGGTTAGGGCGATGGTCGAGCCACCGGCACCCATGCTGAAAACCTCTGCCGCTGTGTCCGCGAAATGGTTGGGTGGCAAAAACCCATCCAGCGAAAGGCCCGAGGAAATCGGGTCCTTGGCGTGGCAGATCAGTCTGCCGTCGCGCTTCGACAGGCAACTGGTCTCGGCCATCATCGTTGCCAGCGGATCGATTTCGTCGAACTGGTCGCGGCAGGCTTCGAACAGGTCCAGCTTGTGGGTCGTGACCAGCGCGCCGAGAGACAGCGGATCGTTCTTCAGGAAGGCGACCATCTCACGGTAACGCTCGGGCTTGTCGTGTGGCACGAAATCGATCCCGCGCATGGCAACATCGCCAAGGCCAAGGTGCTCGGCCCATTTGGGGAAGACTTTCATGATCGACGACTTCGCCGTGGTGACACCGATGAAATAGAAGGTAGGTTTGGTGGCTGGTTGGTAGGACATTAACTCTGGTCCCGCCCGCCAAAGTCCTGGGTTGCCAGAATGGCGTCGATCTCAGCTTGCGTTCTTGGCCGGTAGCTCGCGTTGGGAACGCGGGCCCAACCGTCGCCCTCGGCGATGATGCGCACGGCCATGCCACCCGACTTGGCGATCACCTCATAGTCCTGGCCGGAGTCGGCAGGGTAGCAAAAGCTCATCACCAGCGGCTCGTCGCCGGTGTTCACCGAGCGATGTATCCACAGCGGCGGCACATAGACCATGACCTTCGGTCGGACTTCTAGGATGGAGATCTGCCCATCTGGCGACTCCATCAGCATGAGGCCCTCACCGGACTCGCCGTAATAGGTCTCTGGCCGGTTTGCGGTAGCGTGGATGTGGCCGCGGGTCATGAAGAACTCTTCGCCAATCTGGCCGGGCTCCATGAAAGTGGTGCCGAAGATCAAATCGCCGGAATTTGCCTGCGGGCGCACATCTTCCACCGTGTAGACGACCCGATCGCCTTGATCGTTCAAGGCCCGCTCGAAAGCGTCCTCGTCTGCATAAAGACCGCGCAAATCCGACAAGTGCTTTTGATATCGCCCGGTGTGCGCTGCGAGCGCGCCGGTGCTGGGGTCGATGGTGTGGGCTGACGGCGCAACCAGCATGCTGGACTCCTCATTTTTGTAGTATAATTACCAAAATGGCTGTTGATGGCAACTGATTGACGGGCGTTTCCGCTGGAAACTCGATTATGGGCGGCTCTGCGGCGCTAAATGCGCATACTTTTGTATTTTTGGTTCATCAAAAGTCGGTGACATGTTAGTTTTTCATAGTAGAACTACAAAAACGGGTTGAACTCGGCGCCCGTTCGGGGCAACCTTCGGGAAAAACGAAGGGAGTGAAGATGCAGGGGGATGCGGTCAGACATGATCGGGTGAAGTACGCCTTCATCTGGCCGGCGTTTATCATCGTTCTGGTGATATCGATCTTCC
>JBKAGN010000070.1:0-14337 GCA_046290415.1 Hyphomicrobiales bacterium
CTCGCGGTCGATCGCACCGGCAACGGTGACCACACCGGTGGTGGGGTCAATGGCAAACCGCCCGCCGGCATCGTTGGACAGGCTGTAGCTGACGCTGTCGCTCCCATCGGCGTCGCTGGCCAGGGCCGTCACACCGACAACCGTGCCATTGGCCGCGTTCTCCATCACGCCGTCCGAAGCGCCATCGCTGTCGGAGATGGCCGAAATACTGGCCAGATTCGCCACTGGCTGTTCAGCTGGAGCGGTTTCAACCGGGTCATCTGAAAATGCCGACCCGGTTACTTCGTTAGCAGGTACGTGGGTCTGCTTGTCACCTTTTGTGGGTGCATCATTGTCTTGAAGCGGAATATCGCCCGAAGGCTCCATACCACCGCCCAACGCGGCAGGCGCAACTTCAGCGCCGGCGGCTCTGGCTCCCGCCTCGGCCCGGGCCATTTGCTCAATGTTATCTGCAGGCTGAACCGACGGTGCTCCGGTGTCTGCGACAAAACCCTCCGGATCGAAAACAGCATCAGGCATAGCTGCCGATGCCGATTTGGCATCAGCCGGCAATGGACCAAGGTCTTTGGCCGTTGTCTCGTCGGTGGCACCTTGGTTGGCAGGCGTGACACCATCGCGATCGAAGGCGAAAAACAGAGACATTGCCGCAGCGTTGGCTGCTGATGCGCCCAAATCGGCCTGGGATGAACTAGGAGACAGGCTCTCATCCAAACCGACATCTGTTTGGCTCTTGAGGGCCTTGTCCGATGCCGATGCCGTTTGCACATCACGATCAGAGATCAGGGCCGAGAGCGGGGAATTTTCCTGTTTTGCCATGAGACACGCGTACCGTTTCAAACCAACCGGTAGCTTCGCAGGCAAGAGGTTGCTGACACGTTATTTCCACCGCATCCGCCTGGGATGTTATGAAAAATGGTCAATCAATCGGAAAGATTATTAGCCAAGTTGATCCGACCTGTTTGCAGCAAAAGGTCATGACTGGCGACGATTATCTCTAGTGCCGCATCGGCAACTGCCACTTGAGCATTCAGCGCATCCCGACGGGCATCCAACTCGTTTGTGATGGTGCGTGCTCCGATACGGCGTGCCTCTCTGGTTGCTGTTAAGGCGCGGCGCGCGGCGGCCAGTCGTTCATTGGAAACGCGTTCAACAGTTTCAGCAGCCACATACCGGGCCCAAGCGCCTTGCACGTCGGCGATGACATCGCGGTGCGCCGCCTGATAGCGATGTCCTAGCTCGCGATGCAGGGACTGGCTTTCGCGGATGTCGGCCAGTCGGCGACCACCGTTGAACAGAGGAACCTCAACATCGACGCGAAACTCCAGATCAAGGTCGTCGCTATCGCTAAGGATTCCGCCGTTTGCCTGCTCGCCAACGATGGAGAAATCCGCCGATGGTGCGAGCGATGCCATGGCCACTTGCACGCCTCGGCGCGCGGCTTCCGCCCGCCAATGCGCCTCGGCAAGGACCGGATTTTCCGCTACTGCGGTTTGGATGGCTTCTGCCTCGCTGGCAGGCAATAAGGCTGCGACGTCCTGAACATCGACAAGGTCGAAGTCAATGCTGCCGAGCAAAGATGCTTGCCTCGCCTCACTTCCCCGCAGAGCTCCTCGTGACTGGGCCAATTCGGCTTCGACTTCTGCCACCTGAACGCGAATCTGATCGACATCCGCGCCAGAAATGATCCCTGAGGACCGGCGCTGCTGCGATTCTCGTAGGAAGGTGCGTAGGCTGACGAGTTCCTGCTCACGCACGGCAACAACCTGCCTGTCCCGGTCGACTTGGGCCATGGCGTTGACGAGCCGCACAACCGCTGATGCCAAGGCGGTATCATAACCACTCCCAGCCGCCGATTGCTCGGCCCGGGCCTGATGCATGCCATTGAGGGTTCCGAAGCCGCGGAACAGCGGCAAAGATGCCCTGAACCCAAGCGAGTCCTCGACGTCGCGAGATGAGCCCGCGTTTGGATCTTCCGATACCAAGGATGCGTTCAACGACACGCTGGGCAACATCTCTGCCCTTGCGCCGTCGAGACGAGCATCAGCCTGTGCGACACCCTCCGACGCAGCCAAGACCTCCGGATCGTTGACAACAGCCGAGGTTATCGTTGAGCCGGTGTAGGAAGCGGCGTTTCGGGGACCCGTCGAACAGGCCGTCAGTCCAACGACCATGCCGATGCAAATCAAGCAAACGGGTGCCTGCAAAGACCGGGGCAGGCCCGTACCCTTGTTGAACTTTTCAATCTGGCGATGCTTACCATCCATCCCTCAGGTAATGGACGGTTAACCCTAACATTTTCTTACAAATGGCGATTTCGCAGGTGCCAGGCTTTCGGTAGTTGGAACCAGGAACAGATCGAACCGCGGGACGCATCGGGTCGTGCCAGGCGCGAAGAAGACCGAGGTCTTGAAGGCTTGGCAAAAAAGGTGAAAAGGCAGGTGGCAGTTCCGATGACCAACAGTCAGCCCTGTTGCATTTGCGTTGATCGAATGCCGAACAGCGGCGAGAGAGCGGAGCATGAGCGACGCGGCTGACCAGTCTGCGCAGTTCCAAGCTTGAGTTAGGATTCGCTCATGGCCCGATCGGAAAGAACGCGCATGGGTTTGAGCAAATACTCAAGAACCGTACGTGATCCAGTCACAATATCCGAAACAACTGTCATTCCTGGTTGCAAAGGCCCTCGGCCATTCCGGTGGACATCATCGTCAACAAGACGAAGGTCCACAACGAAAACCGATTGACCGTCTTCCCGCACCACGCTTGACGCCGAGACATTTTCGACGATCGCATCGACTGCGCCAAAACGAGTAAAATCGTAGGTCAGCACCTTCACACTGGCTTCCATACCAACTTCAATACCGCCAATGCGTTCGGCGGGAACATCGACCTGCGCGAAGACATTCTGGCTGTTGGGCACAAGCTCCAGGACCACATCTGCCGGGGAGATGACATCACCGGGACCTCGAACATTGATAACGTTGACGATGCCATCGACCGGCGCAACGATCGCCTGCCGGTCTTGGCGGTCTTCAAACTGCCGAACCAACGCTGCGGCCTCAGCACGCTCGCCTTCCAACTGAGACACCGCCGTCAATGCTTCCTGACGCAAGCGCGCAACCAGTTCGGATTCGCGGGCCTCGGCTTGGACGATGGACGCGCGCAAAGCATCCGCGCTGCTTGCCAGCCGTGACCGCTCGCGTTGAAGGGAGAGGGCATCTCGCGCAACACCGTCGCGCTCGCGCTGGCTGACGGCGCCGCTTTGGAGCGCCCGCTCATAGGCGGCAACCTGTTGGTTGACGATGGCCAACTCCTCGTCGTTGCTTTGTTGCTCGAGTAGCACACCGGCCAACTCGGCCTCCAAGCGTGACCGTTCGGCGCGCAGGACATCGAGCTGAGCATCGCGGTATTGTTCAGCGCTTGTCTGCGCCTCGGATTGACTGTCATGGAGCCGCAGCCACATGGTGTCGACCGACGGTCGCAGTTCCCCGCCATTGGCAAGGTTCTGTTGCCGTTCGATGGTCAGTTGTAGCGCTTCAAGCCGCGTCTGGGCTCGAACCAGTTCTTCCCGCGTCGAGGCGGAATCCAACTCGACCAAAAGGTCACCCGCCGACACACGGTCCCCCGGTTCAACATGCACGGCGGCAACGATGCCGCCTTCCAGATGTTCGACCGGCTGAACGAGGCCTACGGGTAGAATCTCGCCATTGCCAGACACCACCTCGTGGACAGGCGCCAAGCTCGCCCAACCGATAAGAACCACCAGAAGCACCAAGCATCCAGCGATGGTCTGCCGTGCCACCCGCGTATGGCGTCGCTCTTCGATCAACATGCTTGTTGAAACGGGATCGGCGTCAAACTCGTTGCTATCCACCGGCGCCAGAAACTCATGGCTGGATGGCAGAGATGTCCGCAATTGGTCCAATCGAACGCTCATGCTGGCACCTTTGCAGGCATTTGCTGCGGCGGGCCGTTGTGGGCGATTTGGCCGCGCGCAAGCACGAGCGAACGGTCAGCCAACTGGATATGGCTGGGGCGGTGGGTGACCATGATGCTCGTTACCTGACCGCGGCGCCGTTCAATCGCCTCGACAAAGGCTTTTTCAACCTGTGGATCGAGGCCTTTGATCGGCTCATCCATCAGAAGGATCTTGGGTCGGCGCAAAAACGCCTGCATGATGGCAAGACCCTGACGGATACCTTGCGCCATATGGCCCTGTTCAAACTCATCAAGACGCGAGTGGAAGCCGCGCGGCAAAGTTTGGATGGTGGCCAGCATATCCAACTCATCGGCGACGGCGTGCAAATCATCGTCTGTCGCAGCTGGCGCCGCAAGACGTAGGTTCTGCGATAGTGTTCCGTGAAAAAGCGCAGGTTGCTGCGGCACATAACCAATCGTGGATCGCAGCACCGAAACCGGCAGCTGCCGGACATTCATGCCATCGACACTGACCGACCCCGACTGCGGTTGATAGAGATTGAGCACCAAACGCAATAGGGTCGATTTTCCGGCCCCAGAAGTGCCCGAAACGGCGACCAGTTCACCGGGTTCAATGTCGATCATGAGGTTGAGTAGCGTCGGCTCCGTCGAGCCGGCATAGCGGAAGGTGGTACGCTCGAACTTCACAGCGCCCTTGATGCTGGCGCCTTTCAGATTGTCGTTGGTCTTTTCCTCTGGAAGCTTGAACAGGCGATCGATTTGCCCGACCAGACGCGCCAGATCAGCGTATCGGGAAAGCAAAAGCATGCCCTGCTGAATGGGGGTGATCACGCGCCAAATCACGATCATGCAGGCAATCAAGGCACCGACCGTGAGTACCTCGTTCATCACCAGGTGTGCGCCGAGAAGCACGGTCGCGCCACCGGTTATCGGGATGGTCGCGGCAGAAAGACTTGTTAGAACGCGGTTTGCCTCTTGGGCTCGGCGTTTGGTGCGGGCTGCCCGCGCCGTTGCCTGGCCTACGCGCTCCAGCCAAAGGTCCTCACATCCAAGTCGGCGGATCGTTCTTAGGTTGGCGAGCGTATCCAGCACCATGTGGTGCTGTTCGGATCGTTCCTCGCTCGACTCCGCTGACAACCGGCGCACATGGGGGAACATGACCCAGGCAATCACTGCGTAGACCGCAATCAAAGCGATGGGAATGAACCCAAGCGGCCCGCCGACCAAGAAAAGCACGGACGCAAACATGAGAACGAAAGGCAGTTCCAGCCCGACGGTTACCAGAGGTCCCGCGACCAAATCCCGCACGGTTTCAAATTGCTTGAGGCGCGAGATCTGGCTGCTCAGCGGAACACTCGTCAGCGAACTTACCGGAAGCGCCATCAGCTTGGCGAAGATGTTGGTTCCAATGATGTATTCCAGTCGGCCTGCCAGATGGCCGATCATCTTCGCGCGAATTCGGCGCAACCACAGCTCAGCGGTAAAGGCAATGCCAACGCCAATCACAATGGCAAGAAGCGTGTCCATTGCCTGGGCTGGAAGGACGACATCGTAGATGGCCATGACCGACAGCGACGTGGCTATGATCATCAAGTTGATGACAAAGGTCAGCGAAAGCAGAAACAGCAGCTTTGACGTGAAACGCCGGGCGACGCGCGCGGCCCAAGACTTGTTGCGATTGGCATCATCGGTCGGCACAACCGCATGGAAATGCACCAACCGTATTGGCTGACTCGGCAATGGCCGATGGTCGCCAGTTCTTGGATCGATCAGCTCAATCGACCCTTTGGCATTGGCCACCGCGACCATCGGAAAGGTCTCGACATCCAGCACCAAGCCAGGAAGTCGACTGGGCTCCACCTCATCGGGGCGCAGCAGATGCTCTTCGCTGGCAAATCCCAGACGGCCAAGCACCTCCCGCAATTCGCCAACGCTGAACTCTTCGGGGAAATGGGGCATCGACCGCGCCATGTTCTCGATCGACACCGACCAATCAAGCCGCTCTAACACCAGCAACATGGCAGCAACGGCTGGCCCCGTAATCGGCTTGCCGCATATGGATCCTGCCGCTAGCGCATCGCTGATTTGCTCGAACCTGGCATGCCGATCCTTGTTGTCGCCGTTGCGAAAGGCTGAAACCGCAAGGTCTTGCAACTCCTTGACGCTGAATTGACCCAGATCGGCGTTTGAAAGGTTGGACGGGACCGTCGTCATGCGACAACCATCCTGGCCGCAGTTTCGTGCGGCGTGCTCTGGTTGAACGGCAGGTCCGACCCGTCATCGGCGACCAGCTTTCCATCCTCAATGCGATAAAGTCGATCGCAGCCCTTCAGATAGCTTGGACGCTGGGTGACCAAGACGACGGCTGCGGACTGGCGGCGTGCAAAAAGATGCGCGCGCAACAGCGCGTCGCCCTCAAAGTCCAGCGACATGTTCGCCTCGTCGAAAAGCACCAAGCTTGGGTTACCGAGAAGGCCGGCGACCAGGGCAACGCGATCGATAACGGAGGTTGGCAAACCGGCGCTGACGCCCTGCCGGATCTTCATCGAAAGACCGTCCGGGTGCGCGGCGAAATAACGATCCATGCCCAGCGCAGTGGCAAGTTCAATGGCCTCATCGAGGTGATCTTGCGGCCGAAACCGCGTCATGTTCTCCAGCACCGTGCCATCAAGCAGCGTCGGACGATCAGGCAGCATTGCAATCTGGCCGGCCAAAGCGCTTGGTGAAATCTCTTCGATGGGCGTGTCGTTGATAAGAACCTCGCCCTGTTCGGCAAGGACTTGCCCCGCCATCAGCCCGACGACGGACGACTTGCCTGATCCGTTCAGCCCGCGAATGCCGATGATCTCGCCCCGCTTAAGGTCAAGATTGACGCGCTCCAGAACGTGGGAACCATCATCCTTCTTGATACACGCCACATTGCGCAGCGAGACCGTTTCAATCGGCCCTGGATCGGCATTGCCGCGCTTGGCTCCCGCCGTCGCAAGAGCGCCCTCAAGGTCCTCCTCCAGTCGGCGGGTATTGAGGTCGCCGGCAACCAGCGCTTCAAGGCGCATGATGGGCTGAATTGCTCGGCCTGACAGCAGAATGACCGCCGCGAGTGCGCCGATCGACATGGCGTTGAAAGAAACAAGGATGGCACCTACTGCACCGACCGCCACCGGTGTGAGTTGCGAGACTGCACCGATCACGCCCTGAGCCACAGTGCTGGTGGCTGTGAAAGCCGCAGTGGTAGCAGCGCTCGATTTCATCAGCCGTTCATAGCGGCGTTCCATGAACGCGTTGATGCCGGCGCTTTTCACCGGCTCAATGCGACTGAGCACCTCAATGAGAAAGGAATGGCGGCGCCCTTCCAGCGTGGCGCGCTCGGCTGCCAAAGCTTCAGAGGCTTTCGTCAACCGACGCACGACCAGGATGGTCACGCCTATTACGCCGAAGAGAAGCACGGCAATTGGCGTTGCGATCCACGCCACGGCCACCAAGAACAGAACGGAAAAGGGCAGGTCGAGCGCCGTCGCTCCGGCATCTCCGCTTCTGAAGTCCCGTATCCGATCAATGGCGGTCAGCCTGCCAACATGCACGCCAGGGGGCGTTTTTTCGATTTCTGTCGCATCGGCGTGCAAGAAGTGTCGGCAAAGGCGCAGCGTCGTATCGACCTCGTAGCGCGCGCCGGCATAGCTCATGAGCCGCGAGCGCGCGTTGCGTATCACAACTTCGGCGATAACGGCGCCCAACAATCCGATTCCAAGAACGACGAGCGTGGCGCGATTTTGGTTCGGGATGACGCGATCATAAATCTGCATCAGAACGATTGGCAGCGCCAAAGCGAGCAGATTGATCAACAAGGACGCCACATGGACCGCAGCGTTACCGCTGCCCATAGTAAGGCGCTCGCCCAGCATATCGTGCCATCGTGTCAGCGCTTTTTGCATGGCTACCGATCGCTACGCTTTCATACAAACACACTTAAGCCAGCCAGGAATCCCCTGGCAGCTCCAACACCGACTGCGACCAACCCAGCGCTTTTGGTCAGAACGGCGGACGGTCTCAGACAGGGTAAACTAAGTGTTGCATGGTAAATTTGCCGTTAAGCGACCTCGACTTGATGAGTGGGGGCTGGTGAAGACCCAAGGGTCCATCAGGAAAAGGAAGCCAATCACACTGCTCGACGCCACGCGGTGCCTTGACCACTCCCGCGCGTTCAAGCGCGTCGCTCAGTAGGGCCAGCTCACTGCGATGCACGCCAGACCAAGAGAATAGACTGCAATCGCTTAGCGCCGCGCACCACTCAGTGCTTTTCAGGCTTCTTTTTCTACGCCCGGCTAACCAAAGGAACGCCGGCATCGGACCCTGGCCCGAACTGGACCACTCAGATGGGGCTGTTCTCCCATGATGATCCCCTATTGAAGTGGTTTGCAGTTATGCTTGTGGCAGGTGTGGTGAGACCGATTACGCGGCCTGCATGTTGGATCGCGCTTCATTCACCCACCGAACCATCGCGTCGAGCTCTGGCGGTAATTGTGTGGCCGCACCGCCGGTGAAGTCCACAAACGCGTGTCTGTTGAGCGCGTTCAGCCCGCAGATCACAGGAACATCCATTTCAACAGCCTTGGCGACGGCCTGCGATAAGCCGCGGCCTTGGGCCTCGTGCTTGCCGAACTTGTTGATCAAGAGCAGATCGGCTGCCAGGTCGAGACTCTGCTCAACGGCAACAGCCGCCTTCTCCAGGATGGACGGGTCGAGGCGGCAGCCGCGCGAGCCACTGCCCAAAGCTTGCGAAATCCGTAGCTCCGGTCCATCCGGCAAAACCTTTATATCCATGTCGCAGGGATGGTCGCCAGGTCGTTCCTGGTTGGATTGCACGACGCCGCGCACGCGGTACCCTCTTGCTGCAAGCCGCTCGGCGAGGTTGGAAAGAAGCCGGTCCATATCGCCTCGGCCGGGCATCATGGTGTAGGCAATTTTCATGCGCTGTTTCCTTTAGGCAGATGCACGCGCGGATCAGTTGGCGACGGTTCGCGATCCAGATGTCCCGCGCTCACGGTGCAGTTCAAGTTGCGCAAGCGTCCATCGCTGAGACCGTAGATCAGACCATGGATGGCAACCGGTTGCCCGCGCTGCCAAGCGCGCTGAACGATGGGTGTTTCTGAAACCCGCAACACGCCTTCAATGACGTTGAGCTCGGCGAGCTTGTTTTGTTTCTCTTCGTTCGTTTGGGCATGCGCCAAATCCACCGCATAGGCGCGAGCAAGCCGACGGATCGGCTCAAGCCAATGGTCCGCGAGGCCATGCGGCAGGCTTTCAGTCGCCGCCTTCACACCGCCACATCCATAATGGCCACAGACAATCACCTGCCGCACCTGCAGAGCTTCAATCGCGTATTCCAGCGCGCTGAGGAGGTTCATATCCGAGGAATGGACGACATTGGCCACATTGCGGTGAACAAACACCTCGCCAGGATCAAGGCCGGCGACAACATTGGCCGGGACACGGCTGTCGGAACAACCGATCCAGAAATAGTCCGGCGCTTGTTGCTCGGCGAGCCGGGCGAAATAGCCGGGGTCCTGTTCATTGCGTTTGATCGACCATGCCACGTTGCGCGCTAGCAGTCTCTCGACCATGTCAATTGTCCTTCGATGTGGGATGGGCTGGCTCAATCAGACCTCGACGCAGAAGCATTTGCCGCGCCAGCTCGGCAAGATCGGCCTCCGCAAGTCGCGCGCGCGCCAGCCGCAGGATGATCGCATTCTCCCAAATGAGATAGCGTTGGCACTTGGCAATGAAGAGCTTGATGCAAATGCGCTCTTCCTCGCTCGGCACGCGATCATCCTCCATGATGGATTCCAGTACGCGGCAGACGCCCTTGGCCATATCTTGTGCCGCGTCATGGTCCTCCTGCACCCGCGAGATGATCAGCTCAATCTCGTCCTCCGGTTCACAGCGTTCGACCATGAGCGGGAAAAGCCCGGCACGTTCATCGGCATTGTGCAGCAAGAATTCGTGCCGCAGAAACGCCAGCGACAGGCCCATGGATCGAAACTCAGGCGTGGCATCATCAACGATGTGGCCGAGCATGGCGCAAATCTGCCGATGCCGTAGATGGTCCTCAGCAAGAAAGCTGATCGGATCCTCAATCAGCATGGACCGCGTTGGCTCCAAGCAATCGCCTCGACGTTCGGTTTTCATGGCAAGCATCATCTTGGCCTTTCGCGCTGTTTCTGCTGCGCAATCAATCAGGGTTCAAACTCAGTCCTTCTATCGTTGCGTCCTGCACCAGGGTGTTGAGGAACCGGCGCGCCTGTCTGGCCCAGGCAGCTTTCTCCATAGCGTCGGCGAGCTTGTCGCGGACAGCACTGAAGGGAAGGGCTTGGCCCAGCGCCAGAGCATCCATACGGATAATGTGAAAGCCGTGGCGCGTTGGAACCGGCTTGGCGGTTATCTCGCCTTCGGCGGGTCCGCGCAGCGCTTTCTCGAACTCCGGTACGCTATCGCCGGGCGACAGTTGACCGAGCATGCCGCCATTGGACTTTGACCCACAATCGCTGTGGTCAGCGGCGATGCGCGCGAAGTTTTTCGGTTGGGCATGAACCAGCTTTGCAAGACCAACCGCGCGCTTGAAACCAGCAACGCGAGCCTTGGGATCACCCATGTCGCACGCGACCAAGATGTGGGAAACCTCCCACAAGGGTGGCGAGCGAAAACGCTCAGGTTTGCTGGCCCACTCCGCGCGAACCTCCTCCTCGTCTGGAGGCTGAACGGTGATTGTTTGCTCAAGAAGCGCACGTATGAGCGCCTCTTCCTCCGTTTCAAACCGGCCAGGCCCGACCTCAGCCAGTTCAGGTTCCAGACCTTCACGCCGCGCTGCCTGAAGCAGGACCAAGCGCACGGCCATGGCGCGGGCGGCTTGGTTCCAAGCTTTGCCTGGCTTGTTCTTCGGCGCGGTGTGGTTCTGCGCCTCCAAGCCGATGGCTTCGGGTGTGATGGTTTCCCCGTTGACGACAATGGAGCCTTGGGTCTGCTGAGCCCCTTTCGGGGCACCAGCGTTGGCAAGCGAATGGGTCGGGTTCGTCATGATATCACTCCGCCGGTGTGGACGAAGGCGCGTCCTGTCTCGTCCGGCCAAGCGGCGTTTGCCGCCTTGACCGTACGATCTGGTAACCGGTTCGCCCAAACAGATAGCGAAACGGTGCGGCAAAACCGGACCAGATGTGCACCAAACGGGTGAATGGGAACAGTGCCGTGATCAGCAGCCCAAGGAAGATGTGCAGCTTGTACATCCAATGCACGTCGATCACGTTGACCCAGGCATTGATGTTCCACGAGACGATGCTCTGCGACCAGTTCATGAAGAGAACCATCTCTGCGCCGTCCATGTGCTGAAGCGTCAGGAAGATCGTGCCCAGTCCAATGAGAAGCTGCAGCCAAATCAGCACCATGATGCCAATATCAGCGAAGCTTGACGTCTGACGGATGCGCGGATCGGTTAAGCGGCGATGCAAAAGCAGGCTGCTGCCAATCAGAGCGATGACACCAAAAAAGCCGCCAATGAGCACTGCGGCCCATTGCTTGAGCGCATAGGGCACACCGAGCAGATCCAGGATCCAGATCGGCGTGAACAGCCCAAGCAAATGGCCAAAAAACACGACGATGATGCCAACGTGGAACAGCACCGATCCCAGGATCAATTGCTTGCGGCGCAAGAGCTGGCTGGAGGAGCTTTTCCACGTGAATGGGTCGCGTTCATAACGCGCGATGGAGCCAACAACTAAGATGGTCAGTGCTGCATAGGGCATGATGCCGAAGATGATGAAGTCGATATCAAAATTGGGAAACATGGTCTTTCCTCCCTATTCGGCTGCCGGCACATGGGCCGGTGCGGTGTTGGGGGCCGGGTTGATGGGTTCATCCATGCGCGCGAGCATGTCGCGAACCTGCGGGCAGCCGGCATTTGGATCGGGACCGAAAAGCACCTCGCTCTCCTCCCAAACCTTGTCGAGCGCTTCCAGATCATTGGGATCGACCTCCGGTTCCTCCAGAAGGTCGGCTACGGCTTGTTTGTCAGCGTGAACACCGCAGAGCTGGACCAGCGCGTTGAAGAGACCGGCATAGACACTCTCACGGCGCACCAACCGTTCGCTGAGCGCGCTGAAGATATGCGCGGCATCAGCCAGCGTATCGCGCGCCTCGGAGGCTGGTCGTGTGGCCAGGAACTCCAGCAGCACGGGAAGATGGTCCGGCAGCTCACTGGTGGCAGGATCGAAGCCGCCCTCGCGGTAGGTCTCGATCAGTGAGACCATCGCGCCACCACGATCGCGGCTTTCGCCGTGAACATGCTCAAACAGGTTGAGCGAGAGCGTGCGTGAGCGGTCGAACAGCATGACATACTGCTCTTCCAGTTCGTAGATGTCGCGGTTCGCCAGCTCCTCGACCAGCGGTCGAAGGTCACGGCGCGCCACTGCCGTCAAGCGGTTTTCCGAGGCCAACACGCCACCGATCTCCGGCATGGCCTGTTGCAGCTCAAGGGTCGGATAGCTGAGGATCAGCGACAGGGCTTTGAGTGTACGATCGATCATATCAGCGCCCTCCCTGACCCAAGGCCTCAGGCATCTTCAGCGCCTTCTTCTTGCCGCCGAACAGAGAGCCTGAATCGCCGGTCGAGCAGCCATTGCCATCGGTGAAGCCGCAGCCACCCTTGAGGTCGTAGGCGTCTTCAACTTGCTCGCGGTGAGTGGTCGGGATGACGAACCGATCCTCGTAATCGGCAAGGGCCATGATCTTGTACATGTCCTCAATGATCGTCGGACTGAGATCGACCCGTGCAGCTATCGCCGCATCGGTTACGCCTTCCACCGTTTTGGCGCGCATGTAGGCGCGCATAGCGAGCATGCGCTCCAACGCCTGCACCACAGGGGCTTCGTCGCCAGCGGTCAGCATGTTGGCCAGATACTTCACCGGGATGCGGAGCGAGGTCACGTCCGGCATCGCGCCATCCATGCCGATCTTGCCGGCCTGAGCCGCATTTTGGATCGGCGACAGCGGCGGGATGTACCAAACCATCGGCAGCGTGCGGTACTCTGGATGCAGCGGAAACGCCACTTTCCAGACCATCGCCATCTTCCAGATCGGGCTTTCCTTGGCCGATTTGATCCAGTCTTCCGGGATCCCGTCGCGGCGCGCTGCAGCGATCACGTCAGGATCGTTGGGATCGAGGAACACATCGAGCTGCGCATCGTAAAGATCGGTCTCTTTGTCGGCGCTGGCGGCCTGTTCGATCTTATCCGCATCGTAGAGCATGACGCCGAGATAGCGGATGCGACCCACGCAGGTTTCTGAGCAGACCGTTGGATTGCCCGATTCAATGCGCGGATAGCAAAGCGTACACTTCTCTGACTTGCCTGATTCCCAGTTGTAATAGACCTTCTTGTATGGGCAGCCGGAGACGCACATCCGCCAGCCACGGCATTTTTCCTGATCGATGAGAACGATGCCGTCTTCTTCGCGCTTGTAGATCGCGCCGGAGGGGCAAGAGGCTGCACAGGTTGGGTTGAGACAGTGCTCGCACAACCGTGGCAGGTACATCATGAACGTGTTCTCGTACTCGCCGTAAATCTCCTTCTGGATGCCCTCAAAGTTGTAATCCTCTGAGCGCTTGGAGAACTCACCACCGAGAATTTCTTCCCAGTTTGGGCCTTTTTCGATCTTCTCGATCCGCTCACCGGTAATTTTCGAACGCGGACGCGCCGTCGGGAACGCCTCCATTTCCGGTGCCGATTTCAGATGGTCGTAGTCGAAGTCGAACGGCTCGTAGTAATCGTCGATCTCCGGCAGATCCGGGTTGCCGAAAATGTTCGACAGGATGCGCCACTTGGAGCCCTGTTTGGGCTGAAGCTTGCCAGCGGCTGTACGCTCCCAACCGCCGTTCCAGCGGGCTTGGTTTTCCCAATCTGTGGGATAGCCTGTGCCCGGTTTGGTTTCGACATTGTTGAACCAGGCGTACTCGACGCCCTCGCGGCTGGTCCAAACGTTTTTGCAGGTCACTGAGCAGGTGTGACACCCGATGCATTTGTCGAGGTTCAGCACCATGCCGATTTGCGCGCGTACTCTCATTGGGCTGTCTCCTTCTGGGAGGTGCTGGGGGCTTCCCGGTCGAGCCAGTCGACCTTCTTCATCTTGCGAACGACGACAAACTCATCCCGGTTCGATCCGACGGTTCCGTAGTAGTTGAAGCCGTAGGACTGCTGGGCGTAGGCGCCGATCATGTGGGTGGGTTTGAGTGTGGCGCGGGTCACCGAGTTATGGATGCCCCCGCGGTTGCCGGTCTTTTCCGAGCCCGGCGTGTTCACGATCTTTTCTTGCGCGTGATACATGAACGTCGTTCCGTCCTTGATCCGCTGGGAAACC
>JBKAGN010000071.1:0-14178 GCA_046290415.1 Hyphomicrobiales bacterium
CGGTCACCATGAGCGGTTTACTGGTCAGGGATCGGGCGCGCCGGGCAAACTCCAAGAAATACGGGCCTTTGCCGGCACTGTCGGACGCTGCTTTCGCGCCCGGAAAATAGGTTCCGCCACTGATGTCGATCAGATCGATGCCGGTGCGATCCAGCGCGGCGACAACCGCCAAGGCATCGGCTTCTTCCAACCCGCCTTCAAGCTGGTCGCTCGCATTCAACTTGATCCCGATTGGGAAACGCTCGCCGACGGCTTGCCGCATAGCGGCCACTACCTCCAGGATGAGCCGCATTCTGCCCTCGATAGAGCCGCCATAGGCGTCGGTGCGCTTGTTGAACAGGGGCGAGAGAAACTGGCTGAGCAGGAAGCCATGGGCTGCGTGGATTTCAACACCGGAAAACCCAAGCTCTTGGGCAAGCTTGGCGGTACCGGCAAACGCAGAGGGAAGCGCGCGCACCTCGTCGTGCGAAAGCGCCGAACAGGTGAGACCCGGCATGGCGAGCGCACTCGGCCCTTTCGGGTCACTGATCGGCGGGTGCGCCATGGCGCCAGCATGGCCGAGTTGAAGCCAAAGATGCGATCCATCCAAGGTGCCCTTGCGCGCCAGCCGTTGAAAACCGTCACGATCGCAATCGCCTTGCAAGACAAGATTGCCGGGCTTTTCTGCAGCGCTGGGATCGCCTTGAACCTCACCAATGATCGACAAGGCAAGGCCACCATGGGCCCAGCGTTCGTAGAGCCGGATTTGCGCGTTGGTGGGATTGCCCCGCCCATCGCCGAGAGAATCCGACATGGCCGCTTTGGCGATGCGGTTTTTCAAGACGGCACCACAAGGCAGTCGAAGAGGTTGGAAGAGCGGTTCAGAACGGGAATGGATCATGCCAGAGGTCTTAACGACAAATCATCCCGCTGTACGCCCGCCGGCGCCAAAAAGGAGGCGGCAAAGTATGCCGGGGACAAGGTCGTTAGTTATCCCCAGTCACTGTACAGTTGGTTAGGCTGATCGCGCCTTCCACCACTCACCTAGGGAAGCTTGGGGTCGTGCCCGGGCCGGTGGAGGGGCGAAGCGCCCATCGTTGTTGATTGGGGTCACGACCAACCGCTTCATGGGGGCAGAACCGACTAAGCGTTGGCCTGTCAGTGCAGGTAGGCGCGGCGTCAGGAAGACAGGCGAAAATCTGCTTTCTTGGTGCGCCGTTCATGGGTGGAACCACAGCTTGGCACCCAGAGCGTTTATTCGATACGCCAAAAAACGCCTCGCGCGGGGTGCCTTGCGGCATCGAAATACTATCAATCATGGCGATGCTTCACGGCACCCCGTTTCCTATGGCTTCACCGCGGCCCGCTCCGGGCGTGCGGCCTCATGCGCTTGCTTGCGCGCACGCCGGTCGTTCGCAACGACCGATTGGCCTCAAAAGCCACCTTCAAAAAAGCCGCCGGATCTGTCGTTTCTACTTTATTCGGCAGCTTGAACCGGCACGTCGGCCTTTTCTTTGGCCTTGGCGATCACCGCGTTTTGGCGCGCCAGGCGTTTGACCTCATCAGCGCTGCCGCGCGCATCGGTAAACATGGCCATCTCGCTGCTGTCTTCCATCGAAACGGGCGTCAGCGCCAGATCGGTGTATTCGCGCCGGTTCGGATCCTTCTTGATCTTCGCACGGACGCGAGACAGGCGAATGAGCAGCGGCACCACGCTGGCATGCTTGGCGACCACCTGCCAGGCATATTTGGGATAGAAGATGAGCGGGTTTTCAATCGGCATGCTCGAACGGCGCTCGGTGCGGAACTTCAGCCGGAAATAGCCCCCATCCACCGGGTGAACCCGTTCGATCTTGAAATTGAGGTAGAACCACAGGCACAGGAACATGATGTTGCCGGCGCTCATTCCGGTCGCGATCGCGCGGCGCATGATCGTCTCAATGTGTTCGACGGAGTAGTAGCGGTCCCACATCGCCTCATAGGCCGTCATGAAGTCCTCATGCGACATGTTGGGATGCTTCATGACCCAATGGTTGAGGTCGTATTTGTTCATGTCGGGGTCCATCCAAACCCCGTCTTCGGTCAGCTTCTTATGGTCCGCTGATCCTGGAAGCGGGGTGAGAATGTTGAACTCGATCAGGTCGAGTGCCAGCTCGTTCTGGAGGATTTCGATGTCCTTCATCAACGATTCTGGCGTGTCGTTGGGGAAGCCAAGAATGTAGCCGGCATAGGTGGTGATGCCGTGCGCCTTCCACATCTGCAGCATCTCGCGATACTCGGTGATCTTGTTCTGACCCTTTTGGGCTGCGGCCAGATTGTCGATGTTGACGTTTTCCAGACCGATGAAGACGCGTTTGACGCCAGCGCGCGCCGCTTTCTCAATGAAGTTCGGGATCTTGTGGCAGAGCGTATCGACTTGGATGACGAACTTCATGCTCATCTTTTCGCGCTCGCGCAGTTCGATCAGGCGGTCAAACATCGCCTCCCATTCGCGGTTGCGAGCGAAGTTGTCGTCGGTGATGAAAAAGCGATTGATGCCCTGGGCGTAGTTCGCCCGCAGCATCTTTTCCATGTCGTCCGGCGAGCGATAGCGGCTCTTGCGGCCCTGAACGTTGATGATCGTGCAGAAGGAGCATTGGTAGGGACAGCCACGCCCCAAATCGACGCTCGATTGCGATCCGGCGGTGTGTTTGAGGTGTTCAGCCGGCAAGAAAGGTGTTGGCTGGTCCTCCATGCCGGGAAGGTCCGACATGTAGTTGTAGAGCGGTTGCAACGCGTTGTTGTAGGCATCGATGAGAACCTGATCGAGCCGGCCATCCTCGGCTTCGCCGGCGAAGAACGAAATGCCGCGCGCCTGTGCATCGACCAAGTCCTCCGGCATGTCTTTGAGCATGGCGATACAGCCGGAGACATGAAAGCCACCGATGCACACCTGGAGGCCTGCATCGAGAAAAGTCTGGGCGATATCCACGGCGCGTGGGAACTGATTGGATTGCACACCAACCAATGCGATGAGCGCCTTTCCGCCATCCCGCTTGATCTGTTGGATGATCTTCTTGCGTGGAATACGAGAGTTTGTCTCGTCGATCGCGTGCAGAACGATATCCACGTTGGGACCGAGAACCTGGCGCTCGCGGCTATCGTAAGCCAGGCCATTGAGGACCGCTAAGGTGTTGGAAGGTATGGCAGATGTGAGCCATTGGATCGGGTAGCCGTCATCGTCATAGTGCGTCGGCTTGATCATAACCAAGTGAAAGGTTTCACGCGTTGGTTCTGCAAAGGCATCCATTTCACGTCATCTCCCAGTGCGTTTGATGTCTGCGACCTACCCGGTCTTTCTGCATAGTCTTAGGCTGGAGGGGTGCGCTAACGTAACGTCTAATGCGCTCGGGAACAATCGCCCGGGTTGTAGTGCCCGGCGTTTGACCGTCAGTTACACAATCACAGCCTCGATTGGCCGTCGCAACGACATCGGCAGCGCGGGCGCGCGTCCAAAGCGGATCACCAGATCCGGACGAGCGTCGGGCGCGCCGAGCCAAGCGGCAAACGCTGGTCGTACCGACGCCACTTCAATGGGTTGATTGACATGGGCATTGCGCACGCCCAGCGCCGTCGCCTGCAGCGAGAACCGCTGAAAACTCCTGCCGACTTTCACCCAATGTTCCGGGTCAGCTCGGTCTCCGGTGAAGACAGCTACTCCGGCCGATGAGGCCAGTTGGCTGCGATATTTCTCGTTCTCCGCGTCTTTGGTGAAGAACGATGAAAACATGGCACTGCCGATCCATTCGGGAACGACGGGGTTGCCAGAGCAGGCCGAGAACAGGCCATCGCCGGTCGACAGTGCGTGGTTGGAGCTGAAGCGCAGCCATTGCCGCAGCTCAGCGACAAAGGCTGGGTCATCGATTTGCGCGCTGTTGCCCTCGACCACGAAGTCGGTGATGGCTTGGCGGTCGGACTCACTGGTGAAAAGCGCGAGCGAAACGCCTGGTTCGCGCGCCGCATCTTCCAGCAGCCGCAATTCATCGTTGGACAAGGCCTGCCCGTCATAGAGCGAACGCGTGGATTGGCGAAACGGGATGGCTTGGTAAAGCTCGGTTTCGAGCATCTGCCGTGAGCTCAGCGTGACCGTCACCGACGGTGATGGATCGGTCTCGACCTGGACATCGGCAATCTGGCCGCGTGCCTGGGCGGCGATGGCCATGTTTTCGGCGGCGCATCCAAGACTGATGAAGAGATGATGGTCGTCGGGATCGACCACCTCGGTTCGCCGCGAAAAGTCGGGCAGAATGCGAATTTCATTGTTGGCCAGCGAGAACTGCCAGGGCTGGGTATTGTGGCTGTTGGCGGCCAGCGTCGCCATGCGAACCAAGTCGAGCATCGGTGGCGCCGCGGTCGGCATGCGCCGCTGACGCGTGACCTCTTGCTCATAATCGCCGAGGCGAGGCCAAAACCCATAGCCAACAGCGCCCAACGCACCAATGGCCACGCCCGTACCGAGAACTGCGCGCCTTGAAATCATCGTTCCGCGTCCCGCCCGTTTTCCGTTCGCCGTGGAAGTCTAACAAACGATACTAACCGATAGCGGCGGATTTAGGTTGCGGTTGGTCAACTGCTATCGCCTCGCCTCGCCTCGAAGCGGTCACCGCCAGCAGTGATTAGGACGATAGGCCGAAAAACCGTTCAAGCACCGAAACATAGATATCGGTCAGGGCTTCCAGATGGGCGATCTCAACATGCTCATCGACCTGATGCATCGTCTGGCCGACCAAGCCGAACTCGACGACGGGGCAATAGTTTTTGATGAAGCGTGCATCAGATGTGCCACCCGACGTGGAAAGCTGCGGCGTCACACCGGTCGCCGATTCAATGGCCTCCACCAGCGCATCCACGAACGGTCCGGGTGGCGTGTAGAACGCCTCGCTGGCGTCTTCTTTTACGGCAAGCGAGTACCGGCAACCTTGCCAGTTGATGGCGTCCAGACGCTTGCGCAACTCCGCCTCGAGTGAGGCGCGGGTCCAGGTCGGGTTGAAGCGCACATTGATCCGTGCCGACGCACGCTGCGGGATGACATTGGTGGCTGGATTGCCGGTATCGATGGTCACCGGCTCCAGGTTGGACGGTTGGAATAGGTCGGTGCCTTGATCCAACGGCTCTTTGAGCGCGGCAAGGGCCAAGACCAGCGGGTTAAGCGGGTTGGCGGCTAGATGGGGATAAGCAACATGGCCTTGCACGCCTTCGACCGACAGCGTGGCGGTCAGCGATCCGCGGCGACCGACCTTGATCATCTCGCCCATGGTTTCGGGGTTCGTTGGCTCACCAAGAAGACAGGCGTCGATGCGCTCGCCCTTCTGATCGATATGCTTCATTAGCGGGTCGGTGCCGTTGATCGCAGGGCCTTCTTCATCGCCGGTCAGGATGAAGGAGAGCCGTCCGCCGAACTCCGGGCCATGCCTGTCGAGAAACCGCGCGCTGGCGGCGATCATGGCGGCCACGCCGCCCTTCATGTCCACGGCGCCACGGCCATAAAGCTTGCCATCGTCGATCACGGCTGAAAACGGTTCGTGGCTCCAATCGGCGGCGTCGCCTTCCGGCACGACATCCAAATGCCCGGCAAAGGAAAAATGCTTGGCGTTGGTGCCGGTCGCCGAGCCTAGGGCAGAAAAAAGGTTGGCAATGTCCGGCGTATCGGGAGCGGAAAAAACCGGCAGGTCGTTGTCGAAGCCCAGCGAACCCAGCATGCTCGCGACACCGTCAAGGGCGCCAGCGCTATCCGGCGTGACGCTCGGATAGCGAATGAGGGCTTGCAGAACGGCAACTGGATCGCGGACATCCAAATTGGCCGTTGCCGGCTCACTCATTCCGTATCATCCTCGTTGCCTGACATGGCAGGCGGCGGTTGCGTCGGGCGTACATCGCGCTTCCAGCCAAACTTGTTGGGCCCATCATCGCCTTTGCGAAAGCCCAGCCACAACGACATGATAATCGCGACCGGCGGGATCAGCAGGCCAAGGGCGAAAAACCCGGTCATGTTGAGGTCGTGCAATCGCTTGATCGACACCAGGATCGAGCAGATGGACGCCATCGTGTAGATGAACGAGGCAATCGGGTTCGGCGTCAGGATTACGCCGCCCGTGTCTGGATCGACCACAAACAGGCCGCTGGCGCCGACCAGTGCCGCCAAGAACAGAATCGATAGCCAATAGACCTGGCGTCCGACACGGCCATCGAACCGGAAAAACAGCCAGAACAGCGTTTGCGCGTCCACCGGCCCGGTGGGGCCGGATGCGGACGGCGGTGCGGTGTTGGTGGGTGGCAAGGGCGGCGGGTTGGCCAAAAACTGTGTCCTGTCACGAATAGGGAGGCGACATGCGATGCTCGCCTGTCTTCTAGATGTTTGGAAGTGCCTTGGCTTTCAAGAGCAAAACCGAAACGCTCTTAAGATGGATCGCTGCTGGGATCGTACCCGCTGGTGCGCAAAAAGCGTTCTTCTTCACGCGGGTCAGGCCCAAAACGATTGAGATGGCGCGTCCCCGGGAGAAGGAACAGCGACACATAGGCGTAAAGATTCACGATGGGAATGAACGCCAAAAGCATCCACCAGCCACTCTTGTCGCGGTCATGCCAGCGCTTGATGCCCATCGCAAGCAAAGGCCAGGCAATGACCAATCCGGCACCACCGAGAAAGAGAGGCTCGGGTTGAAAGGCAAACGCGCCGGGCGTTTCACCTGGTACCACCATGACGCCGCGAAAAACATAGTCGGCGCCAAAACCCATGCCCAGAAGAACAGTCGCGATGATCGCGCCGAACCAATAGTCACGGCGCCGGATGCGCCCTTTGGGTGAAAAGAAGTAGCTGAACATGCTTGGGGGATGCTGTCCTTGGGTGTGCGTTCGAGGGCTCAGTCGCGCAGGAGCTCGTTGATGCCGGTTTTCGAGCGGGTCTGCTCATCGACCTGTTTGACGATCACAGCGCAGTAAAGGTTCGGCGCGGCCTCACCATTGCCCATCATGGAGTTGCCTGGCATCGAACCAGCGACCACCACAGAGTAGGGCGGCACTTCACCATAGCTGATTTCGCCGGTGAGGCGGTTCACGATACGCGTTGATTTGCCGATGAAGACGCCCATGCCGAGCACGGATCCTTCTCGTACGATACAGCCTTCCACCACTTCGGAGCGTGCGCCGATGAAACAATTGTCTTCAATGATCGTCGGGCCAGCCTGCATCGGCTCCAAAACGCCGCCAATGCCGACACCGCCGGACAGGTGCACGTTCTTGCCGATCTGAGCGCAGGAACCCACCGTCGCCCAAGTATCGACCATCGTACCTTCATCGACATAGGCACCCAGATTGACGAAGGAGGGCATCAACACGGCCCCAGGCGCGACGAAAGCCGAGTGCCGCACCACGCAGCCGGGCACCGCGCGGAAGGCGGCTTTTTCGAAGTCCATGGCGCCCCAGCCATCGAACTTGGAGGGCACCTTGTCCCACCAGACGGCCTCGCCCGGTCCGCCTTTGATGATCTCCATCGGGTTGAGACGGAAGGACAGAAGCACCGCCTTTTTCAGCCATTGGTGCACGGTCCATTGGCCATCTTCGCCGCGCGTGGCGACGCGCGCCTTGCCCTTGTCGAGCAAATCCAGCGCCGCATCGACAGCATCGCGCACTTCGCCTTGGGTGTGCGTATCGATCCCATCGCGGGCATCGAAAGCCTCGTTCACAACCTTTTCGATGGCATCATGGTCGGTCAGAGCGTGGTGCATGGGTGCTGGTCCTTCCAGGGGGTCCTTCAGAGTGAAATCGTGGTGCGGATATCCTCCAGGAAGTCCGCAAGATGGTCGGTTACATAACGCACATGATTGTCATCGCGGCCCTCAAGCTCCCAATCCTCGTGGAAAACCTCGCGGGTGCCGCGCGGCACGATCAGCGTCGTTAGCATGCCGCGTTCGTGTGGCACTTTGAGATTGCGCGACAGATCCTCGAACATCGCGGCCTTCGTTGGCTCGATACCGGTCAGTTCAAGGAACTTGTCGTACGTCGCGCCGTTCGGCTTGGGGATTAGATCCGCCGATACGATATCGAAGATGTGCTGGAAATCGGTCGAAACGCCCAGCCGATCAAGCACGGCGCGGGCATGTTTCTCGGTGCCGTTGGTGAACACATACTTATGCCCGGGAAGGCCTTCGATCATGGTGTTGAGCTTCGGGTCTGGCTCCAACACCGAATGGTCGATGTCGTGCACGAAATCGAGAAAATCGTCCGGCGTGATGCCTTGTTCGACCATCAGCCCGCGCATGGTCGTACCATAGGTGCGATAATAGGTTTTTTGCACGACCCGCGCCTCGTCCTTCTCCAACTCCATGAGCTTGGAAAGGTAAGTGGTCATCTTCTCATCGATCTGTGCGAACAGGTTGGAGTGATGCGGGTAGAGCGTGTTGTCCAGATCGAAGATCCAGTGCTCGACCTGGGCGAACGCCCCCAGACCGGTATGCTCTTCATGCGCGGCGACCATAGGATTTGGCTTTCTATCGGGTGATCAGGGTGCCCGCGCCATGCGCGGTGAACAGTTCCAGCAGCACGCAGTGCGGAACCTTGCCATTGAGAATGACAACACCCTCTACGCCCTGTTCCACGGCTTGGATGCAGGTCTCGACCTTTGGGATCATGCCACCGGCAATGGTGCCGTCAGCGATCAGTTCGCGGGCCTTGGCGACGGTGAGCTCGGTGATGAGATTTTTGTCGGCATCCAAGACGCCGTCAACGTCGGTGAGGAATAGAAGGCGCGTCGCATTGAGCGCCCCGGCGATAGCGCCGGCGAACGTGTCTGCGTTGACATTGTAGGTCTTGCCATCGGTGCCGGAGGCGACGGGCGCGATCACTGGGATCAGCGCTTCCTGCGTCACCATATCAAGCACGCTTGGGTTCACGGTTTCAGGCTCACCGACAAACCCAAGATCAACCACGCGTTCGATGTTGGAATCCGTGTCGCGCGCGGTGCGGGTGAGTTTCTTCACCGTCACCATCTGACCGTCCTTGCCGCACAGGCCAATGGCCTTGCCGCCCGCCGACGTGATTTCCTGAACGATCTGTTTGTTGATGGATCCGGCAAGCACCATCTCGACGACCTCGATGGTCTTTTCATCGGTGACGCGCAGGCCGTTCTCGAACCGACTTTCAATGCCAAGCTTGTCGAGCATGGACGCGATCTGAGGCCCGCCGCCATGCACCACGATGGGCTTGATGCCTGACTGTTTCAGCAAGGCGATATCGCGTGCAAAGGCCTGGCTCAGCGCATCATCGCCCATGGCGTGGCCGCCATACTTCACCACGATCGTCTGCTCGGCATAGCGCTGCATGAAGGGCAGCACCTGGCTGATCAGGCGGGCCTGGCGCACAGGCTTGGGTTCAAGCGGAACGGAAGGATCGTCGTCGAGGGGCATCAGGAAGACTTGCGAACACGGTCAAGAAAGGGCGAGTGCAGGAAGGACACTGTGTGGCGGCAAAGGTCAAGCGTTTGCCGGTAGATGGCCTTCAGGGCCTGTGTCGGGGAACGTCGAAAACGGGTTCTCCCAGCCCGATGTCGAGGTTCGACCATAAGTATCCAACGGAAAATCCCTGTCCACAACGCACCTACCAATCCGCCAAACGATCACCCGGCAAACTGAGTGACGACGGCAAGCGCCACGACGACCATCATAGACAGCGCCATAGCGATGTTGACGGAGGCATGCGCTCGCTCTGAAAGCTCCAGGCGATGAAGCGAAACGCCAGCCCACAGCCATAGAAGGTGGATTGGAACCCAGATCAGGTTCAAGATGACAAACTTGAGCAAGACCTCGGCGCTGTAATTGTTCGGCAAAAAGCTGAAGCCAGTGAACAGCGCGGTGCTGACCGCATAGGCCTTTGGGTTGATGATTTGCAGGGTGATCCCGCCGACCAGGCCGGGTGGTTTGGAGCGCTCAATAAAGGCGATGCGGCTGCCGGCCAGAGCGATGCGCAGAGCCAAATAGGTGAGGTAGCCGAATGACAGGGCGAACAGAACCAGCCTGATGCGCGTGTCCGCCAGCAGCAACCCGGCAAGCCCGCTAACCACGGCAATAGAAACCAGGTTCGAGCCGACGAAAAGGCCAGACACGTAGGAGAAACCGGCCCGCGAGCCAAACGCCGATCCGACACCAGCTGTCGATAAGACGCCTGGGCCAGGTGTGATGATCAGGAAAAAAACAGCGGCGGCAAAGGTGAGCATGGGTTCACGTCGCAATTGCCGAAGCTAGCTCAATGGCCGCTTTTGGCTGGGAAATCTGGACAGTTGTGCCGGCGCCACTGGTCAAGAGGGCAACTACCGCGATGTCTTCCTAATCGATGAGATGAAGGTCGGAAAGTTGCTGAAGCCCAAATCTGCCCGAAACCGCAACCTCAAATGTGTGCCATAGGCGCTGACAGCGAGTACGGGCTTTAGAAAAAGGCAGGATCGTCTGCTTCCCGCCCTGTCTGGCCTGCAGGCAAATCTCGTCCGAGGTCATTTGGCCAATAAGACCGCGATACTCAGCCGGTGCGCCCGTCATTTGCACCCTCTTCAAACTGAAGGGCGCCAAGATCATTCAGCAGCCGGGCGATGAAGCCGCGCAAGGTGTCGACGCCCTGGCGCTTTTCTGAACTGGTCACGGCGATGAACGGGTAGGCGGCCGGGCGGCGTTGGATGCCTTCCTGCACGCTTTGCTTCACCCGCTCGATCTGCCCTGGCTTCAGCTTATCGGCCTTGGTGAGCACGATCTGATAGCCGACGGCGGTCTCGTCGAGCATCTTCATGATCTCAAGATCGTTCTTCTTCAGCCCATGACGTGAGTCGATGAGAACGAACACGCGGGCGAGCTCCACCCGGCCCTGCAGGTATTTGCGGATCAGCTTGTTCCACTTTTCCACCGCGTCCAGCGGCGCCTTGGCAAAGCCATAGCCCGGCATATCGACGATGCGCAATGGCATGCCATCGGCGGAAAACAGGTTGAGTTCCTGCGTGCGCCCGGGCGTGTTGGACGTGCGGGCGAGACCTTTTTGGTTCACCAACGCGTTGAGCAAGGAGGATTTGCCGACATTGGACCGTCCAGCAAAGGCGATCTCGATCCGGCCATCCACAGGAAGGCCCGAAGGGGCGACCACGCCTTTCTCAAACAGCCACTCGCGGGCAAACATCTGATCGCCCGCGTCAAGAAGCGCTTCAGATAGGCCAATCGCCTCCAGATCGGCCCCTTGCTGCGACATGCTTGGTTATTCAGCCGGCTGTTTGGCAGGCTTCTTGCCGAAGGTTGCCTTCAAATTGTCCCAGAGCTCGATCTTCACGCCATGGCGTTTCATGATGAAGGACTGCTGCAGCACCGACAGGAAGTTGTTCCACGTCCAGTAGATCACAAGACCGGCGGGGAAGGTCGCCAACATGAACGTGAAAACGATCGGCATCCAGGTGAAGATCATCGCCTGGGTCGGGTCCGTCGGTGTTGGGTTCAGCTTCATCTGAACGAACATCGTGATGCCCATCAGGATCGGCCAGACGCCCAGCCCAAGCAGCGGGCCAATCAGCGGCACGAGCGTCGGGTCGTAGGGCAGCAGACCAAACAGGTTGAACAGCGAGGTCGGGTCGGCGGCAGAAAGATCCTGAATCCAGCCAAAGAACGGCGCGTGGCGCATTTCGATGGTAACGAACAACACCTTATAGAGCGCGAAGAACACCGGGATCTGAATCAGCACCGGCCAACAGCCGGCCACTGGATTGATCTTCTCTTTTTTGTAGAGCTCCATCATGTGCTTCTGGAGTTCCGGCTTGTCATCCTTGTAGCGGTCCTGGATTTCCTTCAGCTGCGGCTGGACCTTCTTCATCTTCGACATCGACGCGTAGGACTTGTTGGCCAGCGGCAGGAAGACCAGCTTGATCGCCACCGTGATCAGCAGGATCGCAACGCCGAAATTGCCGAAGATGCCGAAGAGCCATTTGATGGCAAAGAACATCGGCTTGGTGAGGAAGTAGAACCAGCCCCAGTCGATCAGCAACTCAAAGCGCTCAATGCCGAGCTCGGCCTCATAACCATCGATGATGGCGACTTCCTTGGCCCCAGCAAACAGCTGGTTCTCGATTCCGACGCTCGAGCCGGGGGGCACCTCATAGCCGCCGCCCAAATAGGCCGCGACGAAGCTCTCACCAGCCAAGATCTGATCCATGCGGAACTCGCCGCGAAAGCTATCAAGGCCCGAGGGGATCAGCGTTGCCGCCCAGTACTTGTCGGTGATGCCGAGCCAGCCGCCGGACACGTCGCGATACTGCGTGGTGCCATCATCGCGCACATCATCGTAGTCGAGCTCGGCCAAGCCATCTTCGCCAAAGAAGCCGATCAGGCCCTCATGCAGAATGAACATGCGGCTGGTGCGCGGCTCGCCATGGCGGGCAACCAAACCGTAGGGGTAAAGCAAGACGCCAGCCTCGGTGGAGTTTTCCACCTCCTGGCGGATGGTGAACATATAGTCCTCATCCACCGAAATCGTCCGGCGGAAAATCAGGCCTTCACCATTGTCATAGACTAGGACAACCGGCGTGGAGGCGGTCAGGGTGTCGTTGCCTTCCACCTGCCAAACCGTGTTGGCGTCGGGCAGCGTTGCTGCGCCACCGGCGCCTTGGGCCCAACCGAACTCAGCGTAGAACGGGTCTTCCGACCCGGACGGCGAGAACAGCACGACCGTGTCGGAATCCTCGTCCAGCGTTTCGCGATACTCAACCAGATGGATGTCGTCGATCCGTGCGCCTTGCAGCGCGATGGTGCCGGTGATGTGGGAGGTGTCGATCTCAACGCGCTCGGTACCGGCGATGATCGATTCTCGGTCGAGCGAGCGCGGAACCAGCGAACCGCCAGCCGTGGTTTCCAAGGGCGCTGCGACGCTCGGTGCGGTGTCATCGACAACAACCGGTTGGCCTGAGGCGTCCAGTGTCTGGCCGCTTTGGGCTTCAAGCGCGGCGCGTTCGGCCTCCATCTGCGGGCCAACATAAAGATATTGCCACGCCACGAGGATGCCGAGCGAAAGGACGATGGCGAGAATATAATTGCGGTTTTCCATGGACTACCCGGCGTTGTCTGTCGCGTTCAGCGCGCATCATCGGCGCGTGCGTGGACTTTGTTCAGCCCGCTTGTGAGGGCGCTCGTCAATGCGTCAAAGGGCGCGCTGGCTGCCAGCGCTCGTGCGATGAGGACATAATCATATCCGGTCCGAAAACCTAGACCCGCAGGCGATGTTATAGCACTTTTCAGCCGTCGCTTGATGCGGTTTCTCACCACAGCCCCGCCCACCTTGCGTGTAACGGTGATCCCAATGCGGGCCGGCGCATCGTCGCCGCGTCGTCTGGCCTGAAGCACAAAGGGCGCACAATGCGCCCGTTTTCCGCGTTTGGCGGCCAGATAATCGCCGCGTCGATGCAACTTGCTGAGCGCAGGTTGGTCGCCGCGATGGCGCGTGCCGGGAAATGGCGGACTGCTTGGCAGACTGTTGGAAGATGTGTCAGCCAAAGCAAGCCGCCGCTTGGCGCAGGTTCTTAGGCGCTCAAACGCTTGCGGCCGCGCGAACGGCGAGCCGCCAAAACCTTGCGGCCGCCTTTGGTGGCCAGGCGCGCGCGGAAACCATGGCGGCGTTTGCGCACAAGTTTCGAAGGTTGATAGGTACGTTTCATCGGTCACACTCTTCACGTTGAGCATCAGCGCCCGCGTCAGCATGCGCCAAGAAGCCTCGAAATTAGCTGAAGTGCTGGCGTGCGCTCGCGAGGCCGGAGCCGCAAGCACCAGAACAAGGCGCGCTTATAGGGGTGGCCTAGAGGAAAAGTCAATTGATGGCGTGTAGATTGATCAGGTTCCGCGCGCATTCTTTGCTGCCGTGCAAGGCGAGGGAGGTGGCTCACGCCGCTTCACGCTGCGATGCCCCGCCATAACGGGCGTTCACAAGGCCGTGTGATGGTGCGCGAGGCCGATGATTTGGAAAGGTTGCGCTGCTATGTGCCCCTCAACGCAACGACGCGATCATCTCTCGCCCTGGCAAGAACAGGGTCCATCGAAGGACGTATCACCATGGCCCCGCCACCCGCACAGGACGCTGTTATGACCGGCCAACCTGCCCCCCAAATGCCCAAAGCCTCATCCCCCGTCCTGTCGCTCCTGAAGAGGTTTGGAC
>JBKAGN010000072.1:0-13768 GCA_046290415.1 Hyphomicrobiales bacterium
CGCGCGCGCGCATTTTTACCGGCTTCATCGAAGGCACTGCCGTCGGCGGCTATGACGCCGTCGCTTACCACACGCTGGGGCAGGCCGTTCCTGGTGATCCGGCGATCACGCTTCAGCATGAGGGCGCGACCTGGCGCTTTTCCAACGAAGAGAATCGCGCCACGTTCGCCGCCAACCCGGACGCTTATGCCCCGGAGTATGGCGGCCATTGCGCCTGGGCGACAGCGCAGGGCTATCTGGCGCAGGGCGATCCGGAAATCTGGCGCATCTTTGATGGGCGTCTGTTCCTCAACGCAACACAGGGCGTGAACCGTCGCTGGCTGCGCGATGTCGATGGGTTCATCAGGCAAGCCGACGCCAACTGGCCCAGCCTGAAGTAGGCGCACAATTGCCACGTTTCCTTATCATGCAACCCGAAGCGCCAGTGCCACTGGCCGGGTTGATAGTAAGGGAGACTGGTCGATGGCCGACTATCTAGGTGATGTGAAAAAGTACGCTTCAAACGTCGATGAGGCGGCAGTGAATGGGATCGTCCGGCATTTGGGGATCGCGCTGCGCAGCCGCGATGCGTCCATGGTCGCCTGCACCGATCCCAAGGAATTGGCGCGCATCCGCGACGGATTTTGCCGCAAGAAGCTTCGGCTTGATGAGTCCGATGACGTCGTCGACAGCGCCATTCAATCGGTGTGCGAAACGATGAAGGCCGACACCACCAAGGCCCGCGTCACATTTTACTATCTGCTTGCCGAGCATTACGAAAAGCTCGATCTTTTCCACAAAAAGTCCTAGCGACCCGGCCAGGAATCGGGCTGATTGGTTTAGACCGGTAAGGGTGCGTTGCAGGCTGAAGACTCAGCGAAGCGATGCGCCCTTTTCTGCTTGGGAGATGCCGCAATGCGCGCCTATCACGATCTGCTTGACCATGTGCTGAACACCGGCGTCACCCGCATGGATCGCACCGGGACCGGCACGCGCTCGGTGTTCGGCTACCAGATGCGCTTTGACCTCGGTGAAGGGTTCCCGCTCATCACGACCAAGAAGCTGCATCTGCGCTCGATCATCCATGAGCTTCTGTGGTTTTTGGCCGGCGACACCAACATCGCCTATCTGAAAGCCAACAAGGTCTCGATCTGGGATGAGTGGGCCGATGAGAACGGCGAGCTTGGCCCGGTTTATGGCAAGCAGTGGCGCAGTTGGGCCACGCCGTCCGGCGAAAGCATCGACCAGATTGCAAAGCTGCTGGAGAGCCTGACCAAGAACCCCGAGTCGCGTCGTCACATCGTCTCGGCCTGGAATCCAGCCGATGTGGACGAGATGGCGCTGCCGCCCTGCCACTGCCTGTTCCAGTTTTACGTCGCCGAGGGCAAGCTCTCCTGCCAACTGTACCAGCGTTCGGCGGACATCTTTCTGGGCGTGCCGTTCAACATCGCCTCCTACGCCTTGCTGACCCACATGATCGCGCAGGTCGTCGGGCTGAAGGTGGGCGATTTCGTGCACACATTTGGCGATGCACATCTTTATCTCAATCATGTCGAGCAGGCCGAGCTTCAGCTCTCGCGGGCGCCGCGCGCGCTACCGACGTTGAAACTTGACCCAACTGTCAGCAGTCTTTTTGACTTCCGCTATGAGCACATCTCCATAGAGGGCTATGATCCGCACCCTGCCATCAAAGCACCGATCGCCGTCTAGGAGCCCCTAATGCTGACGCTTGTTCACGCCCCAATGTCGCGTTCAGAAGTCATGCGCGTCATCTTGGAGGAGCTTGGCGCCGACTATGATCTGCGCGAGGTGACAGTCTTCCGCCGCGATGGCTCCGGTGGCGAGGACGCCAGCAATCCGCATCCGCACAAGCAAGTGCCGGCCTTGATCCACAATGACGCGGTGATTTGGGAGCAGTCGGCCATCGCCATCTACCTGTCCGAGCTGTACCCCGACTCGCCGCTGGTGCGGGCGCCGGGGCATCCAGAGCGCGGGCCGTTTCTCTCCTGGATTAGCTGGTATGCGGCGACGTTTGAGCACGCCTTGATCGCCAAATTCGATGGGGTTCTCGACGATAATCCTGGCAAGAAACGCATGTATGAGCGGGTCTGTGCACTGCTGGAAAAACAGTTGTCCGAACACGATTATCTGATGGGCGATGCGCCAACGATCCCGGATTTTTTCCTCGCCGGCGCGATGAATTATGTGCGTGATCTTCTGCCGGAAAGTGAAAGCCTAGATGCTTTTGCTGCGCGCATGGACCGGCCCATCGCCCGCCGTTTGCGCGGCGAGGCATGACCGAGCTGGTGCTGATTGCTGCCGTCGCCCGCAATGGTGTGATCGGCCGCGACAATGATCTGCCGTTTCGCCTGCCGACCGATCTGAAGCACTTTAAGGCGCTGACGCTTGGTCACCCGGTTCTGATGGGGCGGGCGACCTTTGAAAGCATTGGCCGTCCGCTGCCGGGTCGTCCGAATATCGTTGTCTCTGGTGACCCGGATTTTCGAGCCGAGGGCTGCGAAGTCTACCCTGATCTCGACACGGCCATTGATCGTGGCAAAATGCTGGCCGATGGCCTCGGCAAGTCAGCACTGTTCGTTATCGGCGGTGGGCAGATCTATGCGCAGACGATCGATGACGCTGACCGGCTGGAAATCACCCATGTGGCATTGGACGCAGATGGAGCGACACGATTTCCCACCATCGATCCGTCGCAATGGTCTAAGACAGTCGAAGAAAACGTACCGGCAGGGCCAAAGGACGAAGCGGATATGGTGTTCACCACCTATCGCCGCAAAGAGGCTTAGGTGGGCCAGCCTGCGACCAAATGGTCCAAACTTAACCTCAAGGGCCGAAAAAGCGTTACCAAACGTCGCTTAATGCTTGAAAGATGCGCATTTGCGGACCATGTCCATCCGCACAATCGCGAAGAAAAGTGTGCGATGCGCACAGCGTTATTTTAGTGAGCGCTGGCGGCGTAGCGGTGTGAGAAAGGAAACACATGCCTTGGAATAACCAAACGGGCAACAATGGCGGTCCTTGGGGCGGCGGTGGCGGCCCATGGGGTTCCGGCGGGGGCAGTGGCCCCGGTCGTGGCAACAATGGCTCTGGCGGACAAGGTGGTGGCGGCCAGCCACCCGATCTTGAAGAGATGATCCGCAAAGGCCAGGACCGGCTCAAAAGCATTCTGCCCGGTGGTGGCGGTACCGGCGGTGGGCTCGGCGCAAGCCGTGGCCTCATCGTTTTGGTGGTGCTGATCGCGCTGGTTTTCGTCGGCTACAACTTCTTCACCTTCCGCGTTCAGCCCGATCAGCAGGGCGTCGTCTTGCGCTTTGGTGAGTTCGACCGCCAGGCACAACCTGGTCTGAACTTCCGCTTGCCGCCGCCGATCGAACAGGTGTTCACACCGTCGGTGACGACCATCAACCGCGCTGACATCGGCACCCGCGCCGACGATCCGCGCCGTGCCGGTGCGCGCGATGTACCTGAGGAAAGCTTGATGCTGACCGGTGACGGTAACATCGTTGATATCGATTTCGCCGTCTTCTGGCGGATCTCCGATGCGGCCTTGTTCCTCTTCAACATTCAAAACCCTGAAGGGTCAGTGCGCGCCGTGGCCGAGAGCGCCATGCGCGAGGTTGTCGGTCGCTCTGAGATCCAACCGCTGCTCACCCAAGGCCGTCAGATTACCGAGACGGCCGTGCAGGAACTCATGCAAGACGCGCTCGACAGCTACGGCGCCGGTGTTGAAATCACGCAGGTTCAGCTGCTGACCGTTGACCCGCCCAGCCAAGTTATCGATGCGTTCCGTGACGTTCAGGCCGCGCGTGCGGATAATGAGCGTGTGCAGAACCAAGCGCAGGCTTATGCCAACCGGGTGATCCCGGAAGCGCGCGGTGAAACGGCACGCATTCTTGAAGCTGCAACCGCCTACCGTGAACAGACCGTGGCTGAAGCGCGCGGTCAGGCCGACCGGTTCATCGCGGTTTATGAAGAGTACCAGGCGGCGCCGGAAGTGACCCGCCAGAGACTCTATCTTGAAACGCTTGAGCGCATCTTCCGCGACAACGACAAGATCGTTCTCGATACAGATGATGGTGGCCAAGGCATCGTGCCTTACCTGCCGCTCAACGAACTCAACCGCCGTGCGGGAGGGACCCAATAATGAAAAGTCTCTTTGGAGGCGTTGGCCTCTTTATCCTCGTCATTCTGGGCGCGGCGATCTACTCGTCGCTGTTCATCGTCGATGAAACCGAGCAGGCGCTTGTGCTGCAGTTCGGTGAGCCGGTTGATGTGGTCCAGGAACCTGGCTTGAACTTCAAGCTGCCGTTCGTGCAGAACGTGTCGTACTTCGACCGTCGCGTGCTCGATCTCGATAGCCCTGTGCAAGAGATCATCGCGGCCGACCAAGAACGGTTGGTCGTCGATACCTTCGCTCGCTATCAGATCACCGATCCGCTGGCGTTCTTTCAAACCGTTGGCAGCATTGCTGGTGCGCAATCGCGTCTTTCCACGGTTTTGAACTCGGCAACGCGTCGTGTGCTCGGTGAGGTGAGTTACACCACCATCGTGCGCGATGATCGTGCCTCGCTGATGTCGCGTATTCGTGAACAGGTGAACCGCGAAAGCCGTTCGTTCGGGATGGAGATCGTCGACGTGCGCATCCGCCGCGCCGACCTTCCTGAAGCCAACTCACAAGCCATCTTCCAACGCATGCAGACCGAACGTGAGCGTGAAGCCACCGAAATCCGCGCGCAGGGTGAAGAAGCTGCACAGCGCATTCGTTCGCGTGCTGATCGTGAGGTTACGGTGCTGGTCGCCGATGCGACACGTGAAGGCGAGCAGATTCGCGGTGAGGGCGATGCCCAGCGCACGCGCATCTTCGCCGATGCCTTCGGCCGCGATCAGGAGTTTTTCTCCTTCTATCGCTCCATGCAGGCCTACGAAGCTGGCTTCTCCAGCGGTGCGAGCCTGGTAATTTCACCTGACTCTGACTTCTTCCGCTATTTCGGCGATCAGCAGGGTGGGGTGTTCACAAGCTCCACCACGCAGAATCCGACCGAGAGTGTGACGCCAACCACGGCGGAAGCACCGGTCGAAGCGGAAACGCAGCAGTAAGCGCTGCGATCCTCGCTGATGGCGATTGTTGAAGTCATCCTTTTGGTCCTCGGCGGCGCACTTGTCGCCGAGGGCCTTTTTTATGCGCTGTTTCCCGATCAAGCCCGCCGCATGGTGGAGATGGTTGGGCAGTTGCCGCCCGAATCCTTGCGGATTGGCGGTGTGGCTGCTCTGGCGCTCGGCGTGTTGGTGTTCTGGCTGGCGCGCTCATTAGGCGTATAAGTTGGGGCGTGTAAGTTGGGCGTAGCGGTTGGGGCGTGTATCTTGGGGCATGTTCTTGGGGCATGTGATTTTGGCCAGGTGAAACGCCTTGATCTCATCACGGTTGCGAACCAGTTTGTGACCATGGTCCTCATGAAGCGACCGGTCCGGCTGCGGCGCCTGTCCTGCAGCCCATTGTGAGGTTTCGCATGCACCGCCGATTGACCCCCTTCGTCGCCACTTTGGTTATGACGCTTGCGCTTGTCGCGGCGCCGAGTGGTGGTTCGGCGCAATCGGAAAGCCCGATGCGTGCGCAAGGCCCTGTACCGGTGGCAGATCTGGCCGAAGAGCTTCTGGGCGCGGTGGTCAACATTTCGACCTCCCAACGCGTCGCCGGGCGCAGGCCAACACCGTTGCCGAACCTGCCGGAAGGCTCACCGTTCGAGGACTTTTTCGACGATTTTTTCAACAATGATGGCGACCGCGACGGTCCGAGCCGTGAAAATTCGCTTGGGTCCGGCTTCATCATCGATCCTGACGGCATTGTCGTTACCAACAATCATGTGATCTCCGGGGCGGACGATATTGAGGTCATCATGACTGATGGGCGGACCTTTCCCGCCGAGGTGATTGGCCGCGACGAGGCCACCGATCTTGCTGTGTTGCGCATTCAGCCCGATAGCCCTTTGCCGTCGGTTCCCTTCGGCAACTCAGACCGTTTGCGCATTGGCGACTGGGTTTTGGCGATCGGTAATCCGTTCGGTCTGGGCGGCTCGGTGTCGTTGGGCATTGTCTCTGCAATGAACCGAAACATCGGTGCTGGGCCCTATGATTCCTTCATTCAAACCGATGCTGCCATCAACCGCGGCAATTCCGGTGGACCGCTGTTTGATCTGGCTGGCAACGTTGTCGGCGTGAACACCGCCATCCTGTCGCCCAATGGGCGATCGGTGGGCGTTGGGTTTGCCATTCCGTCGGCCACCGTCGAGACGATCGTAACGCAGCTCATCACCTTTGGAGAGACGCGTCGCGGCCTTCTTGGCGTCAACATCCAGGAAGTGACGCCCGATCTGGTCGAAGGCTTGCAGCTTGACCGGCCGCGCGGCGCGCTGGTCTCCGTGGTCAGCGAAGGTGGTCCGGCCGATCAGGCAGGCATTGAACGCGGCGATGTGATCGTGCGCTTCAACAACCGCGCGATCAACATGTACAGCGATCTGCCGGCCCGTGTGGCTCAGATCGCGCCGGGCACCGAGGTGCCCGTGGAGGTGATCCGGCGTGGCGAAAGCTTGACGCTGACCGTGGTTCTTGCGCTGCGCGACGGTGAGGGCGGTCAGGCGGCGGTGCTTGAAACTGGGCCGGAACCGGTCTCCCTTCTCGGTATGGAGCTTTCGACGGTCGAAGAAGCCTATGAACTCGGCTTTGAAATGGACGAGGGCGCCGTCGGCGCTGTCGTGACGCTGGTGTTCACCGACGGTCCAGCGGCGGCCAAGGAGATTCAGCCTGGAACCTTGATCTTAGAGGTTGGACAGCAGGTGGTTGAAACCCCGCAGGACGTTGCCGACCGCGTCGAGGCGCTACGCGAAGAAGGCCGCAGCCAAATCCTGATGCTCATTCAAGACAGTGAGGGCCAAAGCCAGTTTGTCGCCTTGCCGGCTAACTGACCTCAGCGAACGATGTCGGCGTCTCTATAGCCCTGAAGGTAGAGCGCGCCGGCAAGATCAGCGAACTGCAGGGCGGCATCGGCGCGTTCAACCACGGCGGGCTTGGCCCGAAACGCGACGCCGAGACCGGCTGCCTCAATCATGCCCAGATCATTGGCGCCATCGCCGATGGCCAGCGTTTCTTCAAGGCCGATACCAAGCTCGCTCGCATAGCTCTCCAGATGGGCTTTCTTGGCGTTCCGGCCTTGGATCGGTTCGGCAACCGCACCGGTCAAAAGGCCGTTCTCGACCAGTAGCTGGTTGGCGTGGTTGGCTGAAAAGCCAAGGATATCGGTGACTTTTTGGGTGAAGTGGGTAAAGCCGCCCGAGACAAGCACGCATCGCGTTCCTGCCGCCCGCATGGTTGCCAACAATTCCTTGCCGCCCGGCGTGAAGGTGATACGCTCGGCAAACACCGTATCGATGATGCTTTCCGACAGCCCCTTGAGCATGGCGACGCGCTCGCGCAAGGCCGGCTCAAAGTCGATTTCACCGCGCATAGCGCGCTCGGTGATGGCTGCGATATGAGCTTTGATGCCAAGCTGATCGGCCAGTTCGTCAATGCATTCCTGCTCGATCATGGTGGAATCCATGTCGGCCAAGAACAGCTTTTTGCGGCGACCCTCGCTGGGCAGCATGGCGACATCCACGGGCAGGGGGTCGAGCGCGTGGCGCACCTTTTCTGCAAGTCCATCAATGCCTTGCGTGTTTTGCGGTGTGAACGCTAGATCGTAGGCTGCGTGGTCGGACAGTTCATCGATCTTGACCGCAACGTCGAGCGTGTCGGCGATGATCTCGGCTGCCTTGTCGCGCACCGCCGGCGTTAGGATGCGGGTGGTGCGGTCGGCGATCAGCGTGCATAGGTGGGTCATGCAAAGGGCTCAAAAATCCGGGGGAACGAGGCAGGTGCTGCTTATCGCAGGGCCGACGGCAAGCGGCAAGTCTTCACTCGCTGTCGCGCTTGCTGAACGCCTTGAAAAGGCTATCATTATCAATGCGGACTCCATGCAAATCTACCGCGATTTGCGGATTGTCACGGCCCGCCCGACACCCCAAGAAGAGTCGCGACTAACGCACTTTTGTTCTGGAACAATCGACGGTTCGTCTGGACTAAGTGTGGCTGCTTGGCGCGACAAAGCGGCCCGCGTTCTGGAACAGAGCGGGGATAAACCGGCGATCTTCGTTGGCGGCACCGGGCTTTATTTTCGCGCTCTGACCGACGGTCTCGCCCCCATACCCGACATCCCGGACGCCATCCGAAAGACCGTTCGCGAACGGCTGGCGCAGGAAGGGCCGGTGGCGCTGCACGGCGAGCTGGATGCTGCGATGGCCGAGCAGCTTTCGCCGACCGACAGCCAGCGGGTCGCGCGCGCGCTGGAGGTTCTGCTCGCAACGGGACAATCCCTGGCCGCGTGGCAGAAGCTACCGCCGCAGGGCGCGGTGGTCGCGCTCGACCAAACCCGCCACGTGGTGCTGGCGCCGCCGCGGGCCTGGCTGGAGCAGCGAATCCGGACGCGGGCTGAGTCCATGCTTTGCGAGGAGGCGCTTGACGAGGTACGGGCGCTGCGGGCGCGCGACCTTTCGCCCGATCTTCCTGTGATGCGCGCCATTGGCGTTTCGGTGATCAGTGCCTATCTCGACGGGGACATGACCCGCGCGGATGCCCTGGACGCGCTGACCATCGAGACCCGCCGCTACGCCAAGCGGCAGGCGACGTGGTTTCGCGGTCAGATGGGGGATTGGCCGCGGCTCGATCCCTCGCAGATGAGCGTGGACGCGATGGCCGACTGGATGCTGAATGAGGAAAACGCATGCGCGCATGGTTTTTGATTGCAATGCTCCTCCTGCTCGGTACGTCTTGGCCCAGTTCGACTTGGGCACAGGGCAGGGTGCTCGCCGAATACACCGCGCGCATCAGCGAGCAGGACCACTTCACCTCGGCCGGCGATCGCTTGGACACCGCGCCGGCGATCCTGCGCCAGGACCGGGCCAATTTTCATCGTTTTGATCAGGCAGACGCTGAAGATGAGGGCGACGCCATCTTCCACGACCGCCATGAACGCGGGCGTTTTGAGCGCCTGATGTCACGCGGTATCGTGCGGCCCGATACGGCGCGGGCCATCGTCAACGGCACGCCGCTGGTGCGGGTCACGGTGTATGCGACCCGCATGAACGTTGAGATACTCGAACCCTAGAGTTTTTTACACGCGTTTTCGGACGCAAAACCGGTGCTCACTTTTGCTGAAAACACTTCAACGCCGCACCGTGCGGGCCGCCAACAGGCAGTAGAGCGGCAGCACGGCGACGCAGGCGAAGATGACGGCATAGGCGACATGCTCGGCGACAAAGCCGATCAGCGGTGGCGCCACCAATATCCCTGCATAGCCGCAGAAGGTGGCAATCGAAATGCCGATGCCGCGGGGAATGCCCGGCACCCGGTCGGCGGCGGCAAAGGCGATGGGCACGACATTGGCAAGCCCGAGGCCGGCAATGGCAAAGCCCAGGATCGTTCCGGGCAACGATGGCATGAGCCCGGCGGTCAAAAACCCGACAAAGGCGAGCGCGGCTGAGACCTGCATCGTGCGCAGATCGCCAAGACGGGTGCGCACCGGATCGCCGACAAAGCGCACCAGCGCCATGGTGCCGGCGAAGGCGGCGAAGGCGTAACCGGCCATCCATTCGGGCACTGCGCGATCTTCGCGCAGGAACAGCGCCGCCCAATCGAGCACCGTGCCCTCGGCGGTGAAACCGGCAAAGGCGATGAGAGCGACCAGATAGATCGTCAGCGTGCGGGGCAGGGCGAGCTTGGGTTTTTCGATGCCTTCGCCGCGCTCCACCTCGTCGGCCATGAGACGCGGCGCCGCAAGCACCGTGCCGACCAGCATCATTGCGGCGATGCTGAGCGCCTGTGTGCCCAATCCAAAAAAGCCGAGCAGTGTGCCGCCGACGCCTGATCCAATGAGGGCGCCGAGCGACCAGAACCCGTGGCAAGACGACATGATGGGCCGACCGTGCACGCCTTCCACGCGCGCCGCATTGGCGTTCATGGCAACGTCCATCGAGCCGAGCCCGCCACCGAACATCAGCAGCGCGAGGCCGCCAAGCCAGAGCGTGGGCGCGAACAGAGCGAGCGGCAGCAGGAACACGCACGCGGCGGCTGCGATTTTGAGAATGCCGGTTGAGCCGCGCCGGGCGATGATCGCGCCGGTGACCGGCATGGTGAGCAGCGAGCCGATGCCGATCAGCAGGATCATCAGGCCAAGCTGGCTTTCGGCCAGCGCGTGATTGTCCTTGAAAACCGGGATCGCCGGCGCCCAGCCGCCGACCAGCAGGCCGTTCATCAAAAACATGATGGAGACGGCGACGCGGTGGCGCAGGAATGAGGAGGGGGTGACGGGTGCGGCGGCCGTGGTCATCAAGGTGCTTTCGGGAATGAGGCGTTCGCTTTTGCGGTAGTTCCTTTTGGCCCTGTTTGCATAGCCCTCTGTCTGTGAAAAGCTTGCCTGCCCTTGTGTGTTTCAGCCGTCTCTGGCCGACGCAGTATGGCCGGAACCATGGAGAAAGGTTGGCTGTGGCTATGGCAGAGTTTGTTGCTAACGCGGTAGTTGCCCTGATCGTGGCGATTTTCGGCTGGGGTATTTTTTTTTCAGTCTTCGGGCGCTTTTTTGAACAGCGTAGAACAAAGCGGGAGGCGCAACGGCTTGAAGAGCTTTTGCGCGAAGACCCGCCTTGGAAGCGCCCTCGTATCTTGCGTTATAGGTACGCGCGCCCTGACGGTCTCTGGCGGGCTATGGTCGAGCGATTGGAACCTACAAGACCGAACGATTCAGAAGCCGTTGATGCTTCGCTGTGCTTTGAGCAGAACGCTGAACCACGGGTGTTTCGCGATCGCCATACCGGGCAAGTTTGGGTGCGCTACTATGTGGATAATGAGAAAGAAGGGCATGCGTACGGGTATTGGGAAGAGCTAAGCCCGTTTCCCTTTGACGCGACTCCACCTGTGTCTGTGTTGCGCCAAAGCCAATAAGGTTTGGCCGGCAACCCCATCCTTGGCTGTGTCCCAAACAGGGATGCGCGGCGAGGCCAGGACCGTGCCGCCGATGCCTAACTTGATCGTCAACCGGTTTAGCAGGAACATGATCGAGACGCCGACGCGATGGCGCAGGAAAGAGGATGGCGCGGTGAGCGCGCCGCGGTCAGGGGCGGGGGGTGGTGGTCATAAAAGGGCTTCCGGAAATCTGAGCCTTCAGCGCTAGTTTGTTTTTCGGTAGCTGGGCAGTAGAAAAAGACGAGGGCGCCCTGTTCTCAGTTCCCTAGCGCTTGCCCACAGCGCTTGCCAAGATGGGGTGCTGGCTTCCTCTACCAGTTGACCATACGCGTGGTGCACGGGCGTATCTCAAACTCGGGCATCTTTGCCAGAGTGTTCATCAGGCTAATCGGCCCATAGCTGGTTGGCCCCGATCTGGGGATGTCGCTGTCCGGCCATCGTGGCTCGTGTTCTATGACCCAGTCATCGACGCCATGGTTTAACGGGCCGGCCTCTTCGATAATCCTGCCATAGGTCTGCGGATCATCATGACGCAAGACCACACCCGTATCCGCACGCCAGGCGAAAACCGCCCCGCCTTCGCGTTCCAACGCGAGCGTGTCGCCAAACGCCGATGTGTCCGACACGAAGACACTCCAAAGATCCTGGTCGACCAGTGGCTGGCCGTTGGCGAACTTGATGGTGCCTCCGACCGAAAACGAGTCCTTGGCAAAATCAAACACCGCTGCATAGCCAAGATAGAGCCCATTGGGCAGAGCCACGCACTGGCGACGGTCTTGATTGAATACAAGAAAAACAAAGCTGAAGGAGAGGAGAAACAGGGTGGCAAAAACCAATATTGCACCGGCTGCAAACGTGCTGCAGCCCTGTGGTGCCTGCTCCATCTATAGGCCTCCTTCTGATTTTTTGTTGGAGCACAATATTTTCGGCTCTTGATTATCAGAATGGTTGTTTAGACGGCACAAATTGCTTTTCTCAGTCTGGAGTTTACCTGATCTCTGGCAATTAGAACTGGCTCCGCGCCGGATCGGCATAGATACGACCTGATACTGTTGCGCGCCATTTGTCCGAAATGATGTATGGCTCGCCGGTGTGAATACCCAAGGACAAAGGTCCATTTGGTGACCCCATCCTTGACCATCCACCTATCATCGGTTACGACCCACGCATGATGACACATGCAGCCAGCATTGTACTTGTAGGTAAGCACACCGGGTGCGGAACCAGATAGGTTTCGTAAACAGTCCGGTGTGCGCAAAGGCCCTCTTCGAAGGGCCTTTTTTATTGCCTGAAGCCAAGATGCTGGTCGCTGGCCATCACACGGCGCAAGCCGACCGAACGAATGAACGACGAACCGAAGTAAACAACCAACGAATGTGTGAACGGACAGGCCAATGACACGGGAAATGACTGGGGCGGAAATGGTGATCCAAGCCCTGAGAGATCAGGGTGTGGAGCATATCTTTGGGTATCCGGGGGGTGCCGTCCTGCCGATCTATGATGAGATCTTTCAGCAGGATGACATCGAGCACATTCTCGTCCGCCACGAGCAGGGCGCCGGCCACGCGGCCGAGGGCTATGCCCGCGCCACCGGCAAACCCGGCGTTGCGCTCGCCACCTCCGGTCCGGGCGCGACCAACATGGTCACCCCGCTCACCGATGCGATGATGGACTCGATTCCCATGGTCTGCATCACCGGTCAGGTGCCGACGCACCTCATCGGCAATGATGCGTTTCAGGAATGCGACACAGTCGGCATCACGCGGCCCTGCACAAAGTACAACTGGCTGGTGCGCGACGTGAACGATCTGCCGCGCGTTCTGCACGAAGCCTTTTATATTGCCACAACTGGTCGGCCTGGCCCGGTTGTCGTCGATATTCCCAAGGACGTGCAGTTCGCTGTCGGCACCTATGAAGGCCCGCAGAACGGGCGCGCCCGCACCGGCTATGAAGGCTATCGCCCGAAACTGAAAGGCGACCGCGACGCCATTCGCGAGGCGATGGAGTTGATCGCGACCGCCAAGAAGCCGGTGTTTTACACCGGTGGTGGGGTGATCAACTCCGGTCCAGCGGCCTCGCAGCTGTTGCGCGAGCTGGTGCGTGCCACCGGCATGCCGATCACCTCGACCTTGATGGGTCTTGGCGCCTATCCCGCGTCCGACCCGCAGTGGCTGGGCATGCTCGGTATGCACGGGACCTATGAAGCCAATCTGGCGATGCACGATTGCGATGTGATGGTGAACATCGGCGCGCGCTTCGATGACCGGATCACCGGGCGCACCGATGCGTTTTCGCCGGGTTCGAAGAAGATCCACATCGATATCGACCCCTCGTCCATCAACAAGGTGATCCGCGTCGATGTGCCGATCATTGGCGATGTGGGCCACGTTCTGGAAGAGATGGTGCGGCTCTGGCCGTCCGTGTCGCACAAGCTCGACAAGGCTGCGCTGAAGAGCTGGTGGGGCGAGATCGACCATTGGCGCAGCCGCGACTCGCTGCGTTACAAGCACAATGACAAGGTCATCATGCCGCAATATGCGATCCAGCGGCTCTATGAGAAGACCAAGGGCCATGAGACCTACATCACGACCGAAGTCGGTCAGCATCAGATGTGGGCGGCGCAGTATTTCGGGTTCGAGGAACCCAATCGCTGGATGACGTCCGGTGGCCTCGGCACGATGGGTTACGGCCTGCCGGCGGCGCTCGGTGTGCAGGTGGCGCA
>JBKAGN010000073.1:0-13727 GCA_046290415.1 Hyphomicrobiales bacterium
CCTGGTGTTTGGACATCAGGCCGGTTGCCGTGGCCGCCGCCGCCGAACGACCGGCATAACGTGGACGGGTGTGCTTGGCGTCGATCTTGTTCAGCACCCACTCGATGTTGGGTTCGATGAAGGTCCAGGAGCCCATGTTTTTCGGCTCTTCCTGACACCAAACGATTTCTGCCTGCTTGAAGCGGGATAGCTCAGTGATCAACGCGCGGGCCGGGAACGGATAGAGCTGCTCGACGCGCAGAAGCTGCACATCGTTGACGCCGCGCTTTTCGCGCTCCTCGTAAAGGTCGAAATAGACCTTGCCCGAACAAAGCACGACGCGACGGATCTTGTCGTCCTTCACCAGCTGGATGGGCTCGTCCTTCAGGACTTCCGCATCGTCCCACAAGACGCGGTGGAAGGTTGAATCCGGCCCCATCTCATCCAGGCGCGAGGTGGCGCGCTTGTTGCGCAGTAGTGACTTCGGCGTCATCAGGATGAGTGGTTTGCGGAAGTCGCGTTTCAGCTGGCGGCGCAGAATGTGGAAATAGTTGGCCGGCGTCGTGCAGTTGGCAATCTGCATATTGTCCTCAGCGCACATTTGCAGGAATCGCTCCAGGCGGGCTGACGAGTGCTCCGGCCCCTGGCCTTCATAGCCGTGTGGCAGCAGGCAGACGAGGCCGGACATGCGCAGCCATTTGCGCTCACCAGAGGAAATGAACTGGTCAAACAGAACTTGCGCGCCGTTGGCGAAGTCGCCAAACTGGGCTTCCCATAGGGTCAGCGCATTCGGCTCGGCCATCGAGTAGCCGTACTCGAACCCGAGCACCGCTTCTTCGGAGAGCATCGAGTTGATGACTTCGTAGCGCGCCTGACCCTCTTTGAGATTGTTCAGCGGGATGAAGCGTTTTTCATCGCGCTGATCGTAGAGCACCGAATGGCGCTGCGAGAACGTGCCGCGCTCGCAGTCCTGACCGGACAGGCGGATCGGATGGCCTTCCACGGCCAAAGAGCCGAAGGCCAGCGCTTCGCCGGTCGCCCAGTCAATGCCCTCACCGGAATCGATCATCGCTTTGCGGTTGGCCAGAAAGCGCTTGATGGTGCGGTGGGCTTCAAAATCGTCCGGTGGCGTTGTGAGCTTGGCGCCAATGTCTTTCAAGACATCCAAATCAACGCCGGTCTTACCCTTGCGCGGATCGTCATCGACCTTGGCCTGTGAAAGACCTGCCCATTTGCCATCCAACCAGTCGGCTTTGTTGGGCTTATAGGCCTGGCCGATCTCGAACTCTTTGTCGAGGTCGGCGCGGTATGCGGCGCGCATCGCCTCAAGATCAGCCTCGGTGACCACGCCCTCTTTGACCAGCTTCTCGGCATAGAGTGTCAGGGTCGTCGGGTGCGAGCGGATTTTCTTGTACATGAGCGGCTGCGTGAACGCCGGCTCATCGCCTTCATTGTGGCCGTAGCGGCGGTAGCAGATCATGTCGATCACGACCGGCTTGTGGAACTTCTGCCGGAATTCGATGGCGATCTTGGCAGCGTAGACGACCGACTCCGGATCATCGCCATTGCAATGGAACACCGGCGCCTCGACCATCTTCGCCACGTCCGAGGGATAGGGCGAAGAACGCGAGAAGCGCGGATTGGTGGTGAAGCCAATCTGATTGTTGATGATGAAGTGGATCGAGCCGGCCGTGCGATGACCGCGCAGCCCGGAAAGCCCAAAGCACTCGGCCACAACACCCTGGCCTGCAAAGGCCGCATCGCCATGCAGCAGCAGCGGCAGAACCTTGGCGCGCTCGTCGAGCGGCACAACTTCGGTTTCTTCGTCGAATGCGCCCACCTGGTCCTGCTTGGCGCGCACTTTGCCGAGCACCACCGGGTTGACGATTTCAAGGTGCGAGGGGTTGGCGGTCAGTGACAGGTGAACATTGTTGCCGTCAAACTCGCGATCGGACGAGGCGCCCAGGTGATATTTTACATCGCCGGAGCCTTCCACATCATCGGGCGCATACGAGCCGCCCTTGAACTCGTGGAAGATGGCCCGGTGCGGTTTTTCCATGACCTGGGAGAGCACATTGAGGCGTCCGCGGTGGGCCATGCCCAGCACGATATCTTCAACGCCAAGCTGACCGCCGCGCTTGATGATCTGCTCCAGCGCGGGAACCAGCGACTCGCCGCCATCCAGGCCGAAGCGCTTGGTGCCGGTGTATTTGACGTCGAGAAACTTCTCAAAACCTTCCGCTTCGATCAGCTTGTTGAGGATCGCTTTTTTGCCATTCTCGGTGAAGGCAATGCCCTTGTCGGGGCCCTCGATGCGCTGCTGGATCCAGCTTTTTTCGTCACCGTCGGAGATGTGCATGAACTCCACGCCGAGCGTGGAGCAATAGGTGCGCTTCAAGATTTCGAGCATCTCGGGGATGGTCGCGAAATCAAGACCGAGCACCTTGTCGAGGAAAATTTTGCGGCTGAAATCCTCTTCCGTCCAGCCATAGCTGCGCGGGTCCAACTCGGGGTGATCTTCGGGCTCTTTCAGATCCAACGGATCGAGATCGGCAGCCAGGTGACCGCGCATGCGATAGGCCCGGATCATCATGATCGCGCGAACCGAGTCCCGTGTTGCCTGCTGCACCTGTTCGGTGGAGACCTCAGCGCCTGCGGCTTGCGCGTTCTTCTTCAGCTTCTCGCCAACGGCCTTGGCGGCGGCTTTCTCGTCGACGCCCCAATGGCTGTCCAACGCGGAGACCAGTTCGCCATTGCCGGCAATCGGCCAATCGGAGCGTTTCCACGAGGCGCCGCGCGCATTGTCGGCAACATCGCCTGCCTCATCGCCAAGCTCGGCGAAAAACGCGGCCCATTCGGCGCCGAATTGGGAAGGGTCTTTCTGGTAGTCGGCGTAAAGCTGATCCAGATAAGCGGCGTTGCCGCCGTAAAGGAATGACGTGGCGGCGAAAGCCGCGTTCGCATCCTGCCGTGCCATCGGCTCAATTCGCGGGGGGTGTCCCCGTGCTCCCTATGTCGGCCACATGCCTGTCACGCGACCTAATTGTCGGTTCGTCCAACCCAGATAGGAAGGAACGAAACCGTTTTCACTATCCGTTCAGAATCTTAACCAAAGTCTTGCCAAGTTGGGCCGGTGACGGCGAAACGGCAATGCCCACTTCTTCCATCGCGGCGATTTTGTCTTCCGCGCCGCCTTTGCCGCCGGAAATCACGGCCCCGGCATGGCCCATGGTCCGCCCTGGAGGCGCGGTTCGTCCGGCGATAAAGCCGACAGTCGGCTTCCAACGGCCCTTTTTCTTTTCGTCGGCCAGGAACTGCGCGGCGTCTTCTTCCGCCGAGCCGCCGATCTCACCGATCATGATGATGGAGGTGGTTTCCTCGTCGCCAAGGAACATCTCCAACACGTCGATAAACTCGGTGCCCTTTACCGGGTCGCCGCCAATGCCGACGGCTGTCGACTGGCCAAGACCTTCATTGGTGGTCTGGAACACCGCCTCGTAGGTCAGCGTACCGGAGCGCGAAACGATGCCGACATTGCCCTTCTTGAAGATGGAGCCCGGCATGATGCCGATCTTGCACTCATCAGGCGTCATGATGCCCGGACAATTGGGTCCAAGCAGACGCGAGTTCGATCTCTCAAGGCGCGCCTTCACTTTCACCATATCGAGCACCGGGATGCCTTCGGTGATGCAGGTGATGAAGGGGATGTCGGCGTCAATGGCTTCGATGATCGCCGCCGCAGCGCCCGCAGGCGGGACATAGACCACCGAGGCGTTGGCGCCAGTTGCGTCCTTGGCCTCAGCAACCGTGGCGTAGATCGGCAGGTCTTTGCCCGCCGCCGGGCCAGCACCCTCGCCAGCGGTCCAGTTGGTGCCACCTTTTTTGGGGTGGATGCCAGCGACCATCTGCGTGCCGTGATAGGCCAGCGCCTGTTCGGTGTGGAAGGTGCCGGTCTTGCCGGTCAGGCCCTGCACGATGATCTTGGTGTTCTTGTCGACAATGATGGACATGGAGATTTCCTGGACTTCTGCCTCAATGGCGCGATGCGGTTGGTGCTAAAAGCACATGAATGTTGTCGTCGAAGTGAAGGTTGAATCGATTGATGATGTGCATCCGGTACCCTGCCTGCTGACCCATTTGGTCCAGCGAGGCCGGCGTGAAATAGTTGACGTGGTCGGGGTAACGAAAGCCGCACCATCGTGCACCCATAAGCCGCCTGTTCAACGATCCGTAATTGGGAACTTTGACATAGATACTCCCGCTTGATTTCAGAACACGGTGCAGCTTCTTAAGCACCTCTAAAGGAACAGTTTCGTGTTCCAGATAAGATCGCAGGAGAACTCCGTCGAAGAACTGATCGACAAATGCGTCTATGCCGGACACCGCATCCCCATGGACGCAAAAGCCACCGTGGGCCTGCATTTTATGCTGGGCCTTGCTATGCAAATGCGTCGAAATCTCAATGCCATAAGGTTCCAGAGGGGGTTGAATGTGATCGCCGCCTCCGCATCCGATATCTAGCACTCGCCCACCCTTGAACCAGCGCACGTAGTTGTCGTGAGTATCAGGTCGAAAAGGTTTGGTACGCCAGCGAGTCGCTTGGTCGAGTTTGTAGATGATCGGTGCTTTCTTTTTGCGCCGCTTGCTTTCTGCTTGGAACGTCTCCTCCCAAGCAAATTCTTCCATCAGAGCCTCTGTTTCGGGTGGGTTTTTGAGGTAGACGAAACCGCAACTAGCACAGCTACCCACGTTCCAGTGATCGCGACTGTACTGGGGCAATGATTGCGTGGTCGTTGCATTGCAAAGCGGGCAGGCGCGTGTGCTTGCGGCCCCGATGTGGTTGCCCGCGCTTGTTTTCAACGTTGCTGCGATTTCTACCATCCCCGATCCAGGCCTAGCCGACAGCCTTCACGATTTTCTGGGCCGCGTCGTCGAGATCATCGGCGGCGATGACGTTGAGGCCCGAGGAGTTGATGATGGCCTTGCCCTCTTCCACCTTGGTGCCTTCCAACCGCACGACGAGCGGCACTTGCAGGCCGACATCTTTGACCGCCTGCACCACGCCTTCGGCGATCACATCGCAGCGCATGATGCCGCCAAAGATGTTCACCAAAATGCCCTTCACATTGGGATCAGCGGTGATGATCTTGAACGCTGCGGTCACCTTCTCGGTTGTGGCGCCGCCACCGACATCGAGAAAGTTGGCAGGTTCTTTGCCATAAAGCTTGATGATGTCCATCGTCGCCATGGCCAGGCCCGCGCCGTTGACCATGCAGCCGATATCGCCATCGAGCGCGACATAGGCCAGGTCATATTTGGAGGCTTCGATTTCCTTTTCGTCTTCCTCGGTCTTGTCGCGCAGTTCCATCACATCGGGGTGGCGGAAGAGGGCGTTGCCATCGAACGAAACCTTGGCGTCGAGCACCCGCAAATGACCGTCCTTCATGACGATCAGCGGATTGATCTCCAGCAGGCTCATATCCTTCTCAGTGAAGGCTTTGTAGAGGATCGGGAACAGCGATTTGCCATCCTCAGCGGCCGCGCCGGAAAGCTCAAAGGCTGCGTTCAGCTTGGCGACGGTGGCATCGTCTACACCGGCATCCACGTCCACATCGATCGTGTGAATTTTCTCCGGCGTGTCTTCGGCCACCGCTTCAATGTCCATGCCGCCTTCGGTCGAGGCCACGAAGGAGACCTTGCCGGTTTCGCGGTTCACCAGGATCGAGCAGTAAAGCTCGCGGTCGATGTCGGCGCCGTCTTCCAGATAGAGGCGGTTGACCTGTTTGCCGGCCTCGCCGGTCTGTTTGGTGACCAGCGTGTTGCCTAGCATCTCGCCGACATGGGAGAGCACCTCATCCTTGGAGAAGGCCAGGCGCACGCCGCCTTTGGCATCGGGTCCGAGTTCTTTGAACTTGCCTTTGCCGCGACCGCCGGCATGGATTTGGCTTTTCACCACCCAGACTGGGCCGCCCAGCTTGTCGGCAGCGGCAGGCGCGTCGGAGGCGTCAAGCAGCGGGACGCCATCGGCGACCGGGGCGCCAAAACTCTTCAGCAGGGCCTTGGCCTGATATTCATGGATGTTCATATCATATCCTAGGTTGGATGCGTATCAGTTGGTTCAGTTCAAAAGAAACGGGAAGAAGCCGCGCCCGCGGCCAACAAGGGTTTGGAAGCTGCGCCAATTGGCGTCGCTGATAAGGGTGCCTTCTTCGACGGCGTAGAGAATGCCGGCGCCCTGGATGATGCCGAGCAGATCGTAGGACTGTGGTTCGTCGAACATGGTGCGGATGTTGATGCCATGGCTGCCGCCGCGAGTACCAAGTCGCCAGTGCGGCGCGAGTAGCTCGCCTTCAAGCAGCGCTTCCAGATCATCCAGCACGGCAAGCCAGGCAGGACCTGTGCCGCCGGGAAAGTCGATGCCAAGTCCTGAGTTTTGCGCGTCATTGGGGATCCATTCGCGCGTTTGATCGGTTTCTGCGCCGACGCGTTGCCAGAAGCTGCGGTTATCATCCACCATGGCCAGCATATGCATGCGCGCGCTTTGCGTCCGGTCTGCCTCTGGCTGCTGTTCGAGCACACGGATGACCGTCGCGGCGAGGTCAGCCCAACGCGCATCGTTTCCGGTGAACCCAGGATTGTTGCGACGGCTCAAGGCATCCAATTGTGCGCCCGCACCCATCACCTCATCGATGATTGCGGCCGGCGCGAAGGCGAGCACCATGTCGCTGGTACTGGAGAGCATATGTGTATAGGCGGCGAGCCAGGCGGCATCGGACTGGTCGAAGTCGATCACCAGGGCGCCCGGCATCTCTTCGAGTGCCGCGACGGCTCTGCGGCCGCCGATTGCGACCGCGCCAAGAGAAAGAAGCTGTTCTGTCTCCTGGCGCGCGCCGTCAATGTTCGCGTCCATCCAAATGCTTGAAACATCGATGGTGGCGGTGAACTGCGCATTATCATCGATCTGGTCGAGCGTTGCGCGCGCCGCCTCCATCTGCGTTTCAAGATCGGCAAAGATCGTTTCGATGACAGCACCGGAAAAGGGTTCAGGCGCTGGGTTGGCCGGAAGCTCAAGACGCAGGACCGGCAGAAGGTCCAGGCCTTCGGTTGCTCCGACGGTGTACCGTGTTTGCAGCGCCAGTTCGACGCCGCGCAGGAACTGCGCACCTGCCAAGGTAAAACGGTCAGCGTCGCTCAGGTTTTCGTCGATGCTCAACCGTTCGATCATCGGCTGTAAACCCTCAGCGAAAGAGATGGCATTCTCATCCACAAGAACCGGGGTTTCAGTCGGTGCGGGCGATTGCGTGGGTGGTCCCTTTTGCGCCAGCGCCTCCCCATGGCCTGCGAGCAGCACAGTGCCCAACGCCAGGGCGAAAGCCGCTGGCGCTGAGACTGATCTGCGCTGAGCAGGTAGAAAAGATGCCATAGGTGCCGTCCTTTGGGGCCGTGGCGCGCTGGAGTTAGACCAGCGAGGCGTCGATGGATTTGCAGGCGTCCATCAGGCCCTTCACGGAATTCACCGATTTGTCGAACTCTTCGCGCTCGGCGATATCAAGATCGATTTCGATGACCTTTTCGACACCGTTCTCACCGATGATGGTCGGCACGCCGACATACATGTCGTCCAGGCCATATTCGCCTTTCAGAGCAGCGGCGCAGGGCAGCACACGTTTTTTGTCTTTCAGATAGCTCTCGGCCATCATGATCGCCGAGGCTGCCGGGGCGTAGAAAGCAGAGCCAGTTTTCAAAAGGCCAACGATTTCCGCGCCACCATCGCGGGTGCGCTGAACAATTTGGTCGAGTTTCTCCTGGCTCATCCATCCCATGGAGACGACATCGTCGAGCGAAATGCCGCCGACGGAGGAGTAGCGGGTCAGCGGCACCATGGTGTCGCCGTGGCCGCCAAGCACGAAGGCGGTGACATCCTCAACTGAGACGTTAAGCTCTTCAGCGATGAAGTAGCGGAAGCGCGCGGAGTCCAGGACGCCCGCCATGCCACACACCTTGTTGCGGGGCAGGCCGGAGAATTTCTGCAGGGCCCAGACCATGGCGTCGAGCGGGTTGGTGATGCAGATGACGAACGCGTTGGGAGCATATTTGGCGATGCCCGCGCCGACTTGCTGCATGACCTTCAAATTGATGCCGAGCAGATCATCACGGCTCATGCCGGGCTTGCGCGGCACGCCGGCGGTGACGATGCACACATCGGCGCCTTCAATGGCTTCATAGCCAGTGGTGCCGGACAGTTTGGCATCAAAACCGTCGACCGGCGAGCTCTCTGCAATGTCCAATGATTTGCCCTGGGGGATGCCATCGGCGATGTCGAACATCACGATGTCGCCAAGTTCTTTCAGGCCTGCCAAATGGGCCAGCGTTCCGCCAATCTGGCCGGAACCGATCATTGCAAGTTTCTTGCGAGCCATTCATTCCCCCTGGGACGCTCGTCCCGTTAGGACGCTCGTCGCTTCAAACCGATGGTGGAAGCGCGGCGTCAGGCGCTGATTTTGCGCCGATAGAACACAGGTGACGTTAAGGTAAGGTGCCTCGTTGCCGTCGTTTGGGTGGTATACCCAAGGTTCGCCCAAGGCAAGTTGGGCAAACGCATAAGATCGCTGGCTTCTCAATAGCTTACGTTAAGGTAAGGTCAGCAGTCGAACCCTTTGGCGTTGAGATGGCCGGTCAGGCCGCCATGGCGCGCCGTTGAGCCCGCAAATAATCCTCTGAACGCATGTCGATGAGCCGGGATGCGGTTCTATCAAAGGCGAAGGCCTCGTTGCCGTTCGGTGCGGAGTAAAGTTCATGCGGTTCGCCGTCAGCTGAGGCGATCAATTTGGTGCGCGTGTCGTACATAGCATCGATCAGCGTGATGAAGCGTTTGGCCTCGTTGCGCTTTTCGACGCCCATCCGAGGGATGCCATCGATCATCAGCGTGTGAAAGTGGTGACAAAGCGCCAGGTAATCCTCGGCGCCCAGCGGCTGCGCGCATAATTGGTCAAAGGTGAAGCGCGCCACGCCATGGGCCTGATGTGGCACCGGCACGTCGCGGCCTTTCACTTTGATCGTGTAGGCCTCGCCCTCATGATGATTGGTCAGGCGGCCCCAGGCATCGTCCATCGCATGATCGGACACCGGGCCGAGCGGGTTGTACCAGGTCGGCGCTGCGCCAAGCTTGTCGATACGGTAATCCTTGTCGGCATCAAGTTCGAAGATATCGACGTGGCGATGCAGCATCTCAACGAACGGCATGAAGAGGGCGCGGTTGAGCCCGTCTTTGTAAAGCTCAGAAGGAATGACGTTCGAGGTCGCGACCAGAATAACGCCTCGCTGGAAGAGCTGGGTGAACAGGCGCCCAAGGATCATCGCATCGGCGATATCGACGACGTGAAACTCATCAAAGCAGATGAGCATGGACTCGTTTGCGATTGCTTGCGCCACCGGCGGAATGGGGTCATCCTGCTTCGTCGTGCCCGCCTTCAGCGCTTGCCGGTGGGCGTGAATGCGATCGTGAACGTCGGCCATGAAGGTGTGGAAGTGAGCGCGACGCTTTCGCTTGATGGCGGCGACGTCGAAAAAGAGGTCCATCAGCATGGTCTTGCCGCGACCGACACCGCCCCAGAGATAAAGGCCTTTGATCGGCGGGGCGGCAGCCTTGCGTTTGGCAAAGAGCCAGCCAAGCGCGCTGGATTTACGGGCAAGGCGCAGTTCGGCAAGTTCAGCGTTGAGTTGATCAAGCGCGGCGGCAGCGCGCCGTTGAACGGGGTCGTCGCTCAGTTCTTTGGCCAAAATCAAAGCTTCGTAACGCTCGATGACCCGCAGATGCGCCGGCAGCAGCGGGGCGGCTGGTTTGGGATCGGACAGGCGGTTGGAAGCCACTGTCGCGGGCCTAGCGGAACAGCGTCAGCGCGCCGCCGGTATCAAGTTGTCCGGCGTAGCGCGTCGGGCCAGTGCGGAAGAGGCGACCGATGGGTGCGCCCTCGGTGTCCCGCAGGAGCACCTGCTGGCCTTCGATTGACCAGGCGGTCAGGCCGCTCAGTTGCACATCGCCGCAGTTGCGGGTCGAGGCGCGATAGCCGCCCTGCCAGGTGGTCAGCGACAGGTTGATCGAACAGGTGGCCATAGGCGTTGCTGCCGACCAAGCGCCGATGAGATCATCTTCACTCACCTCAGAGGCGCCGCCGGGCGGCTCGGCAAGCGGCGCGCTTGCCAAGCCAGCCGCATCCACACTGCCGTCCAAAGGCGCATTGGGGTCAAAAGGTGCGTTGGGGTCGGTGCCGGCGACATCGTCCAGCGTCTGGCTTTCAATGGCCGGTTCCTGGCCGAAGGTAATGGGCTGCGGCAGGCTGTTGGCAGTGACCGTTGTTGTCGGTACCGGCGGCAGCGGACGCAATGTGTTGCCGCCACTCATGCACCCTGCAAGCAACAAGGCTGATGCGCATGTGGCAAGAATGGGTGTAGGCGCGGGTTTGGTTGGCGACGTCGCCGCCTTTGCGCGCGCTGAAAAAACCATTGGGGCCAGTCCTCTGCCATTGCAGCCATGCGTTGGGGCTCGGGTCGAGCCTAACGGACGCTTTATAGCCAACGGCTTAAACAATGCACAACACGCCATCTGACCAAGCGTTACAGGCGCTGGGACCAATCGCCTTCAAACGGCGCCAGGCGGTTCGCTTAGGCGGAGTTGGCGAAAGGATTGTCGGCAACGGCGTCCATCGCCGTCAGTTCGGCAACCAGACTTTCGACCGGGCCGCGCAGCTCTTCGGCCAGGCGCAGGAAATCCAAATAGCGCGCACCTGGCGCATCGCCCTTGTCGGTCGCCGTCGGTGGTGTGATGTCCCAGTGGCGCACATCGACGCTTTCGCCGAGGGCAAGTTTGGTGGCGGTCGGAAGCTTGGCACCCAAGAGCACGACATGGTCGATGCGCGGTGCGCCAGTGAACGCGTAGAGCGCCAGCGGTTTCAGCGATAGACCGGATGTATCGAGCTTCAGCCGCTGCATGGCGCGCAGCATGACAGGGTCGGAGTTGGCCGCATTGCTGGTCGTTGCCGAATAGATGCGCAGCGGCATCGGACCAGCGGCATTGCGCGCGCAATCAAGCGCCAACGCTTCAGCCAACATGCCCAAACCAACGCCTTCAGCGCCGACAAACAAAACACTGCGATCAAACATAATCCGCCTTTTTTGCTCCCGGTGATTGCGTCACGATACGCGCGGCTTGCTGGGGTCACTAACCCCGATTCGGTTGGCCGAATCGTGCCGTGCCGGACGCCTTTGATGAGCGGGTCGTAGGTCCCAATCTCAACAAAAGTATGACACGACCGATACCGGTTTCTGCTCAGTCCTGCAAGGTGCCGACAAGGGAAGCCACAGTGGATTCATCCTCCAGCTGCATGGCAGCCGCCACCAGGGCGACGGCGCGCGGATGCAGCGGGATATCGCCGTCGGGAATGGCGATGGACACGACGCCGTCGGCACTGACGCTGACGCAAACCTGGTCGGCCGGCACATGGGTGCCGTCGGCATCGGTCGCGGTGATCAGCCGGATCGGCTTATCTTGTTTCGGTGTCGTCGTGGCCATGCGTTTACCGTCTCACGGGCCGCCGCGCGGTGCAAGCAAGAGGCCAAAGCATGCCTAACGCCAAGCCTCTCAGGATCAGTGATCGACGCCCGCATAGGCATCTTCGCCCCAGCGTGCTTCGACTGTGCGGTCGCGGCGGCAGGAGGCGCGATAGAACTGATAGCGCAGCGGGTTCTTCTGATAGTAGTCCTGGTGGTAGTCCTCGGCTGGCCAGAAGCGCGGCGCATCGACGATTTCAGTCGCGACAGTTTCACCCAAAGCTTCGGACGCAGCCGCAGCCGCGGCCTCAGCGATCGCGCGCTGATCTTCATTCAGCACATAGATGGCCGTCGAATAGGAGTGACCCCGGTCGCAGAACTGACCGCCGCCATCAAGCGGATCGACGGTGCGGAAAAAGCTGTGGGTGAGCTCTTCATACGACACAATGGATGGATCGTAGGTGATCTCCACCGCCTCGCGATCACCGGCGCCGACATGGGTTTCATAGGTTGGATTGGGCAAGCGCCCACCGATGTAGCCTGATGTGGTTTGAAGCACGCCCTCGACGTGATCAAAGTCCTTTTCCACGCACCAGAAGCAACCGCCGGCGAAGATGGCGGTTTGCGATTCACCGGCAGCGCCAACCGGCGACTCTGTGGTGGACGACTGGCTGTGTGCGCCGGTGGCCAAGGCAATTGCGCCCAGGGTGGCCAGAGTGGCGGAGCCCAGAGCAAGGGCGGCGCGGCGTGAGATAAGGGCCATGATGGTCTCCATCGGTTTGTTCGATGCGGCCTATATGGTCGCTTTGCTCGCACCGCGCCAATCGCAATGCATCACGGCTGCGTTAGCGGTTCGTCAGGCAGGCGCGGCGGAGCATCTTTTTGAACGCGACCGGACCAATCGATTTTCTGAGTGGTGAACATGGTCACAGCCAGAACGGCGAAGGCGAAGATTGACCCGGCAAGCAAGGCGTAGTCTTCCAGCCTCAGGAACAGGTAAAGCACACCGAAGATCGAGGCGATCAGCGCAATAACCAGCGCTCCATATTTTGTGCTTTCCAGCGAGCGTGCGCAGTAGGTGCCGATCAGCAGAGCGGTGGCCGTGCCAGCGAGCAGATACGCGATCAGGAATCCCAGATGCTCGGCGAGCGAGAGCAGCAAAATGTAGAACAGCACCAGTGCCAGTCCGACAAAAACATATTGCACCACGTGCACGCGCTTGCCGGTTCGCACCTCGATCACGAAAACCGAGAGAAAGACGACCCCGATGAACAGGATCGCGTATTTCAGCGCCCTGTCGACCAGCGCGTAGTAATCGACCGGCTGGAAGAAACGCACGCCAAAGGCGTCCTGGTTGAGTTGGCTGAAATAGGCGTTGCTGCCGAGCGTGAAGGACAGCGGAACCGCGCGGGCCAGATGTGGCACCTGCCACTGCGCAGAAAAGCCGACATCGGGACGGATGGTCGAGGCTTCGGGAAGCGCCGCACCAGTGAAGGACGGGTGCGGCCAATTGCTGACGATGGAGGCGGTCGTGTCGCGCGCCGTCGGGGCGATGAACAGCGAGTCCGAGCCGTTGAGTTGCAGATCGATGCGGAACTGGAACCCACGCGGATTGACGAGAAAAAGGTTGGGCACGTGAATGCCGGTCAAGTTGCCGCGTTCGACAGGCCTTGGACCGGAAAAATCGGCTTGATTGGGCAGTGGCCCATCGATGCCGAGACTGGGTTCGAACGGGCGGGGCTCACCGTCCATTTGCAGCGTGACCGCATTGCGAATGGCGCGGACCGAGGAAATGGCCAGCGACAGCCGGGCCTCAGACCAGCGGAACCTGGCATTCTGGCCGGTGATCGCTTCGCCTGAGGGTTCGGCGAAGCTGCCTTCAAAGGCAATGTCGGCGCCGTAAACGGTGACGTCGAAGATGCCGCGCGAGCGCACTTCGGTGGTGGCATCGGCGGTGATGGTGAGGTCATCGGGCAGAAAGACTGCCTCACGGCGCACGGTGATGGTGGTTTCTTCATCGTCGATGATGCGCGTCTCATCGACCTCGTAGGGCACGATGATGAACGGGCCGATGAGTCGCTGCGAGCCGCCCCAGGTTTGGGCGATTTCGCGGGCGACATCGCGCGCCCTGTCTTCGCGCTCGGAGACCAAAAGCCAGATCAGCGAGGCTGGAATGAGAAGCAGCAGTGAGAGCACGCCGA
>JBKAGN010000074.1:0-13630 GCA_046290415.1 Hyphomicrobiales bacterium
ACATCCACGACCACCTCACCAAGCCCTTCGACCTCTGCGCTCAGCCCTTCTGAATGCTGGAAGGCAGGCACATTGGTGAGTTTCACCTCTTCAACATAGTCGCCGTCCTGACGGTATTCGGCCACCACCAGACCAGCCGGTGTATCGAGCCGCACGGTGCCCGGCACCTTGGGCGTGACGAGACCGCGCTCGATCATCATTGTCACCGTGCCGATGGTGCCATGGCCGCACATGGGCAGGCAGCCGGACGTTTCGATGAACAGGATCGCCGTGTCGCAATCCTCGCGCGTCGGCGGATAAAGCATGGAGCCGGACATGATGTCGTGACCGCGCGGCTCAAACATCAGCCCTCGGCGTATCCAGTCATACTCGGCCAGAAAATGCGCGCGCTTTTCTAGCATGGTCGCGCCGTGAAGCTGCGGCGCGCCACCGGCAACCAAGCGCACCGGATTGCCGCAGGTGTGACCATCAACGCAGAAGAAAGTGTGGGAGGCCATCAGCAAAACCTTTCCGCGCGGTAGGGGTGCAGGTCGATGGAGGGCGCGTTGCCAAGCGCCAGATCGCAGACGAGCTGGGCTGTTGCCGCGCACTGTGTGAGGCCAAGATGCCCATGCCCAAAGGCGTAGATCACGCGCGCACTTGTCGGGGACCGGCTGATCACCGGCAGCGTGTCCGGCAGCGAGGGCCGAAAGCCCATCCATTGCTTGCCGCCGGTGGTTTTGAGGCCCTGCATCACCGATTCAGCTTTTGTCAGCATCATCGCAGAGCGGCGAAAATCCGGTCGGCGTTTGAGGCCTGCAAATTCAGCCGCACCGCCCACACGGATGCCACTGGCCAGCGGCGTGATCACATAGCCATCAGCCGGAAGAACGAGCTGTCGCTTCAGGTCAAAGGCATCAACGGGCAGCGTGGTGTTGTAGCCACGTTCGGCCTCCAGCGGAATGCGATCGCCCAGCTGGGTCGCAAGTTTGCCTGACCAAGCGCCTCCAGCCACGATGGCGTGCCGCGCGGTGATGGTCTGTCCATCCTCCAGCGTGACGGTGGTCGCCTCTTCGCCAGGTTGAAGGCGTGCCACCTTGGCTTGGCGAAACACAGCGCCTTGGGCGACGGTCTGATCTCCAAGCGCTTTGGTGATCTCAAAGGGGTCGGACACCATCATCCAGTCGGGCACGAACATCGCATGGGTGTAGCGCGGCCCAAGACCGGGTTGCAGCTTGGCAAGGCGCGCGCCGGTCACCGGTTCAAAGGCCACGCCATGGTTCGCCCGCACCCGCCACACGTCGGCAGCGGCTTCAAAAGCGCGCTGGCCTGCGTAAAGGTAAAGTGCACCCTCGCGCCGCAGATGGTGGGAAAGCCCTGCGGCGGCAAACATCGGTTCGGTTTCAGCTTTGGCGAGCGTCATCAAAGCAGCCTGCGCCTTGGTGCTGGCGGCATGGGCATCGGGCAGGCAGGCTCGGGCAAACTGCGCCATCCAGGGCGCCATTTTGGGCGCATAGGAGAGCGGTACGGAGAGCGGTCCGAGCGGATCGAGCAGCCAGCGCGGCGATTTCAGCAGCGTTGCTGGCGAGGCCATGGGTTCGACATCGGCAAAAGCGAACGCCCCGGCATTGCCGCGGCTGGCGCCTTCGCCCATGCCGTCCTGATCGAGGATCAGCACGGATTGACCGGCCTGCGTCAGCTTGAAGGCTATCGCAAGGCCGATGATCCCTGCGCCGATGACGCATTGATCAAAAATCACCTGGTCGCCCACTTGCCCAAGACCTGAACCGAAGCCTCAGGCGGACCTGGCCAGCACTGGGGTTTCGCCGTTCCACTGCGCATACCAGGCACGGAAAAGCCTGTACTGCGCCTCGACATAGTTGCGCTGACTGTCGGAAAGCCGGTCGGACTCGTTCAGATGGAGCGCATAGTCCTGCTCGCCGTTAAGCACCATCAGATGCTTGTAGAACAGGACGAGGTCGGGTCCCTCATCAAAGGTTGAAAGGACATGCAGGGCATCGCTCAGCTCTTTTGCCTTGACCCGCGCAACGGCATCACCGGCAGCGGCTTTCTTGCACAAGGAAATCAGGTGAAGCACTTCATCGGGCAACGCATTGCCGATGCCTGTCACAGTACCCTGCGCCCCGCTGTTGAGATAGCCATTGTAGACCTCGGTATCGACGCCGACCATGAGCAGAATGTCATCGGCTTGTGAGGTGATGTTCTCGCCCGCATAGCGCAGATCATCGGCGCCGCCGAACTCCTTGAACCCAATCAGATTCGGGAAATCCCGGCGCAGGTCGAAGAACAGGTCCGCTCGGGTTGCAAAGCCGTAATACGGGCTGTTGTAAATCACACAGGGAAGCCCGTTTGCCGCGTCCAGGATAGCCGAGAAATGCGCCCGCTGTGCCACCGCTGACGTGCCGCGCGAGAGAACCCGCGGGATCACCATGAGGCCAGTTGCACCGACTTCGGCAGCATGCGCTGCTATGCTCACAGCGGCAGCCGTGTTGATCGCCCCGGTACCAACCATCGTTGGCACACCGGCATCGACGAGGCGCGCCACGCCTTCCTTGCGCTGCTCGTCACTGAGCAAGGGCCAGTCGCCCATGGACCCGCAATAGACCACACCTGACATGCCCTTGGAGACAAGTTCTTTGCCCTTGCGCACCAGTGCATCATAGTTGGGCGTTCGATCGGCATGGCAAGGCGTCATCAACGCTGGAACACAGCCGTAAAACAGCGAGGGATGCATGGGAGTCTCCTTCTTGGGCGGCGGAAAGCGACGGGCTTTCTGCCAGTTTTTCTTGTTGGACTTCGAACCAAAGGCGGATTGAAAACCGCCTCAGCGAACCTTTGCCAGGAACTTGCGTGTGTTTTCGGAAACGGCGTCGCCGAAGATCTGGGAAGGCGGGCCGATCTCTTCCATCAGGCCATCGTGGAAGTAGGCAACACGATCCGACACATCGCGGGCAAACCCCATTTCATGGGTCACGCAAATCATCGTCATGCCCTCTTCGGCAAGGAGGCGCATCGTATCGAGCACTTCGCCAACCAGTTCAGGATCGAGCGCCGACGTCGCCTCGTCAAACAGCATGTACCGCGGCTCCATCGCCAGGGCGCGCGCAATGGCCAACCGCTGCTGCTGCCCGCCGGAAAGGGCGTTGGGGAATGCCTTCAGCTTGTCGCCGAGACCAACGTGATTGAGCTGCGCCGCAGCCAGCTCGTTCGCTTCCTTCTTGGGCAGACCGCGAACGATTTTCGGAGCAAGCGCAACATTCTCAAGAGCCGTGAGGTGGGGGAAGCTGTTCCATTGCTGAAACACCATGCCAAGCTTCTGGCGCAGCTTGTTAATGTCGGTCCCTTTGGCATGCACATCCACGCCATCGACGAAAACCGAGCCATCATTGATCGGTTCAAGCCGGTTGATACAATAAAGAAGCGTGGATTTGCCCGACCCTGACGCGCCGATAACCGAAACCACTTCTCCGTTTTCAACGGTAAGGTCGATACCCTTGAGCACATGAAGGGGGCCAAACTTTTTATGCAGGTTGCGAACTTCGATCATCGTAGGGCCCACCTTTGCTCAAGCTTTTCTGCGTACCGGGCTACGGGGAACGACAGGGCAAAATAGAAAGCGCCGGCAATGGCGAGAATCAGAAACGGTTCCTGGGTGCGCGTGATCAGGATCTGGCTGGCCCGCAGGAGCTCGACGTAACCCAGAACCGATACCAGAGCGCTGTCTTTCATCACGCCCAGAGCGACGCCTATCCATGAGGGAAAAACGGCGCGTCCCCCGATAGGAAAGACGACATACCGCAGAGCCTGCCAATAGCTCATGCCAAGGCTGCGTGCGGCCCGTCGCATCGGCGTGCCAACGACCTCCAGACCACCGCGCGCCACATTGGCAACCAGCGCAGCTGTATAGATCGTCAGGACGACGACACCGGATGCAAAAGCATCAAGATCTAGCCCGACGATCGGCGCCAGGTTGAAGAACAGCACAAGCTGGATGAGCAGCGGTACGGACCGAAAGATGTCGAGGAAGGCAGCCAGCCCCGCGGTGGCCCAGAACTTTCCCTCATAAAGCACCCAGCCGAACAAGGCGCCAAGAAGTGTGCCCAGCGAGATTGAGACAACTGAAATGACAAGGGTGCGCCATGCGGCCTGCGCCATGAACCACATGTCACTGGGGGCAAACCCGCTAAAGAACTGAACAGTTGGTTCCATGTCCGCGCCCTCTGTCTCAGTACCGGAAAAGGCGGATCGCAAGCAGGCGCGATGCCAACAGGATAATTTTGACGATCACGTAGTAAAGCACTGCTGTGACGGCAAAATACTCAAAGATGCGGAAGGTTCGCGAGGCGAAAAACTGGGTCTCGCCCGACAGCTCGCGAAAACCGACCAGCATGCCGAGCGACGACATCAGCACGGCCCACACCATCTGGTTGGTGATCGGGTGGTACACGATACGCAGGACCTGTGGGATGATGATCCGGGTGTAGGCCTGCCAGGCGGTCATGCCCAGCGATCTTGCGGCGCGCAGCTGTGTATCGGGAATAGCCTGAAAGCCACCGCGGAAGTTCTCTGCAAGATAGCCTGCGCAGTTAAAGGTCAGGCCCATCAGCACGATCATGAAGGGTGACAGGAAGATGCCAAAGGCGCCCAGACCGAAGCCGAAAAAGAACAGCTGGATCAGCGCCGGCGTGTTGCGCGCCAGTTCCACCCAAGTGGTGGCAAACCAGCGCAACGGGCCACGTCCGTGCAAGCGGATGAGAGCAAGGCCCAGCCCGATAATCACGCCCAGGACCATGGCGAGCACGGCCACCTGAAGCGTGACCAGGCTCGCTGCAATCAGGTCAGGCAGGTCTCGGAAAACCGGGCGCCAATGGAAATTGTAATCAAACACGAGCTGGACAATCTCGGCCTCCCCCGCGCGAGCGGCGTGGGAGAGGCCTCGTCAAGAGTGCGGGAAGCTTAGTACATGACGCCTGGGATGCGCAGCTCCGGTGCTTCACCACCGACATACTGACCCCAGAGTTCCTGGTAGCGACCTGACCGGACCTGATGGGTCACAAACAGGTTGAGATAGTTCAGCCAGCTGACGTCCGTGCGCTCGGCCACCACAGATGTGTAGTCGGTCGTCCACGGCATGCGCGGGCCGGGGATCACGGTGTCGTACTGCTGGGTAATCGGCAGGACGGCTGTGTTGGTCGTGATGCCGATATCCGCGCGCCCTTGCGCGACGGCCAGGAACACTTCGTTTTCCGACTGATAGCCCTGATAGAGGTCTTCTTCGCCCCACTCGGCAGCGATTTTCAGCCACTCTTGTTCAGGCACCGTGCCAACAGCGGCCGCAACACGCTTGCCGCGGATGTCTTCAAAGGTCTCGATGCCGCTGTCGACACCGACAACGCCCTGGGCATAATAAATGGCATAGGGGATGGTGAAGCCAACCGTGCGTGCACGCTCAAGCGTGTCAGAGGTTGCGCCAAACACCACATCGGCGCGTCCGGTAACGATGACCGGCAGGCGCTCCGCCCAGGTCAGCGGCATGATTTCGTGCTCGACATCAAGCGCAGCGGCCAGGTCTGCGCAGTAGTCAACGTCGAAACCGGCTGGTTCGTTGTTGGCATCGCGAAAGCCGATCGGCGGAAAGTCCAGCACAACGCCGCAGCGCAGCACGCCCCGATCGATAACATCATCAAGTGTGTCGGCCTGTGCAGGCGCGGCGGCGAGCGCGATAGCAAACCCTGCTGCGGCCAGTACCAATTTTCTCATTCCCTCAACTCCTTTGTCTTTGGCGCTTGCCGCTTCTTGCGGTCTGCGCAGAGCGACGATAGCATATTGGATACAATCTACAATATGCTATGCTGAAGAAATTGGGCGCGCGACGTAAGGGCGTCAAAGCCAGCGCGCCGTAACGTCCATGCACCCGGCCATGGACACCAGCCGAGACACAACAACTATGTCGTTGAACTTGAAAACTGTCGATCTGGGCGCCGTGTCGTCCGCCGCCGATGTCATCTTCGACGCCTTGCGCGAGGCCATCGTGGAGGGGACGCTGAAGGATGGTGACCTGTTGCGGCAGGATCAGATCGCAACCATGTTCAACGTCAGCCGCATCCCCGTGCGCGAGGCGTTGGCGCGATTGGAAGAGCAGGGGCTCATCACCAATCAGCGCTACAAGGGCGCGGTGGTGAGCTCCCTGTCGCTCGATGAGATTTCTGAGCTTTTCGAGTTCCGCGCCCTGCTCGAGGGTGAAGTGATCCGCCAGGCGGTCAATCAGATCACCGACCAAACACTGGAAGAGGCCAAGACCTTCGCAGAGGAGTTCGCGCGCGAGACCGATAGCAGCCGCTGGAGCGCTCTTAACCGCCAGTTCCACTACACGCTCTACAAGGACTGCAAGCGGCCCTACCATTTGCAGATCATCGCCAACGCGTTGGACAATGTTAGCCGGTATCTACGCGCGCAACTTGTTCTGACGTCGGGTATTGAACGCGCGCGCCGCGAGCATGCTGGCATTTTGAACGCCGCGATCAACCGTGACAGCGCCGAGGCGGCAGCTCTTACCCGTGCCCATATTCTTGGCGCCAGTCGTTCATTGATCGAGTTTCTGGAAGTGGAGCGCGCCCAGCGCTAGCGCGCCCTGCCTTGGCGCTTTCAATCCCTTCTCATGTCACTTACAAGGCCCAGAAAGGCTTGGAGACAGTGAGATGAACCCATTGACCGCCCACATCGCCGTGGTCGCGCTCGCAAGTGGCCTTATCAGCACCGCTGCTGCCCAAGAACCCACGACAGACGAGGTTATCCGGCCGGTCAAACTGGTTGAGGTCGAAGCCAATTCTGATGGCGTCGAGCGCCATTTTTTTGGCCATGTCGTCGCCCGGCAGACGGTGGATCTGGCCTTTCAAGTGGGCGGGCAGATTGCCGCGTTTCCAGCCATTGAGGGCGCGGAAATCGAACAGGGCGACCTGATCGCCGAACTCGACCTGGAACCCTTCTTGCTGCGTCGCGACCAGTCGCGCGTCCAACTGGAACAGGCTGAGCGCACCCTGGCGCGGTTCGACCAGCTGTCTGATCTTGCCGTCTCGCAATCGACGATCGACGACGCACGCACGCAGGCCGAGCTTGCCCGGATCGCCCTACGCGATGCTGAATATGCGCTTGAGCAGGCCACCATCCTGGCCCCGTTCGATGGCCTCGTTGCCGTGCGTAATGTGGCCAATTTTTCAAGTGTCGGCGTCGGGACGCCGGTGGTCCGTTTCCACGATATGTCCGAGCTACGCATTGAAATCGACGTCCCGGAAATCCTATTTCAACAGGCCGGAACGGACCCTGACGTCACCATGACCGCAAAGTTCCCAGCCAGCGAAGAGGTCTTTCCTCTGCAGATCAGGGAGTTTGATGCGCAGGCATCCTCCGTCGGCCAAACCTTTCGCCTCACCCTCGGCCTGCCACGTCCTGACAATCTCGCCATTCTGCCTGGCTCCTCGGTGGAAGTCACCGCGCGCCTCGATAGTGGCGTCGATGCCTTGATCCTACCGACATCAGCGATCCGTCTCAGCAATGATGGAGAGGCCTTCGCGATGGTCTTTCACGCCACCGAGGGCGATGAGGGAACGCTTGAAATGCGCCCCATCGACATCGCGCCGACGCGCGAGGGCCGGTTCCAGGTCTGGTCCGGTCTAGAGGCCGGTGACCAGGTGGTGGTGACCGGCGTCAATGACATTGAAGACGGCCAAACAGTCCGCCGTTTCAATGGCTTTGCCAACTGAAGGCCGGACGGATGAACATCGCGCGCGCCTCCATCGATAAGCCAGTCCTCACCTGGATCATCATCCTTATCAATCTGTTCGGCGGCATTTGGGGCTTTTACACCCTAGGGCGGCTGGAAGACCCGGCCTTCACCATCAAGACCGCCGTCGTGCTCACGCAATATCCCGGCGCGTCGGCCGAGCAGGTCATGCGCGAGGTCACCGAGCCATTGGAGGCGGCCATCCAGGGGATGGGCGAGGTGGATCGCATCACCTCGATCTCGCAGCCCGATCTGTCGCGCATCGAGGTAGAAATCCGTGATACTTTCGATGGAACGGATCTGCCAGCCATCTGGACCGATTTGCGTAACAACGTCTCCGATGCTGCGCGATCCTTACCCGATGGCGTCAGCCAACCTTTCGTCAATGATGGCTTCGGCGACGTTTTCGGCATCTTTTATGCGGTAACCGCTGAAGGCTTCACCGATGCTGAGAAGCACAACTTAGCGCAATTCCTGCGCCGTGAGATCTTGGCGGTCGATGGTGTTGCCGATGTCGACGTCCAGGGCCTGCCCGATGAGGCAATTTTCGTTGAGCCGGATCTGACGCTAATCGCCAATCAGAACATTGCGCCTGATGCAATCATCAACGCCATCGCGACCGCCAACTCGATCGATCCTGCCGGCTCGCTGGAAGGCGATGACATACGCACCCGCATCCAAACGCCGGAAGGTTCCGACAGCGTCAGCGACATAGCGGGGCTGACGGTTGGCGTTGGCGGCGATGTGGTCAATCTGATCGACATTGCTGAAGTGTCGCGCGGCCGTCAGGACAATCCCTCGATTATGATCCGCTTTGACGGTGTCGAGGCCTTCACCCTCGGCATCGCCGGGCTGGCAACGGAAAACATCGTTGAAGTTGGCCAACGCGTCGATGCCCGACTTGCCGATTTGCAGGTTGAGATTCCTTATGGCGTCGAGCTGCAACCGATCTACCAGCAGCATGTGGTGGTGGATGAAGCGTCCAACGATTTCCTAGTCAATCTGGCCATGTCGGTCAGCATTGTCGTCATTGTACTTGCCCTCTTCATGGGCCTGCGTGCAGCCGGCGTCGTCGGGATCACACTGCTCCTGACCGTGGTCGGCACGCTCTTGTTCATGGCCCTGTTCTCCATCGAAATGGAACGCATTTCGCTGGGCGCGCTGATCATCGCCATGGGCATGCTGGTGGACAATGGCATCGTTGTGGCCGAAGGCATGCAGATCGCGATGCGGCGCGGCAAAAACTCGCGTGATGCCGCCGAAGAAGCGGCCAGCAAGACGCAGATCCCGCTGCTCGGCGCCACTGTGATCGGCATCATGGCGTTTGCCGGGATTGGCCTTAGCCCCGATTCCACCGGCGAGTTCATGTTCTCGCTGTTCGCCGTCATCGGCATCTCGCTGCTGCTTTCCTGGGTTCTCGCCATCACGGTGACCCCGCTGCTGGGTCACTACTTTTTCAAGGTCGGCACGGCTGGCGACGACGACGCCTATTCAGGCTTGCTGTTCCGCCTTTATGGCAACGCTCTTCGGCAGGCCCTGCAGTGGCGCTGGCTGGTTGTGGTCACGCTGGTCCTGATTACGGCGGTTTGCTTTTGGGGCTTCAGCCAGGTCAAGCAGCAGTTCTTCCCCAACTCCAACACGCCGATCTTCTTCGCCCATTACAAGCTCCAGCAGGGCACGCCCATCGCCGAAACATCGGACGATTTGGTGCTCTTGGAGGAGTGGTTGGCCGAGCGCCCCGATGTGGTTTCGGTCGCAACCTTCGTTGGCCAGGGCGCCTCGCGTTTCATGCTGACCTACTCGGCCGAAAGCCCCAATCCGAGCTATGGCCATCTGATCATCCGCACACAAACGCTCGACCAAATTCCGGCATTGCAAAGCGATTTGGAGGCTTATGCCGCTTCTGTCCTGCCCGCCGGTGAGTTTCGCACCGAGCGCCTGGTCTTTGGCCCGGGCGGCGGCGACCCCATCGAGGTTCGGTTCTCCGGCAGCGATCCAACCGTCTTGCGCAACCTCGCCGATCAAGCGATTGCCCGGCTGGAAGAAGCCTCGCCCAATATTCTTGCGCCGCGCACCGATTGGCGAGAACAAGAGCTGGTCCTCAGACCCAGCTATGCCGTTGACCGCGCCCAAACGGCTGGCATTACGCGCGAGGCGGTGGCGCAGCTTTTCTCCTTTGCCACCGACGGCATCACTGCCGGAGCCTATCGCGAGGATGATCGCCTGTTGCCGATCATCGTGCGCGTGGCCGCCGAAGATGGGCTCAGCCCGCTCGATCAGGTGGTGACTTCCGGGTCGGGCACGCTTTTGCCCATCGAGCAGGTCGTCGAGGGCTATGAGTTCGAGGTGCAGAACACCCTGATGCACCGGCGCAATCGCGTGCCCACGATTACGGTCGGCGCGAACATCCCCACCGATATGACCGCCGCGCAGGTCCATGCAGAAATCCGAGCGACCATTGAAGCCATGCCGTTGCCCATCGGCTACCGGATGGAATGGGGCGGGGAGTTTGAGAATTCCGCCAACGCCAATGAAAGCCTCGGCAGCCAGCTGCCGGTCACGATCCTCATCATGGTGCTGATCTCGGTGCTGCTCTTCAACGCGCTGCGCCAGCCGCTGATCATCTGGCTGTTGGTGCCCATGTCGGTCAATGGCGTCACGATCGGCCTGTTGGCGACCGGCCTGCCGTTCACCTTTACCGCCTTGCTCGGGTTGCTCAGCCTATCGGGCATGTTGATCAAGAACGGCATCGTCTTGGTGGAAGAGATCGATCTGGTGCGCGCTGAAGGCAAGGCGTTGCGAGATGCGATCGTCGAGGCCTGCAAGTCGCGGTTACGTCCCGTCATCTTGGCGGCGGGAACCACGATCCTTGGTATGGCGCCATTGCTCACTGATGCGTTTTTTGTGTCGATGGCAGTAGCGATCATGGCCGGTCTTGCCTTCGCCTCGGTGCTGACGCTGTTCGCCGCCCCTGTGTTCTACGACCTGTTCTTTTCGCGATCGGAGCGAAGAGCGATCGAAGCTGCCGAGCAGCCGGACCTGAAGCCGGCTTGAAACCAGGCAAGCGAAAAGGACGTCCAAATGTCTCGTCCAAAGGATCGTATGATGCTGCCGGGTCACCGGCTAGAGCGGAAAGGTCGGTCGTGGCACGTTCTCATAGGGAAGGGCAGCATAGTTGGTGGTGCACAAGGCGCCGCTGTCGCAGACGATGATCCGCCCGGCGATGGGCGCAAAGGCGGCGCGGAAATGCTGCATTGATTTGAGCGCAACAACACGCGCCTTGATCGGATCGATCCCAAAGGTCTGAAATTGGGCAAGATCCAAGATTTGGTGGGCGATGCTCACGATCAGGATATCGATACCGTGAACCCGCAACACGGCGCTGGTGCCGAAACTGCGCTCCAGACCGCCCAGCATCGGCCCATTGCCAACAACCCGTCCGTCGCCCGACCACATTACGGTGCCGGTGAGTTCCAGCGGACCGCCGCCGAAATCAGGTGCCGTCTTGCCGCCAACCGACAATGTTGTCGTCGCGCCCAGCGGTATGGCCTGGAGGGCTTCTGCCGCTTCGGCGTCGATCATCGGACCAAAGCAGGCATCCGTAATCCCGGCGGACAACAAAGCCGCAAGAAGTGCGGTGCTGTCGCCATAGGCGCCTGAACCGGGATTGTCAGCATAGTCGGCAATGACCAAAGGACCGCCATCGGCAATCCAATCGCGCGCAATAGCGGCAGCGTCTTTGACGCTGAGATAGCTGTTCAAGGCCTCATGACGTTTGTCCCAGATGTCATCGGCGATCTCTTCGATGATCGCCTGATGCGCGGCTGGATCGCCCTCGCAGGTGATCAGAACAGTCGGCCCAACCTCGGCGATATCGGCGCAAGGGAACGCGCCATTGATGCTGATGGCGTAAACGCCCTTGCGCATCTCGTAGGCGCGGGCCAACGCCTGTCGGTCGATCATCGGGCCGATATCGGTGCGGCCCCCATTGGCCTCTTCCAGCATGGGCCGGTGGGCGCGCAGCGTTTGGGGGGCGATGTCGCCAAGCATGGTGCGCTGGAGAAGTTCTGCCGCTCGCCGCCCAGTGGAGCGCAGATCGACATGCGGGTAGGTCGTGTAGGACACCAGGATTTGCGCCAAATCGCACATGGCTGTGGTCACATTCGCATGCGGATCCAGCGTGACGGCAATGGGCAGATCTGCACCGACAACGGCGCGCAAACGTTGGAGAATTTCGCCTTCTCCATCCTCGCAAAAGTCGGTGACCATGGCGCCATGCAGGATGAGGAACAGGCCGTCCCAGATGCCATGCGCGGCATCCGTCAAAGGCGACACCAGGGCATCGAAAGCTTCACGCGTCACGCGCCCGCCAGGTCCGGCTGCAGCGCTGATGGTGTGGGTGACATCCCAACCATGATCCCTGGCGGCGTCGAGCATGCCTGCGAGCACGGTGTTCTTGGCACCTCGCGCTGCAATGGCGGCGTCACCATCAAGAAGATAATGGTCGCGAAAGCTTTGTAAGGTCGTCGGGCGTATGTTGAAGGTGTTGGTTTCGTGAGAGATTTCAGCGCTGAGAACCTTGAAGCTCAAAGACCGTTTCCTTCAAATCGGGTGATGGCATGCAACTGCGTGGCCACCCTTGGCGGCCAGTGCAGGGGTTTCAGACCGGCAGATATCGGTGGCGTGGGGGCATCGGTCGGCGAAGGCGCATCCAGGCGGCAGATCGAAGGGGCTGGGCACTTCGCCTTCAAGGGGCGCAATGAGACGGCGCTTCTTAGGGTCCGGCTCGAACGTGGAATCCATCAGTGTCTTTGTGTAGGGGTGCCGGGCTGGCGCATCGGTGTCGGGCAGGGCTTCGACGACGCGGCCGAGATACATGACCAGGATCTCGTCGCAGAAATATTTCACCAAGCTCAAATCGTGGCTGATGAACAAATAGGTGAGGCCAAGGTCGTCGCGCAGCTTCTCAAGCAAGCCGATGATCTGCGCTTGGACCGACACGTCCAGCGAAGCGGTCGGTTCATCAAGCACCAACAAGGCCGGTCGCAGCGCAAGTGCCCGCGCGATTCCCACCCGCTGCTTTTGACCGCCGGAAATCTGGTGCGGGAAACTGCTGGCGAGGCCCGAATTAAGACCAACCATCTCCAGCAACGTCGCGACCTCATCGGCCACCGAGCCTTCGGGTTTTCGGCCTTGTACATCGAATGGCTCGATCACGGCCCGCGCCACCGTGTAACGGGGGTCGATGGCCGAGTAGGGATCCTGAAACACCATCTGCATGTCGGCGCGCAGCGCGCGCATCTCTGCGGCCGGTTTGGCCAACAGGTCGGCGCCTTCATACAAGACCGCCCCGCTGCTTGGCTCGATCAACCGCAGGATCAGGCGTGCCAAGGTCGACTTGCCGCAGCCACTTTCGCCCACCACGCCGACGACCCGACCCTTGGGTAAATCAAACGACACGCCGTTGACCGCGTGCATGGAGCGCGCCTTTTTGAACGGCCCGCCAGGGCTGGTAAATCGTTTGGAAAGGTCGCGCACTTCCAAGAGACTGGCCATCAGGCAGCTCCTGCGAAATGGCAGGCCGCTGCGCTGTGACCGTGGTTTACAAAGGCCGGCAGCGTCGTTGAGCAGACGTCTTGCGCCCGCGTACAGCGCGGATGGAACGGGCAACCAGCCGGATAATTCCGGACGGTCGGCACGGTGCCAGGAATGCCTTCCAGCTTGGTGTGGTCATCCAGCCCGCGCGGGATGCAGCCGATCAGCGCCTGCGTGTAAGGGTGCTGCGGCGCATCGAAGATCGCTTCCACCGGCCCACGCTCGATGGCGCGACCGGCATACATCACCACCACC
>JBKAGN010000075.1:0-13633 GCA_046290415.1 Hyphomicrobiales bacterium
AAACGCTACAGGAGCGGTTTTGGTTGCCGCCTCGGTGAGCGAGGTATGAGGAAAACGGCGAAATTCTTCAGCGCCGCCGTTTTCGGTCTGTTGGGTGGCAGGAAGCCTACTTCTTGCCTTCGCCTGGCACGTTCGGTGCAGTGCCTGTGCCGGCATTGATGTCGCGGATCGACAGGGTTGCTGGCGCATTGCCGACCGCAGAGAAGGTCCCGAGCCAAACTTCATAAGGCCCGTCGGCCGCGCCATCGACGAGCACCAGCGGGTTGAAGTCGCCGCCGGAATCATCATCGCAGAAGACGCTGCCATCGGGTCCACGCACGACCAAAGTGGTGTCCTCGGCCGAACGCGCCGTGAACTCTACATCAAAGCCACCGCCATCAACAAAGGCGACGAAATCGGGGTTGGATGCGACAAAGCCATTGCAGGTGTTGCCGAAGGTGTCGAAGGCTTCAAAGGACCCTCCAGCCAAGAGTTCGAACTCCTGACGGGTCATCCCCGCCGACACGGAGGTTTCGGTCACCGCGCCATCAGGCAGGATTTTTTCATCCAGGATTTCGCTGATGGCCAGCGTGGCGTTGGGGTTTCCGGCGGTCGGATCGTAGGTGCCGATGAAGATCTCATATTGGCCCGACACTGGCGCGGTCAGCGCGAGCGCCGGGTTGAGGCCATCGGCGTCATCATTGCAGAGAACTTCACCGGTGGGCGTGCGCATCAGCAGCGTCGTGTCGGCATCGGAGTTGACGAACACGCGCAGTGGCCAGTCACCAGCGGTGTAGTTGAGCACGAAGTCGGGCGTGCTTGCGATGTTACCCCAGCAGGACGCATCGACTGTGCTGGCATCGATGATGCCACCGGCGGCGAGCGTCGTCGTGAACGGATCGGGGGTGAAACCTGCCGTCAGCGACATGGAGTTGATGGCGCCAGAAGGATGCGTTTTGGTGGTGGACACTTCCTCCACCAGAAGACTGGCAGCGGGGAACACATCGCCTTCGATTGGGTTGAAGGTGCCGATCCAAATGGCGTAGTCGCCGGTCAAGCCTTCGGGGCCGATCAGGCCGGGATTGAGGCCGGCAAAGTCGTCATTGCACTGGACCTGACCATTGGGCAGTGCCACCGCCATGGTCGTGTCATCATCGGAGGTTGCGGTGATGCGCAGTGCCAGATTGCCGGAGTAGCTGACGACATAATCCGGCGCCTCGGCGACGAAGCCATTGCAGAACTGGCCAAGGGTTGCGCCTTCCAAAGCGCCACCGGCTTGAAGGTCAATCGAATGCCCGCCAAAGCCAGAATTCAGTTGGACGGAGCCGAAGGTCGGCGTCTGGCGCAGGCGATCGCCCAGGCTACCAGGCGCGACCAAGCCACGATCATTGCCGGGTCCGGCTGTGACCGTCAGCGTGGCGTCGGGGTAAAAGTCGTTCTGGATCGGATTGAAGGTGCCGACCCAGACGCCGTAGTTGCCGATCGCCGGTGACGCTATGCTCAGCGCCGGGTTGAGGTCGAGGTCATCATCATTGCAGAAGACCTGGCCGTTGGGGTCGACGACCACGAGCGTTGTGTCTTCGTCTGATTCAACGCCGAGATCGAGCGGGCCGCGGCTGCCGCCCTGATAGTTGATCACGTAATCGGGCACATCGGCGATGAAGCCTGCGCAGGCATTGTTGATGCCGAATGCGTCCATGTCGCCGCCGGCTTGAAGCGTGAATGTTTGGCTGCCGAAGCCGGTCGTGACGGCGATCTCGCCGAAGGTTGGCGCTTGATTTGGATTGAAGCCGCTGCCGGCCGATCCGGGTGTTGGTGTCGGCGTTGTCGGTTGGGCGGATGCGCCTGAGGTCGAGATGGTCAGTTGTGCATCGGGGAAGAAATCGTTCTCGATCGGCGAGTAGGTGCCAACCCAGACGGCATAACTGCCGGCAGTCGGGGAACTGATCTGCAGGCCGGGATTAAGATCGACGGCATCATCGTTGCAGAGCACCGCGCCATTGGGGGTCACCACGACCAGCGTCGTATCGACGTCCGAGGTTATCGCCAAGTCGATGGCGCCGGTGCCGGGCGCGACGGTCAACTGGTAGTCGGGGACATCGGCGACGAACCCGGCGCAGCTTGAGTTGGTGTCAAAAGCATTGATCTGGCCACCGGCTTGTAGCGTGAAATCCTGAGTCCCAAAGCCTGCACCAATTTCCACTTCGCCAAAGGTTGGCGGCTGGTTGGCATTGAAGCCGGTGGCGGTTGGGTTGGGTGTCGGTGTGACCGGTGGGGCGACGTTGGCCAGTTCGGACAATATGATGTCGGCGTCGGGGAACGTGTTGTTCTGAATAGGCTCGAAGGTGCCGATCCAGATGGCATAGCGACCGGGCTCGCCGAAGGAGGTCTCAATGCCAGGGTTCAGGCCGTTGAAATCATCATTGCAAAGGATTTGCCCGTCCGGCGCCTCGATGACCATGGTCGTGTCGGCATCCGAAGAGCCTTCAATCAAGACCGAGGCATCGCCGCTATAGTCGAAGATCAAGTCCGGCGCATCGGCGATGAAGCCGTTACAGCCAGGCGCGAAGCCGCTGGCATCAATGTCGCCTCCGGCTTGGATGGTCTGTGACGCCGACCCAAAGCCCTGTCCTTGGCTCACCGTCCCGAAGGTTGGGTCGAGCTGGCTGTTTTGGGCCGATGCCGATGCGACCAGACCAAGAGAAAGCGCGGTGGTGGCGACCCCTGCGAGCAGTTTGATGGAAGGTTTGGTTGAGCTTTGGAAAGCCATGCGTGCGGGGTCCCCTTGTCGGTTTGCAGGCAGCGGCGGATGGCTGCCCTTGGTGTTTGCCCGGTCATTTCGACGCGCGCGAGGTTACGCCTCGCTTTGGCCGCTTGTCCACCAAGTGGTGACCATGCGCAAAGAGCGTGGCGAAGCCTTGAGGTAACAGAGCGATGCATCTGCGCCGTGACAGACATCACACTAGGGTCAGCACACCAAGGATAGCGCGCCTGAACCGACGCTGAACGACTCAAGGGGAAGCCATCAGCGTCGGCCCGAGCGGTTGCTATTTCACCAGTGCCGGACGACCACCGCCTGGCCCAGCGGCGACGGTGAGTGTCGCATTGGGATAATCGATGGTTTCAGAGTAGGTGCCGACCCAAACGGCATAGTCGCCGGCCATCGGGCCTTGGATGCTGATTGCCGGGTTGAGCCCGTTGGCGTCGTCGTTGCAATAGACCGTCCCATCGGGCGCGACCACGACCAGCGTGGTGTCGATGTGGGATTGGACGCTGACCTCCAAGGGCACACGGCCCAAGCCTTGGAAGTCGATGGTGTAATCGGGCACATCGGCAACCCAACCGGAACAATTGCCATTGACCGAGGATGCACGCAGGGCGCCGCCAGCGAGCAGATCAAAGTCTTGCGCTCCAAATCCACGCTGGACGGTGATGTAACCATAGGTGGGATCGGCCTGGGCGTTGAAAGCGACCGGCGGGCGTGGTGTTGGCCGTCCGCCGCCTGGCCCAGCGGTGATAGTCAACGTTGCGTTGGGATAGGTATCAGTGCGTGAGAACGTGCCGACCCACACTGTATAGGCGCCAGCGCGTGGGCTGGCGATGCTCAGCGCGGGATTGAGATCGTTGCTGTCATCGTTGCAATAGATGTCACTGTCCGGTCCAACCACAATCAGCGTGGTGTCGGTGCTTGATTGCACAGCAAGGTCGAGCGGCACACGACCCAATCCTTGGAAGTCGATGGTGTAGTCGGGCGCATCGGCAATGTAGCCGGAACAATTGCTGTTGATCGCGTTGGCGCTGATCGTACCGCCGGCCTGAAGATCGAAGTGCTGGCTGCCAAACCCGCGTGCGACCTCGATGATGCCATAGGTCGGCGCGGCTTGGGCGTTGAATCCAACCGGCTGACGAACACCGCCTGGACGTGCTGAGACGATGAGCGTCGCATCGGGATAAATATCGCCATCGGAGTAGGTACCGACCCAAACCGCATAATTGCCGGCGCGTGGATGGCCGATGCTGAGCGCGGGGTTGAGACCATCACTGTCATCGTTGCAATAGACCGATCCGTCCGGGCCCATGACCACCAGCGTGGTGTCGGTGCTGGAATTCACGCTGATATCCAGCGGCACCCGGCCAGCGCCTTGGAAATCGATGGTGTAGTCGGGTGCATTGGCGATGTAGCCGGAGCAATTGCTGCCCACATCCGACGCCATAATCTGGCCGCCAGCCTGCAAGGAGAAACTCTGGCTGCCGAATCCGCGGGTCACACTGATGTAACCATAGGTTGGGTCGAAATGGGCGCTTTGCGCGTGCGCTGATTGGATGCCGGTACCGGCAGAAAGCCCTAGAAGCAAGGCGAGACTCGCTGCTTGGATTGTGTGCGGATATGGGGTGCGGTGTGTCGCCATGATGAGCGCCTCTCCTGTTTTTGCATGGAGATTGGGCCTAGCAAGCCGCAGCGCATCCGGGCTGATCATAATCAATGGCTAATGTATCGCGATGCGTGGCTTGGGCGCGAACCTTGCGTAACGGCAACCCACTGCGTGATGGTCGGCGCGACTGGTCCCGCCAGACGTTGCAACGGCGAAGCGGAGGCGTTATCTGAGGCGTGAGAAACTCTTCCAAACCGTAGGATTTCACCATGGCCGACGCTTCGGGCAAGCAGACGACCCTTCCCCGCACCATGTACGACAAGATCTGGGACGATCATCTGGTTCATATGCAGGATGATGGGACCGGACTGCTCTATATTGACCGGCATCTTGTGCATGAAGTGACGAGCCCGCAGGCGTTTGAAGGTCTGCGCATGACGAACCGCAAGGTCCGCGCGCCGCAGCGCACGCTCGCAGTCGTCGACCACAATGTGCCGACCACCGACCGCTCCAAAGGCATCGATGATCCGGAAAGCGCGTTGCAGGTCGACACGCTGGCGAAGAACGCTGCCGAGTTCGGCATCGACTATTACAACGAGGTCGATATCCGTCAGGGCATCGTCCACATCGTCGGGCCGGAACAGGGCTTCACGCTGCCCGGCATGACGATTGTCTGCGGTGACAGCCACACCTCCACGCATGGTGCTTTTGGCGCGCTGGCGCATGGCATCGGAACGTCCGAGGTTGAGCATGTTCTGGCTACCCAGACGCTGATTCAGAAAAAAGCCAAAAACATGCGCGTCACCGTCAATGGCGCATTGCCTGACGGCGTGACGGCCAAGGACATCATCTTGGCCATCATCGGCGAGATTGGTACCGCCGGCGGCACCGGCTCGGTGATCGAATATGCTGGCGAGGCCATCCAGGCGCTGTCCATGGAAGGGCGGATGACCGTCTGCAACATGTCGATCGAGGGTGGCGCGCGCGCTGGCCTGATCGCACCGGACGAGAAGACCTACGCCTATATCGACGGGCGCCCGCGCGCGCCCAAGGGCAAAGCCTGGGATATGGCGAAAGCCTATTGGCAGACCCTGCCGAGCGACGAAGGGGCCCATTTCGACCGTGAAGTCGTGCTCGATGCCGCCAATCTGCCGCCGATCGTCACCTGGGGCACGAGCCCGGAAGACGTCGTGTCGGTGACGGGTGCCGTGCCTGATCCTGCTAAGATCGAGGACCCGAACACGCGCGCCTCCAAGGAGCGGGCACTCGCTTACATGGGCCTTGAGGCCGGCACCAAGATGACCGACATCAAGCTTGATCGCGTGTTCATCGGTTCGTGCACGAACGGGCGGATCGAGGATCTGCGCGAGGTTGCCAAGGTGGTGAAGGACAAAAAGGTCTCTGACACGCTGTCGGCTATGATCGTTCCGGGCTCAGGTCTTGTGAAACAGCAAGCCGAACAGGAAGGTCTGGATAAGATTTTCATCGACGCCGGATTTGATTGGCGCGAGCCAGGCTGTTCCATGTGCCTTGCCATGAACGCCGACAAGCTGTCGCCGGAAGAGCGCTGCGCCTCGACGTCGAACCGCAACTTTGAGGGCCGCCAGGGCTTCAAGGGCCGCACGCACCTCGTCTCGCCGGCGATGGCCGCCGCCGCGGCGATTGCGGGGCACTTTGTGGACATTCGCGACTTTTAGGTGAGCCTTGGTTCCTGGCGTGGGAACCTGCTGCCAGACACTGCGTTTTCTCTCCATCGCACTCTGCAATGGAGGTTCAGATGCAAGAGAAGACGAAAACAGTTTGGTCGATGGCGGCCTTGGCGTTTCTGCCGGTCGCCGCCGTCACTTTTGGCGTGCTTTGGGTATCGGTGATTGCCATCGGTGAGCCCACGTTCGCCACGCCGATCTTTCAGTTCGACAGCGGAGCGCTTCCCCTGTTTGCCGGGATCGCGCTGAGTTTTCTAATCGCGGTGCCGATTGCTATCTCATCGCCAAAAACGAGACGACGTGGCGAAAAGGCCGTATCGCCGCCACGGCTGATTCAAGCCGATAACGGCTGTCAAACGCCCGGGTCGAGCCGCGCGTAACCGCCTGGAAGCGCTGGTGCCGCTTACAGGTCGGCCAGCGCCCCGGCCGACGTCAGCCGATCTTCGCGTGTGCGCAAAAACTCTTCGGCGGCCACGTCGGCTTCCACATCATTCTCCTGCATGAAGAGAAGGGCGGAGGAGACGTCGGCGCCGGTCATGCCGTATTTGCCAAGAAATTCCACGACTTCCGGTGCTTCAGCGGCAAACTCAGAGTTCACGCCAATTTCCACCGGGATCACCGGGTAGGCGGTGGCAACTTCAGCCGAGTCGGCTGGGTCAGCCGCCATCATCTCCGCCCAGGTATCGGCATCATAAGCCGGCTCTTCGAGCTGGATGACGTCATCGCCGATCTTACCCATGACCCAGGTCGGGCCCCAGTAGTAGAAGACGATCGGCTGTTCGCGCAGGATCGAGGACTCGATGGCGGCTGCCAATGCGCCGCCAGTGCCTGGTCGGAAATTGGTGAAGGTTTCATCCAACCCATAGGCCGACAGCTTGCGGGTGTTGGCGTCTTCGCAGCCCCAACCGGCGATGCAGTTGTAGAAGCGGCCCATATCGGGGTTTTCAGGGTCGCGGAAAACCTCGGCGTACTCGCCCAGTTGGCTAACCGATGTCAGACCGGCGGCCGGCGCGTCGTCGCCCTCGACGAGATAACGCGGCACGAACCAGCCCTGAACGGCGTCGGGATAGGCCAGGCCAATGGTCTCGACGGTGCCCTTGCCGGTTTCTTCATCCCACCATTCCTGAACGTTCGGCACCCAGATTTCCATGGTGATGTCGACGTCGCCGCGCGCCATGCCGTTGTAAATCGGCAGCGTGGAGCCTGGGATCACGTCGGTTGAGCAACCATAGCCTTCTTCCAGGATGAACTGGGCAACCCGGTTGTGGAACTGGGCGGAAGCCCAATCGAGATCGCCGAAGACGATATCGCGGTCGAGGTCGCAGGCTTGTGCGTGTGTTGGTGCGAGTGCGGCGGCGCCGGTCGTGGCAACAAGAGCGACACCCGCTCCCAAGAATATATTCTTTATAGACAAAATTTTCTCCCTGATTGTCAGTCCATCGGCGTTTCCCCCAAATAACGTAATAACAAAAGTAAATAATACTTAAGCGCACGAGACTTCAGTGCGTCTCGCGCAGGGGATAGCAAAACTCCGATAGAGAGCCCGGAACCTATCGCGAGTCGGTGATATGTCAACAGCATGGCAGGAATTACTCTTGAAGCCGCGGTGATCGCCCGCGCGCCGCAGCGTCAAGTGATTAACAAGCCGCTAACGCGCCATGTGGTATCATCGGGCCATGAAAGACGATGCGGATCTTGTGGCCGTACCCCCGGTCGCGCCTCCACCTGAGAGCCGGTTTGCCGATTGGCAGATGCATTTGCGCTCCGAGCGGCGCTTGGCGGAGGCGACGCTTCATGCCTACGCCACCGACGTGCGGGCGTTTCTGACATTTCTCGACGACGTGTCGGACGATCTGATGGCGGCGCTTGCCAGTTTGCGCCCGGCCACGATCCGGCGATTTCTGGCACGCCGGGTGGAAGCTGGCGCCAGCGCGCGGACACGGGCGCGCAATCTGGCGGCGCTTCGCTCCTATCTGACCTTCCTGGAGCGTGAGGGGTTGGCGGAAGCCGCGCCAGCGCGGGCCGTCAAAACCCCAAAACTGCCTGATCGTTTGCCCCGGCCAGTCGACGCCGATGCCGCGCTGAAGATGGCCCATGGACAGGCCGACGATCTGGAGGCCGAGCCCTGGATCGTGGCGCGCAACGCGGCCGTGTTCGCTCTCATGTACGGGGCAGGTTTGCGTGTTTCCGAAGCTCTGTCGATCACCAAAGGCGAGGCGCCCTCGGCGACACAGCAGAGCCAGTCGCTGCGGATCACAGGTAAGGGCGGCAAGACGCGCATCGTACCGGTTTTGCCGATGATAGGCAAAGCCTGCGATGCCTATGCGCGCATGGTGCCCTATTCTCTGGACGCCGATGAGGCGTTCTTCCGTGGTGCGCGCGGCGGTCCGCTCGACCAGCGGATTGTGCGCCGTGTCACCGAAGCGGCACGCGGACGGCTTGGCCTTCCCTCGACCGCGACACCGCATGCGCTGCGGCACGCTTTTGCTACGCACCTGCTGGCGGCTGGTGGTGATTTGCGCACCATTCAGGACTTGCTGGGGCATGCCAGCCTGTCGACGACGCAAGTCTACACCCGCGTTGACAGTTCTGCCCTGCTTGCCAGCTACGCCCAGGCCCATCCAAGGGCACGGGTGCAGGAGTAGGACAATGCGGATCGTCCTGGCGCTTTGTGTTGTGTTGCTCATAGCCTCCGGGCCCTCATTTGCCCAGACGTCGCTGACCGTGCCGGCTCCCGACTGGTGCCGCTATCAAGGCCAGACGATCTGGGAGGCGCGGCGCCCGGCGCAAAACGAGCTGGCGCGCATCACGGTCGATCTGCGCTGCATTGATGATGTTGTCAGCGGTGTTCGGGTTAAGGCCGAAACGCGCTGTGGGCGCACGCTTTGCACGTGGAGTTTTGCCGAGGAAGCCGAAGCAGAAGGCCCGTCGCTGCGCGCAGTGTTCTTCACCTTTACGGCGACGCGGTTCATGCGCCTTGAGCTGACTGGCCATCAGATCAATGTCGAAGTCACCAACGAGTACAATCAAGCCGGGCGGCAGAGCGATACGATGCTGGCGCAGTTCATGTTGGTGGATTGAATCGGCGGCGATGACATCTTCGGCCTTGTGCCGTGGTCCCATGCCTATGGGTTCTTCTCATCAGCGATGGCGCGGACCCTAAAGCCCAGGCCTTGGGTTCACGGTCAGCGGCGCAATCTTCAGGCTCGTCACCCGGTTGCCCTGTCGGCGCAGCACGTTGAAACGAAAACCGTGAAAGGTGAAGGCCTGGCCGCGTTCGGGGATCAGCCGCGCCTCATGGATGACGAGACCTGCAATGGTCGTGGCTTCTTCGTCGGGCAGGTTCCAGTCCATCACGCGGTTAAGGTCGCGGATCGGCACGCCGCCATCGACAACCACCGAGCCGTCGGGCATCGGGCGAACGCCTTCGGCGGACACATCGTGCTCATCGGTGATGTCGCCGACAATCTCTTCGAGGATATCTTCCAGGGTGATGAGGCCCTGCACCTCGCCATACTCATCGACCACCAGCGCGATATGCGCCTTACGCTTTAAAAACGCGTTGAGCTGGGCCTGTAGCGTGTTGGTGTCGGGCACGAACCAGGGCGTTTGGGCGATCTCGGTAACATCCACATCAGCCGGGTCGCCTTTGGCCCGCAGCGCGCGCAGAACGTCCTTGGCGTGGATCACGCCGATAATGTTGTCGGAGCGCTCCTTCCAAAGTGGAATGCGCGTGTAGGGGCTTTTCAGGATTTCATCGACGATCTCTTCATTGGGCAGATCAATGTCGATCGACTGCATCTTGGTGCGGTGGATCATCACATCTGAGACTTCCAGATCATGCAGATCGAGCACGCCGCCAAGGCGGTAGCGGTCGTCTTTGACCACCGCGCCTTCCTGGTGAAGATAGTCGAGCTGGCCACGAATTTCCTCGTGCGCCGAGAGGACGTCGATGTTCTCCACGTCGATGCCGAACAACCGCAAAAGACCGCGAATGAACCACTGGACCGCTGCCGTGATAGGCGCGAACAAAAACACCACCACACGCACGATCGGCGCGACGATCATCGCAAACTTGTCGGTGTTGGAGATGGCGAGGGTCTTCGGCAGGACCTCGGCAAACACCAGCACCAGGGCCGTCATCGCCAGGGTTGCGTAGGCGACGCCGCTGTCGCCAAACAGCCCGGTGAACAACACCGTCGTCAGCGCGGAAGCGAAGATGTTGACCAGATTGTTGCCGAGCAGCAGTGCGCCGATCAGCCGTTCGCGTGCTTCGGTCAGCTTGCCGACCAGGCCGGCGCGTTTGTTGCCCGCCTTCTCGCGCTGCATCATGCGCGCGCGCGATACCGCCGTCAGCGCCGTTTCGGAGCCGGAGAAAAAGGCGGAGAGAACCAAAAGGCCAAGGACCGCAAGGCCTGTGAGCCAAATTTCGGTGGTGATCATCTGAAGGTGTGAAACCTATGACAGGGTGAGGGTGGTTGAGAGAAAATCGCGCAACTGGTCTTCCGGCACATCCTTGGCGATGAAGCTTTGACCGATGCCGCGCGTCAAGATGAAGGTCAATGCGCCGCGCGAGACCTTCTTGTCCTGCTTCATGGCATCGACCAGTTGATCAAGCGTCGGGCAAAACCCCGCGATGGCGCCGATATCGGTCGGTAGGCCAACCGCTTCAAGGTGCGCAACAACGCGCTGCACATCCTGTCCGGGACAATGGCCAAGATGGTGCGAAAACTTATGGGCGAGCACCATGCCGATGGCGACGCCTTCGCCGTGGACCAGCTTGGAAGGATCGTAGCCGCACAGCACCTCCAGGGCGTGGCCGAAGGTGTGGCCAAGATTGAGAAGGGCGCGGCGTCCGCCCTCGCGCTCATCTTGGGCAACAACACGGGCTTTGGCAGCGCAGGAACGGGCGATGGCTTCGCCGCGCAACGCATCATCGCCCGCCAGTAGGTCGGCTGCCTTGCCTTCGAGCCATTCAAAGAAATCGCGATCGTCGATGAGGCCATATTTGACGACTTCGGCGTAGCCGGCCTTCATTTCGCGGTCAGGCAGCGTATCGAGCGTGTCCGTGTCGGCGACCACGAGGATCGGCTGATGAAAGGTGCCGACAAGGTTTTTGCCGTGTTCTGTGTTGATGCCGGTTTTGCCGCCGACCGAGCTATCGACCTGTGCCAGCAAAGTGGTCGGCACTTGAACAAAGCGCATGCCGCGGCGGGCAATGGCGGCGGCAAAGCCCGCCAAATCGCCAATGACACCGCCACCTAAGGCAATGACCAGGTCGCCGCGTTCCAGGCGTCCGCCGAGGATCGCATCGGTCACCGACTGCACGCCGTGCCAGCTTTTGGAGGTTTCACCGGGCGGCAGGACGGCGGCAAAGCTGTCGATGCCTGCCGCGCCAAGGCTTGATTCCAGCGTATCGAGATGAAGACGGGCGACACGGCCATCGGTGATAACAATGGCGCGGACGCCTGGGACCAGCGCGGCGATGCGTTCGCCGGCGTCTTTCAATGCACCTTTGCCGATAACAATGTCATAGCCGCGTTCGCCAAGGTCGACACGAACGGTCTTGAGGGGTGCGCTCACGGATTGGTGCTCACAAGGGTTTGGTCACGCTGGCCTGCCATCGGCTTGCCGGTTGGCCTTTGGGTCCGTTTTGGGATCGGCGCCAAGAAAGTCACCGAGGGCGCGCAAGCAGGCCTGAACCACATCGCTGTGCACTCCGTCGCGGGACGGGACCGTGAGGTCCGCCAAAGCGTAGTTTGGTGAACGCGCTTCGAGAAGCCGCATCATCGTGCCTTCTGGATCGGGATTGCGCAGAAGTGGGCGGTGCGAGCGGCGGCGCACTCGTGCCATCAGGGTCTCGAAATCGGCCTTCAGCCAGATCGATAAGCCTCGTTCGGCGACGTCCTCGCGGGTTTGCGGGTTTTCAAACGCGCCGCCGCCGACTGCGATCACCTTGGGTCCATCGGAGAGAAGACGGGCAATTACCTTGCGCTCGCCATCGCGAAAATGCGCCTCGCCGTAGGTTTCGAAGATCTCGGGAATGGTGAGGTTGGCGGCTTTTTCGATCTCATCATCTGAATCGACAAATTCGATATGCAGCGCTTGCGCGAGCCGGCGGCCAATGGATGATTTTCCTGCGCCCATCATGCCGATGATCACGATGGCGCGCGCGCCCAAACCATCGCGAATGCGCGCGATATCAGCAGCATTGGCGCGTGGCGGCGCGGGCTCGTCCACAAGGGCGGCGGCATTTGAAGAAGCGTGTGACGTCATGTAGATTTGCTTAAGCGTTTTCCGCCAGAGTGAAAAGGCGATTGCGCGCAAAAGGTTTCCAGCGCTTAACGCACCAGACATGTGACGCGATAGGGCCGCCCGTCGGCCAGCAAGGTTCGATGCCCACCACTTTTCGCTTTTTGACCCGGCTTGCCATTCTTGGTGCGATCTGCGCTGGCGTGATCTATGCGCTGGCGACCTATGTCGAGCCAACGCCCGAGCCGGTGTCGGTTCGCATCTCCCCGGAACGGTTCGCGGAGTAATCTGGCCATGGGCAGCGCCGGCGATATAGGATTGTTCCTGGACATGTTGGCCGTTGAACGCAACGCTTCGCGCAACACGTTGGATGCCTATCGGCGCGATCTCACCGATTTTGCCGATGATCTGTCCGCCGATTTGAATGCCGCGACCACCCATGATGTGCGGGCCTATTTGGGGCGGCTGGAAGCCCATGGCGCCAAAGCCTCCACGGCGGCGCGCAGATTGTCAGCGCTCAAGCAGTATTTTCAGTTTCTCTACGCTGAGGGCATGCGTGGTGATGATCCGTGTGAGCCGTTGCGCGGGCCGAAAAAGCCAAAGACGTTGCCGAAGGTAATGAATGAGGACGCCGTCGATCGTCTGCTCAATGAGGCCAAACGGGTGTGCGAACAAACGGATCTGACACCCTCCAAACGGCTGAAAGCCTTGCGCATGCGGGCGCTCTTGGAACTGCTCTACGCGACGGGCCTGCGTGTTTCTGAACTTGTGAGCCTGCCGCGATCGGTCGCCAGCGGCGGTGAAGCGTTCATCGTACGCGGGAAGGGCGGCCGGGAGCGCCTGGTGCCCCTGACACCCATCGCGCGCACCGCGATGACGGCCTATCAGGAGGCGCTTGACGCCGACAAGCGGCGGGCACGGTCGGCCTTTCTCTTTCCAGCCGACAGCGCGGAGGGTCATCTGACGCGCCAGGCCTTTGCGCGCGATCTGAAGGTGCTTGGAGCAGCAGCAGGCCTTTCGCCCAAGCAGCTATCACCGCATGTCTTGCGACACGCTTTTGCCAGCCATTTGCTCGCCCATGGCGCAGATTTGCGCACGGTTCAGTCATTGCTGGGCCATAAGGATATTGCCACCACGCAAATCTATACCCATGTGCTAGACGAACGGCTGCACGGGCTGGTGACCAGTTGCCACCCGCTCAGTGATGCCTCTTAAGCTTATCGCGATTGCAACAGGCGCAATCCCTTGACTTCGAGGGCTGAAGAGACTTCAAGTCCGGCCACGTTTTGGCGGGGCGGGGCCGCCCCTTTGCCAGCCAGTTTT
>JBKAGN010000076.1:0-12875 GCA_046290415.1 Hyphomicrobiales bacterium
AGCGTTGTTCGGCTGTTCAAGTCATCAATATTATCCCAAAGCGTTGGCTCGAAAGTTGTGCGGCGCTCATCAATAGCTACCGCATGGCGGGCGCGCGCTACCATTGCTGACAGTGATGTATCGTGGAACCTGTGGCGCTTGTTAAAGAGAGGGGAAAAAGTAAGAGAGCTGGGTATTCCCAGTGATCCGACCGTGTCCCAAACCCCCAAGTAAGCGATGTTTAACAGCGGCAGGCTAGCGGCCTCAGCATAACCGTTTTGTATGCGCCATGCCCGGTCTTCCTCATTCACCACCACTAATGGCGAACGTTCCGCACGTAATTGTTCCGCATAGCCTGGTGACACTCGCTGCCGATCTAACTGCTTGTAAGCTTCGATCGATGTTCCAATGTCTTTGGCTTCATGTCGGATGAGCACGCCGACAGTCGCTAGCAATCCAACAAAAGAACGCGCTGTGTAGGCTCCACGGGAGAACCCAAAAACGTAAATCTCATCGCCAGGCTCATAGTTGAAAACAAGGAAGCGGTAGCCGTCTTCAAGGTTGCGAACCAAACCTCTGCCAAAGGCTCCGCCACGCAGGGTTTCGAAGCGCCCCGTACCCACTCCTTCGTCGTAGAATACGGCTTGGGTTGTTCCATCCCTGTCAAGTGGAGCAACGCTCTGCGCAGTAAGCACAACGTTAGTTGGATGCGCTGCATCCAGCCTATTCCAGGTTCCGTCAAAACAGAATACGAGCCTTTTCATTCTCATCACCTCTTTGGATTGACGGCCTCAATACGCTGACAGCCCTTCTATTCAAATCGAGATGGTGTTTGTTCACGTTTTATTCAAGATCGTATCCTTTTGCACCGAACAACGAGTTCAGTTCGTGTACCTCCATGCTGCTTTCGCAGAGGATGGGCCAGTCAAGTGCGGCTGTTGGCGTTATCAGCAAGGAACAATCCACCCAAAATCGTACGCTCATCCCCGGCTCAGAAAAAAGCACACTCTGTAGAGGACGACATCATTTGGGCTTGGTCACTATTAGGGCGTTAGACCACTCTGAAGTGCTGATACCCGCTAAATTGGGTCATTGGCGCCAATCCCAACGCTATCGCCTCAACAGTGTTTCAATCACTGTTGTGACACCAGCGTTTCAAACACTGTTGTCGCAAATCTGAGCGATGAGGGTGAACGCCATATCCAAACATCGGTTTCCGATGTTGTGACCTGCTTGAGGCCCTAACTCTTGTTGGTGAACGGCCTGCTTTTGAGCCAGTCCGGTGTCAGCTTGCCAATCTCCTCTGTAGGTAGGATCTTGTTGTAGTGGGCGTTGACCATCTTGCCTGAAGTGCCGGTGTTGCGGATCAGCATGTGCGGGTTCACGCCCTCTCTGATCTGCTGGGAGATGTAGAACGGGCGGAAAGAGTGGCTGTCGCGCATGCGGCCATCTGGTGTGGTGCGCAAGCCTGCAGCTTCAAGCAAGGCAGCAAGACCCTTCTTGAAGCTCTTGATGGGGCTACCATCATGGCTGAAGAACACTGGGTCAGCATCATCCGGCTCGCGCTTGAACTCCAGCTGGAACAGGTTGCGTAGCATGTTGAGGTGCGTCATCACCTCAGGCAATGGCACCATCTCACGTTCTTTGCCCTTGCCACGCACTTGGATGACCGTTGCGGCGTACTGCAAGTCCCTGTCGTGCTCGACCGTGCGCTCGCCAATATCACCCCAGCGCATGTTGTTGAGCTCGGTTGAGCGCATGCCTGTGAAACCTGCGATCATGATGAAGGCGTGCAGCTTGACCCGATCAATGTGAAGGCGTGCAAAGGGTGCCTGCTCTTCAGCCGCAGCGATGCGCTTCACGCTGACATCCTGCAGGTGCAGGAACTCCTTCAGGGTGAAGCCTGGCTTGTCGGTGACCGTGCGCTTGTTGGACTTGGGCAGCTTGATGGGTGGGATTTCCAGGACGTATTTCCGGTCGAGCGCAAACTGCCATAGCTGCTTGAGCAGCATCTTCTCCTTGTTGAGCGTGCTGCGTGCGGGTGCTGTCTCTTTGACATCGCGCTCGATGCTTATCTTGGTTGGACCGGCATCCTTCGTCACTTCGCGCTCATAGCGGATGTAGGGTTGGTGACTGCCAGGCCCCTTGGTCCAATAGTCATGACGCCAGCGCCAATAGGCTTCGATGTCATCGCCCGTGATCGCGCTCATCGACTTCTTTTTGAGCTTCTCACCAAAATAGCCAACGAAGTAGCGGCGGATTATAGGAAGGTACTGGCGCAGTTGGTAACGCTCTCTATCGCCTCGCTCCACCTGAAGCTCGATGTGTTCGATGAACTCCTCAGCGATCGCCGCAAAGCTCTTGCGGGTCACGCTCAAGCCAGCCGCAGCAATGCCGACAGTCTCATGGTACTTCGCGAGCGCAAGCCGCTCGGCCTCAACGCGATCATAGGTGCCAAGCGCGATGCGCTGCTGCCCCTGCCCTTTAACAGAGAAGCGCACGGACCACTTCTTTGAGCCGTTGGGCTGATAGATCGCATAGGGTGGATTGTGCGGATCGCTAGACATGCATGCACTGTAGTGCCGCACCGCGCGCTGGGCAAAGGCCTCCAGCACTTTCTAGCACAGATAATCGCGTTGCGATTCAACGCGCTAACACCATATCAGCAGAAGAAATGAGCACAGTTGCGCTGAAGCAGGGCGCGCGAACGGCGTTTTCTGCGTTTCGCTGCTAACTTTGCTAGCACTGTGCTAGGCGCGTTTTGCTGGGATGGCTACAAACTTGAAAGAAAAGGCGCACTGAGTGCGCTATGCTAGCACTATGCTAGCCAATTTGCGGCATGCTCAAATTGCACATCGCAAAAATTATCCAACAAAATCAGTAAGAAAGTGGTAGCGGAGGAGGGACTTGAACCCCCGACACGCGGATTATGATTCCGCTGCTCTAACCAGCTGAGCTACTCCGCCCCAGAGGGCACCGGGGACAAAAACCCCCGAGCGAGAGGGCCGTATAAGGGGCGCTCCCGCCCCCTGTCAACCAAGATTGGCCTTCGATGGCCCGGCAAGACGTGCCTTAGGCGGCATCCTTTTCAAAGGCATTGATCGCGCGGGCGATGAACCCGCCGCCAAGCACACGCGAACCGGGCCCATCATGCTCATAAAGCACACAAGCCTGGCCTGGCGCGACGCCCGTTTCGCCCTCGATGAGATCAACGAAAGCCTGGCCATCACGCACAACCACACTGGCCGGTTTTGGTGGCCGCGTGGACCGAACCCGCGCTGCCACCTGCATCCCGTTGGGAAGGTCGACGCCAGGCGCGCCGATCCAATTGAAGTCGCGCAAGGCCACGCGAGAGATGCCAAGAGCTTCGCGTGGACCGACGATCACCTGCTTGGCAGGCGCATTGATCTTGACGACATAAAGCGGCTCGCCAGCAGCAATGCCGAGGCCACGTCGCTGGCCAACGGTGTAATGAATGATGCCATCGTGGCGACCCAAGACCTTGCCCTGCACATCAACGATGTCACCTGCTTCAGCCGCTTCCGGTCGCAGCTTGGCAATAATGTCGGCATAGGACCCACCCGGCACGAAACAGATGTCCTGGCTGTCGGGCTTATCGGCAATGTCCAGCCCCATGCGTTCTGCGTGCGCGCGCGTTTCAGCTTTCGTCAGATGCCCCAACGGGAAACGCACAAAATCAAGCTGCTCCTGCGTGGTCGCGAAGAGGAAATAGCTTTGGTCGCGATCCAAATCCGCCGGGCGATACATCGCCATGTGCCCGGTGGCGTCATCCATACGGGTGTCGGCATAATGGCCGGTTACGAGGGCAGCGGCGCCAAGCTCACGTGCGGTCTTGAGCAGGTCGACAAACTTCACGCTCTGATTGCAGGAAACGCAGGGGATCGGCGTTTCACCGGCCAGATAGCTGTCGGCGAACGTATCGATGACCTGCTCTTTGAAGCGGCTTTCATAGTCGAGCACATAATGCGGCATGCCAAGCCTATCGGCGACATTGCGCGCATCGTGAATATCCTGGCCAGCACAGCACGCGCCCTTGCGGTGCATCGCCTCGCCATGATCGTAGAGCTGAAGGGTGATGCCCACCGCGTCATAGCCCGCCTCTTTGACAAGGCCGGCTGTCACGGATGAGTCCACGCCCCCGGACATCGCCACGACAATGCGCGTGGCCGCCGGCTCCGGGTTGCCGGGCAGAAAAAGATCCATCGGTTTTGCCTTCATACAGCAGGGGTCAAGAGCCTGAGATGAGGCGTGCAGTCCTAGTGGAATGCGCCCTGCCCGGCAAGATGCGCCGTCAACCCGGCAATCCTTGCCGCATCAGCGTTGGCGCTTTGGCGCAACGCCCTTTGAAAGGGCTTGATTTATAACAACAATTCAATCTGGCACGACACTTGATACGCCCTGCGCACGTTAAAGATGCACAGCGAGAGCCTGCCCCTTGTCCACTTTGCCAGATCTTCTAGCCCCAATCGCCCCTGCCGAGCGGCCAGCGCCGCGCGAGCGCAGTGTTCCCCGTGAGGATGAGCCACGCTTTTCAGATCGCCTTGAGAACGAGCGGCGAGAAGCAAAACAACCGGCAGAGCGGGTGGAGACGACCAGCGCCGACGACAAAGACGTGACCGAGACCCCGGACACTCCAGAAACATCGACGCCCAACGATTCAACTCAGGTCACCTCCAGCGAGGCAAGCCAAAGCACCGACGCCACTGCCCCCCAGACAACCGAACCAACCACTGCAAGCCAAGACCCCGGACTGGTCGATGATCCATTGATCGTCGCCGAAACCGCAGCAGACCCGCTTGTCGGATTGGCGGACCCCGCCTTGGCAGCCGAAACCAATGTCGCTGCCCAAGAGATCGTCGTCACAGCACTAACCGGCGAAACGATCCCGCTGGTGCCGCCGCAAGCCACCGGTCAAGCCGATCCTGGCGCTCTCGGTCGTTGGTTCGCGCAAGTGGCTGGTCCAGTTGAAGGTCCCTGGGGTCAAAATGCACCGCTCCTGAACAAACTGGCCGGCCAAGTCGGCGAACAGGCGCTGAGCGGCGCGCCAACTAACGGCCCAATAGATGGTGCGCTGGAAGGCGCAATGAAGACCGCCACACCAGAGGTGCTTAGCCAATCCAAAACGATGAGCTTTGCCGATGCGATGGCGAGCACTTCCATGACGAATGGCGGCATGGACGGAGAAAGCCTTGATGCGCTCGTCACCCAAGCCATGGCCAAAGCAAGCGCTGTCCCTGAACCCGGCAACGCAAACGCGCCAATTCTGACAACCGGTCAAACCACAGCCACCGGCGCCCAGGCGGCAATGACCGCCGTGCCGCAGGCGGCGACCGGTCAGGCCGTGCCTGTGACCGCGCTGGCTGTGGAGATCACGCGCCAAGCCATGAATGGCAAAACCCAGTTCGATATCCGGCTCGACCCGCCGGAGCTTGGGCGTTTGAATGTGCGCCTTGAAATGGATGCCAGCGGTCAGACTCGCGCCCATATGGTGGTCGAACGGGCGGAAACGCTGGAAATGCTGACCACGGACGCGCGGAACCTTGAACGGGCGCTTCAACAGGCCGGCCTCAAAACCGAGCCTGGCTCGGTGAGCTTTGAACTGGCGCAGGATGCCGCCGACGGATTTGCCCAGGATCAACACAGCGCCGGCGCCGATGATCAGTCCGGTGAGACAATGTCCAGCGACACAACGGATGTGGGTCTTGAGGATTCAATGCTTCCCGACGAGCTGGCTTCGCCCGAAGCCATTCGTCAGCAACTCTATGTCACCGGCCATTTGGATGTCCGCATCTAGTATCGGCGTAAAAAGGAGCCCGGACTTATGAGCACACTTGATCAACTTGCCTCAGCCTCGCAGGCCGCTGCGCAGCAAGCCAATGCGCAGCGCGACCAGCAGATGCTGGCCGATGATTTCGATACCTTTTTGCAGTTGCTCACCACACAGCTGCGCAACCAGGATCCCTTGGAACCGATGGACACCAACCAGTTCACACAGCAACTGGTTCAGTTCTCTGGTGTCGAGCAGCAAATCCAGACCAACTCCTATCTGGAGAATCTCATCACCTCTACCGAGGCGCAATCGGTCAACGCGGCGGTCAGTTATTTGGGCTCGACGGTAACGGTTGCTGGTGTGTCCACCACACTCGATAGCGGCCAAGCCTCTTGGGAACTGGTTGCCGGCGTCGCCGCACCGGATTCCACAGTCACCATCTTTGATGTCAACGGCACCGAGGTGTTCACGACCAAACATGCTGTAGACCGTGGTGAAAGCACCTTCACCTGGGATGGAAAGACCAACGATGGCACCGACGCGCCTAACGGCGTCTACTCCATCCGTGTGGTCGGCAACACCAGTGATGGCCAGGCAGTCAACGTCTATGCGGCTGTAACCGGCAAGGTGACGGGCGTTGACTTCACCGGCAGCGAGCCGGTCCTGCAGATTGGGCAAGTGCGGGCCAACCTGAGCTCCGTCATGGAAATTCAGGCGCCGACGTCCTGATCGTCAGCAACCTCGCACGCGCCCGAAGACAACAGCGAGAGTGCGCCGGGTAGCCTGAAATGGTTGCAAGTGGATAGAATTTATCACTCTGTTTCAGCAGCTTAGAAGCTCACGCCCAGGCGCGCAGACACGTTGTTAACGCTGTCACACAACCGCCGCAAAGTCCTAACGAAGCATGACCAGGCCCTTAGGGTGTTTTTAAGGACCATCGACTATTTCCACTCGTTATCGAGTGTTCGAGAGTACGATGAGTAAGCGTCCGCGCGTTAAATATGTCATTGGGCCCGACGGTAGCCCGCTGACCATTGCGGATTTACCGCCAACATCTACCCGGCGATGGGTTATCCGTCGCAAGGCAGAAGTTGTTGCCGCCGTTCGCGGTGGTTTGCTGTCGTTGGAAGAGGCGTGCGAGCGCTATCGACTAACGGTGGAAGAATTCCTGTCCTGGCAAATGTCGATTGATCAGCATGGGCTGGCAGGGCTTCGCACAACGCGCATCCAACAGTACCGGGCTTAACGCCCAACCGGTTCATCGAAAGCGAGGCCATCCGCGCCGCGTTCTTCACAAACCGTAACATCGAAACCAAACAGCCGGCCGGGTTCAACCCACGGGCCGGCTTTTTGCGTTTGGCTCTTTTTTCGCTGTCCGGCGCAGCTTCAGCCCAAGAGTTAACGACCTGTTTACCATCTACCGGGCAATTCTTGCCTATCTGCTTCGATAGCGCGCCGGCAGGCGTGCAAGGGAAGCGATCGAGATGGGCTAACGGGCATTCATGGTTGCTTTCTTTCAGAACTTGGGTCCTGCACGTTTGGGCGCGATGGGAATCGTCGCCGCGCTGCTCATCGGTTTCTTTGCGTTCATCACGATGCGCGTCACCGCGCCGGTCATGGTGCCGTTGTTCACCGAGATGACGTTTGAGGATTCCTCTGAAGTCCTTCGTCAGCTCGACGCGAACGGCGTCACGTATGAATTGCGCAATGACGGCACCACCATTCTCGTGCCGCAGGAGCGGGTTCTTCGACTGCGTATGGACATGGCTGAGCAGGGCCTGCCATCGGGCGGCACCGTCGGCTACGAGATTTTCGATCAATCAAGCACGCTTGGTGCCACCAGCTTCGTCCAAAACGTCAATCAGCTGCGCGCCCTGGAAGGCGAACTGGCGCGCACGATCCAGTCCATCAACCGGGTTTCGGCAGCGCGCGTCCACCTTGTCCTGCCCGAGCGCGAACTCTTTCAACGCAATCAGCGTGAAGCGACAGCATCGATCGTGCTGCGCGTTCGCGGCGATCTGGACCCGGGTCAAATCCGCGCCATCCAACATCTGGCAGCATCCGCTGTTGATGGGCTGTCCGCCAACCGCGTCTCGATCGTCGATGAGGCCGGGCAGTTGTTGGCATCCGGCGCTGGGGACAATGAGGAAGCCATGATGGCTGCTTCGTTGGACGAGCGCTCGATCGCGATGGAAAACCGAATCCGCACTCAAATCGAAGACATCCTATCCGAAGTCGTCGGTCCAGGCCGCGCGCGGGTCAATGTTGCGGTCGAACTCAACCACAACCGGATTTCTGAAACCTCCGAAGTCTTTGATCCGGATGGTCAGGTCGTTCGCTCAACGCAGGTGCGCGAAGAAAACGGCTCCACCAACGACACCACCGCCGGCGAAGTGACCGTCGGCAACGAGTTGCCGGGCGCTGACGCCGGCACCGCAGCTGGCGGCATCCAGGAAGCACGCGAAACGTTGGAAGAAGTCACGAACTTCGAGATTTCCTCCACCAACCGGACCGAAATTTTGGAAGCCGGTCGGCTGGAACGGCTTTCCGTCGCCGTGCTCGTCGATGGCCTCTACACCCAGGATGAAAATGGAGCACCGGTTTATGCACCGCGTACCCAGGAGCAGCTCGACCAGATCGCCATGCTGGTGCGCTCCGCGGTCGGCTTTGATCAAACACGCGGCGATGTCGTTGAAGTCGTGAACCTGCAATTCGCCGCTCGCCCCGATCTCACACTGCCTGACGAAGACGGTCTGTTCTCTTTCACCCGCGACGACATCTATCGCGCAGCAGAGCTCGCCATCATCGCCGTCCTGACATTGATTGTGCTGTTCTTCGTGGTGCGCCCGCTGCTCGCCCGCGTCTTCGAGGACGAAAGCGCCGCGCCTGAAGCCCTGCCGGCAGGTGGCCCGGATGCGGAAGGCACGGTCATCGGCCCGAACGGCGAAGTGTTGCAATCGCCGATGCCAAACGTTCCGGCCATCGCGCTGGAAAGCACCACCGTGAAAGCCTTTGAAAATGCTGTGGCGCTCGGCGCGTTGCAGAACAAATCGCTGGAACAGGTTGGCGACCTGATCAAAGAGCGCCCTGAAGATGCCGTCGGCGTCTTGCGTGCCTGGCTATCCGAACCGGCGAAGGCGTAACCGATGTCCGCAGCCAACGCCCTCGCCGAAGCCGCCGCAGCCTCTGCCGGTCCACCAACCGCCAAGCCTGGTCAGCAGCTAACGCTCGCACAGCAAACCGCCGGTGGCGACCAGTCTTCGGTCAAACTTGCTGATCTTTCCGGCGCTGAGAAAGCCGCTGTTTTGTTGCTCGCGCTCGGCGATAAACATGGCGAACCGCTATGGCGCGGCTTGGACGAGCTTGAGCTACGCGAAGTCTCACAGTCGATGGCCGTGGTGGGACGCCTTTCAACCGATGTCATTGAAGGCGTGATGATCGAGTTCATCGACAATGTGACGACCAACAAGGCGCTTACCGGTGGCTATGAAGCCACAGAACGCTTGCTCGCCTCCTTCATGGAGACCGACAAGGTCGCCGCGATCATGGAAGAGATTCGCGGCCCAGCTGGTCGCAACATGTGGGAGAAGCTTTCCAACGTTCAGGAAAACGTTCTGGCCAGCTATCTGAAGAACGAATACCCGCAAACGACGGCCGTGGTTCTGTCGAAAATTCGTTCCGATCACGCGGCCAAAGTGCTGTCGCTGCTGCCTGAAGAACTTTCCTTGGAAGTCATCCAGCGCATGCTGAAAATGCAAAGCGTGCAGAAGGAAATCCTCGACAAAGTCGAGGAGACGCTACGCGTTGAGTTCATGTCGAATCTCTCGACCACACGCCGCCGCGACAGCCATGAGACGATGGCCGAAATCTTCAACAATTTCGACCGCCAGACGGAAGCCAAGTTCCTCGCAACGCTGGAAGAAGACAACCGCGAGTCGGCCGAAAAGATCAAAGCGCTGATGTTCACCTTCGAGGATCTTGGCAAGGTCGATGCCTCGTCGATCCAGATCCTGCTGCGCAGCGCCGATATGACCAAGCTGCCGATCGCGCTCAAAGGCGCCAACGATACGCTGCGCGACTTTTTCCTTGGCAACATGTCCAGCCGCCAGGCGAACACCATTCGCGAGGAAATGGAGATCCTCGGGCCGGTGCGCTTGCGTGACGTCGACGAAGCGCAGATGTCGCTCGTCAATCTGGCCAAGGACCTCGCTGCCAAGGGCGAGATGGTGATTTCGAAAAACTCCGGCGATGATGAGGTGATCTATTGATGGCCGCATCAACCACCGTTCCACGCTACCTGTTCGATCTTGATTTCGACGCAGAAAACCGCGCCAAGGAAGAGGTCGAGGTCGAGCCAACGATCAGCCTTTACGAGCACGAAGCGCAGATGGCCGCGCTGGAACGGCGCGTGCGCACCGAAGCGCACGAAGCTGGACGCCAAGAAGCGCTCGAAGAAGGCTCCAAAGCCTTGGCCGAAGAGACTGAACGACTGACTGGCGTTGTTCAAACGCTGCTCTCGCGGCTCGACAAGGAAATCGCGATGCGCGAGGAGCGCGCGGTTCGTATTGCCATTTCGGCGTCGAAAAAGCTCGCCCGTCGACTCTTGGACGCCGAGCCGATCGGCGAAGTCGAAGCACTGTTTCGTTCCTGCCTCGCGCCCATGTTCGATGCGTCCCATCTGGTCGTGCGCATGAACGCCGACCATGTCGATGCGGTGCGCGAACGGCTGGAATCCATCGCCCAATCCCAAGGGTTTGAAGGCCGACTGATTTTCATGGGTGAAGAGAATTTTGCCCCCAGCGATACCCGCATTGAATGGGCCGATGGAGGTCTGGCGCGCAGTCAAGATGACATCGAAAAGGCCATTGATGATTTGATTGGCGACTATCTGTCGGCCCGAGGCGTGACCCCGAACGCCTTTCCCCCAACCCAATCCGAGGCCGACCAGGCCTCGCAGATGAAAGCCTCAATGGAGGGCTCCCTCGATGAGTGACACCGACGACGATCAGCTATCGGCCAAACAGGGCGTCGAGCTCGACCAGTTGGAAGGGCCGCCAAGCTCCGAAACCAACGAGGACTACGATCCCAACAGCTCCAAGGATGCCAGCGACCTTGAGGCGGTGTTCGACGTGCCGGTGCGCGTATCGGCCATTCTGGGGCGATCGGGCATGCAGGTTTCCGAACTGCTCAACCTTGGTCCGGGCACCGTGGTCGAACTCGACCGGCGGGTGGGCGAGGCCATCGACATTTTCGTCAACGACCGTCTGGTCGCGCGCGGCGAGGTGGTTCTTGTCGAGGACAAGCTCGGCGTGACCATGACTGAAATCATCAAAAGCGACAAATAAGACCAAGCGGCAGGATCAACCCATGCGACTTCTCATCTTCGGCAATCTCGGCGGACAAATGGCCAGCGCGACGCGCATGGCGATGGAACGCGGGGCCAAAGTTATTCATGCCGACGATCAGGCCACGGCGCTCGATGCGCTGCGTGGCGGTCAAGCCATCGATCTGGTGATGGTCGACGTCGCCGAAAACATCAAAGCGCTGATCCAGGCGATGGAGCGCGAACACATCTCCGCGCCAGTCATTGCGTGCGGCGTAAAGAACGATGCCGATGCCGCCGTCAAAGCCATCAAGGACGGCGCGCGCGAATACATTCCCCTGCCGCCGGACCCTGCCCTCATCGCTGCGGTGCTGGCTGCCGTCACCACCGAAGAGCTGGACATGGTGTCCACCGACCCGGCGATGATGAAGGTGGTCCGCCTTGCCGAGCAAATCGCACCGTCGGACGCCTCGATCCTGATCACCGGCGAGTCGGGCACCGGTAAAGAGGTGATGGCGCGCTACGTTCATGCCAAGTCCAATCGCGCGACGATGCCGTTCGTGTCGGTCAATTGCGCCGCCATCCCGGAAAACCTGCTTGAGTCCGAGCTTTTCGGGCATGAGAAAGGCGCATTCACCGGAGCGCTGGCCCGCCGTATCGGCAAGTTCGAGGAAGCCTCCGGAGGCACGCTGCTGCTCGATGAAATCTCCGAAATGGACGTGCGCCTTCAGGCCAAGCTCTTGCGCGCCCTGCAGGAACGGGTGATCGACCGCGTTGGCGGCGCAAAACCGGTGCCGGTTGACCTACGCATCATTGCAACATCCAACCGCAATCTTACCGAGGCGGTCAAAGAAGGTTCCTTCCGCGAGGATCTTCTGTTCCGCCTCAACGTGGTGAACCTTGCCCTGCCTGCACTGCGCGAGCGGCCCGCCGATATTCTCGCTTTGTCGGATCATTTTGCTAAAAAGTACGCCAAAGCCAACGGCTTCCCGCTGCGCCCAATTTCCGAGCCGGCCCGCACGCGTCTGATGTCAGCCCATTGGCAAGGCAATGTCCGCGAGTTGGAAAACACCATTCACCGGGCCGTGCTCCTGGCGTCCGGCCCTGAAATCGGACCCGAAGCGCTGATCACGCCCGACGGATCGGACTTCGCAGCCCAATCCAGGCCTCCATCCGGTGCGGTCCAGAAAGTGGCAATGACCGCCGAGGCTGTCACCCGCGCCCTTGTCGGTCGCACGGTGGCAGAGGTCGAGCAGGAATTAATCCTCGATACACTCGACCATTGTCTCGGCAACCGCACGCATGCCGCCAACATTCTCGGCATCTCCATCCGCACCCTGCGCAACAAGCTCAACGACTATAACGCCCAGGGGGTGGCCGTACCGCAGCCCGGCCAAGCCCGCACAATGATGGCCGGTTAAAATGGCGGTGCTCCACTGCGTGTTCTGCCATCCTCTCAATGGCGCGGATGATGAGTTGCTGCGAACCATCAGCGAGTTGGCCACCTTCAGCGAGACCTTGGAAGGCGTCGAGGCGTTCCACCACGGGCCAAACCGCGACTTTGAAGGCAAGTCACCCGACCACAAAGTGGGCTTTGTCATTCACTTTGCCTCGGCTCAGGCGCTGGAACGCTATGCCGAACATCCAACCCATCAGGCGCTGGGCGCACGCTTGTGCGCATCCTGTGTCGGCGGCGCCGATGGGATCGTGGTTTACGATCTGGAGGTCTAGAGCATTTTCAGCGAAAGTGTGTGCGGTTTCGCGCCCGGAAAATGCGACAAA
>JBKAGN010000077.1:0-12851 GCA_046290415.1 Hyphomicrobiales bacterium
CCCAGGCTGAGGCCATATCATTGCCGGTGATCATGATGGGGCTCACGCCGTCGCCGCCGCGCGCTGGGCGATCCACATTGCCAGGGTCGTCGGGTAGCGCTTCCACCCAGAGTGGACCGGTGGCAAAGCGGCCGGGAAAGCTGTCGAGCAGGTAGAAGCTCTTGGTCAGCACATGATCGTCGGGCACCGGCTCCAGGGGCGGGATGTCCAGCGCGGCCAGGAGCGTGCGCAAATTGGCGGTTTGCGCGCTGATCGAGGAGGTCGCGAAGTTGGAGGCCTCATCGCGGGTGTCGAACAGGATCGTGCCGCCATTGTTCATATAAGCGTCGATGCGGGTGATAAGTCGGTCCGAAACCGCGATCGGCGTTTCCGGCATCGGCCAATAAATCAGCGGATAGAACGCAAGCTCATCGTCGGCAGGGTCGATGGCCATCGGATCGCCCGGCTCGAACGCGGTGCGCTGAGTGAGGATGCGCGACAGGCCAGACAGCCCCTCACGCGAGCGCTGATCGATCTGCCGATCACCGGTCACGACATAGGCAAGCCGCGTGGAGTTGGCAGCGGCAATCATTCGGCTGAGTTGCGATTGCTCGGCGCTGTTGGTCTGTGCCAGCGCTCTGCTTGGCGTCAGCGTACCGGGGGTCACAAGCGCTGCCACGATAACCCCAATGCTGGCCGCCGTCCCGGCGCGTCGGGCGCCAGCCAATCCAGCAACCGCACCGGACAAGACAAGCACGATCACGGCATCGGCCAGCGCAAGCACGGCGACCAGGGTCACGAGGGTCGGGCGCAGCGAGATCGATTGATCGGCACCAATGTCCAGACGCTCCGCGCCCATTTGCTCGGCAAGCGCGGGATCGGCTGGGGCAAGTGTGGGTGGTTCGGCAAAAAGGTTGAGCGCGCGCGGGCTCGCCGCAGAGCCATAAAAACCCGGCGGGTTTTCAACGGTTGGCGTTGCTGGCCCGGCAGTGATCGCCCAAGGTTCGGCATGCTGGGGCGGGCTGCCCAGGGTTCCGAAGGCATCAAGCGTGGTGCGCGGGGTGAGGAGAGTCTCTTGGTCCGGTGCCACACCCGATTGCGCGCCCGAGCGCGGGGACGCGAGCTCCACCAGGCGGCCAAGCATATCGACGAACAGCCCCGACAGGGGGAGGTTGGACCAGCCCGTGTCAGCGGTCACATGAAACAGGACCAGTTGCCCGGCCCCGCGCGCTTCGCCTGTGACCAAGGGTGTGGAGTCGGCAAGTTCCGCGTAGGTTCTGGCGGCAAGCGCGGCGCCCGGTTCGCTCAAGACTTGGCGCTCGATGGCCACGTCCTGCGGGATGGTCAGGCTTGCAAACGGGCTCCCGGCAGCGAACGGCGCGATGCTTTGAGGCTCTTCCCAGGTCAGCGCGCCACCAAGCTGCCGGTCCACGGCGCGCAGCGGCACGGGGATCAGATCATCATTGGATTGGGTGAGCCCGGTGGAGGCGAAGCGGATCAAAACGCCGCCCTCTTCGATCCAGGGCTCGAGCAGCGAGACGGTTGAGGGGATGAGGCTTGCCACATCAACCAGAACGATGACATCGACACCCTGGCTGATCATCGCGTCGATCTCACCGCTGGTATCGCCAGAGCGCGGCACGACAACATCGGCAGTTGGGCGTAGGGCGCGCTCCACATAGGTTGTTCCGGACAGAAGCGGCTGCGCCTCATCACGCCTTTCGGCGCCAACAATGCCGACGCGCCGTCGTTCCAGCCGATCATCGACGAGAACGACCTCACCGGCGTGGCGCGTCGGCACAATGGCGATGCGAGCGATGTCATTGCGCAAATCAAGCGGCAGATCGAACGTCACCCGATCCTGCAAAGTTCCGTCGTCGCCCACCAACGGGACCAGCACCAGTTGGCGACCGGCACTGTCGAGCGCTGCGACGGAGCGCGGGTCGGCGTTACTTTCCTCATTGGCAATAGGCGTGACGATGGCCGCCGGTCCATCGCTGCCGCCGTCAAGGTTCAGCGCCAGGTTCGGTGCCTCGCCCGGCACAAGGGCGATGGGCCGTTCAGCGGCGAGCGAGGTCAGCCAGGCCCCCATTTCCTCTTCATGTGCCAGACCGTTTGCAAGCCAGATGAGCGATGCGTTGCGCCAGCCGGGATTGGCCAACAACCGTTCGACGTGGTCGCGCAACGCGGATGGATCGGCAGCGACGGGCTGCGGCACCATGTCGGCGAGCAAGGCCAGCGCATCGGCGCGGTCGCCAGGCAAAGGAGTGGCAGCCAGTGGTTGCGGAAAGGCGGTGATGGCGACGGGACGGCCTTCGGCGCTTGCTGCGTCGATGATGCGGGTCGCCTGGGCGCGGCGCATATCCCAACTGGGTGCTGCCGCCCAATTGCTTTCCAGAACAATGAGCAGGGGGGCGTTGTCGTCGCCTGGCAGGGCAATTGGGTCGGACGCCCGCCATACTGGGCCTGCAAAGGCGAGAATAAGCAAGGTCAGAAGTAGCAGTCGCAGGGCCAACAACCACCAGGGGGTTTTGACCGGCGTTTCTTCAGCGTTGGTGAGCTTTTCCAAAAGGCGCAGCGGCGGAAAAGGCGTTGTTGCCGGTTGCGGCGGGGTTGCGCGCAACAGCCACCAAAGCGCCGGCAGGGCGAGCAGGCCAAGCAACGCCAAGGGTGCAAGAAAGCTCAGCGCGTTCATTTAGCGTTCCCGCGCGCGCGACAGCGCTTCATGCACACTGAGCAAGGGCGTGGCGGCAGGGCGATCTGTGTGGGAGACCGTGTGGCTCCAACCACGAGCCCGTGCAATCTGCCGCAATTCGTCGGTGAAGGCGCGAAACAGCGCCTGGTAGGGCTGCTGCCAGCTTTCGGCACGCCCGGCGGTGATCTGCGAACTGTTCTTGCTGAGTGGCTGAAAGCGCATGCGTCCTTTGAACGGAAAGGCTTCTTCGACCGGATCGATGATTTGGACCAGGTGCGCGCGCGCACCGCGGGCGACGAGTTGCTCGACCAGCCGGTCGCGGCTTGTCTCGTCGAAGAGAAAATCGGACAGGATGATCACGTCTTCGCGCGGCTTGACCGCTGTCATATCCGACCAGCGATGTTTGCCGGATTTGTCGGTGTCGCGGGTGATGAGTTCCAGCGCCATGGTGTTGAGTGCCGCGTCGCCGGTCTTTGGGCGCTCGCCGCCGATCAGACCGACGCGTTCACCGCCCTTGGCCAGCATGGCCGACAGGGCCAGCGCCATGACGACGGCGCGGTCGCGCTTGGGTTCGCGGGCGTCCGGCGAGGCAAACCGCATCGAGGATGACATATCGACCGATAGGCGCACCGTGTGGGCGCTTTCCCACTCCATTTCGCGCACAAACAGCGCATCGCCGCGCGCGGACCGTCGCCAATCGATACGGCTGGAGGCGTCGCCAGACCCATATTGGCGAAATTGCCAGAAGGATTGTCCCGATCCTGCGCGTTTGCGGCCATGAAGGCCGGCAAGCAGCGAGGCGGCGAGGTTTTTCGCTTCCACCATCAGATCGGGCATCGCATCGGCCAGCGCGCGGGGACGTGTGCCGAGATCCAGCGGATCCAGCGGCGCTAAAGCACCGCGGTCGCTGGATTGTGGAGTGCGCCGTGGAAGCGTGATCACAAAAGCGCCTCGACGAGTTTGGCGACCAGATCACGGCGGGTGACCCCTTCGGCGCGCGCTGCATAGGTCAGCGCCATACGGTGACGCAAAATGGGTTCGGCGAGCGCAGCGACATCGTCTTTGGACGGTGCAAAGCGGCCGTCAAGCAGAGCGCGGGCGCGGGTTGCCAGCATCAGAGCCTGTGATGCGCGCGGACCTGGGCCCCAATCGAGGTGTTCGCCGACAACCGGATGCGCGCCAGCGCCGGGCCGTGCGCCGCGAACCAGATCAAGGATCGCATCGGCGACCTGTTCGCCGACCGGCATGGCACGCACAAGCTTTTGCGCTTCGATCAATTCCTCCGGACCCATCACCGACTGCGGTGGTGTTTCGGTTTCTCCGGTTGTCAGCCGCAGCATAGCGCGTTCGGATTCCCGATCGGGAAAGCCGATCTCGATTTCTAGCAGGAACCGGTCAAGCTGCGCCTCCGGCAGCGGATAGGTGCCTTCCTGCTCAATCGGGTTCTGCGTTGCCAGCACGTGAAACGGGCTTGGCAGATCATGACGGGTACCGGCAACCGTGACGTGATGCTCCTGCATCGCCTGCAACAATGCCGACTGGGTGCGGGGGCTTGCCCGATTGATCTCGTCGGCCATCAAAAGCTGCGAAAAGACCGGTCCTTCGATGAAGCGGAAGGCGCGCGACCCGGTCGCACTCTCTTCCAGCACTTCGGCGCCCAGAATGTCGGACGGCAAGAGGTCGGGCGTGAATTGCACGCGTCGTGCGCCAAGCGAGAGCACGGTGCCGAGGGTTTCGACCAGTTTGGTCTTCGCCAAGCCCGGCAGGCCGACCAGAAGCACGTGACCGCCGCAGAGCAGGCCAACCAGCGTGTTTTCGATCACCTGCTCTTGGCCAAGAATGGTCTTGCCGATGGCTGTCTTGGCAGTTGCCAGTCGGCCAGCCACCGCCTCGGCGCGATCGGTGATCGCTGCCGTTTCGGCATTGGCTTTGGGTTCCAATTGCGTATCCTGCACGTGATGCTCCTAAGGGCGGCATGTCTTCTGATGAGTTTGGCTGGCGCACGATCGAATCTTGGCAGCGCGCCACCTTATCGGCACCGTTCATGGCGCCTTTTTGTCGTCGCCTGAGTTGGCCATTGTGTGCCTCAGAAGAGGATTCTCAAAGGCCGGTTGTTTGGAGGCTGCGCAATCTATTTGCCAGACGCAAGGTCCAAAGCTCGCTTCTGCGCTCACCATATGGTGAAAACTAGGGTCCATAGGGGATTTGGAAACATCAGATGGTTGGATCAAACAGCGCTGAGCCAGCGAATGACCAGGTGACGACCTCCTCGTTTGAAAACCTTCTGTTTGCAGCCGGGTCTGGCAAGCGCACGCCGCCGGTCGAGCGCTGGAACCCTGAGCTTTGCGGCACCATCGACATTCGCATCGCCGCCGACGGGACCTGGTTCCACGAAGGTCGGGCCATCCAGCGCACGCGGCTTGCCAAGCTGTTTTCCTCGCTTTTGCGCAAAGATGAGGATGGTGTGACCTATCTTGTCACGCCGCATGAAAAGCTTGCCATCACGGTTGATGATGCGCCGCTGGTGGTGGTCGATTATGCGGTCAAACAGGGTCCTGACGGAGATGCGCTCGTCTTACGAACATCGATGGATGATGTGGTCGAGGTTGGCCGCGATCACCCGATACGTTTTGCCCTGGAAGTTGGAAGTGAGGGCGTGAAGCCTTATGTGCTTGTCCGTGGCCGGATCGAGGCGCTGCTCAATCGGGCCACGACGATTGCTCTTCTCAATGACGAGCGTTTCGTCGATCTTGATCGCCAGAAACCAAGGCTGCGCTCCGGCGCGGCGACCTTTCCAGTTCTGCCGGCCAACTGAGCCATCCGCTGTTTTTCGTCCTTCGCCTAGGAATTGCCTTTGTCCGACCGGACCCAACCTTTCGCCGACCACGTTGCCTTGCCTGCTGGCCTCGATGGCCATCGGCTGGCCAATGCCTTGTTCGACTCGCTGACCAACGACCAGCCCATAGTGTCTAGCGATGCGCAGGCCAAGGACCCGTCCGGCGATCATGTTCTCAACCCTGATTTTGCGACCTTCCGGCCCAAAAACGGTCTGAAGCCTGCCGCGGTGTTGATCGCCATCGACATGGCCAAGGCTGAACCGGATGTCACGCTGACCGTGCGGACGAGCACGTTGAGCGCCCATGCCGGTCAGATCGCGTTTCCCGGCGGGCGGATGGATCCCGGCGAAGTGCCCGAAGAGACGGCGCTGCGCGAGGCGGAAGAGGAAATTGCACTGTCACCTGGCGTTGTTGACGTCCAGGGGTTCTTGCCGAGCTATGCCTCGCGCACCGGCTACCGAGTCTATCCCGTCGTTGGGGCGCTTGATGGCTTGCCGCCGCTTTCACCGAGCCCGGCGGAGGTTGATAGCATCTTTCAGGTGCCGCTGGCCTTCTTGCTGAACCCGGCCAACGCGGACCGAACAAGCCGCGTGTTTGAGGGCAAAGAGCGCTATTTTTATACCTACCGCTTTGAGAATCATGCCATCTGGGGTTTGACGGCGGGTATCGTACACCACATGTCAGAACGGTTGATCTCTCATCTCACTTAACGCTTCGGCCATTGGAGTTTTCGCGTGCTGCGTATAGCCATCATCAATCTGGCGCTGTTTCTCGTCCCCTTCGCCCTCTATCTCTTGTGGTCGACGGTGCGGGGCAAACGCTCTGACATGCCGTTTTACTGGCTTGTCGGATCGGGCGTCGCGCTGGTGCTGGTGGCGATGATCGCCTTTGTGCAGTTCGAAACCGGCGATGTGACCGGTCAGTACGAGCCGCCGCGGTTCGAGAACGGCGAGATCGTGCCGGGCCGGATCGTCGAACCGGTTGAATGAGTGAGCCGCTTCGCGACCTTCTGAACAGACCGGGCGTTGGCCCGGTGCTGGATGCTGTCGCACAGGACGGCGATGACGCCTGGCTGGTTGGTGGCTGCGTGCGCAACGCGCTGCTGGGCCAGTCCATCAGCGATATCGACATCGCAACACAGGCGCTGCCGCAGACCGTGACCGCGCGGACCGAAGCTGCCGGCTTCAAAGCGGTGCCGACGGGTATCGAGCATGGCACGGTCACCGTGGTTGTCGATCACCATCCCGTGGAAGTGACCACGCTGCGCCGCGATGTCGAAACCGACGGGCGGCGTGCCGTCGTCGCCTTCAGCCGCGATTTGGCCGAGGATGCCGGACGGCGCGATTTCACGATGAACGCGCTCTACGTCGATCGCGATGGTGCCCTGCACGATCCGGTCGGCGGCCTTGAGGACCTTGAGGCGCGGCGCGTGCGCTTCATTGGCGATGCGGGCACGCGCATCCGTGAGGATTTCCTGCGCACGCTGCGTTATTTCCGGTTTTACGGCTGGTATGGCCACGGCTCTCCGGACCGTGAGGCGATCAAGGCGATTGTCGCCAACAAGTCCGGACTTACTTCTTTGTCGGCGGAGCGGGTTTGGGCGGAGCTAAAAAAGATACTCGCCGCGCCGCAGGTGACCCGGTCCTTGCTTTGGATGCGGCAGACTGGTGTTTATCAGGTCGTGCTGCCCGAAAGCGGCGACATGGATGGGTTCGCGCGGTTCATGCGGCTGGAAGACGCAGTCGGCGTGCACGCAGATCCCTTGCTGCGGCTGATGGCGTTGCTGCCGCCGCGTGCGCTCGACCGTGTGCAGGATTTGGCCAATCGGCTGAAGCTTTCCGGCGCGGAGCGTGAACGGTTGGTATCAGCCATGAAGGCCGATGCCGCGCTCGATACTCTGGACCTTGATGAACCGAAGTCTTTACGTGCCGCGCTTTATCATCACGGGGAGCGCGCGCTGCGGGACATATTGATTTTGCAGGCAGCCAGAGCGCTCAATAGCGATCCGGAACAGCCTCTGCCGGATGGCGTTGCCGACCGGGTTGCCAGGCTCTGGAACCTTTCTGATACCTGGACCAAACCGGACTTGCCGGTCTCCGGCAACGATCTTTTGGGGCGGGGTATCCCCGCCGGGCCCCAGTTGGGCGCCGCGCTGAAAGTGATGGAGGGCGCGTGGGTCGCCTCGGATTTCACAATGACGCGCGACGATCTGTTGGCGGTCCTGAAGTCCTAGCTGGCGCTCTCTGCCAGCGAGGCCAGTGCGTCGCCGTCCCAGCGAAGATAGGCTTTGTGCGTATCGATCGCGCCCAGGCGCTCATACAGGGCGCGCGCACCAACATTTCCAGCATCGACGGTTAGATCGAACCGGGCGCCTTTGCGGCGCAGCGTTTCCTTGGCGCAGGCCTTGATGAGAGCCTCCCCAATGCCTTCGCCGCGTGCGGCGTTGGCGACAAAAATGTCTTTCAAGAACCAGGCGGTGTCGAGATTGCCTGCGGGAAACAGCGGGCAAATGACGGCGTGACCGACCAATGCGCGATCTTTGGTCGCCACCAGCATGACGCTGTCGCTGGTCTTCTCGAACCAGTGGGTCAGCCGTCGGCGCGCCGTGCTTTCGTCGATCGCCTTATCGCCTTGGTAGTGCGTTTCCATCTCAAGGCAGAGTGGCACCAGCGCTGGAATATCACTCAGTGTTGCCAATCGAATGCTGAAATTCACGGCCAGCGGACCTCTGGGGGCATCGAGGAAAGGATGGCATCGACATTGCCGCCGGTTTTCAGGCCGAAGATGGTGCCGCGGTCGTAGAGCAAGTTGAACTCAACGTAGCGCCCGCGCCGAACCAGCTGTTCGTGGCGCTGGTCTTCGGTGAAGGGCGTGTCCCAATTGGCGCGAACCAGTCTCGGATAGATGTCAGCGAAGCTTCGTCCGACCGACTGGGTCAGCGAGAAGTCGGCGTCCCAATTCCCCGAGTTCAGATAATCGTAAAAGATGCCGCCAATGCCGCGCGGCTCGTCACGATGGGGCAGGTAGAAATAGTCCTCACACCAGGCTTTGAGCGCCGGATAGTCGGCCTGTGCATGGCCTTCGCAGGCCATCTCCATCGCCTCGTGGAAGGCAATCGTGTCCGGGTCGGTCTGATTGCGCCGTGCATCGAGAACCGGTGTCAGGTCGGCGCCGCCGCCAAACCATTGGCGTGTGGTGACCACCATACGGGTGTTCATATGGACAGCGGGAATATTCGGGTTGCGCATATGGGCGATGAGCGAGATGCCTGCCGCCCAAAAGCTGGGGTCTTCCTCCGCGCCGGGAATCTGTTTTTGGAACGCCGGTGCGAATGTGCCGTGGACGGTCGAGACGTGGACGCCCACCTTTTCAAAAATGCGGCCCTTCATGAGCCCCATCGTGCCACCGCCGCCAGGCGTTCCGTCATGGTTGGTGCGCTCGTGCGGAATCAGCCGGAAGCGCCCTGGCTCATGGCCTTGCGTCCCCGGCTTGTCGTCGGCTTCATCTTCAATGCGTTCAAACGCACCCACGATCTGGTCGCGCAGTTGCGCAAACCAAGCCTGAGCGGCGTCTTTCTTAGTGTCGATATCGCCCGGCAGGCCAGGTTTAAGCTGATCAGGCGAAAAAATCGGTGTGAAGGCGGTCATGGTGTTGCGTTTCCTGTCGCAGGCGCATCGTCCACAGGGGTCTGCGGCATGGTGTTTGGGAAGTCCTTGGTCTGGCGCAAAGCTTCGCCAACGACAAGGCCGGCGGCGACCGCCATGTTCAAAGATCGCGCGTTGGGCATCATTGGAATGATCAGCCGCGCGTCGGCGCGTCCATGCAGCCAGTCCGGTGCGCCGGAGGTTTCCCGGCCCATCATGATCACATCACCGCGCTGAAACTGAAAATCGGTGTGCGCGGTCGTCGCCTTGGTGGTCATCAACACCAGCCGCGGCGGCGCCCAAGCCAAAGCTTTGCAAAAGGCATCGAAATCGACGTGAACCGAGGTCAGCGCTTTGTCGCGATAATCCAGGCCGGCCCGGCGTAGGGCCCGATCGTCCATCGAAAAGCCGGTGGGCCCGATCACGTGCAACGGCACGTTGAGGCAGGCCGACAAGCGCATGAGCGTGCCGGTGTTCGACGGAATTTCTGGCTGAAAAAGAGCGAGAGAAACCAAGGGGCGGGCGAAACGTCAGAGGTGAGGGGTGGCACTCTCTTTCTACACGTTACGTCGGCGTGTGCGAGACCAAAGATGGCTTGGACGTCTCAACCATTGGCCGCAGAGGTTGGTCTTGGGCCGGTCGTTTACCGGTCTTGGAATCCGATGGTCGAATTCCACACCCTTTCCACCCCACACGACACCCTTCCCACCGATGGACTAGTGGACAAGCGCGCCGCGCAACCGCTAAGAGCAGCCACCTGTTGAGCCTTCGGGAATGCGGCGATATGCCTGCATGCCAAGGCGCGTGCGATTCTCTATAGCGTCTCTGCTCATCAGAGTATGGAATTTTACGGGGTCTGGCGTTTGATTTGCTGGCCCCACCGGACAGTTGCTACGAAGGATGACGAAGTTGTCGACTGAAGCCCAGACACAGGACGAGCCGACCCGGCGCGACTTTCTTTTTATTGCGACGGCTGCCATGGGCGCCGTTGGCGTTGGCGGCCTGGCTTGGCCCTTCATCGCTCAGATGAACCCGGACGCTTCGGCGCTGGCGCTTTCGACCAGTGAAGTCGATATCGGCTCAATGCAGCCCGGCGAGCAGGTCTCGGTGATGTGGCGCGGCAAGCCGGTGTTTATCCGCTACCGCACCGAAGAAGAGATTGCCGAAGCTGAGGCCGTGGATGTTTCGGACCTGCCCGATCAGTTGGCACGTCTTGATGTCGATCCGGCCGCCCCTGCCACGAACGAAGCGCGTTCGGTTGCGGAAAATCCCGCTATGATCCTGATGCTCGGCGTCTGCACGCATCTTGGCTGCATTCCGTTGTCCGAAGCCGGTGATTTTGGCGGCTGGTTCTGCCCATGCCATGGGTCGCATTACGACACAGCTGGCCGTATTCGCCGCGGTCCTGCGCCGGAAAACCTTCCCATACCGCAGTATGAGTTCATTTCAGACACAACCATTCGCATCGGCTAAGCCGATCCTATCTTTCGTTTGAAAGGTTTCTAGGAGACCCCTTTATGGCTGGACCTTCAACCTACGTTCCAAAGAGCGGCATTGAGCGTTGGCTCGATGCGCGCCTGCCTGTTGTGCGGATGATGCACGGGCAGTTCGTCGAGTTCCCGATCCCGCGCAACCTGAACTACATGTACACGTTCGGCGGCATCCTGATGATCATGCTGGTATCGCAGATCATCACCGGTATCGTGCTTGTGATGCACTACACGCCGCATGCCGACATGGCGTTCAACTCCGTTGAGCACATCATGCGCGATGTGAACTATGGTTGGTTGCTGCGCTACATGCACGCGGTTGGCGCCTCGATGTTCTTCGTGGCGGTCTATCTGCACATTTTCCGCGGCCTCTATTATGGCTCCTACAAAGAGCCGCGTGAGGTTCTGTGGATCCTGGGTGTGGTCATCTACCTCTTGATGATGGCCACCGCCTTCATGGGCTATGTGCTCGTTTGGGGTCAGATGTCCTTCTGGGGCGCGACCGTGATCACCAACTTCTTCTCGGTGTTCCCGGTTGTCGGTGAGACCTTGGTGCAGTGGCTCTGGGGCGGGTTTGCCGTCGATAATCCGACGCTCAACCGCTTCTTCTCGCTGCACTATTTGCTGCCGTTCATGATCTTCGGCGTGGTGATCCTGCACGTTTGGGCGCTGCACATCACCGGTCAGACCAACCCGACCGGCGTGGAAGTGAAGCAGAAGTCAGACACGGTGCCGTTCACGCCCTATGCGACGGTCAAAGACCTGTTCGCGATGGTCCTGTTCTTCATCCTGTTCGCCTACTTCCTGTTCTTCCTGCCAAACTATCTTGGCCATGCGGACAACTATATTCCCGCCAACCCGCTGGTGACGCCGGCGCACATCGTGCCCGAATGGTACTTCCTGCCGTTCTACGCGATCCTTCGTGCGGTGCCCGATGCGCTCGGTGGCGTGCTCTTGATGTTCGCGTCGATTGCGGTGCTGTTCTTCCTGCCGTGGCTCGATACGTCCAAGGTCAAGTCCGGCGCCTTCCGTTCGGTCTGGTTCAAGGTCGCGTTCTGGGTGTTTGCCATCAACGCAGTGTTCTTGGGCTGGCTTGGTTCCAAGCCTGCTGAAGGCCTCTATGTGACGCTGATGCAGCTTTCGACGGTTTACTACTTTGCCTACTTCCTGATCATCCTGCCGCTGCTTGGTCTGTTTGAAACGCCCAAGCCGCTGCCGGCATCGATCACCGAGGCGGTGCTGAAGAAGAATGGCAAGGACGTTGCTTCAGGTGGTGGCCAACCGGTCGGCGCTACGGCGGCACCGGAAACCAAGGGCTAATCGGCGACATCGCCAATAGGAGACTTTTATCCATGGCTTTCTTTTCAAGCCGCATCTTGAAGACCCTGGCTGCCGCTGCCTTGGCGGCGGCCCTGCCGACAACGGGCGCCCTGGCTGCCGGTGATTCCAAAGCTCCGCGCATGCAAGACTGGTCATTCGCTGGTATCTTCGGCACCTACGACACCGCCCAGCTGCAGCGCGGGTTCCAGGTCTACACCGAAAATTGTTCGGCCTGTCATGCGCTGAGCCGCATCGCATTCCGCAACCTCATGGAGCCGGGCGGCCCTGCGTTCTCGGAAGCCGAAGTGCGCGCCATCGCGGCCAACTATTTCGTTCAGGACGGGCCGGACTCGTTCGGCGAGATGTTCGAGCGTGAGGCACGCCTCTCCGATCGCTTCCCGCCACCGTTCCCGAACCAGGAAGCGGCTGTGGCGGCCATGGGCGCCTACCCACCGGACTTTTCGCTGCTCGCCAAAGCACGCGCACCGACCCGCGGGTTCCCGAACTTCGTGTTCGATATTTTCACCGGTTATGCTGAAAACGGTCCGGACTACATCTATTCGCTTCTGACCGGCTATGAAGATCCGCCGGAAGGTGAGGAAGCGCCACTGGGTTTGAACTATAACCCATACTTCATCGCCGGTGAGTGGATTGCGATGGCGCCGCCGCTGTTCGATGGCATGCACGCTTATGAGGACGGCTCGCCTGAGACCGTGTCGCAGTACGCGCAGGATGTTTCGGCCTTCATGATGTGGGCGGCTGAACCGCACTTGAACGCTCGCAAGGAAATGGGCTTTCGCGTGATGGCGTTCCTCTTGATCTTTGGCGGTCTGGTCTACATGACCAAGCGCCGGGTCTGGAGCACGATCGACCACTAAGGTCATCG
>JBKAGN010000078.1:0-12560 GCA_046290415.1 Hyphomicrobiales bacterium
CACCGCGTGGGATTAATTCAGTTCAGATCGGGCAGTCTTAGCCCAACGTTTTAGGGCGTAAAAACCAGCGGCGCCAACGCCAAAACAACCGGCGACAATCAACAGCGAGGCGTTTGCATCGCCCTGTCCACGGCTGGCATTGACAGCAACCAGGACAAGCAGAAGGAGCGCGGTCACCGCCATCAAAACGGCAAGGATGCCGGAAAAGATATCCAGAAGCATCCGTGACAGCGGCAAGGTGCTCATGAAACCTGCTCAGGCTGTGGCGTTGCCATCTTGCGGTCTTCGCGCTCGATCGCCAGATCAATCATCGTGCGCCAAAGCGTTTCGGTGAGGTCAGGATCAAAACCCGTGCCTTCCGCCTGCGCACGCGCGTTGGCCACCACCTCTTCAACCCTGTCGCTGACGCGCGCGGGCATCGCAAGCGCCGGTTTGAGGTCAGCGGCGCGATCAATGAATGCGAACCGCTCGACAATTAGCGAAAGAAGCATCGGGTCGAGCGTGTCGATACCTACGCGCACATCGGCCATCGTTTCTGCCGCTTTGGGGTTCGGGCGGTGCAGTTGTTTACCGAGCAGGGCTCGCGGATACACAACTCCAGGCACGCTGTCGGTGCTGCAATGCTCGTCAATGTTGAGCAACGCATAGCCGTGCGTGCGATAAAACCGCATGGTGCCTGTCTTCTCAGCGTGGGTTGTCAGCCACGCGCAGCTATGGCCGGACGCCTTAACTTGGGCTTCGGCAGCTGTCAGCAACACAGCTCCGATGCCGTGGCCATGGTTGGGCGGGTCGATCCAAAGGTCTTCGATTTCACCGCTTTTTGGATTGGTCTTCGTCCAGCCGACGGTACCGCCGGCGTGCTCAGCCAACACAATGTTGTCACCTGTTTCACCAACCCACTGCGGCACGGCATCCGGCGCCGTCTCTGGTGCTTTGCCAAAGCCCGGCAGGTCTTGGGAAAAGCATAGGAACGATGCCACGCCCAGCTCGATGAGACGGGGCACATCATCTTTTTCCGCAGGCCGCAGTGTGAGCGGGAAAATCCCCATGCCCTACCACCATTTTTTCGGTGAGAATTGGCCAGCCTGCTTTTCGATCACCGACCCAACCGTAAACAGCGTCTGCTCATCGAAGGGACGTCCGATGATTTGCAAGCCCAGTGGCAGGCCATCCTTGCTAAGGCCAGCAGGCACCGACATCCCCGGCAAGCCGGCCATATTTACGGTGACGGTGAAAATGTCATTCAGATACATCTCGATTGGCGAGGCTGTTGCCATCTCATTGATGCCAAAGGCTGCGCTTGGCGTGGTCGGCGTCAAAATCGCATCGACGCCATCAGCATAGACCGTTTCAAAGTCCTGCTTGATGAGCGTGCGAACGCGCTGCGCCTTCTTGTAATAGGCGTCGTAGTAACCCGCTGAGAGCACATAGGTGCCGATCATGATGCGGCGCTGGACCTCCTGGCCAAACCCGGCTGCGCGCGTGTTCTCGTAAAGCGCGGCGATATCCGATCCGGGTTCGCGTTTGCCGTAGCGAACGCCGTCATAGCGTGCCAAGTTGGAGGAGGCCTCGGCGGGCGCCACGATGTAATAGGCGGGCAGCGCATATTTGGTGTGGGGCAGCGAGATATCGCGAATTTCAGCGCCTGCGTCCCGCATCCACGCAATGCCGGTCTGCCAGAGATCTTCAATCTCATCGGGCATACCGTCCATGCGGTACTCTTTGGGAATGCCGATGACTTTGCCTTTGATCGAGTCTCCGATCGCGGATTCATAATCAGGCACCGGAAGATCGACGCTGGTGGTATCTTTGTTGTCCACCGACGCCATGCTTTTGAGCAAGATCGCCGCGTCACGAACGTCGCGGGTGATCGGCCCGGCCTGGTCAAGTGAGGAGGCGAACGCCACGACGCCCCACCGCGAACAGCGGCCATAGGTTGGTTTCACGCCTACCGTGCCGGTCAAGGCGGCCGGTTGACGAATGGAACCGCCAGTGTCCGTCGCGGTCGCACCGGCGCAGAGCCACGCGGCAACGGCTGCTGCCGAGCCACCTGATGATCCACCTGGAACGAGATCAGCATTGGAGCTCGTCGACCGCCAAGGATTGACCACCGGGCCGTAGGCCGATGTTTCATTGGACGAGCCCATGGCAAACTCGTCCATGTTCAGCTTGCCGAGCATCACCGCGCCATCGCCCCAAAGGTTTTGGGTGACGGTGGATTCATAGCGCGGCTTGAAATCGTGAAGGATGCCGCTGGCGGCCTGTGTGTGAACGCCTTCGGTCGCAAAAAGGTCCTTGATGCCAAGCGGAATGCCTTCCAGCGCACCGCCCTCACCTGCGGCGAGTTTTTCATCGCTGGCTTTGGCCATGGCGCGCGCCTTATCGGGCGTTTCCACGATGTAAGCGTTGAGCTTATCGTTGGCAGCCTCGATGGCTGCCAAATAGGCCTCTGTCAGTTCCAGCGCGGAGAACTGTTTCTCGCCAAGGCCTTCGCGCGCCTGCGCGATCGAAAGGGTGGTCAAATCGGACATTCTATCAATCTTTTCAAAAAGTTGATCGTGCACGGCGCTACGCCGCTATTCGACCACACGCGGGACCATGAAGAAGCCGTCTTCGCTGGCTGGCGCATTGGCAATCACATCCTCGCTGATGCCGCCATCCGTCACGACATCGGGGCGCAGGCGCATCTTTGTGGCAACGACAGAGGTCATCGGCTCAACATTCTGCGTATCGACCTCGTCGAGTTGCTCGACAAAGGCCAGAATGGTGTTGAGTTCTTCGCGCATCGGTTCGATGCGGTCGTCTTCAAGTCGAATGCGAGCCAGATGGGCAATGCGGCGCACGGTATCGCTGTCTACGCTCAATGGGGTAAACCTTGGTTCGGCACGCGAGAGTTGGTCACGTGCACAGACTGCAGGAAAATACTGGCAGGGTGATAGCGCGCGTCCCAGATGGGTTCAAGCGACGTTGAAGTGATGATACGTCACAGGTCAGCCACCGCGCGAGGCTATCGAATCCCCGTGACGGCCTATCTTCGAACAGCAGCAGACAAAGAAAAGAACAAAATCCGATGCCGCACAGCCAACACTCCACCTTGCAAACCCGTGACGCCGGCGAAGCGGTCGATGCGCTCACCGAGCTCTACAATGACGAGACAGCGCGTCTGCGCGAGGCGTTTTACGAGCACATGGATGCCTTGGGTGAAAAGACCAAAAAGCGGTCGGGGTACGGCAAAGTCCGAGGCTTTTATCCCTTTGTGCGACTGGCAACGCAGTCTTATGCGGAGGTCGATTCGCGCCTGGCCTATGGCCATGTGACGCGCCCTGGACGCCATGAAACCACGGTCACCCAGCCGGAACTCTACCGAACCTACTTGCTGGAGCAGATCGGCGCGCTAATCGAGAACCATGATGTGCCGGTCGAGGTCGGCTTGTCCGACACGCCGATCCCCATCCATTTCGCGTTTCCCGACGGGATGGTGATTGAGGGCGATGGGACATTCGAGGACGATCGTCCGCTGCGGGACTATTTCGATGTGCCCGATCTAGGCATCACCGATGATGCGATTGTGAATGGTGTCGCGCCGTCGCTTCAGAACGAGCCTTTTCCGCTGGCGTTGTTCACCGCGCCGCGCACCGACTATTCGCTTTATCGCTTGAAGCACTACACCGCGACACCGCCCGAGGCGTTTCAAAACTTCGTTCTTTACACGAACTATCAGTTCTATATCGATGAATTTATTGAATTTTCAAAGAAAGAACTTGCCAATCCTGACAGCGCCTATTCGCATTTTGTCGAGCCGGGAGGCCGAACGAGTTTTAACGTCCGCATGAGGCGCGAGCCTGAAGGCGAGGTCGCTTCACGTGTCCCACAAATGCCCGCCTACCATCTTTGCGCTGGCGAGCATGAAGGCATCAGCATCGTCAATATTGGCGTAGGACCGTCCAACGCCAAGACCATCACCGATCATGTTGCTGTTTTGCGTTCCCATGCCTGGCTCATGCTCGGGCACTGCGCGGGCTTGCGCAATTCGCAGCGTCTTGGCGACTATGTGCTCGCCCACGGTTACGTGCGCGAAGACCATGTTCTGGACGCCGACCTGCCGCCTTGGGTCCCTATTCCACCGCTGGCCGAAGTGCAGGTCGCCCTTGAGCAGGCCGTGGCCGAGATCACCGATCTTTCCGGGTATGAGCTGAAACGCATCATGCGCACCGGGACAGTGGCGACCATCGACAACCGGAACTGGGAACTGCGCGACTTTCTGGAGCCGGTGGAGCGATTCTCGCAGTCACGCGCCATTGCTCTGGATATGGAGTCGGCAACGATTGCGGCCAACGGGTTCCGCTTTCGCGTGCCTTACGGCACGCTGCTGTGCGTTTCCGACAAGCCATTGCATGGCGAGTTGAAACTGCCAGGCATGGCAAGCGCGTTCTATCGCACGCAGGTCAATCAGCATTTGCAGATCGGCATTCGTGCGATGGAGCTTCTGCGCGCTATGCCCAGTGAACGTCTTCATTCGCGCAAGCTGCGCAGCTTTTCTGAATCAGCGTTCCAGTAAGTGCCTGCACTGCAAGAATTTTTCGATGCGCAAGCCTTTGTCGATGCGACCGGCGGCTCCGGCGCATTACTCGGACTTGATCCCGGCACGAAGACAATCGGCGTTGCGATAAGCGATGTTGATTGGCGCTTGGCGAGCCCACTTACCACGATCCATCGCTCCAAGTTCCAACGCGATGTCGGCGCGCTCATCGAAATCATCGAAAAAGAAGGCGTGCGGGGGCTGGTCATCGGAATGCCATTCAACATGGATTGGTCCTTGGGTCCGCGCGCCCAATCCGTGCGCGCTTTTCGACGCGGGCTGGGCGACCATATCGATCTGCCTATGCTGTTCTGGGATGAACGCCTGTCCAGCGAAGCTGCCGCTGACTCTTTGCGCGACGCTGGTGTGTCCAATCGCCAACGCGAAGCAACCATCGATGCTGTGGCGGCAGCGCACATTCTGTCCGATTGCCTGCCCAAACTGCGCAGCCTCACGAATCGGTAAGCATTCCAGTTTACCTTGAGCATGACGAGGTGCGCTTTGCGGCGCTCCCGGTGTGTAGGTGTGTACGGGATCGGAACTATGAGCGGATTGTCGTTGGCCGACATGCGCCGGATTGGCGCGGAACGCAATCAGACGGGATCGCAAGACAAGCCGTCGAGCAACAGCCTGTTGTCGAAACTGCCGTTTGCGCGTGGTGACGGGACGTCAAAGCCAGATGCGTCGCCGGTGTCTCGCCTTGCCCGTTTGGCCGGATCGAAAGGTCGATCGGGTGAGTCGCCTGAGCCCACAACGACGCCAGGCATGGTATCAGAGCCTGCCCCTGCCGGAGTACTGGCCGGCGATGCTCCGGCCAACTTTGTGTCTACTGGACCGTCAGCCAACGGTACGTTTTACCGCTCCGAGGCTAGCAGGCCTCTTCGTCAGTCCGTGTTGCGGCACGCCGGCCTTGGTGGCGTGGTCGGTGCAGCTGCGGGAATCGCTGCAACTGGCGTTCCACTCGCCGCTCCTGCCGGAGGCGTGCTGGGCGCAGCTGCCGGAAACTTTGTGGGCAAACGTTCGCAGCGCATCGCCGCTGATTCTGACAAAACTCTGCGCTTGAAAGTTAAGCAAGCGCCGGAACTGTTTGAGGCCGTGCGGTCGGCGTGTGGACTTGTGGAATGCGCCGAAGGACCGCTCAAAATCGCGATCGATCGATCCGCAGGCTTGCGTGCGGAGGCAATCGGCGGCTCGCAGCGTTCCGTACCGAAAGGCTATTCGGTCACGATCGGCTTTGCCGTCTTGACGGGGCTTTCGCTGCGCCAGATCGAAGCTCTTGCGGCGCACGCTCTTGTCTGTGCCAAGCGCGAGGCGGAGACCGAAAGCGTCGATGGTGACATGGTTGCTCGTCTCGGATCGCTCAAAACGTCGCTGGCAAAACGGTCAAAACTGACCCGTCTTTCCAACCTAGATGGTGTCCAGGAGGCTGAACATCAGGCCCGGCGGGCCTATGGTCAGGCAATAGAAGTCCATGCGCGTGAAGCTGACCGATTGGCGGCGCGCTACGCTGGACCACAGGTGCTTGTTGAAGCGTTGCTGGCGCAGGCCCTGCTTGCCGCCCGGCTCTGGCAAGACGGCCTGGCCGGACAATCAAGTGCTGAGTGCATCGAGGTTTTGCAATCAGGCTATGCTGCAGCGGAGTTGGATGGTGCCTTGCATTTCATCGCGGAGCATCGCCAACCGACACATGATGAGATCCGCTTCGGGCTACCGACCATGCTTCTGGAGCGAATTGCTGGTCTCGATACCTCCTGCGCCGTTCCGGTTCTGCCTGCCGATGCGCCTGCGCTCGGATCCCTATCTGAATCGGCCAGGAAGGCGGTCACGAAGCGCATGCTTGCACCGGAAGGGTCCGGGGTAAGAGGTGCCTCTGACCAAATGCCGGTGACACCAAAAGCCGCCAAGACCAAGCCGGCGAAGGCCGCAAAAAAACCGAAGACAAAGCCCGCTAAGCCGTCGGCTGAAACAGCAAGCAAGTCGCCAGCGCGTTCGAAGGGTCTCTTTGGTCTGTTCTCGCGCGGCCGAGGCGGCAAGGACGTTTTGCCCACGCTCGATCCGCATCAGCAGCCACTCTATCACGCCGATGAACTCTATAAGAACGATCCGGCTCTAGGCCTGGAAGCTTATCAAGCGTTGGTTGACGCTAACCCAAGGTGGGCGTTGACACGGCTTCGGATGGCCGAGGCGCAAATCGAGATGGGTATTCCCGACTGCGTTGCCAATTTGATGACCTGCGCCGATCGTCTGCCGAGTGCGCTGCCGACCATACTCGACCGGCTACAAAGTGCCTTAGCGATGGTCAGTCCGCTCGAAGAAGAACCGCTGCGCCAGGCCGTCATTAAGCTGCAAAACGATGCCGCCGCCGTGGCGCAAGAGCGCGCTGAAATCGATCTTGAAAAGCTCTCCGATTGCACGCTCGACGCCCAGGATCGCGAAACGCTGTCGTCGCTCTTCAACCACTCCCCGGGCCTGCGAGAGGTCTGGGTACTGGGGGCACCGTGCGTCTACATGCCCGAAGTTCCCCACCATGCGATCCTGGGCCTTGCCCCGCGTATGTCCGCAGACGATGCGCATGTGCTGGCCATGACGCTTGCCGAACACGCCGCTGTTAACGGCACTGTTGCTGTCCACATCGAGACCGGTACACCACGCGGTGCGCTTGGCGATACGCTGGCAACCTATCCATCGCTGTGGCGCGCCTCACGGGGTTAGTTGATAGCTATGGGTGGAAATCTCATCGGGTGGCCAGCAAAGCCTTGCCGCCACCTAGTCTGAGGTCTATGACCCAGCTTTATGACAGCAACCAGCAATGCCGCGATCGACCGACCAGACGCTCCGCGTTTCGGTCACCGCCATTTGCTGGGCATTGAAGGTCTGCAACCCCACGATATTTCTGCGTTGCTCGATCTTTCTGAGAAGGCGATCGACGTCAGTCGCCAAGTCGAAAAGAAGCTGTCGACGCTTCGTGGTCGCACGCAGATCAATCTCTTTTTTGAAGCCTCCACCCGTACGCAATCCTCCTTCGAACTGGCGGGCAAACGCCTCGGCGCCGATGTCATGAACATGTCTGTCGCCTCCTCTTCGGTGAAGAAGGGCGAGACTTTGGTCGATACGGCGGCGACGCTGAACGCCATGCGGCCCGACATTATCGTTGTTCGTCATCATGCCGCAGGGGCGGTTCAGCTCTTGGCGCGCAAGGTCGGCTGTTCGGTGATCAACGCCGGCGATGGCGCTCATGAGCATCCGACGCAAGCGCTTCTGGATGCCTTGACGATCCGCAGGCACAAAGGCTCGCTGCAGGGCCTGATAGTCGCGATTTGCGGCGATATTCTACATTCGCGTGTGGCCCGGTCCAATCTTCTGCTGCTGCACGCCATGGGTGCGCGTGTCCGGCTATGTGGACCGTCAACATTGATGCCTGCCGAAATCGGACGACTTGGATGCGATGTGTACACCTCCATGGCCGACGCTTTGGATGGCGCGGATGTCGTCATGATGTTGCGTTTGCAGCGCGAGCGCATGCATGCTGCCCTCATCCCATCGACGCGCGAATATTTCCGCTACTACGGCCTTGATGCCGCCAAGCTACGGTTCGCCAAGCCCGATGCTCTGGTGATGCATCCCGGACCGATGAACCGCGGCGTCGAAATTGATCCAGAAGTCGCTGAAAGCACGCAGAGCGTGATCAATGAACAGGTTGAGATGGGTGTCGCGGTGCGGATGGCAGTGCTCGATGCCCTGGCGCATCATTTGCCCGGCAGCAATCTCGATCCTTCCAGTGGGGAGCGCTAGAGCATGGCTGTTCGCCCCACCAAGATCAGCAATGTCCGGGTCATTGATCCATCTCGCAACCTCGATGCGCAGGGCGCGATTTTGATGATCGATGGCCGGATCATCGCCGCTGGCCCGGATGCTGTTTCAACCGCCGAGCCCGATGGTTGTTTGTCCATCGATGGGCGCGGCGCTATCGCCTGCCCTGGATTGGTCGATATGCAAGTGCGAGTTGGTGAGCCCGGCGCGGACCATCAGGAAACACTGGCGTCTGCCAGCCAGGCAGCCGCTGCAGGCGGCGTCACCAGCCTTGGTGTCATGCCCGACACCGACCCTGTGATCGATGATGCGGCGCTTGTCGACTTTTTGATGCGCCGGGCGCGCGATACGGCCAAGGTGCACATTCACTCCATTGCTGCTCTCACCAAGGGCCTGGCTGGCGAAGAAATGGCAGAGATCGGGCTCCTGCAAGAGGCGGGAGCGGTTGCCTTTTCCAACGGTCGTCACCCGGTCGCGAACGCAGCCATAATGCGCCACGCCCTCACCTATGCGCGCGACTTCGGCGCGCTGGTGATCCATCACCCCGAAGACCCCGATCTGCGCGGTGCCGGCGTGATGCATGAAGGCGAAATGGCGACACGCTATGGTCTGCCCGGCATTCCGGTAGAAGCTGAACTCATCATGCTCGACCGTGACATTCGCTTGGCGCAGCTCACCGGTGGCCGATACCACGCTGCCCAACTTTCCTGCGCCAAGAGCGTCGAAACGGTGCGTCGCGCCAAGGCGGCTGGCGTCGCGATGACCGTCGGCGTTTCAATCAATCACCTTTCCTTGAATGAAATCGACATCGGCATGTGGCGCAGTTTTTTGAAGCTTTCGCCGCCGCTGCGCACCGAAGACGATCGCCAGGCGTTGATTGAAGGCGTCGCCGACGGAACGATCGACGTGATCGTCTCCGACCATGATCCGCAGGATGTTGAACGCAAGCGCCATCCGTTCGCCGAGGCCCATGACGGGGCTATCGGCTTGGAAACGCTTTTGTCGGCGGCGCTGCGATTGGTTCACAATGACCATCTGAGCTTGATACAGCTGGTCGATAAGCTGTCGACCACACCGGCGCGCATCCTTGGTCTCAACGCTGGCACGCTGAAACCTGGAGCGCCGGCGGATGTCGTGGTGTTTGATCCCGATGAGCCCTGGGTACTTGATCGCCAGGCGCTCTACTCGCGGTCCAAGAACACGCCATTTGAAGACGCACGCTTCTCTGGACGCGTTCAGCTCACCTTCGTCGGCGGGCGAAAAATCGCCGAGCGCCGCGAGGACGGCGCGATCGATGTTGCTGCCTGACGGGTGAACGCGCTACCGTCTCCATTACAGTTTGAGGTTTGATCCATGCCCGATCCCATCAATCTGGCAGCGTCGGCGCCGTTCTTCTTGGCGGCGTTTCTGTTCGGCTATCTGCTTGGAAGCATTCCGTTTGGATTGCTGTTGTCCAAAGCTGCCGGCCTGGGCGATGTGCGCGCGATCGGCTCAGGGAATATTGGGGCGACCAATGTTCTTCGGACCGGACGCAAAGATGTCGCCGCCGCGACTTTGCTGCTGGACGCGGGCAAGGGATTTGCCGCCGTTTTGCTTGCCGCTCAATTCGGACCAGGGACGGCTGCCTTTGCTGCCATCGGTGCGCTGGTGGGCCATTGCTATCCAGTTTGGCTGAAGTTCAAGGGTGGCAAGGGCGTTGCCACCTTCCTTGGTGTCGTTCTTGCGCTTTCTTGGCCGCACGCGCTGCTTTTTGCCGTGGTCTGGCTTGCCATGGCGTTTGCGTTTCGCTTCTCGTCCCTGGCGGCGCTGGTCGCAAGTCTGCTTGTTCCTATTGCAGCGTTTTTGCTCCCAGAAGGATCGTTGTTCGGCGCTGCGGCCTTGGGTGAGGTGACGGCTATCATGGTGGCGCTCGTTTGGTGGAAGCACCGCGCCAATATCGCTCGGTTGGTCCGGGGCGAGGAATCCAAGATCGGTGGATCCAAGTCTGAATCCCAGACCAAGTCGGTACCCAAGAACAAATCCGAACCCAAGACCACGAGCGAAACCTAAATGGCCGAGCGCTGGCCGACGCTATCGGACGATCAGCGGCTTGCCTGGCTCCGGCTCATTCGTACGCCGCGCATTGGGCCTGCGCTCTTTCAAGACCTTTTGAACCTCTACGGCAGCGCGCAAGGCGCGATCGAAGCGTTGCCGCATATGAGCGCTCGGCGTGGCGTGCGGTTTCAACCTGCGGATGCCGACGACATTGAGCTCGAAATGGCCGATGCTGCGAAACTCGGCGCGCGTTTTTTGATTTGCGGCGAACCTGGCTATCCGCCGGTTTTGGCCCACACGCCTCGACCGCCACCGATACTTTGCGCGCTCATGAAGTCGACCGATGTTTCGGCCAAACCGACAGTGGCCTTGGTCGGTGCTCGAAACGCTTCGGCCGGTGGCCTGGCCCTTGCCAAGCGGATGGCCACTGACCTTGGGAAAGCTGGCGTCACGGTGGTGTCGGGGCTGGCGCGTGGCGTTGATGCGGCGGCGCATCTGGGGTCCCTGGAGACCGGTACTCTCGCCTTCACCGCCGGTGGGCTCGCCCGCCCCTACCCGCCAGAGCACAGCGATCTGATGGCGCGTATCGCTGGGGCTGGTGGCGCAGTCTATTCGGAAATGCCACTCACCTGGGTGGCGCGGGCGCAGGATTTTCCCAAACGCAATCGCCTCGTGGCCGGTTCTTCGCTGGGGGTGGTCATCGTTGAAGCTGCCAAGCGCTCCGGCTCTTTGATCACGGCGCGCCAGGCAGGCGAGTTTGGCCGCCTTGTCATGGCGGTGCCAGGGTTTCCGCTTGACCCACGCAGTGATGGGCCGAACAGCCTCATTCGCGACGGTGCAACTCTTGTGACGAATGCCGATGATGTCTTGGAAGAAATCGGCCCGCTTCTCTCGCAGCCAGCCAAGTGGGAACCGCCGAGTGACCAATCACGGTCATCGGGCGACCAATTGCCGCTTCTACGCGAGAATAAGGAAGCGCGATCGGAATATGAGCCCGTCGATGCACAAGGTGAGCAGGCCATTGAGCAGGCAATGGGGTTTTCGCCTGTTCCTGCGGACGTATTGATCGAATCGACAGGCCTTCCAACGGCGCAGGTGCGCGTTTGGCTGGTCGAAAACGAACTTGTCGGCCGGATTGTTCGATCGGCAGGCGACCGCTTTGCATGGAGCCCCGAAAAAGCTGGCGATGATTACGCGTCGCCCTAGGGGTTCTCGCTACAGTCCCAGCCTAACGACAGCGCTCATGCCCGCGAATGTCATCATTGGCCTGTTCACGCGCCATGGCGATCATGAGGCCCAAAACATTAAGCCGGTTTTGCTGGGCAAGGGTTTCAAGTGGTTGCAGCATCTCGGCGATGTATTCTGCAACGTCATGGGACCGCGCGGTGCTGTCGGGAGTCGTGGTGTCGTCTTCTGTTCGCACAAGCCGTAACGGAAAAGACAGAAGATTGGCCGTCTCCTGTTCTTCGTTTTTCTCTTGCTCGCGCCCGTCGTCACTGTCGTAAATGTTGGGCCTGTCGTTAGGATTTCGCACCAACTACCCTTTCCAAAGCGCTCTTGGCGCATTTGCGGAATTACCATTCACTGGTTGTAGTTTTCGCATTCTAACAGCTAAATATACACGTTAAAGTTGTATATGATCACTTATGTCGATCGATTGTTGTTTCTTGCGCCATTGTCTCATCGGGTGCGAAGTCGGGTACGAAGTGGCAGGTCGTCGGCGTTCGGCTTGACGAATGCCGTTTGACAAGTGCAAGCCCCATACTCATGTTCCGGCCATTCGCGACGTCGGATCGCCCGGCCGCTCGGCGCCATCAAAACGCGCCGAAACCATCATCTACCTTCTTGCGTGAGAGTGAAGCCACCACATGGATCTCGTCATTGTGGAATCGCCTGCTAAGGCGAAAACCATCAACAAATATCTTGGGCCGAACTACAAAGTTCTGGCATCGATGGGCCACGTGCGCGACCTGCCGTCCAAGGACGGATCGGTGGATCCGGACGATGATTTTGCCATGCGCTGGCAAAACGATGCCGGCAAATCAAAGACCATCAATGATATCGCACGCAGCGTGAAAGAGGCTGATCGCGTCATCCTCGCCACTGACCCTGACAGGGAAGGTGAAGCGATCTCCTG
>JBKAGN010000079.1:0-11894 GCA_046290415.1 Hyphomicrobiales bacterium
GGACGTGCAGCAATGCATGAAGCTTACCAGTACTAATTGCTCGATTGGCTTGATTGCTCTCATTACACCATACACATGCACTAACGCCTGCAAGCACAGGCGCTCACTGGACAGGTCCTAGCGTTTGCTAGGTTTAGACCAAAATCACACCCCCATTCTTTGTCGGCCTGGTGGCTTGAGCAGGGAGCCTGCACCCGATCCCATCCCGAACTCGGACGTGAAACTCCCTAGCGCCGATGGTACTTTGTCTTAAGGCACGGGAGAGTAGGTCGTTGCCAGGCCTGCAAAGCATGGGGAAATCGTCTCATCACCACTTCTTAAAACCCGCTCTGGTTCGCCAGGGCGGGTTTTTGTTTGGGCGATCCCTAGAAATCCTCCGGCCCTTGCGCGGTAGACTGCTGCTTTGCGCCGAGAGAACCCTCGGTGATCAGTCTCCCACCTATGCTCCTGCACCCACGAGTATCCGATCTTCGATCTGCGTCATCGAAAAAAGGATCGGAGCAATGTCGACCAGCAAGGAATGTGCGATAATTCGGGACACTATTCGAGACAAGGAGCAAGAATTGCGAAGGGGAAGGCAGGCGTTGCCAGTAAAGCGCGCCGCATGGCAGTCTATCGATGAACAACTGGCAAGCAGCCGCGACGCTCTTCTGGCCAACAATTGTGATGAGTAAGCGGCCATAATCGAAGGCTGTATCAATGGGAAATACTCAGGATGAGGGTGTTTGTTGGCGGTCGTCTCTCAAACGGTTCCTGTTCACGTCCCTTTATGTGATCGCACTTTGTGTCGCCTTTCTGTGCTTGCCGGTGTCTTTGGGCTTTGCTCCGCTTCATGCCGAAACCGTTGTCATCACAGATGGCTATGAGACAAAGCCGGATAACGACCCGTTTCACTATTTTCCCACCCGCCCGTTCCTGCGCGAGGGTATGGAAGACATGGCGAACGAGCTCAATCGTTACGCCGATGTTAGTCCTTCTGTTCTTGATACTTTGCTGGGTGAGATCATAGATGATGTTAGCACAACTGAGCTTTTCTTTTCAGTCAATGCGACTGTTGCTGCTCTGTATGATGCTGCAATCGAAGTAGGAGACTGCCGATTGGCTGAGCGTTTGGTTTGGGACCAACTGACCGACGTTAGACCGTTTCTTGCAGGCTTTCGCCATGATAGCTCCTTTGATCGCAACATGAGACGGCGACTCTTTGAAGATCACTTTCCTGCCCTTGCGACCTGCCTCTATGCTCATGATGCCCGAACGCTATCAGTTCTAATCTCGCGTCACAGTGAGGCGGTGACCGGTACGCGAACGCTTGTTCGTCCGTTTCTTCATCATCAATCCTGGTTTTCAGGACGAAATACGCTGCATGGCCGCCGTGACTACCATTTTTGGCAGCTCATAGAGATGGCAACAGGTCCGGGTCACCCAAATTTTGGCCAAGCCGGCGTGTCGCTCGTTGAGTTGGCACTTGAACTCGACAGTCTCGATCTGCCCGACGACGTCCTTCACATGCTGCTCTTGCGCGCTGAGGCCACGTGGCCGGAGCATGGTGAGGCGCGACCCCTGCCGGTGGAGCGATCGCGCATCGCGGAGCTCTTGCCGATTACCATGGCCCGCCTTTCAGGGGATGAAGTGGTTCGCGCCGAGCAGTGTTTCTTGACCGATGAGCCCTATCAGCGGCTGTTCCTGGGCGAAGCGGCTTTTTTTGCCGAACCCTACAACGACCGCTGCACGGCGGACGCGCCTTAGAAACCGGCGGGCATTCAACGCCTCATCGCCATTCCACCCCGTCAAGGGTTGCTGATCAACATCAGTGCCATGGCGCGGAAATCAAGCATTATGGCGACCTCAAACAAGGAGGCTTCGCCATGTACAGTTCCATTCTCGTGCCCATCGCCTTGGATCACAGTGGCCGCTCGGGACCGGCCATTGAAACGGCGCGTGCGCTCCTGGAGCCCGGCACCATCACGTTGCTGCACGTGATCGAGGATATCCCCAGCTACGCGTCAACCTACATCCCGCAGAGCGTTTTTGATCAAAACCGTGAGGCGGCGGAAACCAAATTGGACCTCATGGCCAAAGAGGTGGATGCGAAGGCGAAAACGGTCGTCATCTGGGGGCACGCGGCCTCCACGATCCTTGATTTCGCGCGAGAGCAGGAGATGGACTGTATCGTGATTGCCTCGCACCGACCGGGCATCCAGGACTATTTCCTGGGCTCCACGGCATCGCGCGTGGTGCGTCACGCCAGCTGCACGGTCCATGTCATGCGATGACACAGCATTCGGTGCTTGGTCCAATCCGCGACGTTTTTCTTGCACGCGGCCCCTCGCTCACCGTCCGTTGATCCTAATCAGCCGGTGCATGCGTGTCCTCCCTTAGTACCGAAGTTGGATCAGCTTTGGTGACTAGGTCACCGTCACCCTGACCCTGTGTGTGCACTCAGTGCTGCAACCGCTGCAATCAGTTGGGCGCTCAGTCAGGAGAGCCGAGCGATGGCCATTTGGGAGGAGATAGTGAGATGTTGGATAGACGACAATTTTTGAGCGCCACGGCGCTCGCCGGTGCGATGACGGGACTGGGAGGTCTTGCCTGGCCAGCTGCCGGTGTAACGCAAACAACACCAATCTCGACCAATGCCCGCATTGTTATCGTCGGCGCTGGCGCGGCTGGAACGGCGCTGGCCAATCGCCTGTCGCGACGGCTTGAGGGGGCAGCGATCACCATTATCGATCCACGCCCGCAACACCTTTACCAGCCGGGTCTAACGCTGGTCGCCGCTGGCTTGAAACCTGCCGATTATGTCGTTTCGCAGACGACAGACTGGCTTCCCAATGGTGTGACTCTGATCGCGGAGGCCGTGGCGGCGGTCGATGCCGAGGCCAAAACCGTTTCGACCGAGGGTGGTCGAACCTTGGACTATGACTGGTTGGTGTTGGCGCCAGGCTTGGTGCTTGATCACGACGCGATTGAAGGGTTCTCGCTGGACATGGTTGGCGAGAACGGCATCGGCGCCCTTTACGCCGGCCCTGAATACGCCGCGCGCACCTGGCAGGCGGCCCAACGCTTCACTGAAGAAGGCGGTACCGGACTGTTCACCCGTCCGGCGACCGAAATGAAATGTGCCGGCGCGCCGCTGAAGCACACGTTCTTGATCGAAGACATTGGCGAACGCGCCGGCACGCGCGGCCGGATGAACATGGTCTACGCTGCGCCACAGGGCTCACTGTTTGGCGTGCCCATCGTGGCTGAAAAAGTGCGCATGTTGTTCGAGGATCGCGACATTGCCGCCGTCCATGGCTACACACTGAAATCCATCGATGCGGGGCGTAAGCGTGCGACGTTCACCACGTCCAGCGGGGACGCGGAGATGGCCTACGATTACCTCCACGTCATTCCGCCGCAACGCGCGCCGGAGTTCGTGCGCCAGTCAGGCCTCTCCTGGGCCGACCGTTGGGTCGATCAGGGCTGGGTGGAAGTTGACCCACAGACTCTGCGCCACCGCCGTTACGATGACATCTTTGCCGTCGGTGACATTGCCGGCGTTCCGAAGGGCAAGACCGCGGCAAGCGTGAAATGGCAGGTGCCGGTGGTCGAAGATCATCTGGTTGCCGCGATCGCCGGTGAGGACGGAACCGAGCTCTATGACGGCTACACGTCCTGTCCGCTGATCACCCGCGTTGGCCGGGCGATGCTGATTGAGTTCGACTATGGCAACAACCTGGTTCCCTCATTCCCCGGCGTTATCGCGCCGCTGGAAGAGCTCTGGATCAGCTGGTTGATGAAGGAAGTGGCGCTGAAGGCCACCTACAACGCCATGTTGCGCGGCCGCGCTTAGGGAGGATCGACCGATGAAAGAATTGACGTTTGGAACCATGCTTGCCGTGTTTGAGGAAATCTTTGGACGCGGCCTGTTTTGGGCGATGGTCGTTGTCGCTGCGCTGATCACGGCGGCCTATCTTTTTGTTTTGATACGCGACCGCTCGGTGAGCTGGCGGAAGTTTCTATTGGCGCAGCTGTCGATGCTGTGGTGTGATTGCGGCAGTCTTGTTTGTGCAGGCGGTGACGGATTCCTCCTTTGCCGACATTGGCGGGCCGGTGGACGTGGTTGTGATGCTCGGCATCGCTGTGCTTGGCGCCGTCGGCATGGCGATCTTGGTCTACACGCTCGAGGCGCTTATTGGCAGTCGGCGCACGGCGGGTGGCGAGGCCCCCTAGAATCTCCAGGCGCTCGCAATGTGAGCTTGTTGCACCGGCGCTCACCAGCGCCGCAGCGCCATTGGATTCTCAGTAGTAGATAATCGCGTGGAAAATAGTTTTGAATGCCCGATTTTGGAACCTTGCCGACCTAAATGACGTCAAGTTTCACCAACGCCTTGGCCAACAGGTCCAACGGGTTTTGGTCCAACGGCACGACGGTCGCCAAGGATTGCTCTAACAGTTTCGAGCCAAGGTCTCGGGTGTTGATCGTTGCCAGCAAGTTGCGCGATTCCAACATGCGTAGATAGGCGCCGTCGCCGTCCGTCCGACCGAATGGCGCGCTGGTCAGCGCAATCGTTCTACGGCGAGCGTAGATGGCCTCGGTGATCATTGAGCTGGAGTCGGCTGTCACGGCAACCATCTCCGCTCCTAGCAAAGCATTTCGCAAAAAGGTAAACGGCGTGTCTTCGCCGGTGTACAGTATTACAGTTGGCTCGAGCTTGCGAGCAGCTGCGACCCATGACCTAGGCGTGCGTCGTGAGGTGAACACCAGCAGTTTGTTGCAATCAGTTGTCTGCGCAAAGGCTGCCATGGCTCGCAGGGCAATAGGAAGGCTTTCGCCTTCAAATGGCTCGGCCTTTGTCGGTCCACCCAGAAGCAACGCGGCATACCGGCTGGGAAGACCGTCGGCGGAAAATGGACGGTCTGGATCAATTGGCGCTGGTTTTAGTCCAATCCAATGCTGGGATTGATCTGCCAGTGCAGGATTGACATGCAGCACTGCGGAGAACAATCCCGAAGAAACGCCGCGTAACGAGCCGACGAAAACATTCTTGCATTTGAACTGCTGCGCTAGGATCGCATTGGACGCCATCGTGTCGCCGCCGGTAGAGATGACCAGATTTGGCGTCCGGTCACCGGGTTTACGTTGGCTCGCAATGACGAGCCCAGCAATCTTGGTACTTCCGGTCGCTGCCAGCAAATGGCGAGAGAGCCTTTGGCGACCGAGCGACCTTAGGACGAGGCGGTCGCATGCCAATGGCTCTTGAAACAGCCGCTCCAATGCCATCAAGACGGCTTCGCTTTGATTTGCATGGCCTGGCCGACCGTCAGACAGCAACAGTACGTTTGGCGGCGACGCGAAATCGGTTGTCAATATCTTGTGTCTTTGTGACGGATTGTCCTAAGCGCCCACTCTTCTACCTAGTGGCATCAGGACCCATAATTGTGCTTCGAGAAGCCAAGGCGCGCTGACCAATACTTCCAGATTAGTTTGAACGGTTCGCCCGGTCGTAGCGGCCATGTTCGAAACGCGGCGCGGCCGCTACGTCTCATTCGGATAGGGTACAGCGAGCCGAAATGATGGGAAAGCCGGGCCTGCCACCATTCGTGTGGATGAAGAGAAATATGGGCGTTGCGCCCGTCAGCTAGAACCAATTCTGCTGGCTTCGTATCGACCACGATTATGGCATCATTTGCCAGGTTTCGCATTTCGGCGATTACATCGTCGAGATCTTCTTCTGGAATATGTTCAAGAACGTCGATGTTGATCAGGAGGTCAAAGGCGCCATCCGGTCGCTCAGCATACTCAGGAATCGCCGGGTCATAGCGTGCGCGAGTCTCTATCGATGATATCGGTAAGGCATCAATCAGTGGGCTCTTGCCGCAACCATAGTCGATCACTGATCTGGGTTGTAGCGCTTCTAGATGCGGTATCAGATAGGGAAGGTTTTTGATCGAGGAGCCGCCCCATGCGCTTTTGGCATGGATCGTCGCGTATTCATCGATAAGCAAGGTGTTCAGCGCCATGGAGTGTCCAGAGTTCCTTTTTGGAGCTAGGCTATCGCAACGCTTCGCTGGCATCTAGGCTGTTAGAGCAGGTTATTGGGATCGCAATGAGACAATCTCAATGGCTCGATCGCTTTCCTAGCTTCTCCGTAGAGGTGCAGGCATAAATGACTGTGACCGTTGAGCTGCCCTGTCGTTTACGTAAGGCCGTGTTCCATGGCATCTGTTCTGTTGGTGCATACACCTATTTTAGTGGTGACGCTGACGTTCAGTCGGCCAGCATCGGTCGTTACTGTTCCATATCAACTGGCGTGATTATTGGCCCAGGAGAGCATCCAATTGACCGCTTTACGACTCACCCGCTCAGTTGGGGAGGCGGACGAAGCCGCTTTGCTGGCAAAGACTATGCCTGGCTTGCCGACTTGGCTCAGCCTTTAACTCTGCATGAACGCACATTTGTTGGCAATGATGTCTGGCTGGGCGCTAACGCAATCGTTACCCAGGGGTGCACGCTCGGCGATGGCTGTGTTGTTGCTGCTGGAGCGGTTGTCACAAAGAATGTGCCTGCCTATGCGATAGTAGGAGGTGTTCCTGCACGGACGATTGGAAAGCGATTTGACCCCGATCTGCGCGCCAAGTTGTTGGCGTCGAAATGGTGGGAATTGAACCTTCATCGATGCGATCTTGATGCTGGAATGTTTCGCGATCCACGTGCTTTTTGTGAACAGCTTGCGCGGATAAACGACGCCGATGTAACGACGAGACTTAATCCCAAGAAAGCCCGTGTGCCAGCGCGGCCGTGGCAGCGCTGGGTTCGTTTCAAGGGGCTTTAGTGCCGCTCGGTTGACGATAGGGCAGTAATCTTTTGCGGAGATTGGTCAGGCAATCGAACGATGCTTGCGCGTCAAACGTATGGCAATCCGTGTCATCAAGCGAGCGGCTGGTCTGTGACTGACAACTCGCGCCAAAAAACTGTCACAAATCGCGCTGCTTGCCCCTTGTAATCCCGGCCCAAGCCTCGTACATCAAGCGCTCGCACGAACAAGCTGATAAGTCTCAAGACTGATCGACGTGCCGTGTCGCGGGGTGGAGCAGCCCGGTAGCTCGTCAGGCTCATAACCTGAAGGTCGCAGGTTCAAATCCTGCCCCCGCAACCAACGATACTTGCGATGCCTCCGCCGCTCCTGCCGCGGAGGTTTTTGCTTTTTGGGCTCCCGCGTGCCGGGATCGTCTGCTGCGCCCTCACGCAAGCAATGAACTCAGGCAAGCAGGTTCTCGCATAGTTTGGCGATCCGGTCCTGATACCTCTGCGCGACGTTCGGGTGCAGCAACCGCAGCTTCGATCAGCTGTCTGACGTGAGCGATGTGACCGCCTTCGTTGGCGCGTCAAGCCGGATCCGACGCGTAAAGTTGCGGGTAAAGTGATCGGCGCGCAACCTTGTCCATGGTTTGCTGGAAGGCGTGGCGGTCCTTAAGCCCACGCGCCCGCTGACCGGCCGGGCGGGCGTCGATCTCGTTCATCAGGCGATTGAGGTTGGGATAGGTCTGCATGATGTCATCATCGCCCAGCATGTAGGTCAGCCGGTCGCCCCAGCCCCAGACCGCCATATCTACAATCGTGTAGACATCGCCCAACATGTGACGACCGCGCCCGAGCTGATCATCGACGATCTGCCAGTGTCGCCGCGCCTCGTAATCGTATCGTTTGATGCCGTAGGGGTTTTTCTCGGGCGCGAAGTTGCGAAAATGCACGGCTTGGCCAGAAAACGGCCCCAACCCCGAAGCCACGAACATCATCCAAGACAACAGGGCGCCACGCCGATCGGGCGGAGGCAAGAACTTGCCGGTTTTTTCAGCCAGATAGAGCAGAATCGCATTGCTATCGAAGACGATCGTCTCGCCATCCTTGATCACCGGTAGCTTGGCATTCGGATTCATCGACTTGAACGTACCGGTGTGTTGCTCGGCCTTTTTCGTGTCGATGGGTACGGCCTCATAGTCGAGCCCGGCCTCTTCGAGAAACAGCGCGACTTTCATGGGGTTCGGCGCCATGCTGTAGAAGAAAGTGATCATCGCGTTCGAGCTCCGGTCGTCGATCGCCAGCTCATCCATCGGCCTTGGCGACGTTTCGCGGCGTGAAAATGTCGTGCGTGCCTGTCCAAAGAACCTGGGCGGCCGTTTCGTGGGGGTTTGCCCAGGCATGGGGCTGGGTTGATGGGTAATGCACGCTGTCGCCCGGCTGCAGGCTCAACAGCTTGCCATCCAGTCGAACCTCCAGGGTGCCCGACAGCAGATAGACATGTTCTTCGCCCGCATGGTCGACCGTTTCAGAGTGGTAGCCCGGCGCGATCGTCAACACATAGCTGGACAGTTCCGACCCGGGAAACTGCGCGCTCACCCGTTCATAACCCAGCAAATCGGAGCCGACTTGAAACCGCTGCCTTTCGGCTGCGCGGGTCACACATTCCACCGGCTGCGGGCGGACAACGAACCGTTCCAGCCCGACACCGAGAGCTTGCGCGATGCGATCGAGCGTCGTTAGCGTCGGTGTGGCCTGGTCACGTTCGATCAGGCTGAGATAACCGACGGAAACACCGGCCATATCCGCCACGTCCTGAAGTGTCATGCCGGCTTTATGCCGCGAGGCGCGCATCGGCGGGCCGATCCGGAACGCCTCAGACGCCGTGTCCTGCAGGGAATTGCTGTCTTGCATCGTCACTCCAATTACGGACGAACTGCTCGGCGAACCAGCATGGACATAGATCGCCCCTGGCCCAGAAGCTGTAGCCGCCAACCTGTTACCTTCGGCGTTAGGCGATCACGATCAATTCCTGGAAGCCGCGGGTCAGCACCTCCCCACCATCAGGGCGTGCCACGACACAATCCTCGACACGAGCACTCTCGCCCCCATCGCGGAAGATCGATGGCTCAATGGTGAAGATCATACCTTCCTCGACCAGCGTTTTGTCGCCGTTGGTCAGGAAAGGCGGTTCGTGGACATCCCAGCCGATCGCATGGCCAAGCCGGTGGCGGAACGCCTCTCCATAGCCCGCATCGTCCAGAACGTCACGCGCCGCCTTGTCGACCTCTTGGCAGGTGATCGCTCCGGCTTTGAGGGCTGCGATTCCGGCGGCCTGGCTTTCCATGATCAGCCTGTGCACCTTGATCTGCTCCGCCGACGGCTCGCCCATGCAGGCGGTTCGGCCAAAATCGTAGCACATGCCGTCCAGCACAGCGCCAAAGTCAAACAGCACGCTGGTTGGCGGCTCCAGCTTTCGTGGCCAGGATTTGAGCTTGTTGCCGAACTCCAGAGAGATATTGGGACCGGTGTTGTACATGGATGTTGTGAAAGACGGCCCCAGCGAGCCATGCGCCTTCATCTGGTGATCGATCTCCGACAACACGTCCAGCTCGGTCATGCCGATCTTCATCTGCTTCACTGTCGCAGCGAAAGCTGCTTCGGTGATGGCGCCAGCGCGGCGCAATTTCTCAATTTCGTCGGCATCCTTGATGACACGCTGCGGCCGCAGAAGGTTTGTGCCTGACAGGAAGCGCACGCCCGGGCGCAGGTGCTGCAACTCGATGAGGGTTTCGGCTTCGGCGTCATCGCTGACAGCGATGCGGGGAGCGTCGCACACGCCCAGCTCGTCAAGGATCCCCGACACCAGTTGCGCAGGGTCGTCCCAGTCGCCCAACACCCGCACATCCAACGCATCGAGCCCTTCGGGCGCGCCGAACTCCACCGTCATCCGTGGCAGCGTCAGGATCGGGTCTTTGCCCGGTGCGATCCAAGCGCCTTCAAGCCACATGCCCGGGTGCAGATTGCGACCGTAGTTGGGAATATCCCGGTGGAGGCCTGTCAGATAATCCAGATCGGTCCCGATCGGGAAAAACACAAGATCGGCCTGATCGGTCAGGCCGTTTTGGAATCGGGTCAGGCGCTCGGCGTAGCTTGCCATGCAGATGGCTCCTTTTGATTGATGATCTCTTCGGCCAAGTGGCACGCGACCTGGCGGCCCTCCACCTGGCGGGTTTCGGGGCGCTCTTGCCGGCATTGCGGCTGAGCGAAAGGACAGCGGGGATGGAAGTGACAACCCGAGGGCGGGTTGATGGGCGAGGGGATGTCGCCCTTGATGGGCGCATAGATCACCCGTCGCCGGTCAAGGCGCGGGACCCCATCCATCAGGGCACGGGTATAGGGATGCAGCGGCCGGGCGAACACCTCTTCGGCAGGCCCATGTTCGACCACGCGGCCCAGATACATAACGAGGATGGTATCGGCGATATGTTCGATGACGCCTAGATCGTGCGAGATGAAAACGTAGGTCAGCCCAAATTCGTCGCGCAAATCCAGAAACAGATTGATGATCTGCGCCTGAACCGACACGTCGAGCGCGCTCACCGCCTCGTCGGCGACCAGGATCTCAGGCTCGACCGCCAAGGCGCGCGCAATGCCAATGCGCTGGCGTTGACCGCCGGAAAACTGGTGCGCGTAGCGGTCGCGCACCGAAGGATCGATGCCGCAGCGCTCCATTAACTGCTCGACATAGGTTTGCAGCTCGCCCGGCTCGACGATCCGGTGCACACGTGGCGCTTCGCCCACCAATTCGCGCACGCGCTTACGGGGATTGAGCGATGAAAACGGGTCTTGAAAGATCATCTGCATCGGCATTGCCCGATGCTTGGCCCCCTGCTTGGCCCCACGCTCGCCATCCCCGAGATCCAGCGTGATCTCGCCTTCCGACGGCGGCAACAGGCCAGCGATCATCCGTCCCAGTGTCGATTTCCCGCAGCCGGATTCGCCGACAACGCCAAGCACGCGCCCGCGTTCGAGCGTGAACGAAACGTCATCAACTGCTGTCACGACCGGTTTTGGCCGGACCAAGCCGAAACGCGCCAGTAGACGGGCCACGATGTCGCTTTTCCCGCCGAAGCGTCGAGAGACATTGCTTACTTTCAAGATGGGATCGCTCATGCCGAAGCTCCCGCCTTGGACGCTTCGGGCAAGGGCAAGAAGCAGCGCACTTTTCGGTCAGGCGACAGTGCTTGAATGGTGGGTGGCGTGTTGCAAGCGTCAGTCGCACGCTGACATCGAGGCTGAAAGGCGCAGCCTTCGGGCAAGTCAGTAAGGGCCGGCATGCGCCCTGGGATTTGCGTCAGACGCTTGCCGCGCATGCCCCGCGACGGCACGCTGTCGATCAGACCGCGTGTGTAAGGATGCGCGGGCGTATCGAGGACAGCATCGACCGGGCCCTCCTCAACAATGCGCCCGGCATACATGACCATGAGGCGGTCGGCGATCCCCGCCACCACAGCCAGGTCGTGGGTAATCCAGATCAGCGCCGTACCGCGATCCCGGCAGAGCCGTTGCACCAGCGCGAGGATCTGTCCCTGAATGGTGACGTCGAGCGCCGTGGTCGGCTCATCCATGATGATGAGGTCGGGCTCGTGAAGCATCGCGATGGCAATGGCCACGCGCTGGCGCATGCCGCCTGAGAGCTGGTGCGGAAAGGCATCGAGCCGCTCTTCGGGCGAGGGAATACCTACCTCTTCCAACGCGGCTAGGCTTTTGGACCGGATCTCGCTGCGCCCCAGACGCGCGTGAGCACGAAGCGCATCGCTCATTTGCACGCGGATCTTCAACACCGGGTTCAGCGTCATCATGGGATCTTGGAACACCATGGCGATCTTCGCCCCACGAAGCTTTCGCATTTCGCCAGGCGGGAGCGTCGTGATCTCGGTTCCATTCAGGCGGATCGAACCCGACACGACCCGCCCGGGTGGGCTGAGCAAGCCGTTGATCGAAAAACCGGTAATCGACTTGCCCGATCCCGACTCGCCGACCAGGCCAAGGATTTCGCCACGCCCGACGGCAAAGCTCAAATCGCGCAGCACCTTCAGCTCCCCGG
>JBKAGN010000080.1:0-11811 GCA_046290415.1 Hyphomicrobiales bacterium
TCTGGGCCTGCGGCCCAACCAGCATTCCTTCCTGCTCTGGGCCTGCGGCCCAACCGCGAAACCTTGGATTTCCGCCCAATAACCCCCATATGAAACTGTGCATGAGCACCGCGCACCGGTTCGCTATTGCGCGACCTTTGGTGGTATAAAAACCAAAGTGATTCTCCGGGCTTAGCGCTCTTTTCCACGACGACCTCATGCCCACGACCGAAGGACTTCACCTTGACCGATACGCCCGCCGGTGAACCGACCCCGACCGAAGACCTTGAGGCCGAAAATAGCGCCGAGTATGGCGCTGATTCGATCAAGGTTCTCAAAGGCTTGGACGCTGTACGCAAGCGGCCAGGCATGTATATCGGCGACACCGACGATGGTTCCGGCCTGCATCACATGGTCTATGAGGTGGTCGACAACGCCATCGATGAGGCGCTTGCTGGCCACGCCAGCGAGGTCACCGTGACCTTGAACGCTGACGGCTCAGTGACCGTGTTCGACGATGGGCGCGGGATTCCGACCGACATCCACACCGAGGAAGGCATTTCAGCTGCTGAAGTCATTATGACCCAGCTGCACGCGGGCGGAAAATTCGACCAAAATTCTTACAAAGTTTCCGGCGGTCTGCACGGTGTCGGCGTTTCGGTGGTCAACGCGCTGTCCACGCGCTTGGAACTGCGCATCTGGCGGGCAGGCAAAGAGCATACGGTGGCGTTTGCACATGGCGTCTCGGAAGGACCGCTGCAAGTTGTCGGGCCTTCCGATGGCAAGACCGGCACCGAAGTGACGTTTACGGCATCCCCGGAAACCTTCACCAACATTGAATACTCCTTCGACACGCTGGAGCACCGTTTGCGTGAGCTGGCTTTCCTCAATTCCGGTGTGAAAATCACGCTATCGGATAAGCGCGGCGTCGACGACAAAGTCGTGACGCTGGCGTATGAGGGAGGCTTGAGGGAATTCGTCGCCTTCCTCGACCGCAAGAAAAAACCGGTGCTCGAAGAGCCGATCTTCGTAACGGCGGAGAAAGACGGCATCACCGTGGAAGTCGCCATGTGGTGGAACGACAGCTACCACGAGAACGTGCTCTGCTTCACCAACAACATCCCGCAGCGCGATGGCGGTACCCATCTGGCGGGCTTTCGTGCGGCACTGACGCGTCAGGTGACCGGCTACGCGGATTCCTCCGGCCTCACCAAAAAAGAGAAGGTGAACCCCACCGGCGATGATTGCCGCGAGGGTCTAACGGCGGTGCTGTCGGTGAAGGTCCCGGATCCGAAATTTTCCTCGCAGACCAAGGACAAGCTGGTGTCCTCCGAAGTTCGTCCGGTGGTGGAAAACGTGCTCAATTCCTCGCTTTCGATATGGTTTGAGGAAAACCCGGCGCACGCCAAAAGCATTGTGTCCAAAGTGATCGAGGCCGCCGCGGCTCGCGAAGCCGCCCGCAAGGCGCGTGAGCTTACCCGCCGCAAAGGCGCGCTCGATGTTGCGTCGCTGCCGGGCAAGCTCGCCGATTGTCAGGAGCGTGACCCTGCCAAATCGGAACTCTTCCTGGTTGAGGGTGACTCAGCTGGCGGCTCGGCCAAACAGGGCCGCGTGCGCGAAACCCAGGCTGTGCTGCCACTGCGCGGTAAGATTTTGAATGTTGAACGTGCGCGCTTCGACAAGATGCTCTCGTCGAACGAGATCGGCACGCTGATCACGGCGTTGGGAACCGGCATCGGGGCAGAAGAATTCAATCCGGAAAAGCTGCGCTACCACAAGATCATCATCATGACCGATGCGGACGTGGATGGTTCGCACATCCGCACGCTGCTTTTGACGTTTTTCTTCCGCCAGATGCGCGAACTGATCGAACGCGGGCACCTCTACATCGCCCAGCCGCCACTCTACAAAATGAAGCGCGGCAACTCTGAGCAGTACCTGAAGGACGAGGCCGCGCTGCAGGATTACCTGCTCGATGGCGGCCTGGAAGGCGCCAGCCTTACCCTTTCGTCAGGGGAAGTTCTTTCCGGCCAGGATTTGCTGGCGACCGTCAATGAAGCGCGCAAGATTTCATCGGTCCTGGATGGGCTGCATCACCGCTACAACCGCGATGTGGTCGAACAGGCGGCGATCGCCGGCGCGCTCAATGTTGCCCTGCTCTCCAAAGTGGATCAGGCCGAAGAGGCTGCCGCCTATGTGGCGCGGCGCATCGATATTCTGGCCGATGAGTTTGAAAAAGGCTGGGAAGGCAAGCGCCTGGAATCCGGCGATCTGCGCTTCACGCGCACGCTGCGCGGTGTGACAGACGTTGTGACCATCGACACCGCCCTGCTCGACAGTGCCGACGCGCTTCGGCTGGATGGCTTTGCCACGCATCTGCAGGAAATCTACAGCAAAGCAGCCGTTCTTCGCCGCAAGGACGCCGAGCTTCCAATACGTGGACCGCGTGCCTTGGTGTCGGCGCTGATGGAGATGGGCCGCAAAGGCGTGTCGTTGCAGCGCTACAAAGGGCTGGGCGAGATGAACCCCGACCAGCTTTGGGAAACGACACTCGATCCAAACGTGCGCACCCTGCTTCAAGTGAAGATCAAGGAGGCCGATGAGGCCGATGGAATCTTCTCCGACCTGATGGGCGATGATGTGGATCCGCGCCGGGCGTTTATTCAGGACAATGCGCTGACCGTGGGCAATTTGGACATTTAGCCTGTTCGTTGGCGGTCAGTTTTCCGGCCTGACCTTACCCCAACCTAACAGATCGCGGTTGGCTTGGAGCAGCGCTTCCAGACGGCGCAGCACGGTGCGAATTGGGCGCTGGTGGCGCGTTTCATGGTGCATGACCAGCCACTGCCGGTGAGTCAGCGCCTCGATGGTGGCTGTGGCGCGCTCCAATCGCGGTTCGGTACAAGAAACACGGCAGCACGCCGACCGGCGCCAGGCTCGCACAAATCCATAACAAGTTGGCGTGTTGGCCTCAAGCGCGATGTGCTCGCCATGGTGGCTCGCCACCCAGCGAGCCGACGGTGTATTGGCGGCGCTTTGGATCCAAGCATCTGACGAAGCGCTTCGCGCGCGATAGGCGGCAAACGCCACCTCGCCCAGAGCCTTGCCGGCAAGGCCGGACTCAACTGGCCTGGCATTGCGCAGACCAATGTCAGCCTCGCGGCGAGCAATGTCGAGGCGTGCTTCGCCGCTGACAAAGGCCAAGCGAAACGGATCGCGTGGACCGACCAGCGCATCGATATGTTCGGCAAAAAACCGGCTCATCCAGCTGCCGGCCGACAAGCGCACCGTTTGCGCCTCGTTCAGACCGGCGCGCCACCGATCTACGCCGAGCGCTGCCTCCTCCATAGCCTCCGCCTTGGCGAGCAGCGCCTCGCCATCGTCGGTCACCGTGTAGCCTTTGCCGGAGCGCGTAAACAGCCGAACGCCCAGAGCCTGCTCCAGACGATCCATGCGGCGCCCGAGCGTTGCCGGGCTGGTTTTCAGGGCCCGTGCAGCGCCAGAAAGCCCGCCATGGCGGGCCACCATCAAAAAGGCCGCCAAATCATCCCAGTTCATGGGCTTGTCTTAGCTTTTTGAAAATGAAAAGGCTATAGTATTCTATTCAAATGTTTTTCTGATCTGTATGCTCCATCTTTATCTCTAATGATTGCAAAGCGACTGTAGACTCTGTGACCAATCACAGGCAGCTACGCCACCGGAAGGCCCACCATATGAGCGCTAGAGCAGGTTCGGCCAGAAAACCGGAATGAGCGTGGCCAACAACAGGATCGCGGCGACGGTGTTGAACACCCGCAAACGCACTGGATCGGCAAAGAACAGCCGCAGGCGATCGCCGAGCGCGGTCCAGCTGGTGGCGGTGAACGTCCCGGCAAAGGCAAAGACGGCAGCAACGGCAAAGGCGTTGGCTGTGTTCGAAAGCGGCAGCGCATAAACCGTGAGCGCGGTGGTGGCCATGACCCACGCTTTTGGGTTCACCCACTGAAAGGCCGCGGCCTGGGCGAAAGTGAGCGGCCGACCGGAAACGGTCATATTGCCATCCTCCGTGATCTTCGGGCGCGCGGTCGCGATTTTATAGGCCAGGTAAACCAGATAGGCCGCGCAGACATATTTCAGCGCCAGTTCAAGCGCCGGAACCAAGGCAAACAGCTGCGTCAGGCCGAGACCAACGGCAACAATCATCAGCGGAAAGCCGTAGGCAACGCCTGTGATGTGGCCGAGCGAACGGCGGAAGCCGTAGTTCATGCCTGACGTCATGAGCATGAGGTTGTTGGGGCCGGGCGTGCCTGCGGACAGGAACGCGAAAGCGGCAAGGGTGAGGATCAAGTCGGTCATAGCCACACAAGGCTATTGACTATTGGCCACAAGATCTTTGTTTTTATTGTGTTCTGAATCACAAATGAGCAAGTTTCTTCGATGCTGGACAAAATGGATCAGACAATCTTGCGCGCACTTGAGTTGGACGGCCGACTCTCCAACACCGCACTGGCCGACAAAGTCGGCCTGTCGCAATCGGCTTGTCTGCGCCGTGTGCAGGCACTGGAAGAGGCCGGGGTGATAAAGGGTTATCGCGCTGTGCTGGATCGCGACAAGCTGGGGCGTGGCCTCAAAGTTTATGTCGCCGTCGGTCTGTCGCGCCACTTGAAAGCCGACCAAGAAGCCTTCGAACGGGCCATGAAAGCGGCCCGTGAGGTGCGCGAGTGCCACAATGTGTCGGGGACCATCGAATATCTCCTGCATGTGGAGGTGACCGATCTTGCCGCTTACAAATACTTCCACACCGAGGTCCTCGGCACAGTGCCACAGGTGGCGTCGATCACCAGCTATTTTGTCATGGGCAGCCCGAAAGATGAACGCGGTTGAAACCGTTCTCTCGGCAGATCGACGCTGTCTTTTGTCGCTCTGTTCCTTCGGAACAACCGCTAATGCGATCACCAGCTACTTCGTGATGGGCAGCCCGAAGGTTGAGCGAGGGGGTGGCACACTGAATGGCCGGGACTAGCGCTGGAGCAGAACGACACTCGTTAATGTTACCGCTGTGATGGCGCCGCTGATCAGATAGTCCGATATCTGGCGACCATCATTGTCGGCTTCGGCCATCCAAAAGAGAACCGAACCGATCGCGATGATCGGAACCGACGCCAAAGCTGCAATCGCGCCGAACGCCAAGCCGCCTTGGCTTTTGTCCATGGACACGAGCGGAAGCAAAAATAGCGGCAGCAAGAACAAGGCTGCGAACCGGTGCATGCGGCTCATCGACCTTTTGCGCGCCAGCATGACAATCAAAACGACGCCGCACCAGAGGGGCAGTGAGGCAAAGATCAGGCCAGTCATCGTGCCGCACTCCGTCAATCTCAAAACAGCGAATCGCTGATTATCTTGATTCGACTGTTTATCGCAAGGTGCTACGGACTATTTCAATCGCGGTCGTCAGGAAAGACTGGGGATGTTCGAGACAGGAATGCTGGCAAGCCATCATCCTTCCACAAAATCCCATCAAAGGCCAATTCGGATGTTCCGGCGCGAAATCTGCGCAATCGCCTGATCAGGCAGCGAGTGACCAGCTCAGCAGTGCCAGCGGCTGTCATTGCCACAAACAGATAGCCGCCGGCAAACACGTCGCCGGCGCCAGTCAAATCGACAATGTCATCGACCTTGGGTGTGCCGACCTCGATGCGTTCCTCGCTGGTGACGGTGATCGAACCCTTTTCGCCGAGCGTGACGACACCAAGCTGCGCATCCTTGGCCAAGGCATCGAGCGCGGAGTTGAGATCGGCTGTCTCATAAAGCGAACGCAGTTCATGATCGTTGGCGAACAGCGTGTCGACCTTGCCGGTGCGCACCAGATCGAGGAACTCGCCGCGATAGCGGTCAACGCAAAAGGCGTCCGACAGGGTGAGTGCGACCTTGCGGCCGGCTTCTTTGGCAACCTGGGCGGCCAGGCGAAAGGCCTCCTTGGCTTTGGCCGGATCCCACAAATAGCCCTCCATGTAGGTGATAGCGGAATCCCGGATGAGATCGATGTCGATGTCGTCCTTGCTCAGTTCCTGGCAGGCAGCGAGCGAAGTGTTCATGGTGCGCTCGCCATCGGGCGTCACCAAGATAATGGAAGTTGCGGTGCGGATATCCTGCGACTTGGGCAGTGGCGCGACATCGAAGAAGACGCCGATACCGCGCATGTCATGGGCATAGGCACGGCCATTGTCATCATCGGAGACCTTGCCGACATAGGCGGCCTTGCCGCCATAGGAGGCCACAGCGGCGGCCGTGTTGCCGGCAGACCCGCCAGACATGCGTGTTGCCTGACCGATGCGGTTGTAAAGGCGTGCCGACTCGGTGATGTCGACCAACCGCATCGACCCCTTTGCGAGCTTCTCGCGCACCAGGAAGTCATCTTCCACATGGGCCAGAATATCGAAGATCGCATTGCCGATGGCAACGACATCATAACGCGGCGAAGCGAAGGGCATGTTTGTCATAGAGAGCTTTCAAGACGGGCTTTACGAGGAGCCAGGGATGGCGGCAGGAACACAGGTATAGAGGGCGTGAAACCCTCTTGGACCATTGTGATGAGCCCTTCAACTGCCTATCTGAGCGATGTTCCTGACGATTTTGACCGGAAAACCCCTGCTGATGTTTGCCCTTGTGCGCCAAGCCGCCCGCGATGTCCTCTCGCCGTTCGGGTGTGTGCCAAATTTATCGGCCTGACCGTTGATGGCGGCCTGTTGGCCTTGGCGGCTGGCGCACCTTCGGCACGCTGAGCGCGTTATGACAATCTGGTGCAGGTGATCTCCGGTGGCGCTGCTGGCGGTGCGTATTCCTGGCGGTTCGGTCACGGCGCTGGTTGCCAGCCTCTTTCTCGACGACATCGCTGAAGTTGTTGAAGCGACCCACTATCCAGGCGGGCCGACGGGTCGGCCATTGCCGACGCTTATGGCGTTGAAGGAGGCCGTCGGTTTCACGCTGGTGGTTATCGTGGTGAACCTTGGCGCGCTGATGCTGTTGCTGGTGCCTGGCATCAACGCCATCATCTTCCTGCTCGCCAATGGGTATCTGCTCGGCCGGGAATATTTCGAGCTGGCCGCCCTGCGGTTCCGGCCCAAGGCTGAGGTGAAAGCGCTGCGCCGTGCCCATGGTGGCAAGGTTTTTCTGGCCGGTTTGGTGATAACCGGGCTGGTCGCGATCCCCATCGTCAACCTGTTGACGCCGCTTTTCGCCACGGCGCTGATGGTACACTTGCACAAAAGCCTGTCACGCGGCGACGGTTTGGCGCATGCTTGACGCTGACCGGTTTGCCAAACGAGTCAGACGGCTCGATAGAGGAAAAGAAAAATGCTGAGAGTTTTCAGTGTGATGGTGGGCGCGCTTTTGCTCGCGGGATCGGCGTTTGCCCATTCCACCAAGGAGGGAACCGTGCCGGAAGACGGGGCGATGCTCGACGCAGCACCGACGGAAATCTCGATCCGCTTTGATGAGCCGGCAACGCTCACCCGTGTGGAGCTCACCCACAGCCATGGCAACGACAGCGGTGAAACGCGTTTGGACGCGCCACGAGAGGCCAGCGATGCGGCAACTCTTGAGGCGCCGGGCCTTGGCCCTGGGACCTACACCGTGGACTGGCGTGCGCTGAGCGCAGACGGGCACCCGGTCAATGGCAGCTTTTCCTACACTGTAACCGGCGACTAACCACCGATGGAGTTCGGCGTCTGGGGTCTTCTGGCCATAACTGCCAAGGCCTTGGCGTATGGCAGCAGCTTGCTGGCGGCCGGATCGGCGCTGTTTTTGGTCGCGCTGAAACCTGACACCGTTATTGCCTCAGCGACCCGCCGCTTTGGTGTTTGGGCGGCCCTTTTCGGCGCACTTGCTACATTCCTCTTCCTCTCAGTTCAGGCCGGCTACTTGCTTGATGATGGTTTGGCGGGGCTGGCGGACCCCTTCATGCTCGGCCTGGTCCTGGATGGACCGCTTGGAACAGCGGCGCTTGCCCGCGTCGCCGGCTTAGCGCTTGTGGCACTGGCCTTGTTGGTTCCAGCGCTTCTTTATGGGGGTGGCGGACTTGGCGCGCTGTTGGTTGCCGCGTCCTTTGCTTTGTCCGGCCATGCAACCGCTGAGCCGCGCCTGCTTCTCTCGCTCCTCATCATGATCCATGTGCTCGGCGTTAGCTTTTGGATTGGCGCGCTATGGCCGCTTTTTCGAGCGGTCGATCATGTGTCCAAGGACGAGGCCGCGCTCCTTGCGCACCGGTTCGGCAACCAGGCGATGATCCTCGTGCCGCTTCTGATCATGGCCGGCGCGTTGTTCACGTTTTTGAGGGTCGATCCGCTGTCCGCACTTGCCACAAGCACCTATGGTTGGACGCTAGCAGGCAAGCTCATCGTTGTGACCGGTCTGTTGACGCTGGCGCTGAAAAACCGCCGCTCGCTCGTCCCCAACATGCAGGCAGGGAAAGCTGAGGCCGGCGCGGCCTTGCAGCGTTCTATCCGTTGGGAGGCTTTGGCGTTTGCAGTCATCCTTGTGACCACAGCCGCGCTGACCACTATCACGCCCATCCCCGGAACAGTGCACTAACGGGTCAGGACGCCGTTTTCGCCCGCGACTTTTTCGGCGTGTCGGCCGGGTTGGGCACCTTATCCTTGAACTTGCAGATATCGGCCACAGGACAGCGCCAGCATTCGGGCGTGCGCGCCTTGCAGAGATAGCGCCCGTGCAGGATCAGCCAATGATGCGCGTGCAAGCCATAAGGTTCGGGCACGACGCGATCGAGGATGGCTTCCACCGCTTCTACGGTTTTACCCGGCGCAAGGCCGGTCCGGTTGGATACCCGGAAGACATGGGTGTCCACGGCATTGGTGTGATGACCGAAGGCCATGTTCATCACAACATTGGCGGTCTTGCGCCCAACGCCAGGCAAGCTTTCCAGATAGTTGCGATCCTCCGGCACATCACCAGGCGCAAGGTCGGGGTGCTCATCCAGCAGACGCTGCGAGAGCGCCATCACGTTCTTGGCCTTGCCTTTATAAAGCCCGATCGTCTTCACATGCTCACGGACCGTATCTTCGCCCAGCGCCAGCATTTTTTCCGGCGTATCGGCAATGGCGAACAGGCCACGGGTCGCTTTGTTGACGCCAGCGTCGGTTGCTTGCGCCGAGAGCACCACGGCGACCAACAGCGTATAGGCATTCACATGTTCCAACTCACCTTTCGGCTCCGGCTCGATGGCATGGAAAGAAGCAAAAAGCTGTTCGATTTCCTCGCGTTTCAGGCGCGAACGGCCCACGCGCTTCTTGACGGCTGGCTTTTTGGCAGCAGGTTTGGTGCGCGGGCGGGAGGCGTTTTGGGTCATGAAAACTCAAGTGCAGCGGTGTTTTGTCACAATCAATTGGTGCCGGGGCCAGCAATCCAATTGCCGGTTTCAGTCCTATAGAGAGCCATGAGCGACAACAACCCGATCCCAGACCAGATCGCGGACCGCCCGCTTTTTGCGGCGCGGCTGACGCCGCATCGCTCGCTGCCGAAGAACGGGTTCGTGCTTCTGATGCTGCTCATCGGCGGGTTGGCGCTGTCGTCCGGCATGATGTTTCTGGCCATCGGCGCCTGGCCGATCCTCGCCTTTCTGGTGCTCGACGTCGCGATCGTGTTCCTTGCCTTTCACATCTCCTATCGGTCCGGCCGCGCCTATGAAGAGGTGAGGGTCACGCCCGATGCGCTGACAATTAAGCGGGTCAGCGCCTGGGGCCGCGTGTCCGTTGATGAGTTGCATCCGGTCTGGACGCGATTGAAGACCGCCTATGACGAGGAAGACGAGCGGGTTCTGGCGATCAAGCTTGAAAGCAAAGGCCAGCAGTTTCCAGTGGGCGCGTTCATGAACCCTGATGACAAGGAGAGCTTCGCCAATGCGCTCGGCGAGGTCCTCACCCGCCTGAAACGCGGCGCGCCGGCCTAGGGCCAACACCGTCAATCTGGTCCGGTTTCGGGTGTCGCCTATTCTCCGTTTGCGGCAAAGTGGCATCATGATGAACCAGACAGCCCTTCTCGACCCGACCGCCACGCCCGTTTCACCGGTCCCCTACCAGGAACGGTGCGATGCCTATGACAGCGTCCGCGCGGCCATCGCCTACATCTCTGAGCGCTATCTTGATCAGCCCGATTTAGACACGATTGCCCGTGCAGTTGGCGAACATCCGGCGATCCTGACGCGCAAGTTTCGCGCCTTTGCCGGGTTGACGCCTAAAGCCTTCCTGCAGGCCGTGACGCTCGACAAAGCCAAGATGCTTTTGGAGCATGGCGAGCCGGTTTTGGACGCGGCTTTGGACACTGGGCTTTCCGGTCCAGGCCGTCTGCACGATCTTTTTGTCACCCATCATGCCATGCCGCCCGGCGCCTATCGCGCCAAGGGGGCGGGTTTGCAGATCGATTTTGGGTTCCATCCGTCGCCCTTCGGGACTGCTCTTGTGATGGAAACCGAGCATGGATTGGTCGGGCTTGCCTTTGCCGATGCCGGCCAAGAGACTGAAACCTTTGACGATATGGCTGGCCGCTGGCCAAATGCCCATTATGTGGACGCGCCTGAAAAAACAGCATTGACCGCAAGGCGCATCTTCGATCCAGCGCACTGGCAGGCAGATACCCCGCTGCGTATTACGCTGATCGGGACAGACTTCGAGGTACAGGTATGGGAGACGCTTCTGTCGATCCCACTTGGCGGCATCACGACCTATGGAAAGCTGGCTGATTCGATCGGGCGCCGCAAGGCATCACGGGCGGTTGGCGCCGCCGTCGGCAAGAACCCAATCTCGTTCGTCGTGCCCTGCCATCGCGCGGTGGGCTCGACCGGCGCCTTGACCGGTTATCATTGGGGGCTGACCCGCAAACGTGCCATGCTTGGCTGGGAAGCCGCCAGCATTGGGAAGGTCAAACCGGACGCGCAGGCTGAGCTTTTCGGTTAGACCCACACCACGCGTCATCCCGGCCTTGCGCCGGGATCTGGTTATTCACTGTGCTTGGTGTTTTTGGCAGATCCCGGACTGGCCATGCCGTCCGGGAAGACAGGCCAGGCTGGCGCTATTCCGCCAGGTCGATCTTCTCGGCGATGCCGCCCTCTTCGTCGAGGCGGTAGATGATGGGCGTGCCGGTACCAAGTTCCCTCTTGAGGATTTCGTCCGGCGTCAGGCCTTCCAGCTGCATGATCAACGCGCGCAGCGAGTTGCCATGGGCCGAAACCAAGATGCGCTTGCCAGCCAAAACGCGTGGCAGAATTTCCTTGTCGAAGTAGGGGAGTACGCGCTCCGCCGTCATTTTCAGGCTCTCACCACCCGGTGGCGGCACATCATAAGACCGGCGCCAAATGTGCACCTGTTCCTCGCCAAATTGCTTGCGCGCCTCATCCTTGTTCATACCGGTGATGTCGCCATAATCGCGCTCATTGAGCGCTTGATCACGGGTGATCGGCAGGTCGGTGCCCATTTCTTCCTGCATCAGATCCAGCGTGCGCTGCGCGCGCAGCAGGTCGGAGGTGAAAGCCTCGTCAAACTCAAGCTTCATTTCTTTGAGCGTTTGACCAGCGGTGCGGGCTTCCTTGATTCCCTGCTCGGTCAGGTCCGGGTTTTTCCAACCGGTGAAGAGGTTCTTCAAATTCCATTCGCTTTGCCCGTGACGGACGAGGACGAGAAGGCGTTCCATAAGGCGTTTCCTTTGCCGGGTAATTAGGTCGAGTCTGATAGGCCAAGCACATCGCGCATCGTGTAGCGGCCCGGTTTCTTATTGTAGGCCCAAAGCGCGGCTTTGACGGCGCCACGGGCGAAAAGGCTACGGTCTTCGGCGTGGTGCGACAGG
>JBKAGN010000081.1:0-11589 GCA_046290415.1 Hyphomicrobiales bacterium
TGTCGGCATCCGCGCCCTCCAGGATTGCACCCTTCTTCGGGTACATGTTGAGGATCTTGGCGCTGTTGGTGGACGTCACGGCAACAAACTCGTTCATCGTCAGCCGGCCGGTCGCCACGCCATAGGTCCACAGCATCGGCATGCGATCTTCCAAGCCGCCGGTCCCATTGGGGATCAACCTGAAGTCACCAACGCCGTTGCGCTTTTGCTCGGTCGTGAACGCGCAGTGATCCGTCGCAACCACCTGCAGCGAACCAGCGGCCAAGCCCGCCCACAGCGAGTCCTGATGCTTCTTGTCGCGGAAAGGCGGGCTCATCACGCGGCGGGCGGCATGGTCCCAATCGGGATGCGCGTACTCGCTATCGTCCAAGGTGAGATGCTGGATCAGCGGCTCGCCATAGGCGCGGATACCGTTCTGCCGCGCCCGGCGGATCGCCTCGTGCGCCTGCTCAGATGAGGTGTGCACGATGTAGACCGGCACACCGGCCATATCGGCGATCATGATGGCGCGATTGGTGGCCTCGCCCTCCACTTCGGCAGGACGGGAATAGGCATGCGCCTCCGGCCCATTGTTGCCCTCGGCCATCAGCTTTTCCTGAAGCTGCGCGACCACATCGCCGTTTTCAGCGTGCACCAGCGGTAGCGCACCGAGCGCGGCGCAGCGCTGGAAGGACGAGAACATCTCATCATCGTCCACCATCAATGCACCCTTGTAGGCCATGAAGTGCTTGAAGGTGTTGATGCCGCGTTTGGTAACGTCCTCCATTTCGTTCCACACCTGCTCACCCCACCAGGTGATCGCCATGTGGAAGGAATAGTCGCAGTTGGCCCGGCTTGTTTTGTTGTCCCAGCGCTGCAGCGCTTCCAGCAGAGATTGATCCGGGTTGGGCAGGCAGAAATCCACCACCATGGTCGTGCCGCCGGAGAGCCCCGCCCGCGTGCCAGACTCAAAATCATCGGAGGAATAGGTGCCCATGAACGGCATTTCCAGATGCACATGCGGGTCGATCCCGCCCGGCATCACATAGCAGCCGGTGGCATCGAGCTCCGTCCCGCCGGAGAGGTTTTCGCCAATCTCGACGATCTTCCCGTCTTCGATTTTCACGTCGGCCTTGTAGGTGAGATCGGCGGTGACGATCGTGCCGTTTTTGATGATGGTGGTCATGGGATGTGCCTCCGGCGTTAACCTCTCCCCGCCGGGGAGAGGTCGGCCGGCGCATAGCGCAGGCCGGGTGAGGGGGTGGTGATACGGCCTTGCAGGACCGCAAGAATTGAGTCCAACACAGCGCCTCGCGACGCCATGATCTCGTTGTTCCAAAACCGCAGAACGGCATAGCCTTTTCGGTTCAACCAGCGCGTTCGCGATTGATCGTCTTGGCTCTGCGCATGCTGGCTGCCATCAAGCTCGACGATCAGCTTTTCAGCGCGGCAGCAGAAGTCGGCAATGAATGCACCAATGCGAACCTGCCGACTGAAGCGGTATCCACCAAGGCGGCGATTACGCAGATCGGACCAAAGCAAAGCTTCTGCGTCTGTCTGGTTCTTTCGGAGACTGCGCGCCGATGGTTTGGTGTAGGCGGGTGGCTTGGGGTTGTAGGCCCCCTCACCCGGCCGCTGCGCGGCCACCCTCTCCCCACCGGGGAGAGGGTTTGGCGCCACTTCCTTCTCCCCTCGGGAAGAAGGCGATTGCGAAGCCGTCGGATGAGGGGGCGCCTTACTCACCCAACAATCTCCGCCTTCTCGACGACCGCATGGAACAGCACATCCGCACCGGCCCGCGCCCAGTCCTTGGTAATCTCCTCAGCCTCATTGTGTGAAAGGCCGTCCACACACGGGCACATGACCATCGCGGTCGGGTAAAGCTTGTTGATCCAGCAGGCATCATGACCAGCGCCGGAGATTATGTCGCGGTGGGAGTAGCCCAAACGCTCGGCGGCGTCGCGGATCATGCCAACGCATTGCTCATCAAAGGCCGGCGGGTCGAACTGCCCGACAATCTCCCATGAGAGCTCCACGCCAATCGCCTCGCAGAGCTTCGGTGCTTCCTCCTCAAAACGCGCAACCATGCCCTGCAGCCGGTCCAGCTCGTGCGACCTGAAATCGACGGTGAACACCACCTTGCCGGGAATAATATTGCGCGAGTTGGGATAGACATCGATATGGCCAATGGCACCGACCGCGTTGGGCGCATTGTCCATGGCGATGGTGTGCACCAGTTCGGTGATCTGCGCGAGCCCGCGCCCGGCATTCTTGCGCATCGGCATGGGCGTGGAGCCGGTGTGGCTTTCCTTGCCGGTCACCGTGCACTCGATCCAGCGCAGCCCCTGGCCATGCGTGACGACGCCGATATCCTTGCCCTCGGCCTCCAGGATCGGGCCTTGCTCGATGTGCAGCTCGAAAAAAGCGTGCATTTCGCGCTCGCCGACTTTTTCTTCGCCCTTCCAGCCGATGCGCTCCAGCTCATCACCGAACTTTTTGCCTTCAGCATCGGTGTGCTCATAGACGTCGGCCTGATCGAGCACACCGGCAAAAACGCCTGAGGCCATCATGGCCGGAGCGTAACGGGTGCCCTCTTCATTGGTCCAGTTGGTGACAACGATGGGATGCTTGGTCTTGATGTCGAGATCGTTGAGCGTGCGCACGATTTCCAGGCCCGCCAGAACGCCGAGCACGCCATCGTATTTGCCGCCCGTCGGCTGAGTATCCAAGTGCGAACCGACATAGACCGGCAGTGCCTCAGGGTCGGTCCCCTCGCGGCGCATAAACATGGTGCCCATCTCATCGACGCCCATGGTGAGGCCAGCCTCCTCGCACCACTTCTGGAAAAGCCTGCGGCCTTCCGCGTCTTCGTCGGTCACCGTCTGGCGATTGTTGCCGCCAGCGATTCCCGGGCCAATTTTTGCCATGTCCATCAGCGAATCCCAAAGGCGTTCCGGATTGATCCGCAGATTTTCCCCCGGCTGGTTTCCTGACTGATTGCCCACTGAACCCATTGCGTTCCCCTCTGGTTCAAATCGGTTTGGGGCAGTGAAGACCGCAAACGGCCCCACGTCAAGATTTTGACCATTTGGTCGAATGTTGATGACCGTTTCAACAGCGTAGGGTTGCGTCCGGCGAGAGCAAAGCGCTAGCGTCGCACCCCGAAAACCACTGCGCATCGGCCCACACGCTTGAACAAACACAGCCGCATTCAATTGGAAAACCGTGCCGCGATCGCCGAGGCGGCGGTCAGCGAGTTTTCATCGCGCGGCTATCACGGCGCAACCATCGACGCGATTGCCGACAAGGCGGGCATGTCGAAGCCCAACCTGCTCTACTACTTCCCCTCCAAAGAGGCGATCTACCGCACGGTGCTGGAACAAATCGTCGAGGAATGGCTTTCGCCACTGATGACGCTCGACCCGACAGCTGATGCGGTGGAAGAGCTGCGCCGCTACATTTCGCTGAAGATGCGCATGTCGGCGGACAGACCGGAAGCCTCGCGCCTTTTCGCCTCGGAGGTTTTGGCCGGCGCACCCATCCTGAAAGACTTTCTGGAAACGCGGCTGAAATCGCTGGTCGAAGAAAAATCCGCCATCCTTCAAGGCTGGATCGATGACGGCAAACTGGCGCCGGTCGATCCGGTGCATTTGATCTTCATGATTTGGGCGACCACCCAGCACTATGCCGACTTCGCGGCGCAGATCGACGCGGTCACCGGCGCACAATCGAAAAAGCCCGGCTTTAATGAGCAAGCATCGCAGGCGGTGCTTTCGATCCTGTTGAATGGCGTGCGACCGCGTTAGGCGGGGTCCACCTTTGAGAGGTCATTGCGCTCGAGCATCTGCCTGAGCAGAGCGTGGACTTGGCGATCCTCGCCCGAGCCCAGCCCAGCAAGCATTTCCTGGTTCACCGCTTCGATGATGGCGATCAGCGTCGGCGCAAGCTTCAAGGCCTTGGGCGTGGCGTGCACCGTGTTGGTGCGCCGTGAGGCCGGATGCGCACGGCGCTCCAGGAAACCATCGGCCTCAAGTGCATCGATTGACCGGGTGATCTTGTAAGCGGGCGAGCGGAAGCGATTGCCGATCTCGCTTTGCGTTAGACCATCGTGCTCCATGACCGTCATCACCACTGCGAACTTTTGGATCGTCAGGCCGTGCGGTGCGAGCTTTTCATCCATCGCGCGATCCAACCGTCCGGCAAGCCGCTGGATCAGCCAGCCGACGCTGCCTTCGCGCGCCGCACGAATGGCATCGGATGTGAGCCCCTTATCGTCTGTCATACGTCACCCATGATGGGCGGGCATAGGGAAGACAATCGCGTTTCGCAACATTTGCATATTGCAACAATAGTGAGATTACGCTAGAAACCAATCATCACAAAGGTCTGAAAGGAGCTTCGCTATGACCCGTTACCATCCCGCGCTTGTCGCCTTGCACTGGGTGTTGGCGATCCTCATTCTCCTCGCGCTCTTTGGCGGCACGTTCATTCTCGATGCGATGCCCAACGATCACCCCAACAAGATCGAGGGGCTGCAAGGCCATATGATTGTCGGCATCACGATTTTGGTGCTGATGCTGGTACGCCTAATCGTGCGTCTGCGCACGACCCACCCTCCTGAAGCCGACATTGGCAACGCGCTTCTCAACCGCCTGTCCAAATGGGCCCATTGGGCCTTCTACATTCTGATCTTCGGCATGCTCGGTTCCGGCATTGGCATGAGTGTGCTCGGCGGGTTGCCGCCCATCGTGTTTGGCAGCTCGGGCGAACCTCTGCCGAACCTGGACGAGCTGCCACCACGCGCCGCCCACGGGCTCTTCGCCACTGCGTTGATGCTGCTCATCGCCGGGCATGTTGCAGCGGCGCTTTACCACCAGTTCGTTCGCAAAGACGGGCTTTTGCGCCGCATGTGGTTTGGCGCCCGCAAGTGACCTGCCAGATTTTGCCTATTTGTTAGGCTGGACGAGGGAATTGTCATCGCATACGTTTTCGCCCGAACCTCGATCAACGAGGTCGAGCGCGGCGTGGCTTCGGCACCGAAAGCGCTTCCAGTTTTAGGGAGAAAGACGATGAAACAAACAACCCTCACCATCAGTGCGCTTTTGGCCGGTACGTTCCTGGCCTCGGCCGCCAGCGCCGACACGATCCGCTTCTGGACGACCGAAGAGCAGCCCGAGCGCCTCGCCATCCAAGAGCAGATGGCCGCTGATTTTTCCGCTGCCACCGGCAATGACGTCCAGGTTATTCCCGTGTCGGAGAACGAGCTGGGAACCCGCGCCACCGCGGCCTTCGCCGCCGGCGACTTGCCCGACGTGATCTACCACACGCTGCAATACGTCCTGCCTTGGACCGAAGCCGGCATTCTTGACCCGGACGCCGCCACCGACATCATCGATGATCTGGGCGACGACACCTTCGCACCGGGCGCGCTTGAAATGGCCGAAATCGAAGACGGCATCTATGCGGCCGTGCCGGTGGACGGTTGGACGCAAATGGTCGTCTACCGCACCGACCTGTTTGAAGCTGCCGGCCTTGAGGCACCAACCTCCTACGCCAACATTTTGGCCGCGGTCGAAGCGCTGCACAATCCCCCCGAGGTCTTCGGCTTCGTGGCCGCCACCAAGATCGATGAGAACTTCATGAGCCAGGTTCTGGAGCATGTTTTTCTCGCCAACGGCGTCTCGCCTGTCGACGATGATGGTTTTGCGCCGCTTGACGAGGACGCCACCATCGAGGTGCTGGAGTTCTACAAAGCCATCGCCGAAGCCTCCCCTCCCGGCGATCTTTTCTGGCAGCAATCGCGCGAGCTCTACTTTGCTGGTCAAGCCGCGATGATCATCTGGTCACCGTTCATTCTTGATGAGTTGGCCGGTCTGCGCGACAGCGCCCCTCCGACCATCAATGATGATCCAACGTCGCGCGAACTGGCGTCCAACACCGGCGTTGTGACCACTATCTCAGGTCCGTCCAATCCGGACGGTGCAGCTTGGGCCGACATCCGCTATCTCGGCATCACCTCCGGCGCCAATCTCGACGTGGCGCAGGAGTTCGTCGCCTACTCGATGAGCGAAGGCTACATGTCCACGCTCTCCATCGCGCCCGAAGGCAAGTTCCCCGTGCGTCGCGGCACCCAGGACAATCCGACCGAATATGTCGATGGCTGGTCGATGCTTGATGTCGGCGTGGATCGCCGCGCACCGCTGTCCGACCTTTACCCTGAAGAGGTCATTGGCAGCATCGTTGCCGGCCTTGAAACCGCTGATCGCTGGGGCGTGAACGAGGGTCAACTCTCCATCGCCTCGCAGATCATCAACTCGCAGATCATCAACCGCTATGTGCGCGAGTTCATCGATGGCGAGCGTGACGCTGCCGCCACCGTTGCCATCATCAATGAAGAACTGGCAGCCGCCGTCGAATAAGACGCTGCTCGTTCGATGCTAGACGCGGCGCTGTCCCTTTGGATGGCGCCGCATCCCCCCTCTGGCACTCACAATTGCGACCAAAGATTCTGTCTGACCGCACCGGGTGAATGCCGTGTCGATTGCTGACTCTTCTTCTCTAGGACCGCCCAAGGGGGCGGGACCCAAATCGCCCCTTGGCCCGCCCAAGGGGGCGGGACCCATGCGCAAGCGCGAGGCGAAGCTTGCCTTTGGCATGCTGCTGCCGACGGCGCTGATCGTGGTTCTGGTCGTTCTAGGTCCGCTGCTCGCAAACTTCTGGATATCGGTTAAGCCCGTCGAGCTGGCCGATCTACGCGCACCCAGCATGCTGCTCACCGAGCGCTTTCGTGGCGACGCTGAGGCTGTGGGCGACGAAGTTGAGCTTGAATACCGCATGCGCAACTCCTCGCCCAACCAGCCGGTGCGCGAGGCAGCCTTCACCGACCAGATTCCAGAGGGCCTGACGGTCACCGGTCTGGACGAGCGCTGCACCCTGACCGGCCGCGAGCTTTCCTGCACGTTGGGCGATCTGGAAGGCGGCTTCCGCGAGCGCTTCCGTCTGCAGGCCGAGGTCACCCAGGCGTTTCTCGATAACCCGATTGACGTTCGCCAGACCGAGCCGAATGTCACCGGCTCCGGCGTCAACGTCCTCACCAGTTTCGATTTCACGCTGGAAAACTTTCAGCGCGTTTTTGACAGCTCCGAATTCTGGTTCGTGCTGCGCGTGACGATCTACTACACCGTGTTCTCCACCGCAGGCGCGCTGGTCGTCGGCCTGTTTGCCGCCCAGCTGATGAACACCGCCTTCAAAGGTCGGGGCATTCTGCGCGGTCTCTTCCTGTTCCCCTATGTCGCGCCGGTGATCGCCGTGGCCTTCACCTGGCTCATCCTGCTCGATCCGTTTTCCGGCACGATCAACGCCATGCTGGTCGAGATGGGGCTGATTGGTGCGCCGATAAACTTCTTCGGCACGCGCGAGGTGGATGTGACCATCTTCGGCTTCACCTTCGGGTTCCCGGTCGCGCTTTCCACCGTGATCGCGTTCGAGGCCTGGCGCTACTTCCCGCTCTCCTTCCTCTTCATCTTGGCGGCCATGCAATCAGTGTCCGCGGAGATGTACGAGGCCGCTGAGATGGACGGCGCCACACCGCTCCAGCAGTTCTGGTACCTGTCGTTGCCGCAACTGGTTGGCATCCTGTCGGTGCTGTTCCTGCTGCGCTTCATTTGGACCTTCAACAAGTTCGACGACATCTTCCTGCTGACCGGCGGGGCGGCAGGCACGCGCACCCTCACCGTTCAGGTCTATGAGCAAGGCTTTGCCCTCTCCAATCTTGGAGCGGGCGCTGCCGTGGCGGTGGTGGTCTTCTTCGTGCTGCTTGTCTTCGCGCTCGCCTTCTTCAAGTTCTCACCCAAAGAGGGAGGGGCGTAAGCTATGGCGATCGCAGAAACGTCCCCTGCACCTGCCCCAGCACAGTCCGGTTTTGCCTTTGGCACCGGCACGCTGATCAGCGCCGTCATCGGCGCCCTGGCGGGCTTCGTGGTGATGATCGTAGTCGGCGTGACGCTTGGCCTCATCACCGGCGCCTTTGCCTCACCGCCCGCCGGCGCTGCTGCCCTCGCGGGGCTGATAGCTGGCGCTTACATCGGGGCGCTTGATCCAAAGTCCCGCGCCTCCAAACGCTCCCGCGCCATCGCCTTCATTCTGTTTTTGATCGTCCATCTGCTGGCGACCTTCGCCATGCCTTTTGGATTGCCGATAGACGCCGTCACCGTTTGGCAAGGCATTGCGCTTGCCATTCTCGGCATGCTGACCGTTATCGGTACAACGCTGATGATCGGCGATCTGCCATCGGGCAAAGTCTCGCGCTACATGGCAGAAGCGGCGTTCATCCGCACCATGAAGGGCCTCGGCTATGTGATCTTCACGGTCATGGTCGCCCTGCCCTTCTACGTCATGGTGATGACCAGCCTGAAGAACCAGGCGGAGTTGCTGGCCAACCCGCTCGATCTTTCCATTGATCTTAGCCAAGGCTTTGCGGGCCTTTTCTCCAGCTATTACGAGCTGTTCACCCAGTTCAATTTCGGGCGCTATTTGCTCGTCTCGTTCATCGTCTCGACGGCGACCGTGATCCTGACGCTGCTCTTCTCCATCCCGGGCGCCTATGCCGTGGCGCGGCTGCGGTTCAAAGGCCAGCACGCTTTCGCCCGCTCGATCCTGCTCATCTACATGGTACCGGCCATCGTGCTGGTGATCCCGCTTTATGCGGTGTTCTCGCAGCTTGGCCTGCGCAACTCGCTGCTCGGTTTGTTGATCGTCTATCCGGCCACCACGGTGCCCGTCGCGCTATACATGCTGAAGGGTTATTTCGAGGGCATCCCGGCGGAGTTGGAAGAAGCCGGACTGATGGATGGGCTGACGCGCTTTGGCGTGATCGTCAAAATCACCCTGCCGCTTGCCTTGCCCGCCCTCGCCTCGGTTTCGCTTTACGTGTTCATGATCGCCTGGAACGAGTTCCTCTTCGCCTTCATGTTCCTTGATGACCCCAGCATCTTCACGCTCTCGCGCGGCGTCGTATCGCTCAACTCATCCGAAGTCCCGCGCCAGCACCTCATGGCCGGCGCCGTTGTTGCCACGGTACCTGTGCTGGTCGTCTTCTTGTGGCTGGAACGCTTCCTGGTCGCCGGGCTGACCGCCGGCAGTGTGAAAGGCTAGCCCGTGTCCGCAGCAGAAAAACACGCCTTGGATGATGCTGCGCTGTCGCGCCAAGCGCAGGCGATCATCACCGGCAATGATCGCGGTGGCTATACGGTCCCGACCGCCGGGCTCTATCCCTATCAGTGGAACTGGGACTCCGCGATTGTCGCCATGGGCTTTGCCGCCTTCGATCTGGATCGCGCCTGGACAGAGATCGAGACGCTGGTCGCCCATCAATGGCCGGACGGGATGATCCCGCACATCGTCTTCCACAAGGAAGCGCCGACCTATTTCCCTGGCCCGAATGTGTGGGACACCGGACGCCCTGTGCCGACGTCTGGGCATTCACAGCCACCGGTCGCCGCCTTCTGCGCCGAAGAGTTGCTTGCCCGCGACAATGGCCCGCTCGGCCAGGCCCGCGCGGCGCGCGTGTTCGATGCGCTGATGCGCTGGCATCGCTGGTGGCACGATTACCGCGACCCCGGCACACTCGGCATCGTCGCTGTCACCCACCCCTGGGAGTCGGGCCGCGACAATTCCCCTGATTGGGACGAGGCTCTAAAAGCCGTCGATGGCTCCAACGTCGCGCCCTATGAGCGACGCGATTTGAAACATGTCGACGCCAAAATGCGGCCGACCAAGGAAGAGTATGACCGCTACATCGCGCTGGTGGAGTTTGGCCGCTCGCTCGGTTGGAACGCGCGCGACATCGGCCAGCGCAACCCTTTCTTCGTCGCTGATCCTGGCACCACCTTCATTCTTCTGGCCGCCGACCGGGCGCTGCTGCGCATGGCGCATGTCTTGAAGAAGATCGACGACATCCCCGTCATCGAAGAATGGATCGCCCGCGCTGAAGCAGGCGTCGATCGCCTGTGGGACGCGAGCCAGGAAACCTTCGCCGCGCTTGACCTGCGCACCTCCAAACATGGCGGCGGCGTCTCCAATGCGGCCATGATGTGCTTCTTTGCAGGCGTGGGTAGCGACGATCAGCGCGCTGCTATGATCGGCCACTATCGGCGCATCCGGGCCAAGACACGTTATGGCGTTGCCAGCCACGATCCCGATCAGCCGAACTTCGATTCCATCCGCTATTGGCGCGGGCCGGTCTGGGCCTTCATGAACATGATGATCGGCAAGGGGCTGAGCGACCAAGGCTATGCGACCGAGGCCCAGCAGGTCTGGGACGACACCCGCGCCTTGATGTCCAATTTTGGTTTCGCAGAATATTTCGATTGCAATGACGGCTCGCCAGCGGGCGGCGGCGCGTTCTCCTGGACGGCAGCAACTTGGCTGCAATACGCCGCAACTGGAGCTCCCTGGGCTCCACAGAACAAAGAGTAGAGGGTTCCAATGGGCGCGATTGAACTCAAAGCAGTTGAGAAATGGTTCGACGACCTGCAGGTCATCAAGGGTGTCGATCTGACCATCGACGATGGTGAGTTCGTGGTTTTTGTCGGTCCCTCAGGCTGTGGGAAATCAACACTCCTGCGGCTTATCTCCGGCCTGGAAGAGACCTCGCGCGGCGATATCCTGATTGATGGCAAGAGCGTTGTGTCCGCGCCACCCTCGCAGCGTGGCCTGGCCATGGTGTTCCAGTCCTATGCGCTCTATCCGCACATGTCGGTGCGCGAGAATGTCGGCTTCGGCCTCAAAACAGCCGGTAAGCCGAAAAGCGAAATTCAAGAGAAAGTCGATTACGCCGCGAGCATCTTGAAGCTCGACGATTATCTCGATCGACGCCCAAAAGCGCTGTCAGGCGGCCAGCGCCAGCGCGTCGCCATCGGGCGCGCGATCGTGCGTGAACCCAGCGCGTTTCTGTTCGATGAGCCACTCTCCAATCTTGATGCCGCCTTGCGCGTGGAGATGCGCTTTGAAATCGCCAAGCTGCACCAGAATCTTGGCTCGACGATGATCTATGTGACTCACGATCAGGTGGAGGCTATGACGCTGGCCGACAAGATTGTCGTGCTCTCAGCCGGCCAGATCGAGCAGGTCGGCTCCCCGCGCGATCTCTATGATCATCCGGCCAATCTGTTCGTCGCCCAGTTCATCGGCTCACCGAAAATGAACATCATTCCGTGCACGACGGTGGCGGAAAACTTCAAGATTGATGGCCACGGAACGGGCAGCTTCCCTCAGCACACCACCGGTCGCAAGGCGGTGAAGCTTGGCATTCGCCCGGAGCATATTCAGCTTGGCGATCCGGCTTACGCGCACATGCAGGGCCGCGTCGATGTGGTCGAATATCTGGGCGCCGACACCTATCTCTACGTGACGCCCAAAGGCCACGAGACCATGATCGTGCGCGTGGCTGGCACCGAAACGGTGAAGGTGGGCGATGACGTCGCGCTGGTCTTCGAAAAAGACTTTATCTGCTTCTTCGATGAGGACGGCCAAGCCATACGTTAGATTGCGATCCGCTAGAGCATTTTCAGCGAAAGTGTGTGCGGTTTCGCGCCCGGAAAATGCGGCAAA
>JBKAGN010000082.1:0-10552 GCA_046290415.1 Hyphomicrobiales bacterium
CATCATAGGCCGACATCGGCCCGCCGAACATCACCGCGCCGGCGTGCTCATCCAGCGTTTCCGGTAGCGCGCAGCCCAGCGGCGGCCGACGGATATCCAGGCAATAGCCGCGCTCGCGCAGTTTCATTCCAACCCGTCCGGGCGTGGAATGCTCCTGATGCAGGATGATGAGGATGGGCTGGTCTTGAGACATGCCTGCACAAAACCCTCGCCGCCCGCCAATGTCCAGCGACCAGGCGTGCAAATTGTCGCCAGATTGGCAACAAGTCCGTGAGGCAGCGTGAGAGCGCAGAGGTGAAGGCGGTTAAGAGGCCGCCTCGCCGGCCACGCGTTTGCGCAAGATCATCCGGTCGCGGCTGGACACGCCCAGCAGCTCGGCGGTGCGCCAGACCATATTGTCTTCCAGCTCGTTGACGACACCATCGGCAAAGACCGCCCGCCAAAGCAATTCGATCACCTCGATGCGTTCCTCTTCGGCGAGCTTGGCCTTCAGGATCGAGGTGAACCCGTAGAGATCGACTGCTTCATCATCGCGGCGCTGGGCCTCTTCCAGCACCTCGTCCAGATCATCGCCAGACAGCCCAAACTGGGTGTCGAGCGCGGCGCGGATGGTGGAGGTTTCATCCTCCGTCACCACGCCGTCAATGCGGATCATGTGCACCAGCAAGGCGGCGACGGCGACGCGCGCATCGTCAGGGGCAAAAGCCGCACCGGTATCGGCGGCGGGCTCAGGGTCAGCGAACAGTGCTTTGAGACGATCAAGCATGAACAGGGCCTTCAACAGAACAGATGGCTAGACAATAGGGGGATCGTCCCACGAAACAAGGAACATGGCTAAAGCGTAACCTGATGCTCGCGTTGACCGGTTGCATCCACCTGCGCGCAGAACGTCTGGCCGGCCTTTTCAAACCCTGGATCGGTGGCGCTGAGATGTTCCTGGGCCGTGGTGATGTACAAGGTCCGCCGGTCTTCGCCACCAAACGCCGGACAGGAGGTGTGCGGCGTCGGGGCGGTGACCTCGGCAAGCGCCGAACCGTCCGGTCCGTAACAGGCAACCCGCGACGAACCCCATTCGGCAAGCCACAGGCGGCCATCGGCATCGAACACCGCGCCATCGGGGTTGCGGCCTTCAACGGTGAGATCGAGAAAGACCTCCGGCCGACCGATGGGCGATCCATCGCCCTTGTCGAGTTCAACGCGCATGACCTGGCCAGTCACGGTATCGGCGAACGTCGCGTGCGACCTATCGGGCGCGAAAGCGATCGCATTGGGGATCGTGATTGACGGGAATAGCGTCGTCACCGCGCCGCGATAGTAGCGATGGATGCCGCCAGCGCCTTTTTCGGCGCCTTTGCCCATGGTGCCAATCCAAAAGCCGCCCCACGGGTCCACCCGGCCATCATTGGAACGCGTACCGGCGTCATGAGCATCAAGCGGCACATGCTTGTCATGCGACCCGGTCGTAATGTCGAACCGCCAAAACGCCGTCTCGCCGGCAATCAGCAACGTATCGCGATCCACCCAACCCGCGGCCGAGACGATCTCCGGGAAAAGCCATTGGCGGAACTGGGTTCGCGAACGCATAAACAGCTTCTGGCCGAGAACGTCGAACCAGAACAAAGCGTTATGCTCAGGATGCCAGAGCGGCCCTTCGCCCAGTTCGCACCGTGTGGCATCGAACAGTGATGCTTCCTTTGACGTAAAGGTCATCATTTGCCTGCATCATAGGCCGCAACGATCGCTTGCGCCTTCTCCGCCACATCCTGCGCGCTGTCGCCAGGCTTGTAGAGCGAGGAGCCAAGGCCGAAGCCGTTGGCACCGGCGGCCAGCCAATCGGGAATGTTGGTCGCGTCGACACCGCCCACGGCATAGGTGGTTGCAGTGGACGGCAGCACAGCATTCAGCGCCTTCAGACCCGATGGTCCAATCAGATCGCCAGGGAAGAACTTCAGCCCATCCGCGCCTGCATCGAGCGCGGCAAAGCATTCCGTTGCGGTGAAAACGCCAGGCAGCGAGATCATGCCCTTGGCCTTGGTCAGCCGAATGATCTCCGGGTTCATGTTCGGCGAGACGATCAGGCGCGCACCCGTCGCCGCCACCTCTTCGACTTGCTCGACCGTCAGCACGGTACCCGCGCCGATCACGGCCCGATCGCCAAACTTGGCCACCAACCGAATGATGGATTGCAGCGGATCGGGCGAGTTGAGCGGCACTTCGATCCAGGAGATTCCTGCCTCGAACAGGGCCTCGCCGATTTCGCTGACAGTTTCGGGCGTTACGCCGCGCAATATGGCCACAAGTGGCCGCGCTCCAACACTCACTTCACACCTCTTCGTTTTTTCACAACGCTCATGGCGCTAGGCCACGCCAGAGCGCATCATGCCGGGACCGCCCGCCGCTCGACCAGCTGGCCATGGATGTCTGCCAGTCCGCGCAACACCATCGCTTCGCCATCGAGCACGCCCGCATCCAGACCAAGCGCCGCCAGCGCCTCAGTGTAGGCAACGCACAGCTTGGGCGCACCGATCAAGGTCACCGGCTCGCCCGGTTCAAGTTTCGCACCAGCCAATTCCGCCCCGACCAGAAGACCGGACACCCGACCACGCGCCCGCACACCATCTTCGCCGGCAAGCAAGCCTTCGGCACGGACCGAAAACAGCGCTTCGGTCAGACAGGCCGGATCATGATAGGCGGCCAGAACAGAGTCGCGAAAGGCCTCCGCATCCAGCGCATCATCGCTCACTGAATGCGCCAAAATCGAGTGTTCTGTCAGCAGATCGAACAATTCGCCGGTCATCGCGGTGGAAAAATGCGTCACTGCCCCGCCTTCAAGCCGCGCCCATTTGGCATGGGTGCCAGGCAGGCAGACCCGACCGGACACGGTGGTGTTGGCACCGGGCGCCTGACCGACGTAGCCCGCAAGTTGGGTCTCTTCGCCCCGCATCACGTCAAACGGATCGGTTTGGCTGAGACCGGGCACGATGAACGGCACCAGTCGCGAATCCTCCGTCGGCACCTGCGCCAACGCCTCTCCGAGGCCGGAAAGTGCTTTTGGAACAGGCAGATAGCCCGCCTCATGCCAGCCTTGGCGCGACCCAACCATGCCGCACATGACGACGCTGATGGGCGCCTCACCGAGCCAGGAATCGATCACACCAAGCAGGGCAGCCTCGAAATCGCCCCGGCCTTCGCCCGCCGCCAAGGCGCCCATCCCAAGGCCATGTCCACGCGCGATCACCTGGCCGGCAGCATCCATCGCATAGGCACGCAGATGGGTGGTGCCCCAATCAACGGCGATCCATTCGGGGGCGAGCGCAGCCTGCATCAGCCAGGCACCACCACGCCGCCATCGATCACCAAGCACTGGCCGGTCATCATGCGGCTCGCGTTGGACGCCAGGAACAGCGTGCCACCGACGATATCCTCCGGCACCAAATGCTCCTTCAGGCATTGACGGGCCATATGCTCAGCCAGCGCCTCGTCGCTCGCCCATTTCTCCATCTGCTTGTCGGTCAGCACCCAGCCAGGCGCCAGTGCGTTAAGGCGGATTTTCTCCGGCCCAAACTCCCGCGCCAACGTTGCGGTCAGCGAGGTGATGGCCGCGTTGGAGCTCGTGTAAGCGGGCATCCCGCCATTGCCCATCATGTAACTGATCGACGAAAAATTGACGATCGTACCGCCGCCAGCGTTTCGCATACGCGCAATTGCCGCCTGACAGGCAAAGAAGTAGGCCTTCATGTTGATCGAGGTCGACCAGTCCCAATAGGATTCATCGATCTCAAGGGTCTTGTGGCGCTGATCGTTGGCGGCGTTGTTCACCAGCACATCCAGCCCACCATGGCGGTCTGCCGCCTCATCGATGCAGGCCTTGAGCCGATCAAGGTCAGTGATATCGCACTGCATGTAATGCGGCTTGTTGCCGTATTTCTCGCCCATTTCATCGGCGAACGCGGTTGCGTCGGAGCGCTGCACAAAGGCCACCTTGGACCCTTGCTGCAAAAAGCCCTCGGTCAAAGACGCACCGATGCCGGACCCGCCGCCGGTGATGAAGACGCTGGCGCCTTTGAGGTCAGAATAGCTGGCAATAAGGTCCATCAAGGCGTCTCCCGCGCGTCAACTAAGGGGGCCGGATCGGCGTCCGGACGAAGAAATGTCTGGTCTATCACAGTCTGCGGCCCTCAATCACCCACATCGATTCCGGGTAGGACCAGGGCATCGTCAAACCTTGATGCAACAGATAGCTGCCCGACAGCTCCATCGGACCCTCTTTCAGGGCTGGTGTGCCGCGTGACAGGGCCGGTGCCGTGTGCCGGTTGATCAGGTTCACCGCATAACGGGCGTCAGGGTCAAGACGGGTGAAGCGCAAAGGCCGTGGTGCGATTTGCGCGCTGGTGGCAGCCTTGCCGATGAACGCGACAAAACGGCTGCCATCTTCGGCCAGTTGCTGCTCGGCGATCACCGCCGGATCGGGACTATCCAGGCGCAAGATATCGGCCCGGCTCATCCAGGCCCGGTTGGCTTTCCACCAGCTGGTGACTTCTTTGAGCACCGCGATCTCGGTCTCGGTCAGCTCGCGCGGGTCCATTTCAAAACCCATATGCCGCTGCGCGGCGACCCAGGCCCGGAAACTGATATCCAGCACCCGGCCTGATGTGTGGCAGCGCCGAGGCCCGACATGTGAGCCCGTCACCACCAGCGGCAGGAAGAGCGCTGCATTGTGCTGCATCTTCAGCCGCTCCAGCGCATCGTTGCTGTCCGACAGCCAGACCCGTTGCGTACGGCTCAAAATGCCGAAATCGATGCGCCCGCCGCCCGACGCGCAGCTCTCGATCTCAACCTGCGGAAAAGCCTGGCGCAACCGGTCGATCAGCGCGTAGGACCCGCGCGTCTGCGCCGCGTCGGGCATCGGCAACACCCGGTTATGATCCCATTTGATGTAGTCGATGGGGTATTTGGCGAGGATCGCTGCCATCCGCTCATAGATGAAATCGCGCACGTCCGGCAGCGCCATGTTGAGCGCCTTTTGCTGGCGGCCAAGGGTCTGATCTTCCGAGCCGAGCGCCCATTCAGGATGGGCGCGATGCAGATCGCTTTCCGGATTGATCATCTCCGGCTCGAACCAGATGCCGAAGGTCATATCGAGCGCATGAACATGCTCGATCAAGGGGCCCAAACCATCGGGGTATTTGCGCGGATCGACCTCCCAATCGGACAGCGACTGGGTGTCATCGTCGCGCTGACCGAACCAGCCCTCATCGAGCACGAACCGTCCGCGAGCGCGGCGGCGCTCGGCAAGTTCTTTCATCACCGGCAGCTTGTGGTCGAAATAGACCGCTTCCCAGCAATTGTAATGCACCGGCCGAGGGCGGCTGGCATCCGGCCAGGTGACGATTTCGTCGCGCAGATGGCGTTGGAAGGCGACCGCGCACCCGTTCAGCCCGTCGCGCGAATAGGTGATGTAGAGCGGCGCTGTCTGGAAGACCGTGTGCGGATCGTGCTCCATGCGCGCCGCGTGGCCGAACTGGATCTGGCGCCGGCCATCGGGCAGCTCCTCGGCGATCATCTTGTGACCGCCCGACCAGCCATAGTGAAACGCATAGGCGTGGCCCTGCGTGTTGGTGGCCCCACGTTCGGGCAGAATGAGGCCAGGAAAATGCTCGTGGCCGGTGCGGCCAGTGCGGTTTTCCCGGTACCGCATGCCCGGCGACCAGGCGGTCGTGTTCGGCTGAAACTCCCCGCACCAACGACCGGCAAAATCGATCATGGCATCACTCTGCTGCGATGCAGGCAGAACCGGCGCAGCAAACCAGTGCAAATGAACGGGCTTGGCCGCCTCCAGGCGAGCAGAAGTGGTGATGATGTGCGTGCGCGGGTTGATGGAAAAATGCGCCGTATAGGTCAGAAGGCTGGTCGTGTCCTCATAGGTCAGCACCAGGCCGTCTTCGCTCTGCTCATCTTTCTGAAAACAGAATTTCGGCAGCAAGGGCGTGCCGCCGCTGTCGCGCAGGATCAATCCAGGCTGGCCGGGGAAACTGCGCGTTGCCTCAGGGCAGATCGATAGATCGGGATTGGCATCCAGCATGCCACCGGTCACGTCGAGCGCGTGCGCCCGGCGCAGAAGGTCCAAATCCTCATTCTGGGGCAGAGGGGCACCCCAATAGACCACCTCTGGCAGCCGATCATTATCAGCTGCCAGAACCAGGGTCTGGCGCCCATCATCCAAACGCCAACTGCGTATCACGGAGGGGAAATCCTAGTTTACTTCACAGCGCCCAGCGTCAGCCCGGCAATGAAGTGTTTCTGCATCAGGAAGAACATCAGGACCGGCGGCAGAGCAGCCACGATCGAACCGGCACTCATCAGATGATAGGCCGCGCGGAACTGCGAGTTAAAGCTGGTGATGCCTGCCGTCACTGGCTGCGCATCCGGCCCTTGGGTGAGAACCACCGCCCAGAAATAATCGTTCCAGATGAAGGTGAAGATCAGCACCGCCAAGGCAGCCAGAGCCGGCTTCATCAGGGGCAGCACCACGTACCAGAAGATGCGCCACTCAGCGACGCCTTCCACGCGTGCGGCCTCAATCAGCTCATAGGGCAGCTGACGGATGAAATTGCGCATGAAGAGGGTACAGAACCCGGTTTGGAAGGCGATGTGAAAGAGCACCAGGCCAGTCTTGGTGTCATAGAGATTCATGGACACCGTCAGATCGCGCACCGGCACCATCAAGATCTGGAACGGCACGAAATTGCCGGCAATGAACATGAAGAAGATCAACAGGTTGCCGTTGAACTTATAAATGCCGAGCGCAAATCCCGTCAGCGAGGAAAGCGCAATGGCACCGATCACGGTCGGCACCGTGATCAGAAATGAGTTCAGCATGTAGCGCGGCATGTCCGATTCCAGGAACACGCGGCCATAATTGGTGAAGAACTCAAAGCTCGATGGCACACCCCAATAGTTGCCGTTGGTAAAGTCGGCATCCGGTTTCACCGAAAAAACGGCGACCGCAATCAGCGGAAGCAACCAAAGGATCAGCACAAAGGGCAGCAGAGCCTGATAGCCAATTTGTGTGGCGCGGGAGGATTTTTCGATCGGCTTGGGAAACATCGGACTTACCTAGCCCCCTTCTCTTCGCGCCACATGGAATAGAGGAAGTAGACGATGAAGAAGAGCATCAGGAAGAACAGCACCACGGCAATCGCCGCGCCGTACCCCATGCGGAAACCAAATTCCGACAGCGATTCTTCAAACATGTAGAAACTGAGCACCCGGGTCGAGCCGAAGGGCCCACCATTGGTCATCACCGAGATAAGATCAAAGGACCGCAGCGCGCCGATGATCGTCACGACAAAGGCGATGAAGGTGGCCGGTTTCAACTGCGGCAGGATGATGAACCAGAGCATCTTCCAGCCTTTGGCACCGTCCAGCCGCCCGGCCTCGATCTGCTCGGGGTCCACGGCGTTGAGGCCCGTCAGATAGAGGATCATGCAATAGGCGGTCTGCGGCCAAAGCCCCGCGGCGATGATGCCGTAGGTCGCCAATGTCGGATCGCCCAGAATGTTCACCGGCCCCATGCCAACCAAGCCCAGCACCGCGTTCAGCAGCCCTTCGCGCGGCAGATAGAACCAGGAAAACACCAGGCCGACCACGACCTGGCTGAGCACAAACGGGAAGAAAAACAGTGATTTGTAGATGCGGATGCCGCGCACGGTCTGATTGAGAAACAGCGCGATGAAAAGGCCTGCCGGGATCGCCAGCAGATAGAGGAACAGCCAGCGCACATTGTTCCAGAAGGACACGTCGAACTTGCGGTCGTCGGTCAGCAAGCGTTCGTAATTGGCCGTGCCGACCCAGGTCATTTCGCCCAGACCGTCCCACTCATGGAAGCTGATCCAGACCGACTGGAAGATCGGAAAAATCACATAAACGGCAAAGAAGAGAATGCCCGGGATCAGGAAGAGCCAGGGCGTTGCAGCAATCTCGTTGCGCTTATACCACCCTCGCTGGCTGACGCCGGTTGGTGGCGCGGCAGGTACCGTTGCATTTGCCATCACATGACCTCCCCCTCGGGTCAAACCCGGTGACGCAAGCGCTCTATCGGCAGACTGTGCAGATGGCGGCGCTCGCGACCATGCGCTCCAAAGTGAAGCGCCAGATAAAAACCCCGCCCCGGACGAACCGGGACGGGGCGATCATTGCGACCTATTCGTAGATACGTTGGCGCGCGTCTTCCATCCGCTCAAGGATGTCGTCCAGATTGTCTGGGAACACCATGAACTCCTGAAGACCTTCCATGCCGATGGAGGCCATTTCAGCCGGGAAGTCGCGGTCAAAGAACTGCGCCACACCGCCCTGGGCGTTGTTGGCCAACATGTCAAAGCCCTGCTCCAGGAACTCGTCAGCATCCACGCTGGAATTGGCGTTCACCGGCAGCTGGCCAAGATTGTCGCCATTGTTGATGCGCGTCTGCACATCCGGCGAGGCAACGAAGGCCAGGAAGGCGCGGGCCGCTTCCACGTTCTGCGCGCCGGACGGCACGTGGAACGTATCGGTCGGCGCATCCTCGCCTTGCGGCTGTGACGCGTCGATCAGCGGGAACTGATAGAAGTCGATCTGATCATCGGTAAGGCCGGAGTCGCGCATGGCGGCCACGGCGAAGTTACCCATCAGATAGGCGGTTGCTTCACCATCGGCGAAGAACGGCAGTGCTTCCTGCCAGCTGTAGGACTGGTGGTCGTCAATGAACGCGCCCATGTCGATCAGCGTGCGCCAGTTCTCGAAGGTCTGGCGGACACCGGGGTCTTCGGTCCAGGACAGCTCACCACGGGCGAGCGCCATATGGTGGTCGAAGCCATTGGTGCGCATGTTCAGATAATCGAACCAGCCGCCAGCAGTCCAAAGGAACTTGGTACCGATCGTGTAGCATTTGCGACCGGAATCCAGGATCACCTGGCAGTTGGCGATCTCTTCTTCGAACGTTGCCGGCTCAGAAAGGCCCAACTCGTTGAAGATGTCTTCGCGGTAATAGATGCCCCACTGATAGTAGGTGTAGGGGATGCCCCACTGGCGATCATTGATCGTCAGCGCACCACGCACCGATTCCAGACCGTCATAGTCGCCGGCATCCCACCAGTCGGTGATGTCCATGAACAGGCCGGCATCGACGTAAGGCAGCATGCGGTTGGCGGCATACCAGTTGATGACATCGGGCGGATTGGCGGACAACGCGTTGCGAATCTGGGTTTTCCAGGCTTCGCGGTCGACGATTTCCAACTCGATGTTGAGATCGGGATGCATCGCGCCAAACTCAGCAGCAAGGCTTTCCATCACCGCGCGCGGCGCGGGGTTGGACATATCGGAAATGATGCGCAGATCGCCGGACAGTTCGGCAAGCGCAGTCGATGTCAGCAGGCCAAGGCCAGCCAACCCAAGCACGGATGCTTTGAGGGTGCGGTTCATTCTAGTCCTCCCATACGGACCGTCGGTGGGTGCAACCACCAAAGAACGTGTCCGCTGTGTTTCTCCCATACGCTCACGCCTTTTGCGGCTTATCGCCGGACGGGTTTTCCGCCTGGCGCGAACGCGATTGGTTGCACCGTCACAAGCCCGCTCAGAACCTCATCAAGAGTCTCATTGAGTGGAACTTTGTTTTGGTGGTTGAAATGTTACGCATCTTTGCCTACCGTCTGTCAAGGCGCCAGAACGCAAACATGCGTGACCCAAGTAACGAGGTCAGGGCGCCAAGGGCCGGTTGTCCGGCCTGGCAGGGGAGCGAAACACGATGCCGCGTCTGGGCTATTCCAGCACAGTGTCCGATGCTGCACCCGGTAGGCCGTCCGGCCAACCGGCGCGCACTGCTGCGCCATCGGTTGCCGCATCGACTGACGAAGACAGGCTGCCGAATCCGCGCGTGCCGGGCGATGGCCCGGTGACCAAATCGCTCATGCTGCTCGATGCGTTTGCCGAGGCCGAACAGCCCTTGCGCTTTTCCGATCTGAAAGGTCGGCTGCCGTTTCCCAAAGCGACGCTCCACCGAATGCTGAAAAGCCTGGTGGACGAGCGCATGCTCACCCACAACGAGACCACTGGCAGCTATCAGCTTGGCCCCCGGCTTATCAGGCTGGCGCATGCGGCCTGGGCCCATGGCTCGCTGTCGGATGCCGCGCGACCCATTCTCGACAAACTGCACGCCGAGCTGGGCAAGACCATTCATCTGGCGCAGCTCGACAATGGCCAGGTGCTCTATCTTGACAAACGCGTTGGCAATCGCGGGCTGGCGATGTTTTCCCGCCCCGGCAAGGTCGGTCCGGCTTATTGCACTGGCGTCGGCAAGGCCATGATGGCCTATCTGCCGGATGACGCGCTGGAAGATTGCTTGCACCGTCAAACGCTTGCCCGTTTCACCGCTACCACGCTGACCACCCGCTCCGCGCTGCTCGCCGAACTGGAAGCCATTCGCCAGCGCGGCCATGGCTATGATCGCGAGGAACATGAGCCTGGCATCATCTGCATTGCCGTCCCCATCCTCTCCAATGATGGCGCCTTGTTTGGC
>JBKAGN010000083.1:0-10446 GCA_046290415.1 Hyphomicrobiales bacterium
AACGGCGCACGATGACATTGCCTCGCTGATCGAGCGCCAGCCCTATGCGGCGCCAGCCCCAACGCCACGGCCGCAGTTTGCGGCAGCGCCCGTCAGCCAACCGGTCGCCACCGTGCCTCTTGCGCAACGTCCAAGCGCGCCTTTGCCCCGCCGCGTTGAAACGATTGCGGTGAACGATCCGATCGGTGCGTTGCTTGCGCCGGTGGTGACGCCCAATCCAACGGCTGGCACCAATCAACCTCTGCCGCCCTCAGCCGCAACCCGCTCCGCGCAGCCGCTTGTCGCCGCCGTTCAAGCCGTTTTGGCCGATATGGGGTATCAGCCGGGTAGCATCGATGGCGTGATCGGACCGAGCACCGAAGAGGCCATTCGCCGCTTTCAGCTTCGCCGTGCGCTTGAGCCCAACGGTCAGATCACCAACGATCTGCTGCGCGAAATCGAGCGCGTGACGGGCACGCGGATCACCTCGTCCTAACTGTTTGTTGGAAGGGTATTGAACTCGCCGAGCCGCAGGTTTTGCGCCTTGCCTGTTCCAGACGCTTTCCTCGCTCTGGGGCGTGATACCTATCGTTTGTTGAAACAGTCGAACGGCAGCTTGGCGGACAAAACGGCCAGTTGGCGCTGTGGGTCTTGGGGCTAGCCTTCCCGGCTTTTCAGACATCGGTGTGCAATCAGTTCAACTCGCAGTCATGTCTTCAAAGTCAGAAATTATACCGGCGTGGGGAAGGTTTTCACAGCGTACTCAATCGACATCACTCTTCTTCTTTCCAGGTCCTTTAAAGATCAGACCTCGCATCCCAGCAGGCCAGCAGGACGCGCCAATTCGATGGCATTTCATGCCAACCATGGGCAAAGCTCTGGCAATCGGCTTGAGCGGTGGTTCATAAAGGGGAATGGCTACGAGGCGGAGCGCATACATGGCGACCCAATACCCTGTCGGGCAATATTTCCAGCAGATGGACGCCTTGTTGGGTGTCGCCCCTGACCGCGTTCTGCGCCGAGTCGGGCTTTCACCGAGCCTGTCAAATCAAGCGGACCTGAGCGTGCCCGCCGAGACATTTTTCCGTATTTGGGATGCCATGATCGCAGCGGCAGACCGCCCCGGCGTGGAGATGGACCTGGCCATGGCCTATGCACACGGGCCTTTCTTGCCACCGGTCTTCGCCTTTTCCTGCGCCGACACGCTGGCCTTGGGCCTGCAACGCCTGGCGGTTTTCAAACCGTTGATCGGCCCGTTGCAGATCGAGGTCTCGCGCCCTGACCAGAAGCTGCATGTTGAGATGCGACCCTCCGAGGCGCGTCTCTCGATGCCGCCCAGCATGGCACTGTTCGAAATCCTGTACATCACGGAGTGCGCTCGGTGCTTTACATGCGCCCATGTCGTACCTGTGGAGACCCGCCTGCCTGGTCCGCTGACCATCGACGAGACGTGCCTGGCGTTTCTTGGACGCCCGCCCAAGAGCTCCAACCTGCTCAGCATGACGTTCGGTACCGAAGATGCCGACCGTCCTCTCATCACCCGAAGTCCATCGCTCTGGGATACCTTGGAGAAGGGGTTTCAGGACCAGCTTGAAGACCGGGTGGGCGCGACCACCATGTCGGCGCGCATCAAGAAGACCCTGACCGAAGCGCTGCCAGGTGGGTCGACGTCGATCGAGGCCATGGCCAAGCGACTGAATGTCTCCAAGCGCAGCCTGCAACGGCGCCTGAGCGAAGAGGGAACGAGCTTCCAGGACCTCCTGAACGAAACCCGCTTCGAGATGTCGGATCTCTATCTGAAAGACAGCGCTCTGAACGTGCCCGAGATTTCGTATCTGTTGGGCTTTCGGGACACCTCTTCCTTCTTTCGAGCGTTCCAGGGCTGGGCCGGCATGACACCAGGCGAGTACCGCGCCTCGGGGGCCTCTCACCTCACCCGTCACTGAACTGCCGGCGCCTGGCTGGCCTTCCACCCCCGACGGGCGCCGTGCCGTTTTGGCGGGGCGCCGGCGCTGCCCGCAATCTCCACATTCGGCCATTTGGCGCGATCTGCCATTGAGTTGGCGCGCCTCGTCATCGCGGCGCGAGGTCCAGATCGCTATGTCAGAGACAGCGAAACGCAGTAAAAGGAACTGGCAACATGGACGCCCAAACAGCATTCGACAGTCTCGACGCAAAGGCCTGGGCCGCGACCCGCGCAGTGGAACGACTGGCCCTGATCAAGACCCTGCAGAAAAACTTGCTTGCCCATGCGGAGGACCTCGGCCGCGCCGACGCGGCGATGAAGAACGAGTTGGCCGGGGCCGGCGCCTTTTCGACGGCAGAGGGCATGGCGGGAACCGTCGTTCCCATGGGCAACACCCTGATGGGGATCCGACGGCTTTATGAAGCCTTGGTGCAGGGCGAGATGCCCAAAGCAAATGGCAGCCGCGCCATCGGAGGCGACGTCTATGAAGTCGATGTGTTTCCAATCCACGCCAAGGACAAACTCACGGCCGGGAAGGCGCGAGGCTATCTGCATGTGAAAGGCAGCCCCGAACAGGTCAGCCCGCTCGACAAACCCGCCGGCGTGATCGCCGTGTCGGGCGCGGGCAACTACAGTTCGTCCGTCGAAATGGCGATGGCGCTTTTTCTCGAAAACAAAGCGGTAATCCACAAGCCGCACGCACTGAACGAGGCGTCGGATGCGGTTTGGGCGAAGGTCTTTGCCCCGCTGATCGAACGCAAGGCACTTGCCTTCATTGGGGCCGACCAAAGCCACGCGATGCCCAAGGTCTCCGGGCTGGATGCCATTTATTTCACCGGGTCTACAGGTGTTGCCCATGCCATTCAGAACGCCGCAGCTGCGCCCCTGGTCTCTGAATGCGGTGGCAACAATCCCTGCATCATCGTGCCCGGGCGTTGGACCGAAAAGGAGATGAAGCATTGGGCCGTCCAGATTGTCTCCGCCGGCAAGCTCAATGGCGGTGCAATCTGCGGTCGGCCGCAAACCATCATCACTTCGAAGGCCTGGCCGCAGCGGGAGCAATTCCTGACCGCGCTGCGCAAGGCCGTTGCCGAGGACACGTTCGGCACCGCCACCTACTATCCTGGCGTCGACAAGACGAAAGACGCATTCCTTGAAAACCAGCCTTCGGCCGAGCTTCTGCGCCCCGAGGGCGGCGCGCATCCGTCCACCGACGTAGTCTTCATTCCCGGCGTCTGCGAAGGGGATTTCGCGGTCACGAACGAAGCCTTCTGTCAGGTCTTCAGCGAGCTGCCGCTCGATACAGGAACCGACGCCGACGACTTTCTGACCAAGGCCACGGCCTTCTGCAATGACAAGCTGCTTGGCTCTCTTGGTTGCATGATGCTGGTGGACAACGCCACGTTCAAATCCAATGAGGACCGTATCCACCAAGCCGTGCGCGAGTTGAACTATGGGGGCATCGCCGTCAACAACATTCCGCCGAACATCTGGCTAAACGCCTATCTCACATGGGGCGGCTGCGGTGAAACGACCGACGACTTCGTTTCAGGCGTCGGCAACTTCGGCAACGCCCTAAACTTCGAGAACGTCGTCAAATCGGTCATCATCGACGATTTTGCCGCGCAAGCCTTCCAGTTAACCAGTCGCAGGCAGGTCGAGCACCTAATGAAAAACTTGTCGAAATTCGCCGTCGATCAAGGCTGGGGCGGGTTTGCCAAGCTCGCGGGCCAGATGGCGGTCGATGGATTGCGCGGCAAGGATTTCTGAAGCTCCCGCTCGATTGGCGCGATCCGCAATCGAAGTGGCGAGCGCTAAGTTTCATTGCGGCCCGCCGTCTCCCAAGATCACCCCCCATAACAGAGAAAGAACACCCCATGGCACAAACAATCCTCATCACAGGCGCCTCCTCGGGCATCGGAAAGGTCACCGCGAAGCTCTTTCAGGAAAAGGGCTGGAACGTCATCGCGACCATGCGTTCGCCGGACAAGGACCAGGACCTGTCCCAGCTGGACAACGTGCTCGTCACCCGGCTGGACGTCACCGACGAGGCGTCCATCGCAGAGGCCGTGGCGGCCGGCATCGCGACGTTCGGAAAGATCGACGTTCTGCTCAACAACGCAGGGTATGGCGCCTATGGGCCGCTTGAAGCCTTCCCCATGGACGCAATCCGCCGCCAGTTCGATACCAACGTCATCGGTCTGTTGGCCACGACCAAGGCGGTCTTGCCCCACATGCGTGGCAACGGCGCGGGGACAATCGTGAACATCTCGTCCATTGGCGGGCAAATGACCTTCCCGCTTGGCGCGCTCTATCACGGGACCAAGTTCGCTGTTGAAGGCATCTCCGAGTCCCTGCATTTCGAACTGGCCGCCGCCGGCATCAAGACCAAGATCATTGAGCCCGGCATGATCGCCACCGATTTTGGCGGGCGGTCCTTCGACTTCACCAACGACGAGGCCATGACCGAATACCAGCCCGTCGTGCAGGCACTCCTTGGGTCGTGGGGCGAGAACGCGCAAGCCTCTGAGCCGATCGTTGTCGCGGAGGCGATCTGGACCGCCGTGACCGACGGGTTGGATACGCTGCGCTACCGCGCAGGTCCCGACGCTGTCGCCCTTCTGGACAACCGCAAGGCACTTGATGACGCAACGTTCATCGGTGGGCTGAAGGCGCAACTCGGTCTCGACAAGCTCTGAGCGGACCACGGGTGCGCCTGACACAGGGCCCACCACTCTTTGAATCATGCCTCAACGGCTTGTAAGAACGCGCTTGGACCCGCCAGGACAGATCCTTCCAGCACTGTGGCTCGCTAAACCCACATGATCACCGGGGGCAGCGCACTTCCGCTAAAGGCTCGAAGCGGCCGGCCACCTCAAAACGCCACGGTTTCGGCGACCAAGAAATCCACCACATCGCGCAGTGCCTCTTTGGGCGTCGCGCCCTGATTGATCCGCTCATTGTAGTGCGCAAGCTGGCGGTCTGCCGACGTGCCCTGCTCGCCAATGTTACGCAGATGGGCCAGCTCATCTTCGCAGCCTAGCTCGCGGGCGTCCTCGCTGAGCATATCGATCAGCTCTTCGATCAGCTCGGTCATCGGCACCAACTCACCACGGCCGAAATCGACCAACTCGCCCTGTACGCCATGGCGCTGGGCAAGCCAGCGGTTCTCCTCGATCAGGAAGTGCGAGTAACTGCGCCATTTCTGGTTTTTCCCGCGCAGGCGATAGAGCATGCGCGCCAGGCACTGAAAGAGCGCGGCCACGGCCGCAGCATCAGCCACATTCGTGCACACATCGGCGATGCGCATTTCCAGGGTCGGGAATTTGTCCGACGGGCGCAAATCCCACCAAATCTTGGTGGCGTCTTCGATAAGGCCGACACGCACCAACGTGTTGATCGTGCGCTGATACTCCGAGTATCCGGCAAACTGCTCCGGCAGACCGGTGCGCGGCATCTCGTCAAACACGGCCAAACGATAGCTTTTCAGCCCCGAAACATTGCCGCGCCAAAAGGGCGATGAGGTCGTCAAAGCCAATAGGTGCGGCATGAAGTAGGTGAGCTGTGCCATCAAATCGATGCGCAGATCATCGTCCTCGATCCCGACATGCACGTGCATGCCGCAGATCACCAGACGCGCTACGACCATCTTCAAGTCGTCCGCCAGCGCGTTGTAGCGCTCCTTGTCGGTGTGGGTGAGGCGGCTCCACTCCGCAAATGGGTGGGTGGACGCCGCCATCGGTGCCAGCTCGTAGGGCGCACTGGCGGCATTGAGGCAGCTGCGCATGTGTTGAAGCTGGGCGCGTGCTTCAGCCACGGTTTCGCAGACCGGTGTGCCGACTTCGATCTGGCAGCGCAGGAACTCGTGCGTCACCTGATCGCCGAGCACATCCTTGCAGGCTTGGAAGGCGGCCTCGGGAGGATTGGCTGCCAAATCTCGGCTTTCCCTCTCCACCAGCAGATATTCTTCTTCCATGCCCAGGGTGAAGGAGGGAGTTTTTGTCATGCCGATTCCTTGGGCCAGGCCCTTAGGTGAAAACGCCATTCAAGACGTGACCGATGCCAAATGCAACGATGGCCGCGGCAAGGCCAATACTCAGCGTTTCCAAACTGGACTGCCACCAGGGGGTGAGCGACCATCGGCTCTTGCCCCAACCGATCGCGCCAAAGGTCAACGCGGTGGCAGCCAAGGCGATCCATCCGGCATTGGGAAAGGCGAACAGAAAGGGCACGAGCGGCACCAAACCGCACACCAAAAACCCGCCGAAGGTCGCGATCGCGGCGCGCATCGGTGAGCGCCGGGCCGCCGCAACGCCATACTCTTCGGCAAGCATGGTGGATATCCAGACCTCGCGATTGGCGGTGATCACCTCAACCGCATCGTCCAACAGCTTGCCGGCAAAGCCCTTGGCCGCAAAGATCTGCCGGATTTCCTCGCGCTCCCCATCGGGATAGCGGGAAATGTGGTCAGCCTCGACGGCGCGTAGCCGCGCGGCATCATCATTGTCGGCCTTGGTGCCCAGATAATTGCCCGCCGCCATGGAAAGCCCGTCGGCGAGCAGATTGGCAAAGCCCAGAATCAGGATGATTTTCGCCGAAAGCGAAGCCCCAAGACTGCCGGCGACAATGGCAAAGGTTGTTACGGCGCCGTCGATGCCACCATAAACCCAGTCCTGCAGATAATTGACCCGGTGTCCGTCGCGCAGGCGTTCGGCGATCCCGTCAGGTGTGTGCGAGTGTTCTGTGTGGCTCATGATGTCACCTTAGCGCTTCTTTAGAGCCATTCCATAGTGTTGCTGCAAAGCCCACTATGCGTTCGATCAACCCGCCCTCTAGGCGCTAGGAACACCGCGATCATTGAAATCGGCGCCGGTCTCCATTAGGAACCCCCCACCCTTTGTCCTTTTTGTTCCGTTTCACCTGTGAGGCCGAGGGGTTTTTTCGGAGAGAGTAGAATGTCCGTGTCCAATTCGATGTCGAAACTGCCGTCCCGTCCTTTGGCCGATTGGAGCCCCAGTTCCTGGCGTTCCAAGCCCATCCTGCAGGTTCCGACCTATCCCGACGCCAAGGCCGTCGAGGATGTCGAGGCACGGCTTGCCTCCTATCCCCCGCTCGTTTTTGCAGGTGAGGCCCGCAATCTGCGCGCTGAACTGGCGCGGGTGGCCAAAGGTGAAGCGTTTCTGCTTCAAGGTGGTGATTGCGCCGAAAGTTTCGCGGAACATGGCGCGGACAATATCCGCGACTTCTTTCGCGCCTTCCTGCAGATGGCGATTGTGCTGACCTACGGCTCGGCCCGTCCGGTGGTGAAGGTTGGCCGTCTTGCTGGCCAGTTCGCCAAGCCGCGCTCCTCCGACATTGAAAAGCGCGATGGTGAGGAGCTGCCCTCCTACCGTGGCGACATCATCAATGGCATCGACTTCAACGCAGCCTCGCGCATCCCCGATCCGGCCCGCCAGGACATGGCCTATCGCCAGTCGGCAGCCACGCTGAACCTGGTGCGCGCTTTCGCGTCGGGGGGCTATGCCAACCTTGAGAATGTACAGCAATGGATGCTCGGTTTTGTTGCCGACAGCCCGCAAGGCGAGCGCTATCAGGAGCTGGCCCAGCGCATCTCCGAGACCATGGATTTCATGCGCGCCATCGGCATCACGTCTGATCAGTATGCGCGCCTGCGCGAAACCGACTTCTACACCAGCCATGAAGCGCTGTTGCTGGGCTATGAAGAGGCAATGACCCGCAAGGATTCAACCTCCGACGATCCTGATGCTTGGTACACAACATCCGGCCACATGATCTGGATCGGCGACCGCACCCGCCAGCTTGATCACGCCCATGTCGAGTTCGCCCGTGGCGTGCGCAATCCCATCGGCATGAAGTGCGGGCCCTCCATGGAAGCCGACGATATGCTGCGCCTCATCGACCGGTTGAACCCGCTCAACGATCCAGGCCGCCTGACCCTCATCGCGCGCTTCGGCCATGACAAGGTGGAAGCCCATTTGCCGGAGCTCATCCGCGCGGTCGAGCGTGAAGGCAAGTCGGTTGTCTGGTCCTGCGATCCGATGCACGGCAACACCATCACTGCCAACAACTACAAGACGCGCCCGTTTGAGCGTATCCTTGGCGAGGTGGAAGCCTTCTTTGATGTGCACGAGGCCGAAGGCACCTATCCTGGCGGCATCCATGTGGAGATGACCGGCAAGAACGTCACTGAATGCATGGGCGGCGCCCGTGCCATCACGGCCGAAGATCTGCAGGACCGCTATCACACCCATTGCGACCCGCGCCTCAATGCCGACCAGGCATTGGAACTTGCCTTCCTGGTGTCAGAGCGCCTTAAGAAGGGCCGCACCAGCGCGCCGGTGGAACTGCCTCAGGCGGTCTAATCAACCGCACTCATCACCGAAAAAGCGGGGCTTCGGCTCCGCTTTTTTATTGGCCGGCAACCTCAATGGGATCACCCCGGCTAAGGCCCGTCTTCCTCTTCTTCGTCCTCGTCCCAGTACCACCAGGCCACGGCATAGGTGATCGCAAAGTAGATGCCGAATGTCACCGGTCCTGACGCCACATTGTAGGTGACCCAGAGATCGGTGGACGTGTTGCGCCAAACCAACTCGTTGGCGCCAGCAAGAGTCAGCGCCAGGCCGATCCAGGCAAAATGCAGCACGGTCCATCCGATGGGGATCATTTCCAGCTTATAGCCCATAGAGCGCTGCAGCATGCTGGGTCGCGCCAACATGCCAGCCGCCAGGATCACCGCAAACGAGACGCCGCCGATGGTCGGCTTGATTTTGATGAACCGCTCATCGTCCTGCAGAAATCCAGCGCCCAGCATGACGACCGAGAGCAGAACGGTGGAGATTGCCAAAAACGGCAACTGACCATCGATGCGATACCGCAAGAACACCGCTACCATGGCGGCCAGAATGGCCGCAGCTGTTGCCACGTAAAGGGTCGACACAGCGTTCACGGCCAGGAAGACCAGGCCGGGAAGAAACTCAAGAAGCAGGCGGCGATCCAAGTCTTGTTCGTCCTTGTTGCAGTTGGGTTAGTGCTGAACTCCAAGCCAGAGAGTCGTGCGGGGAGTCCGGCGCCCAATGGCCGCAGGTAGCAGCGGAACTATGGCTGGTGCAACAATCGCTGGGTCGCATTGCGCCAGGCCAAAACCCACAGTGGCAAAGCGAACTGTTTCTTAGGATCGAACGGCACGTCACGCATTGGCTGGCTTGTTGGCAACGGTCAGTGGGTCTACGGTTTCGTGACCAGCCTGATCTCAAGGCGACACGAAAGCCACGCCATGTCAAAAATGCCCACCCTGTTCGTGTCCCACGGCGGACCGAATGTCGTCACCGACCCGTCACCGGCGCATGACTTCCTGCGCGGCCTCTCCGGATTCGTGCCCAAACCCGACGCCATCGTCATCGCCTCGGCCCATTTCGAGGCACCTGGTCCGAGCGTTATGCGCGGTGCAGCTCCAGACATGATCTATGATTTCGGCGGCTTTGCACCTGAACTTTACCAGATGATCTACCCCGCGCCGGGGCATCCCGCGCTCGCCGACAAGGTGACAAAGCTCCTACAAACGGCGGGTTTTGAACCCAATGCCGTCGATCAGCGCGGCTACGACCATGGCATGTGGAACCCGTTGATTCTGGCTTTTCCTGAGGCCGACATTCCTGTCGTCGGTCTCTCGACCGATCCAAGCCAGGATGCCGCTTGGCATCTGCGCGCTGGCCGAGCCCTGGCGCCGTTGCGCGAGGAAAATGTGTTGGTGATCGGCAGCGGCCATATCACCCACAATCTGCGCGAAGTGATTGGACTGATGCGCGGCAAACCCGCGACGCCGGAGTTTGGCCAAAAGGTCAGCGCGTTCACCGCCTGGTTTCATGGCGCTTTGACGGAGGGCGATGCCCGAGCGTTGGCCGCCTGGAAGAGCGAAGCACCACACGTGACAGATAATCATCCAACCGATGAACATCTGCTGCCGATCTTCACCGCCTTTGGCGCGGCGGGCGAGGGCGCAACCGGCGAGCGTATTCATGATTCGACGGAATTTGATGGTGTTTTCGCCTGGGACGCCTATCGATTTGCCTAATTTGCTCAAAGTGAACAAAAGGGTTGTTGCAAGGCTCACGGCGCGGCGGTAGAGCGGTGGCATGACCAACACCGCACCAGACTCCCTCAAGATTGCTATCGCCCAGCTGAATCCCGTGATGGGTGATTTGGCCGCCAATGTTTTGATGGCCCGCGACGCCCGCATGGAAGCCAAGCTGCTGGGGGCGGATCTTGTCGCTTTCAGCGAACTGTTCATCTCTGGCTATCCGCCCGAAGACCTGATCGACAAGGACGCTTTTCTGCACGCGTGTCGGGAGGCGTGCGAGGAACTGGCCAAAGAGACCGAGGCTGCCGGTCCATCCATTTTGATGGGTACGCCCTGGCTGACCGACGATGGCAAACGCTACAATGCGGTCGTCCTAATGGAAGGCGGCAAGGTCACCGCCATG
>JBKAGN010000084.1:0-10405 GCA_046290415.1 Hyphomicrobiales bacterium
GGGTTATGCGTTCGGCCGGCCCTGCAAAAACGACCGCGTGATCGCCGACCACCGAGCCGCCGCGCAGAGTGGCAAAACCGATCGCGCCCTCTGGTCGCGGGCCGGTGATACCTTGCCGGGTAAACACTCCAACATCTTCAAGGTTCAACCCACGCCCTTCAGCAGCGGCGTCGCCCAGCAGAAGCGCTGTTCCCGAGGGCGCATCGACCTTGGATTTGTGATGCATTTCAACGACTTCGATATCAAAATCGGCGCTGAGCGCCTTGGCGGCTTGTTCCACCAAGACGGCAAGCAAATTTACCCCAAGGCTCATATTGCCGGATTTGACCACGCGCGCATGGCGTGCGGCAGCGTCGAGCTTGGTCTCGTCTTCAGCGCTCATGCCGGTTGTGCCGATGACGTGAACAATCCGCGCTTGGGCGGCGAGTTCGGCATAGTGCAACGTGGCAGCCGGTGCGGTGAAATCGAGCACGGCATCGGTTGCGGCAAAAACAGGCAAGGGATCTGCGGTCACGATGATCCCCGTGTCGGCTTGACCAACAAGAGTACCAGCATCCTGCCCAAGCGTATCGGCGCCTTCGCGCTCGACAGCCCCGGCAAGCGCGGCGCCATCGGTTTCCAAAATCGCTGCGATGAGGGCCCTGCCCATTCGGCCGGATGCTCCGACCACCGCGATCCGCACGTCTGTCACCTGATTGTCTCCCTTGCGTTGCAGGCATCTAGCCCAGCGCCGCTGACCGGTGCAACCGCATGGGTTCGGTTAGAGCCGTCGCATCAGAACTTTCCGATCACCCGCCGCAGCACGAAGGCCAATCGGCAGCCGGTCGGGGGCGATACCGACGAAACCTCGGGCTTCCAAAGCATCGGAGTTCGCTGGTGCACAGAGGGTCAGCGCTGGGGCATAGCTCCAGCGGGCGTAGGCCAATCCGTGATCGATGAGCTGGAGCTGCGCGTCCTGGCCGCCAATCAGCCGATCAAGAAACACTGTGCCGTCTGCGAGATAGGCGGTGGCTGCGCCGGAAATCTCATCGCCATTGCCCAACACCCAGCCCATGTCCTGCGCTTGCGCGCGCATGGCGACCGTCTGGTCGAGACCCATCGCGGCAAGCGGCGCAAAGTCCTCGGCGGTAATCGCGCGGATGCTAGCCTCTGGCGGCAAGCCCGGCCTCTATTTCGTCGACGGCGCGCCTTGCGGCGGCTTTGGGATCATCCGCCGCTGTGATCGGACGGCCAATCACCAGAATGTCGGCGCCATCGGCGATGGCTTTTTGCGGTGTTACCACCCGTTTTTGGTCGCCAGCTTCGCCTCCGGCAAAGCGGATACCGGGCGTCACCAACAGCATGTCAGGGCCAAGTGCGGATCGCAGGGATGTTGCCTCAAGGGCCGAACAGATAAGCCCTGGCATGCCCGCCTGCTGCGCTTGCAATGCCCGCGCCATCACCAGCTGGTCAGCTGGAACGGCATAGCCTGCCTCTTGCAGGTCTTCGTCATCCATAGACGTCAGTACGGTCACGCCAAGCAGCTTTAGAGACGCGTTGGGCTCAAGTGCCTCGACCCCGGCGCGCATGGCCTTGGGATAGGCATGCACCGTCAGATAGGCCGCGCCGGTGGCTGCCACGCTGCGCACGCCTTCGGTAACCGTCTGATCGATATCGAGGAGTTTCAGATCGGCAAAGACCGGCTTTCCAGCGCGTGACAGTTCCTCGATCAATCCGAACCCGCCGGAATAGGCCAGGCGGTGGCCGATTTTGACGATACCGACCTCGTCAATGATGGCATCAAGCATTCGCCGCGCGGCATCGGGGCCGGTCACATCAAGCGCGACGGCAAGGCGGTCTTTTGGCGAGAGCGTGGTCATCAGGCGCGCATCTTTCCGGCGACGTCGATCAATCGTTCCAACTGCGCGGTGGCCAAACTCACCGTGCGCTCATTGGCGAAACTACCATCCTCGTTGAAGGCCGAGGTGGCGCCACCGACCGTCAATTGCTCGGGCATGACGATGGCATTGAGGCCAACCAGCGTCGTGCGCAACGAAAAAAGGCCGCGAATGCCGCCGAGCATGCCCGGCGACGCGCCCCCGAGCGAAAAAACCGTCTCTTTGATCGGATGCGGCTTCAATCGGCTCAGCCAATCGATGGTGTTCTTCAGAAGCGGCGTGACGCCGGAATTGTATTCCGGTGAGGCGATAAACGCCGCATCGGAGTCGGCCATCAACGCGCCAAGATCGGTGATCGTTTGCGGAACGCCGTTTTCCCGTTCCCAATCCTGATTGAAAAGGGGCGCTTCATAATCCGCCAGCGAAATCAGCGTGACTTTGGCGCCAAGGTCGCCTGCCATGGTGGCAACCGCGGTCGCAAGCTTGGTGTTCTGCGAGCCCTGGCGCGTGGAGCCGGAGAAAACGAGCAGTTTAACAGCTGACATAAGAATCCTTTTTGGATGGGGTAAGGTGGTGCGCCATCAGGCTTTGATTCTGGGGGCCTCGCGCTTGCGATACACCCAAACGCGCGCCGGCGGCATGTTGTTCCAGATCCAGCCGCTCTTGCTCAACGAAAATAGCGCGCGCTCCTCACGCACCGGCGGAACCAACGCGTAGGAAAACTGGATGAACGGAGCGCCAGGGGCCAGCCTTTCCAGGGCGCTTAGGATCAGCGCGCGGCGCGCCGCGCCGGGCCGCGAGAACAGCGGCAGGCTCGACACAATGCCAGCTAGGGGTGGATAATCGCCGAGGCTGCCGGCGAGGTCATAGGCATCGCCCTGGACAATTGTCACCTCTGGAAACCGACTGCGGAGCAACGTGGCGAAGTCGCTGCAATATTCGATGGATGTAAGATTGCTCGGCGCGATACCGCGTTCAAGGATTGCCTGGGTCACGACACCCGTGCCCGGACCAAGTTCGACCACCGGTCCTGGCCGCAATGGATCAAGGTAACGCGCCATGGTGCGCGCAAGCTCAGGGCCGGAGGGGCTGATGGCGCCAACCGACAGTGGATTGCCGGCCCATTGGCGCAGAAACCGGCCTTCATCCATCACCTTGGACAGAAGAGATTGCGGCGTGCGTCGCGCGACACTGGGGTTCCGGCGAAAAGGTGGCGAAGGCGTCACGAAACTGGCATCCTCTGCTGGCTCGGCAGTCATCGCAGCGGATGCTGCGCGCCATTCCCTACGTGTCAGCGTGACAGGGAGATGACAGCAAAGCGGCGCGTCGGCAACGCGGTGCGTGCGCTTTTTGGACAGGGATCACATCAGAACCGGTTTCAATCGCGGTCGACCTGCTCGATCAGGGGCGCGTCGCGGTTAGATCGAAGGCAATATCGACCTGATAGAGCAGCCAAGCTTCATTGGCCGCGCCGACGGCGCCGATGCCAAAGTCCAACCGATTGACGCTGGCGCTGCCAACGACCGATGCGACCCCATCGGTCTCCTCGAAGGCAAAACTCAGCGGGACATCGAAACTCACGCCGCGCAGCGTGAGCGTTCCATCGGCCAGATAACGGCCATCGTCGGCGCGCGCGAACTGGTTGGCCTGATATGTCGCGGTGGCATGATTGGCCAAATCGAACCCGTCGCCACCAGAGGCCTGCGCCTGCAAGGTGGCATCATTCAGCGACACGCTGGTCATATCGATGGTGATGGTTGCGCTGGCACTCTCCAGGTTGATCGGGTCGAACAGGATGTTCCCCGTCCAGCTGCCGATTGTGCCGGCGATGTCGCTTCCGGTGTAGGTGATCGTGAAGCCAAGCGACGAGGCAGCCTGGTCGATGACCCACGCATCTGGGGTGGAGCTTAGATCAGCCTCCCCAGAAGCGTCTGCGGCAGTGGCCGGCCGATAGCTCGTAGATTGCCCAATGCCCCAGGCTATGCCGCCGACCAGAAACATCAGCGCTGCCGCCGCCGCGATACCGCCAACGCTGGCTTTGGCGATGGAATTCGGTGTGGATCGAGCCGAGATGATCATGCGGGCGATCAGATTGTCCTTGGCGATGAACTGATGCTTCAGAGCAGCCGCAACGTGCAAAACGATCAACAGGCCCATGGCGAGCGCCAGATAGTAGTGGACGCTTTTCAGAAACGCCTCGGCAGTGTGGCGCTCGGTCAGCCCGGCATCGGCAAGCAAGGGCAGGTGCGCGAAGGGCAAGATGTCCAACAGCAGGAAAAAGGTCGGCACGCCGGTTGGCGACACCGATGCCATCGCCCAGCCGGACAGCGGCACGGCAATCAGGAAAGCATAAAACCCGAGATGCGTAACACTTGCGGCGAAACGCTCAAGGCGGTTCATGCCGTCAGGCAGCGCGGGTGCCGGATTGGCAAGCCGCCAAATGATCCGCGCCAAGGTGAGCGCCAGGATCGTCAGACCGACGGTTTTGTGAATCTGAAAAACCGTGAAAACAGAACCGGTTGCTGCTGCGCCGGCCGACACCATCCACTTGCCACCGACAAGCTGGAAAAGGATCGCAATGGCAATCGCCCAGTGCAGGACGATTGCCACAGTGGTGTAACGCCGGGCCGAAGACGTATCGAGGCTATCGACAGGGAGGGTCGTCATGGTTCGTGGCCCGGCGTGAGGGAGCGTTTAAGAAGGATTGGCGGTCGAGGCGTCGCCGATGAACTCAGCGTTGATCTCGATTGTCACGTCGGCCCCAACATTGGGCGCAAAGGTCGAGAAGCCGAATTCTGTTCGGTCGAACGTGCCGACAGCCTGGATGCCGAAGGCGGCGCCATCCGCGAAGGGGTGCTTGCCCATGGTGCCGATCAGCGTCGTGTCGAGGGTGACGGGCAGCGTCACGCCGAGGAACGTCAGCTCACCTTCGATTTCGGCGGTGGTATCGCCGGTCTTGGTGATGGCCGTGGAAACGAAGGTCGCCTGCGGGAAAGCGTCGGTGTTCAGCCAGTTTTCACCGCGCAATTCGGCATTGAAATCATGGGCGTCAGGGTTTGGAAAATCGGTGTCGACGCTCGCCATATCGATGGTGGCGGTCATCGAGGACTGGGTGATATCGTTGGCATCAAGTTCGATTGTAGCATCGAAGGAATTGATGCGGGCGGTGTATTCGGACAGACCGAAATGGTTCACCGACCAGAACAAAGAACCGTGTGTGGGGTCCAGCTGGTAGGTGCCTGAGCCGATGTTGAGGTCGGCGGCCGAGGCCGAACCGATAAGGGCAGTCGATAGGGCAAGGCCTGCAAGAGCTTTGGTGATGGTCATGGGTTTTCTCCGGGGGAAGATTTTGTGCGTTGAAAGGATGTCCGAAGAGATAGGCAAGTTGACGGTGCTTGAGAGGCCCTTTTGTGCCAAACATATCGTTCGACAATTGTGATCAATGGCTTGAAGAGTGTGCATGATTGACGGTTTTGCGCTGAACGCCGTGCCGACGAGCCAGGCCGGCGCGGTGCTCTTTTCGCAGTTGCTTGATGCGGCTTCGCAACGGGATCTGGTTGCAGCGTTGCGCGAGGTGTTGGCGGCAGCGCCGCTGTTTCAGCCGGTGATGCCGCAGACCGGCAAACCCCTCTCGGTGCGCATGTCCAATTGCGGGCCGCTGGGCTGGGTCGCCGACACGTCTGGCTATCGCTATCAGGCCGAACACCCGGAAACCGGCGAGCCTTGGCCGCCGATCCCGGCCCTGCTGATGGATCTTTGGGCCGCCGTTGCGCCGGATGCGGCTGAACCGCAGGCTTGCCTCATCAACTGGTACCAACCGGACGCCAAGATGGGTCTGCATCAGGATCGTGACGAACAGACCTTCGATGCCCCGGTGGTCTCGGTGTCGCTAGGCGATGATGCTTTGTTTCGCCTGGGCGGAACGGAACGTGGCGGCAAAACCGAAGGTATTCGCCTCACGTCAGGCGATGTCTTTGTGCTCGGTGGCCCGGCGCGGCTCGCCTATCACGGCGTGTCACGGATTTATCCTGGCACCTCCACGCTTTTGGAGGCGCCGGGCCGCATTAACCTCACCTTGCGACGGGTGCAGCCATGATCACAGGCCTCAGCCACATGACCTTTATCGTCTCCGACCTGGATGCGATGGAGGTTATTCTCACCGAGGTGCTTGGCGCCACCCGGATATACGACAGCGGCGAGGCGACGTTCTCACTGTCACGCGAGAGATTTTTCGACGTAGCTGGCCTCTGGGTCGCAACAATGGAAGGCGAGCCTCTACCGAGCCGGACCTACAATCACATCGCCTTCAAGATCGACGAGAGCGCCTATGACGCCTGCCTGTCACGGATCAAGGCACTTGGACTTGACGTGCGCGAAAGCCGCCCACGCGTCGAGGGCGAAGGCCGCTCGATCTATTTCCATGACAGGGACAATCATCTGTTCGAGTTGCACACCGGCACGCTGCAAGAGCGCCTGGCGCGCTATGGGCGCAATCAGGCGGCCATCGGCTCATAGGACGGTGTCATCCAGCCGACCATGGCGCCATCGGGTTGCTGCACCATAGCGATACGACCAACGCCTTGAACGTCAAACGGTTCACCCATGACGATCGCGCCGGCGGCTTTGGCCTTCTCCAGCGCCGCATCGACATCATCGATCGCGACATAGGACATCCATTGCGTGGGCATACCCTCAAAACTGTCGCTTTTTGAAATGTCGAACATGCCGCCCACCGGCTCACCGCCCGCGTTGCAAACGATGTAAATCGTGCCGTCCGGCATCGGCATTTCTTCGAAGGTCCAACCGACGGAGTCGGCATAAAGTTTCTTGGCGGCGGCAAGATCGCGTGTTTGCAGCTCGTTCCAATGAAAATGGCCGTGTGGTGTCATGGTCTTTCTCCCGATAACGCGTTTCCCCCGACACGCGTAGCGGCAAGATCATGCCCTTGACCGAAATTTCTGTCCAGATGACCCGGCTCCAGGATCAGCGCCCTAGGCCGATTTGTCGACGCTTTCACCGGGCTCGCCGGTGCCGGGCTGGGCGGTCGCGGTATCATTGGCCGGCGTTGGTTCGCCCGATTGAGGCTCCGTCGATGCACTCGGCTTAGGCCCGCCTTTGGTTACGCCGACCATGGCCGGACGCAAGACGCGCTCGCCGATCATGAAACCCGGCGCGACCACCTGCGTCACCATGCCAGACGGCTGGCTCGGGTCAGGCACTTCAAACATCGCCTGATGTTGATTGGGGTCGAAGCGCTCGCCCTCCGGGTTGATCTTCTTCACACCGTTCTTGTCGAGAACCGAAAGCAGCTCACGCTCGGTCATCTCAACGCCTTCAAGCAGGTTTTTCCAAACCTCGCCGGCGGCAGCCTTTTCTTCATCGGTCACCACAGTCAGCGCACGGGTCAGATTGTCCGACACCGAAAGCAGGTCACGGGCAAAGGACGAAACGGCAAATCTCTTGGCGTCGGCCACTTCGCGTGCCGTACGACGGCGCAGGTTCTCCATTTCGGCAGCCGCACGAATGCGCTGGTCGCGCGCCTGTTCCAGCTCGTCCTGGAGGGCTCCGATCACCTCCTCATAATTGGGTTCATCGTCTCCCTCAGGCGGATTTTCCCAAGCGCTGGAAGCCTCGCCGTCGGCGTGCTCACCAGCATCACCGCCAGCTTCTGCGGCCTCGGCTTCCTCTTCGGCGCGCATCTCACGTTCCATGGCTGCCGCTGCGTCTTCTGCGGCCATTTCTTCAGCACTCTTGCCAGCACCGGACATGGGTCAAACCTCTTGGGAAATGTGGGGGGACAGTGTCGTGGAGCACATATCAGGGCGTTCGTACGAAAAATCAAGACTGCCGGCTGCAACCGCCGGTGTTAGGATCGGCTAGGCGAGACAAGCTTGCTGACCAGGCTGGCCGTGTAATCGACCACCGGCACGATGCGCTGATAGTTGAGCCGCGTTGGACCGATCACACCGACCGCGCCGACAATCGTACCGGCCTCATCATGATAGGGCGCGACGATCATCGACGAACCGGACAATGAAAAGAGCTTGTTTTCCGAGCCGATGAAGATGCGGACGCCGTCGGCAGTTTCGGCAGCCGACAGGAGGCGGGCCAGCTCTTTTTTGGAATCCAGGTCCTCAAAGAGCAGGCGAATGCGCTCCAAATCCTCCACCGCCGAGATATCTTCAAGCAAATTGGCGCGGCCACGGATGATGAGTTGGCGCGGCTTGCCTTCCTCGGCGCCAGCCCAGCTGGCGATTCCGGCATCCACAACCTGGCGTGTCAGCTTGTCGAGTTCGGCCGCGACAGCACGTTCGCGTTCGGCCAGCGCGCGCTGCGCTTCGCCCAGCGTTTTGCCGCGCAGATGCGCATTGAGGAAGTTGGCCGCCTCGGTGAGCGCGGACGCCGGAAGGCCATCGGGCAGATCGATCAGGCGGTTTTCGATGTTGCCGTCTTCGCCGACCAGAACCACCAGGCCTTTGGTCGGCTCAAGCCGGATGAATTCGATGTGTTTCAGCCGCGTATCGCTCTTGGCAGCGAGCACCAGCCCAGCGCCAGCTGTCAGACCGGAAAGCAGGGATGAGGTCTCCGTTAGCGCGTCTTCGACCGAACCTTGCCGCCTTCCCGTGCCGATATTGTCGTCCAGCGCGGCGCGCGCCTCGGGCGGGATCGCGCCGACTTCCATGAAAGCATCGACAAAAAAGCGCAGGCCAAGCTCGGTTGGCAGCCGGCCAGCCGATACGTGTGGCGCAAACACCAAGCCGAGCGCTTCCAGATCACTCATCACATTGCGGATTGTTGCCGGCGACAGTGTCGGCATCGCATTGGATTTGGTGAGATCGCGCGACAGCGTGCGCGAGCCCAGCGGCTCACCCTGCGTTAGATAATGATCAACGACACGGCGAAAGATATCGCGCGAGCGCTCGTCCAGATCGTCCAGGCGGGGCTTGGGGCCGTTCATAGGCGCTATCTAAAATCAGTTGCCGGGAGATTCCAGTCCCATTTCCAACCCCATCGGCGTTGATGCTTCTGGTGATTGGGGCTCTTGAGGAGCTGAAGCACGGCTCTTGCATGCCGGCAGGCGCCAGCGTAACCAGAGCCAAATTTCTCTTGTTAGGAAAGCTTAGCCCCTATGCGCCCATCCAATCGCGCCAATGATCAACTGCGTCCCGTCACCCTGGAACGGGGCTTTGCGCGCCACGCTGAAGGCTCCTGCCAGGTTTCCTTCGGCAATACCAAAGTGCTGTGCGCGGCCAGTGTCGAAGACCGGGTACCCGGCTGGATGCGCGGCAAGGGTTCGGGCTGGGTGACAGCGGAATACGCCATGCTGCCGCGCTCAACCCATGAACGCATGCGCCGCGAGGTCACGCAGGGCAAGCAATCCGGTCGGACGCTGGAAATCCAGCGCCTGATCGCCCGCTCGCTGCGCGCCGTGGTAGACTTGAAAGCTATCGGCGAGGTGATGATCACGGTCGATTGCGATGTGATCCAGGCCGATGGCGGCACCCGCACGGCCTCCATCACCGGCGCCTGGGTGGCGCTTTACGATGCGCTGAAATGGATGGAAGGCCGCTCGATGCTGAAGGGCTCGGCGTTGAAGGACAAGGTCGCGGCGGTTTCCTGCGGTATCTATAAAGGCGAGCCGGTGCTCGATCTGGATTATCTGGAAGATTCAGCAGCAGAAACTGATGCCAATTTCGTGCTGACCGGCTCTGGGGGCATGGTAGAAATTCAGGGCACAGCCGAAGGCGTACCGTTCAGTGAAGAGGAACTGGCCTCGATGATGGGCCTTGCCAAAAAGGGTATCGGCGAGCTTCTTGCGCTGCAGGACCAAACGGTGGGCTCCTGATATGCAGCTGAAAGGCTTTGGCGAGCGACTGCTGATTGCGAGCCACAATCGCGGCAAAATCGACGAATTGCGCGCCCTGCTGGAGCCGATCGGCCTACCGGTGACCTCCTCGGCAGACCTTGAACTGACCGATCCAGAAGAAACCGGAACGACGTTCGAGGAGAACGCGCTGCTTAAGGCGCGTGCCGGGCACGAAGCAACTGGCCTTGCCAGTCTATCAGATGATTCTGGCCTTTGCATTGACGCGCTGGACGGCGATCCTGGCATCTACACCGCGCGTTGGGCTGGTCCTGAAAAAGATTTCTCGATGGCCATGCGAACGGTGGAAGAAAAGCTCCAAGCCGCTGGCGCCACGACACCGCAGCAACGCCGCGCCACCTTCGTAGCCGTCCTGGGTCTCATCCGAACCGACGGGTCGGAGGAAACCTTTCGCGGCGAAGTCGACGGCACGCTGGTTTGGCCGCCGCGTGGCGACCAGGGCTTTGGCTACGATCCGATATTCGTGCCCGATGGCTTCGACATCACCTTTGGTGAGATGGATGCCGACGCCAAACACGGCTGGGTGCCTGGCGAAAAATCCGGGCTGTCACACCGCGCGCGGGCCTTTGAGAAGCTGTTCAATGCCATCGTCAGCGCGGGGCCGGCGTGACGCCCGATTCACGCGACCACGCCTTTTCGCCTG
>JBKAGN010000085.1:0-10035 GCA_046290415.1 Hyphomicrobiales bacterium
CGCGCAGACAGGCAGTCTCGATCTGCCGATGGCGCTGCTCTACGTGGCGTGCGTTATCTGGATCGTCGGCTACGACACGATCTATGCGTTCCAAGATTTGGAAGATGATGCGCTGGTTGGCGTTGGGTCCTCAGCACAGGCGCTGGGATCAAAAGCGCATGCTTTCGTCGCGCTGAGCTATGTCGCGACGATCGCCTTGATTGGCGCTGCCTTGCTGATGGTCGGCGCGGGCGTACCGGCCTTTGTTGGCCTAGCACTGGCGGCAGCACAAATGGCCTGGCAGGTCGTCACCCTTGACCTTGATGACAAGGAGGGGTGCCTGGCCCGCTTCAAGTCCAACTCGCTCGTCGGCCTGCTGATCGCCGCCGGCCTGCTTGTCGATATCTGGTTCTCGTTAGCTTGAGCCTCAGCGCATGCCGCGGCGTTTGGCGTAGCGCGGGCGGCGACGGGCCAAGGGCTTGGCCTTGCGCGGCTGGCTGGCGCGGACGACGACGGCACCCAACATAGCGCGCACAACACTGTCTTCACCGTGCGGTTCGCTTAAGAGCAAGGGCACGGACAGACGGTCGGCCCAAGCCCGCCAGATGGCGACGGCCTCTTCAAGCGGCAGGTCTTTGTCCAGCGTGATCGTGTAGGCAGGGTCATGATGGCGAAGAACGACATTGACCACCGTGGTTGCGCCGCTGGCATCGAGCTGTGCCGCCACACCCTTATAGGCATTGAGCGGGATGCGTTGCAGGATCATCGCCGCGCCGAGACGTGCGGTAACGACCACGCTGCGATCATTGGTGTCCAGGCGCCCACGCTGAGGCATGGACGAGCGGATCGCCACCGCGTCGCGGCAACCATCGAATTTGGGGTCGAGCGCCCCACCAAAGGGGGCACCATCAGCGCGGATGGTTTGCTCGTTGACCGAACGGATTGTCCTTACCGTCATTGATGGTGCCTTTCGCCTTCCTGTCGGCCTGATGATCAGGCCACAAACTGATGCCGACGGTTAGTCCGTCTGGCGACCCAAAGGGGCTGCCCGTTTTGGGCTGTAGGCGATGTATAGCGGACCGGCCTTGGAGCGGGCTTAAGCAACGGGGTAAAAAAAGTGTGCGTTCAGAAAGGGTTATCGAAATGCAAACGCGGGCAACCCAATTCATCTTGATTGGCGCGTGCTATCGTCTACACCCATAAGAGCTGGCGTCCGTGGCGCGGCACCTACCGAAAACGATGCTTGAAGCCCGATGTCCAACGCCTTGTCCGACCTGCCTTTGCCGCCCGTCAGCGTGATCTGCGATGCGGCGCGTGAGGCCGGTGAAATCGCGCTGCGCTACTTCGGCAAAAGCCCAAAAACCTGGATCAAGCCTGGCAATTCCCCTGTGACCGAGGCTGATCTGGCGATCGACACCATGCTGCACACAGAACTGCGCAAGGCCTTTCCCGCTTTCGGTTGGCTGTCGGAGGAGATCGAGGATGATGGTTCGCGGCTTTCCGGCGCGCCAACGTTCATTGTTGATCCCATCGATGGAACGCGCGGCTTCATGGCCGGCGGTGACGACTGGGCCGTCTCCATCGCCCTTGTCCATGGCGGCGTGCCCGTCCAGGGCGTGTTGTTCAATCCTGCAACCGGCGATTTGCTGGTGGCCGAGGCTGGCAAAGGGGTGCAATTGGAGAACGCTGAAGGCAACTCGCTCAACCTTTCGCCGACCGGCAAAGACGGTTTGCAGGATGCGCTGCTTGCCTTTCCCGGTCCAAGCAAGGCATCGCATCCGTTCCGCAAACACCCAAAGATCGCTTCGCTGGCGCTGCGCATTGCCTATGTAGCCGACGGCAAGCTTGATGGCTGCGTCGCCAGACCCAATGCCAAGCATTGGGATATTGCCGCGGCCGACATTATTGTGCGTGAGGCCGGCTTGAAACTGTTGCACGCCGATGGCGCCACACCACGCTATGATGGGCCATCGATCACCCACCCTGCACTGGTCTGCGGCACGGACGCGATGTGCGCTGCGCTTCAGGATATGATAGCGCAACGGGGGCGGTAGGTCTGTTTCCTTGACGGCGCAGTGCTGTCAGGTAAGAACGCGCCATCCCCCCAATCATTTGACGACAAAGGAACAGGCGCGATGAGCGGCACGCTTAAGGAAACCAAGCCACAATTGCTGCATCTTGTGTTCGGCGGCGAGGTGGAAACGCCCGACTCGCACACCTTTACCGACGTTGAAAATCTCGACATCGTGGGCATTTTTCCAAGCAATGCCGAAGCTGAGGATGCGTGGCGTGCCAAAGCCCAGGCGACCGTCGACAACGCCAATATGCGCTATTTCGTCGTCCACATGCACAGGCTCCTGGAACCTGGTGACGTCGACCCGGACGCGTGAGATCGCTGAACGGTCATTGAGCGCTTTATGAGTGCACCCTGGTACAAGCGGCTTGGCCGCAATCGCGTGATCCAAACGGTCGCCGGCAACGCGCTGGCGGGGTATCTCTGGTTGGTCGATCGCACGGCGCGCAAGGTCGATTCCGATCTCGATCACGAGCGCGATGAACTGGCCAATCATTTGCCGGCCATCTTCACGTTCTGGCACGGCGAGCATTTCATGATCGCACTGGCGTCGCCGGAAGATTGGAACATGCATGTGATGATCTCGCGCAGCGCCGATGGGACAATGAATGCGATTGCGGCGGAAAAGCTCGGCATTAAGACCATTCGCGGCGCAGGCGACCCGAAAAAGCGCGGCAATAAGAAAGGCGGCGCGCGTGCGTTCTTGCAGTTCGTGAAGGTTTTGTCTGAAGGCAACAGCGTGTCATTGACTGCCGATGTTCCCAAAGTCGCCCGAGACGTTTCGCCAGGACTGATCAAGCTTGCACGCAAGACCGGGCGACCGATTATCCCGGCCTTTTATCTCACCAGCCCGCGCATCACGCTTTCCAGTTGGGACCGCGCCTCGGTCGCCCTGCCCTTTACCAAGGGCGCCATCGGCACCACGGCGCCGATCTATGTCAGCGATGACGAACCCGATGACGCCTATTGGTGTGCAATCGTAAAAGAACGGCTGCACGCGCTGGAAGCCCACCTCTATGCGCAGATCGGCGGCAAGCCTGCCTTCGCCGCACCAGTCGAAGAGACCGGAACCGCCCATGGCTGACATGCTTTCGGAAAGCTTGCTGGCGACTTACCGCGTCGCGGGGACCTTGGTCTCGCCATTTGCCGGTGCTCTGATTCAAGCCCGTGCTCGTCGCGGCAAGGAAGATCTGCCGCGTCGCAAGGAACGCTTCGGCTATCCTGGATCGCGCAAACCCAATGGCTCGTTGATCTGGGTGCATGCGGCCAGCGTCGGTGAAACGATCGCAATCTTGCCGCTGGTCAAACGGATTGAGGAAACCGGGTCCTACGTGGTCCTGACCACGGGAACGGTGACCTCTGCCCAACTGGCTGCCAAGCAGATCGGTCCGCGCACCTTGCATCAATATGCGCCGCTTGACCTGGCGCCTTTCGTCAACCGGTTCTTGAATGCCTGGAAGCCGCAGCTTGCGATCTTCGTGGAGTCCGAACTTTGGCCGGCGACCTTCCACGCGCTCGCCAAACGCGGCATCCCGCATGTTCTGGTCAATGCGCGGATGTCGGAGCGTTCCTTTTTTCGCTGGCGGCGAGCAAGCGGGCTCATCGGCGCCATGCTTTCCAATGTCACCTTGTGCCTGGCACAGACGGTGGATGATGCTGAGCGCTATCGTGTTCTTGGCGCGCCAAGGGTGCGCGTGACCGGCAATCTGAAGTTCGATACACCACCGCCAGCCGACAATCCGGCGCAATTGAGACTGTTCGAGCAGACGCTGCGCGGACGCAAATCTTGGCTCGCTTCATCCACCCATCCGGGCGAAGAGGCCATAGCATTGCGCGTCCACAAGGCGCTGAAACACCATCTGCCCGATCTTTTGACGATCATCGTGCCACGCCATCCCGAGCGCGGGCGAGAGGTTGCCGCGCTCGCCGAGTCCGAGGGCCTGACACACACCCTGCGCAGCGAAGGCCATCTACCGAAGCCGGAGACCGACATCTATATCGCCGATACGATCGGCGAGATGGGCCTGCACTATCGTGTGGCGCCGGTGTCCTTTATCGGCGGCTCTCTGGTGCGCCATGGTGGGCAGAACCCCATCGAACCGGCGAAACTGCGCACGGCCATCCTGTACGGGCCGGACGTGCACAATTTTCCCGAAATCTACACAGCGCTCAATTCCTCTGATGCGGCCATCGAAGTGGAAAGCGCGGAAATTCTCGCGCGCACGGTCGGCCGGCTGCTGGTCAACGAACCTGAAAGGAAGAAACTCTGCGATCAGGCCGAGCGGGCCGTCCAAGAGTTTGAGGGTGCTTTGAAAGCGACGATGGACGCGATCGAACCGTTGCTCACGGCCTTCTCGGTTTCTGCCGCCTTGGAGCAAGCGCGCCGATGAGCCTGACGCCTCCTCCCTATTGGTGGCCGGAGCCGGACGAGCCGCAAAAGCTTGGCGAGACGCTGAAGAAGTATGCTTTGGCCCCGGCGGCGTTCGCTTATGGGCGGGTGGTTTCCGGTCGCATGGCGCAAGAGGGCGAACCTGGCGCCCTGCCGGTCGTGTGTGTTGGCAATTTCGTCGCCGGTGGGGCCGGCAAAACCCCAACATCGCTTGCAGTCTATGATGTGCTTGAGGACCTTGGTCTGAAGCCTGCTTTTGTAACGCGCGGGTATGGCGGCTCCTTGGCGACGACCAGTTTCCGCGTCGATCCGGACCGCCATCTGGCCGAGGAAGTTGGCGATGAACCCTTGTTGCTGGCACGGCGCGGCGAAACGTTTGTCGGCCCGGACCGGATGACGTCGATCAACAGCGCGCTTGAGATCGGCGCGACCTGCACGATTTTCGACGATGGGCTGCAAAACCCGTCCATTATCAAGAACTTGTCGATCGCCGTTGTCGATGGACGACTCGGCGTCGGCAATGGTCTCTCCCATCCCGCTGGTCCTTTGCGGGCGCCCGTTGGGGCGCAGTTGCGCCACGTTGATTTTGTCATTGTGATCGGCAAGGGAAAGGGTGCGCACAGCGTCGTACGTCAAGCGGCAAAGCGCGGCAAACCGGTGCTCTCAGCGACCCTTGAGATGGATATTCCCGATCATCTGTTCGGCAAACAGATTTATGCCTATTGCGGCATCGGCCATCCGCCGAAATTCTTTGCGCGGCTGAAAGAAGCCGGCCTCAATGTGGTGAAGGAAAAGGCCTATCCCGATCATCACGCGTACACGACCGAGGATGCCCGCGAATTGGTCAACATTGCCAGGGAACGCGGCGCCACATTGGTAACAACCGAAAAAGACGCCATGCGGTTCAAAGGCCATTCGGGATCGCTGCGCGATTTGGACGATGCGTCAACGAAAATTCCGGCCAAGCTCTCCTTCGAGGATCCGGACTATCTACGCTCACTGCTGCGCCAAGCGATCCGCCAATGGCGGCGCGATATGGTTCTGGTGGAATTCGACTAGCCGCGTTTACGAGGCTTTCAGCGAACGTCGCTCTGCCTCCAAAGAAGCGGCCGCGTCCTTGTAGGCTTCCTGGCGCGCGACCGACCAATATTTGAGATCCGTCAGGGCAATGCGCTCGAACGTGACCGCGCAAACGACGTAATCACCTGGGCGGAGCACATGGTATTCAGGCGTGTCGTAGCGAATGAGCGCTTCACGATCATTGTTTGAAAACACCATGCTGTCAGTCCCTGTTCGCCGTGTTGGGATGGTCCTATCTCTTGCCTGCAAAGAAACTTTTCAGCAAGTCTTCGGCCTGCGAGGCGGCGATACCATCATAGACGTCCGGTGCGTGATGGCAGGTCGGTTGGTCGAAAAAGCGCGGTCCATGCAGGACAGCGCCCATCTTCGGATCACCGGCGCCAAAATAGACCCGGCGGATGCGGGCGTGGCTGATCGCAGCAGCACACATGGCGCAGGGCTCAAGGGTCACATAAAGGTCCGCGCCGGTGAGCCGCTCTTGCCCAAGGGCCTGCGCGGCCTCGCGGATGACCAGCATTTCAGCATGAGCCGTCGGGTCGAGAAGCTGCCGCGTTCTGTTGCCATCGGCAGCGACGATCTGGCCATCCATCACCAACACCGCGCCGACGGGAACCTCATCACGCCGCGCGGCCTGTTTGGCCTCTTCGAGCGCGATGTCCATGGGCGATATCTTGGACGATCTGTTTTTCGCGGTGTCGATTGTCATCCTCAGGGCTTGCCACAGGCGGTTGCGCGCCGTCAAAAGGTGCCTTGATCAGGCGAAAGGCCTCCCATGGCAGAAACAGGCAAACCCAATCCGACCAGCAAGGGCGATCGGGTGGCGAAAGTCATCGCGCGCTCCGGCCTCTGCTCGCGCCGCGATGCGGAAGCCTGGATCGCCGATGGCCGGGTGAAGCTGAACGGCAAGCTGCTCACCACGCCGGCTTTGACGGTCACCGAAAAGGACAGGATCGAGGTTGATGGTGCACCCTTGCCGGAGGCCGAGCGCACGCGGCTTTGGCTATATCACAAGGACAAGGGCGTCATCACCGCGGCGCGCGACCCGGAAGGGCGCAAAGTTCTGCGCGATGTTCTGCCCAAGGAACTGAAGACCGCCCATCCGGTGGGCCGGCTTGATTTCAACACCGAAGGGCTGCTGCTGCTGACCAATGATGGTGCGCTGAAACGCCTGCTGGAGCTGCCCTCAACTGGCTGGCTGCGCCGCTACCGCGTGCGCGCCTTTGGAGAAGCGCCGGATCATGTGCTGGAAAAAGCGCGCAAAGGCATGGAGATTGAGGGCGTCCAGTACGGCCCGATGGAGATCGCCATTGAGCGCCAACAGGGCGACAATCAATGGCTGACGGTGGGCCTGCGCGAAGGCAAAAACCGTGAGGTAAAAGTCGTGCTCGGGGCGCTCGGCCTGCAGGTGAACCGGCTGATCCGCATTTCTTACGGACCGTTCCAGCTGGGTGAGTTGGAGCCGGGCGCCGCGCAAGAGGTGCGTACGCGCATTCTGAAGGATCAGCTTTCGGGTAAGATTTTCAAAGACGCAGGGCTCGATTTCGACGGACCGATGCGCACGCCGGTCATTGGACGCGACACGCCTGCGCGACCTGATAAACCAGCCAAAACCGGGCGCGGCGGATCGGGCAATGCGCCGTTGCGCAAAGGTCGTGGCAAGCCAACGCCGGACGGACCCAAACGCGGCAAGCCCGGGTTTGTTTCGCGTCCGGGCGCGGCCCGGAAAAGCAGCAGCAAAGCCAGTGGCAAGGGCCGGACCGGCGGTCGCGGGCCACAAAAGACGCGCGGCAGGTAGACGGGCATGCGAATCGTTGGCGGCACGTTCAAAGGTCGCGCCCTCAAAGCGCCATCAAGCCAGGCGGTACGCCCGACGCCAGATCGCGCGCGCGAAGCGCTGTTCAACATCCTCGCGCACAATGACGAGCTGTTCGCCGAGGGTCAGGGCTTGGAGGGTGCGACGGTCATCGACCTTTTTGCCGGAACCGGGGCGCTTGGGCTGGAGGCATTGTCGCGCGGCGCGGCGTTTGCGCTGTTCGTTGACATGTCAATCGAAGGGCGCGGCCTGATCCGAGAGAACATGCTGGCCTGCGGCGTTGCCGCACGGGCGCGGCTCTTCAAGCGCGATGCAACCAAGATCGGCGCGCGCGGCAAGATGGAACGGGCGACGCTTGCTTTCCTCGATCCACCCTATGGCAAAGGCTTGGGCGACAAGGCACTGGCAGTCCTGGACGAAGGCGACTGGCTTGCGCCGGACGCGCTGGTGATCGTGGAAGAAAGCGCCAAAGCCGATCTTGCCATCCCCAAGGCGTTCCAGACCCTCCAAACGCGCATAATGGGGGAGACGCAGCTTTGGTTCTTGCGTTATAAAACCGAGCCATGATTGGACGCTTTTTCACAGCTATCCTTGCTGTTCTGGGTGCCGGCACAATGAGCCAGGCACCGGAATTCTCACAGCAATATCGCCAGGCCCTTGGCGGCGCCGTGGACGAACTGGAAGTCGTCGTTGAGGATTTCGATGCGGCCAGCGAACGCGCCGGTCTGTCGCGCGATCAAGCGCTGGCGCAATATCGCGACACCGACAACAGTTTTCTGGGCGAACGCGGCGAGCAAATCTCCGGCACCTTGGATCGCTATGAGCGCCTCAAGGGACAGGCTGAGGCCATCGAGAGCGCAGGGCCGTTCGAGCGGATCTGGCTGGTGATGCGCGAGCCGGATCTGCGCGTTGTTGAAGGCGCGCGGGAACGCTTTGAGCCAGCCATTCCCTTGACCATCGCTGGCGGCGTCATGGCACTCATCGGCGCATTCATCGGCTGGCTTTTGGGCCGGGGCAGTGCGGGCACGGTCAAAGCGACCGGTAAGATGCTGCGCGGGCGCAACAAAGGCCGTGCCTCCGCAAAAGGTTAGAGCGTTTCTCATGAACACCGAGTTACTCGAAACGCTCTAACTTATTGTTTTGTCGCATTTTCCGGGCGCGAAACCGCACACACTTTCGCTGAAAATGCTCTAGCGGTCGAACAGCTTATCGAGCCGGGCCTTGTCCATGCGGATGAAGGTCGGGCGCCCGTGATTGCATTGCGCAGCGGCAGGCACCTGCTCCATTTCACGCAGCAACGCGTTCATTTCATCGACTTTCAATCGCCGCCCGGCGCGCACCGACCCATGGCAGGCCATTGTCGAGGCGACGGCGTGGAGACGATTTTCAAGGCGCGTCGAAGCGCCGGCCTCGGCAAACTCCTCGGCCAAGTCTTTCACAAGACTCGCCGCATCGCAGACACCGAGCATTGCCGGCGTTTCGCGTACCAAAACCGCATTGGCGCCGAAGGGCTCAAGGACCAGGCCGAGCTTCGCTAGCCCCTCGGCTTGCGCCAAGATGGCCGGAGCGTTGCCTGCCGGCAGCTCAACGACATCGGGGATGAGCAGCGGTTGTGTGGCAATGCCGTCGCGTTCCAACCCAGCCTTCAGCTTTTCATAAACGAGCCGCTCGTGGGCAGCGTGGGCATCGACCAAAACGATACCGTCACGGCTTTCAGCCAGGATGTAGGTCTCGTGCAGCTGCGCGCGAGCGGTGCCGAGCGGATGGTCCGGCTCCAACGTCTCGGATCGATCCTCCGGCATGGGTGCCATCGGGCTCGACGGCACATCCATGCCAGCCAACGTCGCGGGCCTGGTCGGGCCAGGATCATAGTGGGCGGCGGCCTCTTGCCAGCCAGAAACACCTGCACGCGCTGGCCCCTGGTAGGGCGTTTGCGGCGTGAAGGCTTTGGCTGCCTGGTCGGCAAGGTTTGTGGACGCCGAAAGGCCAGCGTCGCCCAAGGCATCGCGAATGGCGGTGATGATCAGCCCGCGCATATGGCCGGGGTTCTGAAATCGGACATCGGATTTTTGCGGGTGCACGTTCACATCGACCCGCGCCGGATCAATGGCGACAGCGATCACCACGGAAGGAAACCGGTCGCGCGGCATCAGGTCGGCATAGGCGGCACGGATGGCGCCTGTGAGCAGGCGGTCACGAACCGGCCGATCATTGACCATCAGATAGATGTCACGCGTCGTTGCGCGATGCCAGGTCGGCAGACCGACCATGCCTTCCAGTGACAGACCTTCGCGGGTGGCATGCAACGGGCGCATGTTGGTGCGAGCATCTGGTCCGAAAAGGTCAGCGGCGCGATGTTCCAAGGCCGAGGTGAAGGCAAGGCTTGCGTCAGCGGGCGTAAGGCCGAGAACGATACGCCGTTCCGATTGCAAGCGAAAACCAACCTTCGGTGCCGCGAGCGCCAAGCGCCGGATCGTGTCGGCGACGGCGGTGGTTTCGGCCTGATCGGATTTCAGAAATTTGAGGCGCGCCGGAACCGCGAAGAACAAGTCCTCCACATCGATGGCAGTACCGCCAGACAACGCCGCCGGAGCCGGGCCGGATGCATCGCCGCCTGACACGCTGATGCGATAAGCATCCGCTGATCCCTTTGCTCGCGAGGTGATCGCCAGTTTGGCGACCGCGCCGATGGAAGGCAGT
>JBKAGN010000086.1:0-9102 GCA_046290415.1 Hyphomicrobiales bacterium
GTTCCTCCAATATCGCAGGCCGTGATAGGTCGCATTCAGAAGGCTAAAAGGATCGACTGATGGACGCTGCGTTCGCCGCCCACCTTGCGCTTTATACGGCGCTGTTTTTCACCGCGCTTGCCGCCGGCGCGATGGTGCTGTTTGCCGCTGCCGTTGCGCCGTTGGTGCACAAGGTGCTCGACAAGGAGCGCGCCCGCACGCTGACCCGCGCGATCTTCCCGGTCTACTATCTCGTTCTGGCCATCATGGCCGGGTTGGCGGCAATCGCCGGGTTCCTGGTCAACGTCGCTGCTGGCCTGGTTCTGGCGGTGATCGCCGGTGGATTTCTCTTTGCGCGCCAGGTGATGACGCCGCGCATCAACGCGCTCAACGACGAGGTCGCGCGCGGTTCGACGATCCAGGCCGGGCCAGCGAAAATGCTGCATGCTTGGTCGGTGCGCATGAACATGCTGCAGCTTTTCGTGCTTCTTGTCGTGTTCTGGTTTTTTGCGCTGAGCGCCGGATAAGCAGGCCGCCCATTTTCCAAGCTTGCAAGCGCACGGCGCGCGCGCTTAAACGCAGGCCTCATAGTGATTTCTGTTCTGGAGTGAATGCCATGGCCCACGCGGGTGACGTCAACAAGGTTGTGCTTGCCTATTCGGGCGGTCTCGACACCTCGATCATCCTGAAATGGCTGCAAACCGAATATGGCGCCGAAGTGGTGACATTCACCGCCGATCTCGGCCAGGGCGAAGAGCTGGAGCCAGCACGCAAGAAAGCCGAGATGCTCGGCATCAAGGAAATCTATGTTGACGATCTGCGCGAGGAGTTCGTGTCGGATTTCGTGTTTCCCATGTTCCGCGCCAATGCCGTCTACGAAGGCGTTTATCTGCTTGGGACATCCATTGCCCGCCCTCTGATCTCCAAGCGTCTGGTGGAGATTGCACGTGAAACCGGCGCCGATGCCGTGGCGCATGGGGCGACGGGCAAGGGCAATGATCAGATCCGTTTTGAGCTCAACGCCTATGCGCTCGATCCCGACATCAAAGTGATCGCGCCGTGGCGGGAATGGGACTTCAAATCTCGTGAAGCGCTTCTGGAGTTCGCCGAAATGCACCAGATTCCGGTGCCGAAAGACAAGCGCGGCGAAGCGCCGTTCTCGGTGGATGCGAACCTTCTGCACTCCTCGTCGGAAGGCAAAGTGCTGGAAGACCCCAACGTCGATGCGCCGGAATATGTGCACATGCGCACCGTCTCACCGATGGATGCGCCCGATGCGCCGACCAAGATCACCATCGGGTTTGAAAAGGGCGATGCGGTTTCGATCAATGGCGAGCGCCTGTCACCAGCAACGCTTTTGGCTCGGCTCAACGATTTGGGCCGGGATAATGGCATTGGCCGGCTCGATCTGGTGGAGAACCGGTTTGTCGGCATGAAATCACGCGGCGTTTATGAGACGCCTGGCGGGACGATCCTGCTGACGGCGCACCGGGCGATGGAATCGATCACGCTCGATCGTGGCGCTGCGCACCTGAAAGATGAGCTGATGCCGCGCTATGCGGAGCTGATCTATTACGGCTTCTGGTTCTCGCCGGAGCGCGAGATGCTTCAGGCGGCGATCGATCTTAGCCAAGCGCATGTTGAGGGTGAGGTTTCGCTGACGCTCTACAAGGGCAATGTGATCGTCACCGGTCGGGCGTCCGACAAGTCGCTTTACTCGGAAGAGCTTGTGACCTTCGAGGATGATCAGGGCGCTTACGATCAGAGCGATGCGCAAGGCTTCATCAAGCTGAATGCCCTTCGATTGCGAACGCTGGCGGCCCGCACCAAGAAATTTGGCGGGTAGCAGCTCATGCCAAGTCCGGTCCCGGTCGCGCAATCCACCATCAAGCACACGCCGTTGGAGGATGCGCAGGGGCTGGCGACCGGCGTCGTCATGTGCACGATGGGTCTGGTGATCCTGACCCATCTCGGGCTGATCACCGGGCAAACGGCCGGCCTGGCGGTGGTGCTATCCTATCTCACCGGCGGCTCGTTTGGGCTGATCTTTTTTCTGATCAACATCCCGTTCTACCTCTTTGCCATCAAGGCGATGGGTTGGGAGTTCACGCTGAAGTCGATGGCATGCGTGGCCGCGCTGTCACTGGGTACGGAGTTGGTTCCGCTGGGGTTCGCGATCGAACGCCTTGACCCAACGCTTGGCGCAATCATGTTCGGAGTCGTCACCGGGATTGGCCTGCTTGCCATCTTCCGCCACAAAAGCTCGCTCGGCGGTCTTGGCGTTGTGGCGATCTGGATTCAGGACAGGTTCGGCATTCGCGCTGGCTACATTCAGCTTGGCTTTGACGCCGTGCTGTTCGCGGTGGCCGCGTTCCTGTTCCCGCTGTCGGTGGTGATGTTTTCGCTGCTCGGCGCGGTGGTGCTGAACGGCCTCATTGCCTTCAACCACCGGCGTGATTGGTACATTCCGCGCTGAAGTCGGTGCCCTAGTTGGCCGTGGATGCCACACGGATGGTGGCGCCGCGATCACGCTCCATCAGTTCGTCGATCCGGTTGCGCTCACGCTCAAAATCGACCAAGCGCTGGCCGGACAGGGTTTCTTCGCGCGCGACGCGAATGCCCATCGGGTCCACATTGCGGCCATTGACAAGCACCTCATAGTGAAGGTGTGGACCGGTGGAGAGGCCGGTTGAACCGACATACCCGATCACCTGACCCTGGCGCACTTCAACGCCCGGCGCGATGCCGTCTGCGAAACGTGATTGGTGGGAATAGGTGGTTACATACCCATTGGCGTGCTCGATGCGAACCCAGCGCCCGAAACCGGAATTCCAGCGCGCATCGGTCACCGTACCATTACCAGCAGCAATGATCGGTGTACCGCGCGGGGCTGACCAATCGACGCCGTTGTGCATGCGATTGTAGCCGAGGATCGGGTGACGGCGCATGCCGAAGGCGGAGCGGAAGCGGCCATTGGGAACAGGGTTGCGGATGAGGAACTTGTTGGCCGAGACACCGTCTTCATCGAAGTAGAGCAGGGAGCCGTCTTCGGCGGTAAAGCGATAGAATCTGTGGGTGGTCGAGCCGGTGGTGATGGAGGCGAACACGACGTCGCCGGAAGCGTCGCCATCACCGTCAAGCTCGTAAAGCACTTCCATCGTGTCGCTGGGCTGGACAATGCGCTGATAGTCCAAATCATAGGCGAAGATCTTGATAAGCTCGTCGGCGACATCCATCGGAATTTCGTTGGCAAGCGCTGTCTCGTAGATCGAAGAATAGAGGCGGGCGGAGCCCTGCGCTTCCTGCTCGACCGCCGCGAAGGCGTTGAGATCGACGATGCGCGGCTCTTCATCGACCTGATAGCGACCGTTTTCGGTCAGTGCGATGGTCAGAAGGTGCGAGCGCTGATCGTAGAGGCTGACGCGGATCGGATCGGATGTCTCGCCGGTCTCATCGGCCGGCGCCATCGCGATACGCAGGCGGTGCCCTTCGCGCATCTGGGTGGTGTTGAGGAAGGTCTCAAAGGCTGCTTCAACCGGCGCGACCGAACCTTCGCGCGCGCCGTTGGCAAGGAGAACCGAGCCAAGCGTGTCGCCGTCGCGCAGCGCGACAATAACTTCATCAAGGCCGTCGGACTGCGCCACCGGCTGATCCTCGACTTTTCCGATGACCGAGAAGTTTTCCGGAATGACGCGGACCGTGGCGAAGCTCTCCAGGGCATTGAGCGCGGCCTGCGCATCCGCTTCGGCGGCGTTGAGTGAGGCGAAGGCTGTCGAGGCGCGGGTTGGATCGGCAAACGCGAGTGCTGACTGGGCGCCGAAATCCAAAGAGGGCGAGAAGCCTGCGGCGACAGCCTGCGGTGTGCTCTCGCCAATCGTGAAGCGCGCAACGTCGGCAACTTCGAAGGCGACCTGCTCGGGCGCTGGAACGGCGTTCTGATCAAGCGCGGCATAATCGTAAGGAAAGGCCGTCTCGCGCACGGCGATCTCGCCTTCGACATCGGCATCGTAAATGAGCGATGCCGCGTCGGCGCTGATGATGTCGTTGTTGCCCGCAAACAGGTTCAGCGGGTTGAACGGTGGGCGCTCGGCACTGATTTCCGTTGATTCCAGCGCCAGTGTTGCAATCACGCGGGCGAATGGCTGAAGCCGCACCACATCCATATCGCCCTCGCGGTGGATCGTGGACACGTCGATCAGCTGGCGGTTGGCAATCGGTTCGGCAATCCGGGTCAGGCGGTCGCCTTTGGCGATGCGGCCATCTTCATCGACCAGACTTGCCAGCAAATCCGTCTCGGCAACGTTGGGCGGCACGGCGACCTGTTGGCGGCCATCGACAGCGGCATAAAGCGCACCAATCATCAGACCGGTTGAGGCAAGACCGGTGACGACCGTACTGAAAAGCCATTTGAAGCTGACGCCACGATGCTCGACGCCCGACGGCTTTTGCGGCTCAAGATTGAGCGCAGGGTCTTTGCCGACCTTGATCCGTCTGAGGGAACGTCGAAGTGGTGCCATGTGTGGGGTGTATCGCGCCAAGTACGTGCCGGTAAAGCACAATTATCAATCCCAAGCTCATGGCGCTGACAGCCAAATGTGGTGCGAATATGAAACCGCCGCACTAGGCTGTGCGCCGACAAGCTTGAACCTGGTTTGTCGATTGCCCGAATCGCGCGTTGCATGGCAAGACAAACAGTATGGTGTTCTTCAAAGCGCGAAGTTCGGCACGCGATAAGACCAGCGATCAGGCGCGGGTTGCTGCGCTTGTGCGGCAGATCAATGAGGTGCGCACCGGCGTGATGAAAGAGCGTCGTGGGCTGGAACAACGTTATGCGGACTTTGTTGGCCAGGCCTCCCAGCTTGTCGATACCGGCTATGAAGGCGAGCGCGACGAGAGCGCCGAACAGCAGCTGACCAAAGTGGAAAGCGATGCGCTCTATGCCCGCCAGCGGATGGCCGAGCTTGATCGGCATCTGGAGTCGCTTGAAGCCCTCACCGAGCGTGTCAAAGTGATGTTCGACCCGATCGACGAGATCGAGCGTCTGCGCAAGCGGTAGCGTCGCCGTCGTGATAGGATGGCCTTCGAAAAGGAGGTCATCATGTCTTATGTCGATGGATTTGTTTTCACCGTTCCCACCGCGCGCAAAGATGATTTTCGCGCCCAAGCGCAGGAACTGGCTGGCATCTTTCAGGAGTATGGCGCCCTGTCGGTTTGCGAATGTTGGGGCGTGGATGTGCCCGATGGCGAACTGACCAGTTTTCCGATGGCGGTGAAAAAGGCCGCGGATGAAACGGTGGTTTTTTCCTGGATTGTCTGGCCGGACAAAGCCACCCGCGACAAGGGCAACGCGGAAGTCTTTGAAGACCCGCGCATGGAGCAGCAATTCTCCTCCCTGCCTTTGGATGGCAAGCGCATGATCATGGGTGGTTTTGAGCCGATCGTCGCCGTTGGTCCGGCCGCTGCCGGGCTTTCGGCAAGGTCACCTGGTTAGCGGATGCTGCGTAGCATCGCTTTGGCAATCAGTTTGTGAAACGGCATGATCGCCGCCAGATAGCCTGCGCCCATAGCGTTGTTGCGTTTGACCAGTGTGGACAATCGGACCCGTTGGCCGCTGTCATCCCCGTGCAGGTCCACGGCGACCCGGAAATTGAGATGCCGGTCATCCTCGCCAAGAAGGATGCGGTTCGGTGATTTGGCGATCACGGGAAAGAAGCCGACGCATTCCACCTCGGGTGCCGCCATCATGGCCTTGCCGGTTTTCAAACCCAACGGGCCGACGACCCTGTCGCGCATGTCCATCAAGCCGCTCGCCCAGGTGGGCAGCGAGTTCATGATGGTGCGCGCAGCGTCTTCGGCGTCGTCAAAACGGCGATCGGTACGCACCTCGAACGTGTCGCCCCAGTCCGCCTCGGGGAACGCCGGGTGGGGCAGAGCGAGTGCGACTTCGTGGACGGTGCTGGAAAACATCGTTGGTTCCTCGCCCGTTCGTTACATATGGATCTGGCGTTTTTCCACGGCCATCGCCGCCTCCTTGACGGCCTCTGACATGGTTGGGTGCGCATGGCAGGTGCGCGCCATGTCTTCCGACGAGCCGCCAAACTCCATCAAGACGGCGGCCTCGTGGATGAGATCGCCAGCACCTTTGCCAACAATGTGCACGCCTAGGACCTTGTCGCTCTTGGCGTCGGCCAGCACTTTGGCAAAGCCATCGGTGGCGTTCATCGCCCGGGCGCGGCCATTGGCGGAGAACGGGAATTTGCCCGACTTGTACTCGATGCCGGCGGCTTTCAGCTCTTCTTCCGTCTTGCCGACAGAGGCGACTTCCGGCTCGGTGTAGACGACCGACGGAATCACGTCATAGTTCACATGGCCTGCCTTGCCGGCGATCAGTTCGGCCAAAGCCAGGCCTTCATCTTCGGCTTTGTGAGCAAGCATCGGACCGTCGATCACGTCGCCGATGGCATATATGCCTTCAACATTCGTCTTGAAGTGGCCGTCGGTTTTCACCCGGCCGCGTTCGTCCAGTTCCACTCCGACCTCTTCCAGACCAAGGCCCTTGGTGTAGGGCACGCGACCGGTCGAAACCAGCACGACGTCCGCTGTTAGGGTTTCGGCATCAGCCTCGCCGCCGGCATGTTCGACGGTGACGGCCAGCTTGCCGCGGACCTTCTTCTCCACCGCGGTGACCTTGGAGGAGAGCATGAACTCCATGCCCTGCTTCTTCAGGATGCGCAGAAACTGTTTGGATGTATCGAGGTCCATGGCACCGAGAATATGGTCCAGGAACTCGACCACGGTGACCTTGGAGCCGAGGCGCCGCCAGACCGAGCCAAGCTCCAAGCCAATAACGCCGCCGCCGACCACGACGACGTGACCGGGCACCTTGTCGAGTTCCAACGCGCCAGTGGAGGTGACGATCGATTCCTCGTCGATGTCGAGCGCGACGCCTGGAATGCCGGCCGAATCCGAACCGGTGGCAATCACCACGTGCTTGGCTTCAAGCTCGGTCGTCTTGCCGTCGTCGGCGGTCACGGTGACCTTGCCCGGTGCGGTGATGGTACCGCTGCCGATATAGTCGTTGATCTTGTTCTTCTTGAACAGGTAGGCAATGCCGTTGACATTGTCCTTCACCACATCGTCCTTGAAGCCCATCATCTTATCGAGTTCGAGCTTCGGCTTGGCGATCTTGATGCCGAGCGTCTCGAAGGTATGCCCGGCTTCCTCAAAGACTTCTGAAGCATGCAGCAGGGCCTTGGAGGGAATGCAGCCAATGTTGAGACAGGTACCGCCATGGGTGGCACGCTTTTCAACCACGGCCACCTTCATGCCGAGCTGCGCGGCACGAATGGCGCAGACATAGCCGCCGGGGCCGGTTCCGATGACGATGAGGTCGTAGCTATCGGGCATGAATGTAGGTTTCCTTCTGAGGCGATGGTCGGCGGCTTAGAGATCAAGCACCAGGCGTTGCACGTCTTCCAGGCTTTCTTTCACACGCACCAGGAAGGTGACGGCCTCTTTGCCGTCGACGATGCGGTGATCGTAGGAGAGCGCCAGGTACATCATCGGACGGATCACGACCTGGCCATTCACCGCCATCGGGCGTTCCTGAATCTTGTGCATGCCCAGAATGCCGGACTGCGGGGCGTTCAAGATCGGTGAGGACATCAGCGAGCCATAAACGCCGCCATTGGAGATGGTGAACGTGCCGCCCTGCATGGCGTCCATGCCGAGCTTGCCGTCGCGCGCCGCGAGGCCCAGACGACCGATTTCTTTTTCGATCTCGGCAATCGACATCTGATCGGCATCGCGCACGACGGGGACAACCAGGCCCTTGTCGGTGCCGACAGCCACGCCGATATGCGCGAAGTTCTTATAGATGATGTCGGTGCCATCGATCTCAGCGTTGACCGCCGGGATTTCTTTCAGCGCATGGCAGACCGCCTTGGTGAAGAAGCCCATGAAGCCGAGCTTCACGCCATGCTTCTTCTCAAACAGCTCCTTGTACTGTTTGCGGATGTCCATCACCGGGCCCATGTCCACCTCATTGTAGGTGGTGAGCATGGCGGCCGTGTTCTGCGCATCTTTCAGGCGCCGGGCGATGGTCTGGCGCAGACGGGTCATACGCACGCGATCTTCGCGCGGCTCATCGTCAGCCGAAGACGGTGCGCGTACCGATGCGGGTGTGGGTGCGGAGGCGGCAGGTGCCGTTTGGCCTGAATTGATGGCGTTGATCACATCGCCTTTGAGAACCTGACCGCGCTTGCCGGTGCCGGCAGCTACGCTAACGCCGGTTTCGGCCATCATGCGGCTGGCCGAGGGTGAAGGCGGCATTTCGGTGACGGAGGGTGGCACGGCGGTATCAGGCCGTGGCGCCTCGTTCGGGATCGCCGGGCTGACGGCATCGGAGCTTTTCGCGCTTGATCCGGCGGCGCCCTGTTCGATCTTCAGAAGAAGATTGCCCGGCTCGACGATGTCGCCGGTTTTCACCGCGATCTCGGCAATTGTGCCGGAGACAGGAGCCGGAATTTCTTGCGCCGCTTTGTCGGTTTCCAGTTCCAGCAGCACATCATCGGCTTTCACCGCATCGCCGACCTTCACGGAGATTTCGCCTACCTCGGCTTCGGTGACGGATTCACCCGCGCTCGGCGTGATCACATCGACCAGCTTGCCGCTTGATGTCTTGGGCGCGGGTTCAGCCTTTTTCGGATTGGCACCAGCATCGGCGTTGCTGCCGTCATCGGTGGACGCCGGGGCGGGGGCGGCGCCATCGCCGGCTTCCAACATACCGAGCAACGTTCCCACTTCGACGGTTTCGCCTTCCTTGACCAGGATTTCACCCAGTGCGCCGGAGGCTGGGGCAGGAACCTCAACGGTCACCTTGTCTGTTTCCAGTTCCACCAAAGGTTCATCGGCGTTCACCGCATCGCCAGATTTTTTGTACCAACTGGCCACGGTGGCTTCGGTGACGGACTCACCCAGGGTCGGAACGCGGATTTCACTCGCCATTTTCGGTCTCCATGCAGCCGGTCACATCCGGCGCGATTGCCCGGCATGACGCCGGAGAAAGAATTACTCGCCCAAGGCTTCGTCGAGGAAGGCTTTGAGCTGCGCCTGGTGTTTGGA
>JBKAGN010000087.1:0-8703 GCA_046290415.1 Hyphomicrobiales bacterium
TGCCGAGAGAACCGGGGTGGCTGTGGTCTCGTTGGTGCCGACATCGATAACAAAACGCCTGACGCCAGGCTGGTCGTGTTCGCGGCCGCTGCGGCTTTGCAGGATCGGCGCAAGGTTTCCGGTCTCAGGTGCCTTGCGCGTCCAGGTCAGGCTATAGGCGAAGCGGTGTTCGTTGCCGGGCTCCAAAGCTCCTTCAGGGCGCCAAAAAGCGACGATGTTGTCCATGAACTCATCGCCGGTCGGGATCTCCACCAGCATCACTGCCCCGCCTCCCCAATCGCCGGCGGGACGCACAATCGCCGAGGGTCGGTCGTGGTAACGCGCTTCGGTGTCTTCAAAGTCTTCGAAATCGCGCTTGGTTTGGAACAGGCCGAAACTGGACGGCGCTGCGTCCACGAACGCCGATGTCTCAAGGTGCGCCGGGTTGGCGATGGGGCGCCATAGCTTTTCACCGGAGCCGTTCTCGATGAACAGAACATCGCTGTCATGGACGCGCGGGCGGAAATCATCGGACACCGCAGCACGCATCGGCCCTTTGAGATACATCGAGGTCAGCGGCGCCACACCAATGTCGGCGATGACGACGCGCGGCAGCAATGTCGTGACCACGTCCATCTGCGTGTCTTCGCCGGGCCGCACGGTCATGTCGATGTGGGCGGCGAGCGAAGGGCTGTCGATGAGACCCTCGATCCGCACCGATCCGCCTTGGGCCGGATGCAGGCGCAAATGGGTAAAACGCGGAAACTCTTCCGGGGTCGCGCCACCCGTCCCGATGGCAACGGCGCGGGCGGACAGCCCATAGACCATCGCCTGGCCGATGGCGCGGAAATAGCTCGCGCCCTGGATCACCAAAACCTCGTCCATCCGTTCCGGATCGTTCAGCGGGTGGCGCAGCCGCATGCCGGAGAACCCGGCGCCCGGGCTCGTGTCGGGTATGGTGTCGAAATAGCGGGGTTCAAAGCTGAAGAGACCAGGGCGAAAAGCGATCTCGCGCAGGCCGTCAGCGGTCACGCGATCGACCTTGACCGGATCGGGAAAGTAGAGCCCCGGCGGCAGCAGATCGACGGCAAAATCTAGCCCGTGCGGCAACATGCCAGCAAGACCGGGAAGCGGCCGGATACCGCGATAGGCGTTGTAAGTGAGGTCGGCGAACGGCGCAGAAAGCTGCGAGGCGCTGGCGGTATAAGGCTGCTGGCTCAGCGCCCGAGCGTCATCGAGAAGCGATGGCAAGGAGAGCGGGTTTGCGGAAACGCGCAGCGCGGGGCTGGCTAAAAACGCGGCCCCGGCCGCCAAAACATCGCGCCGTCGCATCATCGAAGCGGCCTCATTACGCCCCGGCGTCGATGGCACGCACGATGAGCGGCGCGCCGACCAGCGGCAGGATCATCGGCGCAAGCCACAATGTCGCTCCGAGGCCGGACGTTGCCGCCAGCGCCAGCAGGGCAAGGCCAACGGCCATCTCGCCACCTCCAGCGGGCAAGGAAAAGCGGCGGCTTTGACTGGATTTCCAGCCGCAATCGATGCCGATGAGAACCGAGGCGACCGATGCCGATTGGCGCACCATGACCAGCGGTGCAAGCACCGTGGAAAGCCCCAACTCAGCTGCGGATGCTCGCAAGATGACGCGTTTGCGCCAGCGGGTTTGTGCCCGCGACAGCGCTTCGGCCAGCGCGCAGAATTTGGGAAGCAGGAGCGTGGCAGCCACCAACCCGAGCGGGATCGCATGGGTGACCGAGACGGCGCCAAGGCCAATCAGCACCACAAGGACCAGCCATATGGGCGCGGCAATGTAGCTGAAGATCCCCGACAGCAGGTTGAAGCGGCTCACCGGATGCAGGCCGGGCTCGGCAAGGAGCCGCAGATGCTGCAAGTTGCCCTGGCACCAACGTCGGTCGCGCTTGTGAAAGGCTTCCAGCGTTTGCGGCGCATCCTCAGCACTGCCGGCAAGATCCGGGTCGAGGACCACGTCCCATCCGGCGCGCTTGATCCACGCGGCTTCGACGAAATCATGGCTGAGCAGGGCGCCGCCCAATGGTGCCGACCCTGACAGCTGTGGAAGCTCGGCGGCGGTGCGGAACGCAGCGACGCGCATGATCGCGTTGTGGCCCCAATAATTGCCGGTGGTGCCGGACCAGGCTGCGAGCCCCTTGCCGAAATTGCGCGATAGGAGCCGCGAGGTGTTGCGTTGATGGCGTCCGAAAAGGCTGCGCCCCGGCACCAACGCAATTCCCGCCTGCAAGAGGCCAATTTTTGGCCGGTTTTCCAAGTGCCAGATCATGTGGCGGATACGCGCGGCGGTCATGCGGCTGTCGGCATCGAGCACCATCATGGCGTCATAAGCGCTGCCATGCGTGGCGAGCCAATCAGCGATGTTGCCGGGTTTGCGGCCCTTGTTTTCAGTCCGGCGACGGTAGGTGATGCGGCCGCTATCAATGAGCGATCGTAACGCTTGTTCTTCGGCGCTGATTTTGGCGGCGCCGGATGTGTCCGACAGCACGACAAGGCGCGTTGAAGGTTTAAGGCCGCGCCGTTTCAGGTCGGCAGCAAGCTGCATCAGGTAATCGGCCAAAGGACGGGGGTCCTCGCCGCAAAGCGTGACCAGAACGGCGGTGCGACCCGATGGCAGCCAAGCCGTTGGTGGCGCCAAAGGTTTTCGATCAGGTCGTGCCAGACCGACCAGAGCGGTCGCAGCTCCGCCGGCGATCCACAGCGCGTTGATGAACACCAGCGGCAAAGCCGCCCATGCGAACGGTGTCCAGCTTTCGACCGCATGGGCAAACACCGCCACGATCATCAGCGAGAGCAGCGCGGTCACCCCAAAAAAGGCCGAGCGCGGGCCCAGATGGGCAAGCCTATCGCCCGAGGCAGCGTCGGCTAAAGGACGGGCGCTTTCAACAACGGACAAGGGCGGGGGGACTCCAAGATGCAGCGGTTGAATTGACTACTTGGGCAAGTATCGCCGATCGGGCAATCGGCAAGATTAGGTTTGGTCGGTTCGCCCGGCGACGGGCGGCCACATGCGCGTGAAGATGCCGTCGCGGCGCACCAGCCCGTGAAAGGCCGCCGCACCGATATGCATCGCCACCAAACCTGCCAGGGCAAAAGCGCCAAAATAATGGACAGTTTTGGCGAAAGCGGCCAGTTCATCCGATCGCGGCACAAAACCTGGAAGGCCAGCGGCATCGAGCGCTTCGATTGGAAAACCCCCGGCACGCACGCGCACGTAACCAGCGATGGGCATGATGATCAAAAGAACATACAGCGCGACATGGGTAAGCTTGGCGATGGACTCCTGCCAGGCCGGCATTGGCGCGGGCTCCAAGACCGGTGGATTGCGCCAGCGATAGAAAAGTCGGGCAATCACCAGGAGCATCACCAAAACGCCGATATTCTTATGAAAGATGAAAAGCGTGTTTTGTGTCGAACGGGCTAAACCTTCCTGAATCATCAGGAATCCGGCGGCTATCATCAGGAGAATGAGAATGGCCATCACCCAATGCAGTAGGCGTGCCGGCGTGCGATATCCGTGCGTCGGTGTGGTCATGGTGCAAGTCTCCTCTTGTCTGATCCAGGACATAACAACGGCGATTCAACCCAAACGAGCGGGCTTGACTTCGCGCAAGCGCTATTAATCTCTAAGGCATGGGTATCGTGGAACCAAGTCAAAGTCCGCATTTGGAGCACGCGTTGCCCAACCCGCGCGTGCGTTCGCCGCTTTCTGGCTTCGTGCTGACGGCGTTTGCCGGGGCGTTTGGCGTTCTGACGCTCAGCGCCGGCTTGTTCGGCCTTGAAGCCGAGGGCGTTCTTGGCTTGGCGGTCGGTTTGGGTCTTTACCTTGTGGCCTCGCTCACATCGGGCATCGCTCTGACGCGGACCTATCCGCACGCGGTCCTTGGGCTGTGCAACATCGTCACCCTCGTACGGTTGGTGATCGTCGCCACGCTTGCCGGTGCCTTGGTCTCCACGACCAGTCCTGCCTGGGCGATCTTTATCGTGGCTGCGTTTGCGCTAACGCTGGATGGCGTAGACGGCTGGCTGGCTCGCCGACAAGACTTGGCGTCCAGCTTCGGTGCGCGGTTCGACATGGAGGTGGATGCCGCCTTCGCGCTGGTGCTGGCGCTGCACGCGGCGTTTGGCGGGGTCGCCGGTTTCTGGGTCTTGGCTTTGGGACTGCCGCATTACCTGTTCGTCGCGGCCAACAAGATCTTTCCCTGGCTTGGAGGGCCGCTGCCGGAGCGCTTCAGCCGCAAAGTGGTTTGCGTTTTGCAGATCGGGATGCTGATCGCGCTACAGGCCCCGGTGCTCGATGCAGGTCTTGCCGGACCGTTGATCGCTGTGGCCAGTCTGGCACTGATCTGGTCTTTCGCCCTCGACATCATCTGGCTCTGGCGGTCGCGCTCTTGAACCTTGCCGCCCTGACACCTGCGCTGCGCCTCTTGTTCGCGGCCCTGATTTTCCATCTTGTGCTGATCCAGCCCAATCATCCGGCAGCGATGAGCTGGGGTGCTTTGCTTGTCCTACCGCTGGAGCTGCCGGTGGTCTTGCTTGCCCTTCTGTCGCTTGGCGATGGCCGGGTGGGCGCCTGGGTGCGTGGCGCGCTGGTGGCGGTCTTGACGATCCTGATGGTGCTGAAAACCGCCGACCACATCATGTTCACCGCGCTCAACCGAGGCTTTAACCCGGTCGCTGACCTGCCCTTGGTTGCCTCGCTGGCGCAGTTGATCGCTGGCACCTTCGGAACGTTGGCGGCGATCTTTGCAGTCGTTGGCGCGTTGCTTTTGGCAGCGCTGGTTGCGGTACTTCTTTGGTGGGCGTCGGGTGTTTGGGCCAAGCTCAACGTCAAGCCGCTCGCTGTGCGCCTTGCCGCTGTCGGCGCGGTGCTTTTTGCGGGTGTCGCGGTGGCAGAGATCGGCCATGCCATGGGCCGGTGGAGCCTGCCTGCCGAGCCGCCCGGCGCGGCGTTCACTGCCCGCGTCGGCGTTGAACGCATTGGCATGACGCGCGAGACACTGGCGAACCTGCGCGCCTTTCGCTCCGCCGCGCTCGCTGATCCCTACCGGGACGAGGAAGGCCTGCTCGATCTCATCGATCGGGACGTGGTGGTTCTGTTCGTGGAAAGTTATGGGCGGACAAGTTTCGACACGCCGTTTTACGCCGATCTGCACCGCCAGACGCTGGAGGTGGCCGAGGCCGAGCTTACCAGTCTGGGCCTTGCCATGGCGTCGAGCTTTCTGTCCTCACCAACACGCGGCGGTCAGAGCTGGCTTGCCCACGCCACCTTTGCCAACGGACTTTGGATTGACGATCAAGCCAGTTATGGCGCGGCCTTGGCGAGCGGCCGGCAGACGCTTTTTCATATCGCCGCGCGATCAGGGTTTCGCACCGCTGCGGTGATGCCGCAAATCACCCTGGAATGGCCCGAATCCCAATTTATGGGCTTCGGCACCGTGCTCGCCGCCGCCGATCTTGGCTATCAGGGCGAGCCGTTCAACTGGGTCACAATGCCGGATCAGTTCACCTTGGCCGCGCTCAACCGGCACTTGCGCGATGAACACGAGGATGAGCAAAACCTGTTCGTTCAGGTTGCGCTGGGCTCCTCACACGCGCCCTGGGTTCCGGTGCCGACACTTGTTGATTGGGAAACCATTGGCGACGGGCAGATTTTTAACGTGATGGCCACCTCAGGCGATGCGCCGGACATTGTCTGGCGGGACCGCGACCGTGTCCGTGCGCAATACCGGCTGGCGATCGATTACGCGCTGCAAACTGTCTTTGCCTATGCCGCACGCCATGCCGAGGACCCACCCTTGCTGATTGTGATCGGCGACCATCAGGCGGCAAGTTTTGTCGCCCTGGATGAGCGCCCGGATGTGCCCATTCACGTGATTGGCCCGGCAGCATTGGTCGAACGTCTGGCGGCGCATGATTTTTATGAAGGGCTGTTTCCGCCCGACGATGCGCCGGTGCGCTCGATGGCCGCCATGCGCGGGCTGATTCTGGACGCGTTTTCCTCCGGCTCGAACGCCGAGGTAGCGCCATGACGACTGGCGTGCTCTCTCTGTCGCCGGGCCTGGTGCGGTTTGGCCAGTTGGCTGCAACCATCGGACTGCTCGCGCTCCTCTGGCGGATTGCCGACGGTCCCGAAACAGCCCGCATTCTTGCCACTGCCGAGCCGGTCTGGCTGCTTGCCGGGATCGGCGCGCTGACGGTGCAAACGGTGTTGTCGGCGGCGCGGTGGCGGCTGACGGCGGGCCAATTGGGCATCAACCTGCCGCCGATGCATGCGCTGCACGAATATTATCTTGCGCAGATGGTCAATCAGGCCGTGCCCGGCGGGGTCGTCGGCGATGCCGGGCGTGCGGTGCGCTCGCGCGGTCAAGCTGGTCTGCTTGCCGCCGGACAGGCGGTCATTTTCGAGCGCATCGCCGGTCAAATCGCCATGTTTCTGGCCATGGCTTCGGCGTTTTTGGTAACACTGCTCATACCGGGCGGCTTTGATTGGCCGACCTGGCTGGTGCCACCGGTGCTTCTCATGATTGCCATCGGGGTTGCCCTGCCAGCAGCGCTCTTTTCCGGTGCGCACCTGCCCGGACGGCTCGGCGCCAAGCTGATGAGCCTTTGGCGGGTGCTTGGCCATGCGCTGGCTGCGCGCAAGGTTCTGCCGATGCAAATTGTGCTGAGTGCCGGCACGACGCTCTGCAATCTTGCCGCCTTTGCGTTCTGCGCCCGGGCGGTGGGTGTGGTCTTGCCGCCGGTGGTGATCTTGGCGCTGGTTCCGCTGATCCTTTTCACCATGCTCATCCCGCTGACGATCAGCGGCTGGGGCGTGCGCGAAGGCGCGGCGGCGGCACTGTTTCCCTTGGCTGGTGCCACCGCCAGCGAAGGGTTCGCGGCGAGCGTTGCCTTCGGCTTGGTGTTGCTGGTGGCCGTTCTGCCGGGGCTCCTGACGCTTTGGCTCCGCTCGCAGGAGGACGGGTAACCCAATGATGTTTGCCGTCGATCACCGCATGTTTATCGCAAGGTACGGGCTTTCGCGTGTTGCCATCGCAACCATCCCCTCTAGCCTCAATCCCAAATGGAGGATTTCATGACCAACCGTATTCCCCTGACACGCCGGACTTTGCTTGCCGGTGCAGGCCTTGGATTGGGCGCAGCCGCGCTCGGCTGGCCACATCAAAGCGCTCTTGCCCAAACGCCCGTGGGCTTTCAGCTTTCCTGGCTGCATTCGGCGCAGTTCGCCGGCAGTTACATCGCCCTTGACCGGGGATGGTGGTCGCAGGCCGGCCTCGATGTCTCGTTGCTGCCCGGCGGCCCCAACGCTCCGGTCGAGCCGCCTGTCGTCTCCGGTACGGCCCTGATGGGCATCTCAGCCGCTGACTACACCGCAGCGGCGGTCGAGGAAGGCGCCGCGTTCAAAATCCTCGGCGTTGCCATGCAGAAGAACCCGTTCGTCATCGCCTCGCTGCCGGCCAATCCGGTCAACGAGCCGGGCGATCTGGAAGGTAAGCGCATCGGTATGGCGCTCGCCAACACGCCGGTGCTTCAAGCGCTGTGCACGCTGAACAATGTCGACATCAATGCCATCGACATCATCCCCACCCAATATTCCGCGCAGCCTTTGCTCGCCGATGAGGTCGATTGTTTGCTCTGCTGGGAGACGGATCTGCCGGTGGCGATGGCCATGCAAGGCGTTGAAAGCCTGACCATGCTGATGGCCGATTATGGCTATGCGGTGCACTCGCAAACCTACATCGCAACCGAAGAGAGCCTGGCCGAGCGGCGCTCTGAGTTGGTCGCTCTGATGGCTGGCGAGGTGCGCGGCTGGGCCGCCTATCAGGACGACACCGATGCGGCCGCTGAGCTGACGGTGGCCATGTTCCCCGACGCCGGGCTCGATCTGGAAACCCAGAAGCTTCAGGCCGCGCGGCAGGTGCCGCTGATGTTCTCCGACCAGACGGCGGCCAACGGCTTTGGCTGGTGGACCGATGATGCGGTGGCAGAAAACATCGAGACGCTGGCCCTGCTTGGCCGCACCGTGACGCCTGATCTGTGGGACCGCTCGATTCTTGAAGAGGTCTATGGCGCCTAATCACCCTCCACCGCCGGGGATCGTCTGCACTGGGCTTTCCAAGACCTACCCCGGCGGGCTGACAGCGGTTCGCCCGCTTGATCTTTCCTTTGCGGCGGGGCGGACGACGGCAATTGTCGGCCCGTCCGGCTGCGGGAAATCCACGCTTTTGCGCATGATCGCGGGGCTGGAAGACCCAAGCAGCGGGTCGATCGATATTGGTGGGTCGCCGCCAGCCGAAACGTTGCGCCGTGCCGAACTGTCGGTGGCCTTCCAAGACCCATCTTTGCTGCCCTGGCGTACGGTGCGCGGGAACATTGAGCTAGCCCTGACGCTTGCACGCCGACCGACCAAGGACGGCGATGTCGATCAGCTGATCACACTCGTCGGCCTGGACGGGTTTGCCGACGTGCGGCCGGCAGAGCTTTCGGGTGGCATGCGCCAACGTGCGGCTATTGCACGGGCGCTGGCAACCGAGCCGCGCCTTCTGCTGCTCGATGAGCCTTTTGGCGCCGTTGATGAACTCACCCGCCGACAACTGGCGCAGGACTTGCCACGTCTTTGGGAGGCGCGGGGCACCACCACACTGCTGGTCACCCACTCGGTGAACGAGGCGGTCATGTTGGCCGATCGCA
>JBKAGN010000088.1:0-8130 GCA_046290415.1 Hyphomicrobiales bacterium
AGTTTCCCGATCGAAGGGATGACCTACGCTTCATGCGTCGGCCGTGTCGAGGCTGCCTTGAAGGCCGTCCCCGGTGTGGATCAGGCGAGCGTGGTCGGGAACTCGCGCGGGCCGAGCTAGGAAGGATCGTAGAGGGCAATGATCCGGCGGCAGATCACGATGAACTACGCAAGGCGTCGACGGTTTCTGAGCTATGTGATCTCTACATGGAAATAGCTAAAGAAGGTTTGGTGCTTGCTCACCGCGGGACGCCAAAGAAAGCCAGCACACTGGCCACTGATCGCTCGCGCGTTGACGCGCATGCCAAGCCCCTTCTGGGTCATTGCAAGGTCGACGAGGTCGCGCGCTCGGACATTGAGGCTTTCAAGGTCAGTGTTGTCACCGGCAAGACGGCACGAGACGAAAAACTGAGCCCGCGGCGGCGCTGAATCGTGAAAGATGGCAAGGGCGCATTGACGCGAACACTGGGGCTCTTGGGTGCGATTTTGGCTTGGGGGATCGAGAATGGTTATGTCGATCACAACTCGGTTCGCGGTGTGCGTCGGTTTGCGGGCGCCAAGAAAAAGGCGCTGCTGACCGCTGGGCAGTGCCGGGCGCTCGCAGACGCTCTTGCAATTCTCGATAGCAGGCAGGATGGCAAAGGCCATCGTTTGCACAACGCAATCGGGCTTGCTGCAATTCGATTCATCGCATTGACCGGCGTGCGGCGCGAGGAATACGAGAACCTGCGTTGGGATGAGGTGGACGCGAACGGAAACTGCCTTTTTGTTGGGCGATACCAAGACCGGGGCTTCGCTGCGCCCTCTCAGTATGCAGGCATTTGCCGTAATTAATGAGATGGATCCGATTTCTGATTATGTGTTCGCCGCAGAACCAGAGGCACATGGTTATAGAGGATTGCCAGTCTTTGGCGAACCGTACAAAGACCGGCCGTCGTCAGGCAGCGGCAAAAGCGGCAGCTCGCGGACAAGATCTGCCGGAGACAGGTCTGTTAGACGACATAACGTTGCACGGTCTACGTCACAACTTCGCCGGTATCGCCGAGGAACTCGGGGCGACAATACCAACGATCGCTGCACTGTTGGGCCATCGTCTCAATGGTGTTAAGGGCGGCTACATCTTGAAGCGCGTCAGTGTCCTGCTGGTCGACACGGCCAATCGGATCGGTGATCACATTGATAGGGTCATGAGCGGCGAAGCCCCAACTGGCCAAATCATGCAATTTCAGCCGCGTGGTCGGAAAACGTCGGAGTTCAAAAGCGCGAGCGTCGTGCCAAAGCGTTAGTCGCTTGGTTGCGCCCCGAGCGATCCTGAACTCAGTAGTCCGCATCAATTTTTATTAATTAATACAAGGAGTTAAAGCCATCATGCCACGGAGTAAACCACTGACCGTATTGTTAAGAGCAACAGCAATGGGCTTTGTTTGCCAGCAATTCCGCAAAATGGCGTTCCCCTTCGGCCAGGATACACTCGAATAGGCAGCATGGATCAACTATGTCGTTGAATATCGGCTAAGGCCGAAAAAGTTCGGGCGCGTTAAAGCGCTTACTGGGACGGCGATCGTACGATTCACTTCGTTTTTGGTCGTGCAATCCAGGATTTGGAGTACGAGTCGCGCTCCGACGTCGCAATCTCCAGAAATGCGTCTCGCAGGCGGGATCGCGATGCGTTTGGCGGGAACACCAAAAGGGAGCGAAACTGCACACTGGGCCTGAAGGGCAATAGCTTCATTCCGGTCAAATCCAAGCCATCCAATGAGAACGGATTGACCAGACCAATACCCGCGCCGTTGCGCACAAGGTTGCATATGGTGAGCGAATACTGGGTTTCGCCAACAATGTATGGGCGACTGTCGGCATGCAGAAAGATCTGGTCGAAACGTGCGCGAGCGGCATCTTCGCTGGCCAGCGTGACAAACCGCTCGCCATTGAGGTCCATTGGCGTGATGACATCATGCCTGGAAAGCGGATGCCCATCCGGCATGAGGCAATGCGCGTCGAGTGCTGCAAAGTCGTGGACTTCGACGCCGGATGTGCTGATCTCGTCGGCCGCAAAACCAAGATCGTAGTTGCCGACCGCTACCTCTTCGCGAACAAATTCGGAGCTTCGAACCTGCAGCAGTACCGATACATCCGCGAACGATTTGGAGAACGTGCCGATAACGCGCGGCAAGAACGCATGGCCGAGCGCCGGCATGCTGACAATGCGCAAACGCGCGCCTTTGAAGCTCCTGATGTTCTCAGCTGCAAAACGCAGGCGTTCGATTCCGGTGAAAGCGCGTTCGACCTCTTCAAAAAACGCTTTTCCCTCCTGTGTGGGCCTCAACCGCCCCTTCACCCGTTCGAACAAAGGAAGCCGAAGCGAAGCTTCCAACTCCGCCAGATGGCGACTGATCGCTGGTTGGGAAATGTGCAGCATCTGCGCAGCACGGCTCGCAGTACCGCAAACCATAACCGCGCGGAAGGCTTCAATTTGGCGGAAATTCAACGGAAATCCTATCAGTTTTTTGCATAGCTTTTCTATAAAATAGCATTGGATTTTATGGAAGTGTTTGTAGACAATCGTTGAACACGCCAGCAGGGAAAGCAATCGTGAAACGTGAAACGGCAATCCTGAACACCTATGAACCAGGCCCACCGTTTCGGTCGCTTGCTGTGCCAATCCATCGCGGATCAACAATACTTTTCGACACGGTTGCCGAGTTCGGCGCCCGCCACATTTCCAGCAGCGATAGCTACTCTTATGGCCTTTATGGTCATCCGGCCTCCCGCGCTTTGGAACAAGCAATTGCAGCGCTCGAAGGCGGGGGGCAGACGGTTCTGACACCATCGGGCATGTCTGCCATCACCTTGGTCAATCTGACAGCATTGAAATCCGGCGACGAAGTGCTGATTCCCGTGTCGGCATACGGTCCGGCACAACAAGCAGCCAAGACGCTGCTGGCCGATCTGGGTGTTTGCGTCCGGTTCTACCAGCCCGACGCGGATATCGCTCCTTTGTTGTCAGACCGTACACGCCTCGTTTGGTTTGCACGACCATATCGCGTCTAGCTCTGTCCCATCCGTCTGTGGCCATTCTGGCCATTCTGATATCCTGTAACGGTTGGCGACAAGAAGCGCTTCAAACGTCTCAGAGATCGACGGCGTGCGCTGGGATACGGTGTTTCGCCCGATGACTGTTATCTTACCCTGCGCGGGCTGGAGACGCTGGCAGTGCGTATCGAGCGTCAGTCTCGAACAGCGATCTGGCTGGCGGACTGGTTGCGTGACCAGATAGCGTGCCGCGTGCTGCATCCGGCTTTGCCCGGTGGGCATTCACCGATTTTGGTCGCCGCTTCACCGGTGCGGGAAGCGTTTCTCGATCGTCCTTGAAAAATTGCACGCGCAGAACCTCCCAAATTTCTGGAGACTGGCGGTCTTCCGTATCGGCGCAAGCTGGGGCGGTGTTCACAGTCTGTTGAAATCACATGCAGCCCTAACTGAGCCATGGGCCGACAGCGGTCCGCTGGTGCGTATCGGCGTCGGTCTGGAAGATGCTGACGATTTACGCAGCGATCTGGCCGAAGGTCTCCGGCGTTACCTGGGTGCACATCAACACGCGGCTGAATGACTGAAGAGAAGGCGAGGCCCGAGGCCGTCGCCAAGCAATCGTGAAACATAAGACAGGAGAAAGACATGAGGTATTTTAAGGTTCTTAGCCTAGCGGCAGTCGTCGCCGGGCTTCCAATCGCGGCCCAGGCTGGAACGACACTCGACGCGGTCCTGGAGCGCGGCGAGCTGAACTGTGGGGTCAGCACAGGAACGTCGATCGGCAAGAGCACGCTTGATGATCAAGGTAACTGGACGGGTTTCGAAGCCGACTTTTGCCGGGCCGTCGCCGCTGCAATCCTTGGCGATGAAGACGACGTCAATTTCGTTCCTCTTGAGTTCCGAAACGCCTTCGCGTCGTTGCAGTCGTCAAGCGTAGATATGCTGGCGCGCTCGGCAACCTGGACCGCCTCGCGTGACAATGACCTCGCATTCGAATGGGCAGGCGTCTACATCTACGATGGGCAGGGATTTCTGGTGTCCAAAGAGAGTGGAATTACGCAAGCCTCGCAATTGTCCGGGGCATCCATCTGCGTCACATCGGGAACCACGACCGAACTCAATCTCGCGGACTATTTCCGATCCAGCGCAATGAATTATACGCCAATTACGGTGAGTTCGCCCGATCAGAGCATTGCCAATCTGGAATCGGGGCGTTGCGATGCCTACACCAACGAGGTCGGCGGGCTTGCGTCCTACCGCTTGGGGCTTTCTGATCCCGACGCTTACATCATTCTTCCTGATATCATCTCCAAGGAACCGCTGGGGCCGGTGGTGCGGCAGGACGATCCACAATTCGAAGATGTTGTCGAATGGACCCTGTATGCCCTCATTATTGCCGAGGAGTATGGCATTACGCAGGAAAATGTCACCGAAATCGCTGCTTCAACCGATCAACCTGAACTCAAGCGCTTTCTTGGAGTTGAAGGTGAATTCGGTTCGATGATGGGCATAAGCAACGACTGGGCTGTCAATGTCATTTCCGCAGTCGGCAACTACGGTCAACTGTTCGAGCGCACACTCGGGTCGGAAAGTCCGGCCAACATCGACCGTGGTCGCAACAGGCTGTGGACCGATGGCGGGCTGCTATACGCACCGCCGGTACGCTAACGGTTGAACGGCGCCATCGAGTATCACAACATGGCTGATCGGATATTGGCTGACGAGCCAGATGGCGGTGTCCCGGCGCCACACCGCCGAGGCTCCGGCTCAAGCCGCCGCGCGCGGCTGCGTATGCAAGGCCTTGCTCAACAGGCTTTGGCCATCGCGGCCCTGGCCGCAATCCTTGGCTATTTTGGTTTCAATATCGCACGGAATTTGGAGGCTTCTGGCCTCACAGGCGGATTTGGCTTCCTCTGGCAGGAAGCCGGATTCGCTATGAGCTTCAGTCTGATACCCATGTCGGAAGAGGCAACATATGGCCGCGTTTACGTGGCCGGCACGCTCAATACGCTCTTCATCGCATCGCTTGCGTTGGTTTTGGCGACAATTTTGGGTCTTTTGATCGGCTTGGCCAGGGTCGCACCAGCACGACCGATGCGCCTGATTGCGGTGAGTTACATCGAGACTCTGAGAAATGTCCCGCTGCTGCTTATCCTGATCTTTACGCAAACGGTCGTGCTGCGCTCGCTTCCTGTGGTTCGAGACGCCCTAAATCTTGGCGGCGGGTTCTATATCAGCAATCGCGGCATCTACCTTCCGGCTCCCGTTGGCGGTCCTGACCTTGCCATTGCCGCCTCTGTTGCTGCGCTCGGCCTCTGCGCATTTCTCGTCGCCGTCATATTACGCCCGCGTGAACCCATACGCTCATGGGGTGATGTCAGGACATCGTTTGCCGGAACTGCTGTCGGCGCGGCCGCCCTACTTTTCGCCGTTACGCTTGTCGAATGGGACCGGCCGGTTCTCACAGGATTCAACTACAGTGGCGGGATCACACTGATGCCGGAGTTTGTGGCGTTGTTGGTCGCGTTGGTGCTCTACAACGCCGCGTTCATCGCCGAAATCGTTCGCGCCGGCATTGATAACGTGGACAAAGGCCAGATTGAAGCCGCCAGAGCGCTCGGTCTACCTCTTGGTTTCATTCACCGCCGCATCGTGCTGCCGCAGGCTTTGCGGCTCATGGTTCCGCCGGTAACGAACCAGTACATCCATCTGATCAAGGCATCGTCGCTGGCAACAGTTGTCGGTTTTCCCGATCTTGTAGCGGTCTTCTTGGGGACCTCCCTGAACCAGACCGGCCGTGCCGTCGAAATCGTCATCCTGACTGCCGCTGTGTATCTCACCATCAGTCTCGCGGTGGGGGCGGCATCTGCGATGTACAATCGGCGTGTCCAGCTGGTGGAGCGTTGAGCATGCGTGGGGTGAACCAAACCTTGCGACAACCGGCGCTCTATGGGCTCAAGAGCACCGCTTTGCTGGCGTCCGCGACCGCACGGAATAATCCGGTCAGCCTTGTGCTTTGGCTTTTGATGGGGATGGTCGCTGTTGCACTGACACCCGATGTCGTACGTTGGGCGCTTCTCGATGCGACTTGGTTTGCCAATGATCGGCAAGGCTGCGACCCTGATGGCGCCTGCTGGGCGTTTGTCGTCAACCGGTTGCCGCAATTTGCTTTCGGTTTCTTCCCGCCGTCCGAACGCTGGCGTGCGGCGGTGGCATTATGTGCGCCGATCTTCGCATTGGCCATCGCCTTGGGTCCATATTTCCGATTCCGCACGGCCATCGTCATTGCCGTTCTCGCACTCTACCCCTTGATGGCCACGTTGCTCTTGCACGGCGAAGCGGTCGGGTTGCCCGTGGTTCCTACGGCGCAATGGGGCGGTATGACGATGACTGTTTATGTCGGCACTGTCGCATTCGTACTGGCGTTTCCGATTGGATTGCTGCTCGCTCTTGGCCGCCTGTCCGGCTTGCCTGCGGTCCGAACGCTTGTCACCGTATTCATCGAAATCTGGCGCGGATTGCCCTTGATCGCCGTTCTTTTCATCTCGGTAATCATGGTGCCGCTGATTCTCCCGCCGGGCACGAGCTTTCCGCGATTGGCATTGGCCCTGGTGGGCATAACGCTCTATACGGCGGCGTACCTCGCAGAGGTTTTTCGTGGCGGACTCCAGAGCCTGGGCAGCGGACAAGGCGAAGCCGCAGCGGCGCTTGGGTTCAATTATTGGACGTCCCGCGGTTACATTCTCATACCACAAGCGGTGCGGGCGGTTCTTCCCGGTATCCTCAACACCGTTGTAGCGTTGTTCAAGGACACGACCTACGTCCTCGTTGTCGGACTGTTTGACTTTCTCAACATCGTCAATGCCGCCATCGCCGATCCCCGATGGCTTGGCTTGGCGGCCGAGGGCTATATTTTCGTCGGCCTTTTTTATTGGGCGTTCTGCTTCTTCCTTTCCAAGGTCAGCGCAAGCCTCGAGCGGCGCATGGGACGCGGACGTGCATCTGCGGCCAGGCTTTAAGATGGTAAGCTCCGATAACATCGCCGTTCGCGCGAGCCACGTGTCCAAATGGTTCGGCCGGTTCCGTGCCCTGGCCGGTGTCTCGCTCACTGTTCAAAAGGGCGGCAGCCTGGTTCTTTGCGGTCCCTCGGGGTCCGGCAAGTCGACGCTCTTGCGATGCCTGAACGGACTGGAGCAATGGGACCAGGGTGAGGTTAACATCGGTGATACATCTGTCGGCTACAAGACGCGCGATCTGCTGATGCTGCGCCGCCGAGTCGGGATGGTATTCCAGAACTTCAATCTGTTTCCGCACCTGACAGTGTTGGACAATATCGCTCTCCCACCGCGCATCAATCTCGGTATTGCCAAGGCTCATTCGCAGGCGCGGGCGTCCGATCTGCTGCAGTCGGTCGGCTTAGCTGGCCTGGAGCGTAAATATCCGGCTCAATTGTCCGGCGGGCAGCAGCAGCGCGTCGCCATCGCCAGGGCTCTTGCAATGGAGCCGGAAGTTCTTCTGTTCGATGAACCGACTTCAGCACTCGATCCGGAATCCATCGGCGATGTACTCGACGTAATGGCAAAACTGGCCGATGCCGGCAGGACCATGATTGTCGTCACACACGAGATGGGCTTTGCAAGATGCGTCTGCAACGACGTCGTCTTCATGGCCGATGGACAAATCGTCGAGACCGCATCGCCAGACGTCTTCTTCGACGAACCCAAAACCGCTCGCGCCCGGGAGTTCCTGGCGCTAATCTGTTGATAGCGGCAGTGGGTCGGGCACCGAAAATGCCTTCAGGCGACCTGTGTGACCGGACAGGCAACCGCATTTCGTTGACGCCTTGTGCGGCAATCAAGAGCGATATCACCTCCGATTGTAATGCATTGAGGTTAAGTCGAGGGCTTTTTTTTGACCGCGTATCCAGCCTCAGCCAAAACGGAAACGAAACGATCGCTGGCCGCGTCCGACACAATCGTCACCGTTCGATGTTCCAGATCGGCTTGCACTTCAGCCGCCAGATCGATTGCTCTGGTTACGCTTTTCACGCAGCTACCGCCGGACATGTTTTCAATGTGAAACTGCATGAGAATCTCCTCGG
>JBKAGN010000089.1:0-7928 GCA_046290415.1 Hyphomicrobiales bacterium
TTGGACCCTTGATCGCGATTGCCGGCGCTATGGTCGCCGCCTTTGCGTTGGGCCTTGATGAGCATTTGAGCCTTTCAGCGCTCATTCAGCAGCGCGAAATGCTGGCCGGCTTCATCAACGAAAACCTGCTTGTGTCGGTTCTCACCTTCGGCGCGCTGTACGCGCTTGCCGTGGCGCTCAGCTTCCCCGCCGCCAGCCTGCTCACCATTGCCGGCGGCTTTCTGTTTGGATGGTTTTTCGGCGGTCTGACCGTGGTCGTCGCGGCCACCATTGGGGCAACGGCGCTGTTCTTGGCGGCGCGCACGGCCTTCGGTCAGGCCATCGCGCAAAGAGCCGGTCCAACCCTGAAGAGGCTGCTGGAAGGCTTCAAAAAGGACGGTTTCAACTATCTGCTCTTCCTGCGCCTGACGCCGATCTTCCCCTTCACCCTGGTGAACATCGCGCCCGCGCTCGCCAATTTGCCGCTGCGCTCCTATGTGCTCGCCACCTTCTTTGGCATTGCGCCTGGCACGTTCGCCTACGCCTTTGTCGGCTCCGGTTTGGACAGCGTGATCAAGGCGCAAGAGGCCGCCAACCCCGGCTGCGCCGCTGCCGGCACCTGCTCCATCGACCTTGGCTCGCTGGTGACGACCGAAATCATCCTGGCCTTTGCTGCCCTTGGAACGGTCGCGCTTATCCCGCCGGTCATGAAGGCGATCCGCGCCCGCCGTCTCGGCAAGGCAACGTAAGCCACCGACCGCATCAACCCATCGCCATTTCTCCGCAAACGCGGTAGCCACTGTTGCATTGGAGCAAGGGCTACCCGAAGGACCTGCCATGTCGACGTCATCCCCCCAAAACACCCCCTCGCTTGAACCGGCGCCTCCCGGCGATGCGCCGCAAACCCTGACGCCTGATGTTGCCGTCATTGGCGGTGGCTCCGGTGGTCTGACGACGGCTGCGGTCATGGCAAGCTTTGGTGTGCCGGTCGTGCTGATCGAAAAGCACAAGATGGGCGGCGATTGCCTGAATGTTGGCTGCGTGCCCTCCAAGGCCATCCTCGCTGCGGCCAAACACGCCCACGCCATCTTGGAAGGGCCGAAGTTCGGCATCCATGCGAAAGGCAAGAAGGGGGCGCCGTTCGATGTCGATTTTTCGACCGTCCACGACCATATCAAAGACGTAATCGGAACCATCGCGCCAGTGGATTCGGTTGAACGCTATGAAGGATTGGGTGTCACCGTGCTCGGTGGCGAAGCTCGCTTCACCGGGCCGCAAACGATCCAGGTGGGCAACACGACGGTCAAAGCGCGTCGTGTGGTGATCGCCACCGGCTCGCGTCCGGCCGTGCCGCCAATCCCAGGGCTCGATACGGTCCCCTACCTGACCAACGAAGTGATCTTCGATCGCAAGGAACTGCCCGAGCATCTCATCATCGTCGGCGGCGGCCCGATCGGGCTTGAACTGGCACAGGCCCACAACCGCCTTGGTGCCAAAGTGACGGTGCTCGAAGGTTTCAAAATTCTTGGCCGCGAAGACCGCGAAGCCGCCGACCTCGTCAAAGCAACGCTGCAACGCGAAGGCGTTGCTATTCACGAACAGGCGATGGTCAGCAAAGTCGCCAAGGATGGCGAAGGCGTTGAAGTGACCATCGAGATCGGCGAGGGCGAGACCAAAAACACCCAAACCGTGAAAGGCTCGCACATCATGATCGCGGCCGGTCGGTCGGTGAATGTTGAAGGGCTCGATCTTGAGAAGGCGGGCATCAACTACGACCGCCGCGGCATCAAGGTCGATGCTGGCATGCGTACCTCCAACAAGAAGGTCTACGCCATCGGTGACGTCGCCGGTGGCCTGCAATTCACGCACGTTGCCGGGTATCACGGCGCTCTGATCGCGCGGAACATTCTCTTCCGTCTGCCGATCAAGCAGAACACGACCATCTTGCCCAAAACCACTTACACCGATCCCGAAGTGGCCTCCGTTGGGGCCACCGAGGACGAACTGAAAAACACGCCGGACATTCGCATCCTGCGTTGGGCTTTCCATGAGAATGATCGCGCCATCGCCGAGCGCACCACCGAAGGCTTCATCAAGGTCTTCACCAGCAAGCGGGGCAAGATTCTGGGCGCCGTGGTGGTCGGTCCGAAGGCTGGCGAGATCATCGCGCTTTGGGGCTTGGCGATCGCCAAAGGCATGAAGGTGTCCGACATCACCTCTTGGGTTGCCGCTTATCCAACCCTATCAGAAGTCGGGCGCCGTGCGGCGGTGGAGTATTACAAAGGTGCGACGGAAAACCCTGCGCTGCGTAAGGTGATCACATTCTTGCAGCGTTTCGGCTAAACTGTCGTTCCAGAACGCCAACAGGTAGAACCAGGATCGCCCGGAAGTAAATGAATGCGTGACCCCGGCACCACTGTTACGTCCATGAAGACGCCCATAAAGAAGGCCCGCACCCGCAAGGGCGCCGGGCTTTCTGCCAAGCTGCTCGTCTTGACGATCTTGTTCGTCATGCTGGCTGAAGTTCTGATCTTCGTGCCTTCCATCGCCAATTTCCGCAACACATGGCTGCAGGATCGGCTTGCGGATGCCGAACTGGCTGTTGCCGCGCTTGACCCGGTCGCGTTCGGCTATGGCTTCGGAGCGGAAACAGGCGATGCGATGATGCAGCAGGTGCTGCTCGAAACGCTTGAGGCGCACGAGTTGGTTCTGGTTACCGATTCCGGCCGGCAAGTGCTTGCCCAACGTGCGGGCATCCAGGGCGGGCTGGTGGCCAATATGGCCGTTGATGTCGACATCACCACCAGCAACCCGCTGCGTGCCATCTGGGATGCCTTCAAGACGCTGACCGGTGGCGACAATGTTCTGCGCATTCATGGCGCGCCGGAGCCCGGTACGGGACGCTATGTCGAGGTGGTCGTCGAAGAGTATTATTTGCGCGATGCCATGCTCGGTTTTTCGCGCAACATCATCATTCTCTCGATCGTCATTTCCCTGATCACCGCCGGCTTGGTTTATCTTAGCCTCAACGCCCTTTTCGTTCGCCCGCTGCAGCGTCTTGATGAGGCGATGGCGACCTTTGCCGATGCGCCGGAGGATCCGGGGTCGATGATCGTGCCGTCCGGGCGCGGCGATGAACTTGGTACCGCCGAGCTGCGCCTTGCCGCCATGCAATCGGACGTGCGCTCGATGCTGACAGAGCGACGGCGTTTGGCCGATGTCGGCCTGGCGGTGTCCAAGATCAACCACGATCTGCGCAACCTCCTCTCCAGTGCTCATTTGTTGTCGGAACGGCTTGATATGATTGCCGACCCGCATGTGCAGCGTGTCGCGCCAAAGATTGTTCGTGCCATCGACCGTGCCGTCTCGTTCTGCGAGGCGACGCTCGCTTATGGCCAGGTGCGCGAGGAAGCGCCGGAACGTTCCACCTTTACCTTGGCCAATTTGGTGGACGAAGCGGCTGAGTTCGCCGGCCTCACCAATCACCGCACGCTCGCCTTCGACAATCAGGTCGAAAAAGCTCTCACGGTGCGCGTCGGCCAGGAAAATCTCTTCCGGATTTTGCTCAACCTGATGCGCAATGGGCGCCATGCGCTCGAAGCCGTTGGTGAAACCGAAACCCAGTTAAGCCTTTCGGTCAGTGCCCGTTTCGACGATAGCCGTTTGATTCTGACCGTCGCGGACACCGGCCCCGGTATCCCGCAGGCGCTGCGCGAGAAGCTATTTGAACCTTTTCATGGCGACGCCGGTCGGCGCGGATCGACCGGGCTGGGTCTTGCCATCGCCAAGGAGCTTGCCGAAGCAGACGGCGGGACCGTTTCCCTGGTTGATCCGGGCGAAAACGAGACCGGTCAGGGTGCGGTTTTTGCGATCACCTTGCCCGACGCACGCGTCGAAGCGACGAGCTAAGAACAGGCATTGAAAAGCCGGTCGATAGCGCCTTGCAATTGCGTGAGCGGTGGGCTAAGCGTGCGCGCCTTGACGGACATCGGCGCCCATGGCGCCGATCGCAAGCGATGCACCGGTAGCTCAGCTGGATAGAGCACCAGACTACGAATCTGGGGGTCGGGAGTTCGAATCTTCCCCGGTGCGCCATTTCACATTTATCCATCTGAAACACCTCTAAAGCCTTGAATGGTATGGTGGTTTTTGGGGTTCGAAACCCTTCTCCGCGCCGGTACTCAAGACGCTCGGCAAAGGCCAGTCTCAGCAGTGTTCGCCGCAGCATCGGATCATCATTTTGCCAATAGTTCCAGGGGTTTGACAGGAACTGCATGGCGAGTTCGAACATTTCCGCGAACGGGCGATGCGGGCCAGGCGTTTCGGTGCCGATTTCTGCTTTGAGCGCGCGTTCTTTTTCAAGTTTGCTGATGCGCTTCTCGTAGGCTGAAATCACGGACGGCTCTTCTGCGTCGATCATCCGGTCCATCAGGACATCGAGTTTCTTGTCGAGCGCTTTGACCGCTTTCTGAGCGGCTTGAGCGTGATGTTTGGCCTGTGCCAACCGTTGGTTCCAGGCATCCTCGAACATGGCCTTGATCAGCCCGAACAATTTTTCAGAGGGTTGGAGGCTTTTCACGATGGTTTCAAAGCGTCCTTCAAGTTCCGCCCGTGGAATGGATTTGCGGTAGCTCTCGCACCCCTTGGTGAAGCAGAGATAATAGGGATGCTTTTTGCCGGTTTTCGATTTTGACCAACAGGCCGTCATGGGCTTGCTGCAATCACCACAGGCAACAAAACCACGTAGTGGGAAGTCAGCGCTGAGGTCTTTGCGGGCTGGTGCGCGCGCTCCTTCCTGCAGTCGTGTTTGATTGCGCTCGAATGTGGCGTAGCTAATGAGGGGCTCGTGATGGCCTTTGCGCAGCGAAACGCCCCAGCTTGGTGCTTCGATGTAACCTGCATAAATGGGCCGCGTCAGAAGGTCGGTGATGCGCTGGTTGCGGATTTCGCCGCCTGGCAGGTCTTTTGGAAAGTCGGGCTGACTTTCCAAGAAGCGCTTCACCTCGACCTGTGTTTCAAAGCGGCCAGACGCAAAGCCTTCAAACGCCTCTTGAAGGATGGAGGCCTGCGGTTCATCGCGCACCAGCAGGTTCCCATGACCGTGGGTACGTTGATAGCGGTAGCCCACAGGGGCCTGGAAGACCCAATAGCCATTGAGCGTGCGAGCCCGCATCCGGTTGACCGTCTGCTCGCTGTTCTTCTGGCGTTGGTGCTGGGAGACCGATGCCAGCATGTTTTCAACGAGAATTGCATCGGAATCCTCGCCGAACTCGATGGATGGTGATTGCAAGAGCCCACCCGCCTCGCTGATAGCCGTGCGCAAATGCAGATGCGCCTCGATCCCGCGCGCAAGCCGAGAGATGTCATCGATGATCACCACGGTCGGTTCATCGCGGCGCTGCTTGCGCAAGAACGCCAGCATCTCTTGCATGCCCGGGCGTTGCACAAGGCTGCCACTGGAATCGTCTGAGAAAGTCTTGATCACCTCCAGGCTCTTGTAGCGGGCGAACTCGCGGCAACGGGTCTCTTGCGAGCCAAGGCCATCGCCCCGGGTTGTCTGTTTTGTGGAGGAGACACGCGCATAAATGACAGCCTGCCTGGCATGAAGGGTCTCGCTCATGACGCCCCCTTGTCTGCCGTGTCGTTGACCGGGAGCACCGCGTCTTGGTCCTGCTTGCTTGTGGTACCGCATGACCTTGAAGCTACCACATCCGGGGGCGTGATCGCCGCAGCAATTTGCTTGATGGGGTCGTTTGATCCACAGGCATCACTTGCTGCTGAACGCGTTGCCTGTTGGAGCGGGTGAATGCCAAAGCCCAAATCCACAAAGCTTGTCACCACCGACCAGAGCGCAGCACAAAGTTCTTGTCTGTCGGCGTCTGACAGCGATGGATCATCGAGATAGGCTTGGTAAAGCTCCACATCCAAGGTGAGCGGCTTAAGGGCATAATGCTGCGCATCGGGCAGCGCACCACCCCCGGCCTTAGGGGACGGGGCGGTGGCATCGCTGAACGCAGGTCCAGGTCCGTCGTGCGCCATGTTTATGGCCCCGACCGTGTTGGAGCCGATGGTCCGCGTGTGGCGCGCCGCGTTGCGGACGTACCGTCACGAGACCCTGCACGCGGCACTGCAGAACGAGGTGGCTGTTCACGACCTTCAGCCATAGCATCGGCATGATCCCAGCCAGCATCGGCGTTGGACTGCTGGTCTTGGTTTGAGCCACCCGGTCTTACGCTACGACCTTGACCTCGGGCCTGGCTATGACCTTGGCCTCGACTTTGCGCCCGTTCGGCCTTTTCAGCTTCGATCTGGGGTTGGAAGTACTGGGCATCCAACTCTTTACCCCAATCGCGAAGTTGGGTGTTTTCAGCAGCCTCGAACTCTTGGGCCATGATCTTGCGTGCGGTGGTTTGCGTAATGCCGAGGTTAGTGGCCATTGCGCCAGCCTCAGCAGAGTAGGCCCGTGAGAAGGCGATCTTGTCGCCATGCTCAACACGTTCGCCAATCCGCACGGCGTGCTCATAGCCCATAGCGCGCTCATCATCGGTAAGCGCTTCTTCCCGCTTCATCAGCCCCTCGCGGGTCTGATTCATGGTCTCACCGACGCGTTCTTTGTAAAGATCGCGGATGATGTTTTCGGCGCGTTGCGCATCCATCTTATGGCGCTTTGCGATCATGTACGCGTAGTCGCCAAGGCACTCTTTGAACGTGCCGGAGTGGTGGATCTCACCCTCGACAACGTGGGTGCTGAGGTCAAACTCCTTGAAGAGGGTGTCGCCAAGCAAGCGGCCCGAGAAGCTTTCGCGCCCCGGTGCGATGCGCTCCGTTTCGGCTTCATTGCTTTGTGTGTTTTCAAGTGTCGTTTCCATGTTCTGTTTCTCCTTTGTTTTTAGAACAATACATGAACATACTAGGATAATAGTCCTATAAACCCCAGCAAAAGCTGCGACAGATTCTTGCGTTTTACTTTCCGTAAGTTGGGCGCGCTGTGTTGCTGGCCCTCCTATCCGCGCCCACGAGTTGGGCTGCGTGATGGGGTACGTGATGGGTTGCGTGGCTTTGCGTGGACCTTGGTATGCGCTCGGGTTTGGCTTCCGGGTTCGCGACGATCCTCGCCCTTGCGGCGATCAGTGGCGCGGTTGAAGCCATCCTTGGCTTGGCCTTGCACCGCCTGCTTGCGCTGGGCCTTTTCCATCAGGACTTTGAGGTCGTGCTCACGCTGTCGGCGCAGCCTCGCGATATGCTTTTGGTGGTTGTGACGCACATCGCGCTCGGCCTGGCGGCGAATGTCCGAGGCGCTGAACTTGTCGAACATGCCTTGGGGATGCTTGTGATCGAGGGTCTTCTTTCCGCGCAGATCAGTGATCTCGCGCATGCGGATTTCAACACGGGTTTTGTATTCGGCTTTGTAAACCGCATTGGCTTCCCACATCCGCATGCGGTGGCCATCAACCAGCGTGCGCAAGGATGCCCAATCGCGCGGACGGTTCAGCCGTTCTGCCTCCAGCTGCAGGCTGGATGCTTTGAAGGCTTTGCGCATGCGCTGGCGCAGATCAGCAGGACCGCTGACCCGGCCAGCAGGATCATCATCGTCGGCAGAGCCCATGGGCTTGAACCTCCTGTATCGCGGTGTGAGCGTGCGTTTGGCGCGCAAATTTGCATCTCAGCGGCGCGTTTGGGCACACTCGACGCATGTTGATGTTTGAAGACGAAGAGGAACTGGAAGAGTGGCTTGAAGGCCTCGACTATGAAGCCTTCTGGAAGGCGATCGTTGCGATGCCCTATGTGAGCATCGAAGAGCGCTATGCCTTCGACGCGCAGATCGCCCGAGGCGTGGCAACCGAAGATGAGGTTCTTGATGGGCTCAAAGCCTTTGCGCAGATCGTGATCGCGCAGGCCCAAGACCTGCTGCCACGCTTCATTGATCCGCCCGGACCATCCATGCGCAT
>JBKAGN010000090.1:0-7823 GCA_046290415.1 Hyphomicrobiales bacterium
CGCCGTCTTCGTCCTGCTCGGTGAGTTGCAACGAGCCGCGCGAGAGCGCCGCCATCGCTCGGCCCATCAGGTCGGCGCCCAGCCGCGCCAGCCGATCATGCACGTCCTGCGCGGTCATCGTATCGGTGATGGTGAGCCGTTCGGCCATTGCCACCGGGCCGGTGTCGAGACCCTTGGCCATCTTCATCACCATCACGCCGGTTTCTTCGTCGCCTTCCATGATCGCCCGGTTGATCGGCGCAGCGCCGCGCCAGCGTGGCAAGAGGGACGCATGCAAATTGTAACAACCGTGTTCCGGCGCGTCCAAAATGGCTTTCGGCAGGATCATGCCATAGGCGACAACGACGGCGGCATCGGCCTGAAGGTCAGCAAAGCGCGCCTTCTCCTCCTCGCTTTTTAGGCTGTCCGGATGAAAAACCGGGATGCCCAGAGCGGCGGCCTGCTCGTGCACCGGCGAGCGGCGCAGTTCCATCCCCCGTCCGGCAGGTGCCGGGGCACGGGTGTAGCAGGCGATAATCTCGTGGCCCTGGCCAACGAGTTCCAGCAAGGTCGGAACGGCGAAATCGGGCGTTCCCATAAAGACAAGTTTCAACATGGGCGGTGGTGTAGCCCAACGTACCGGCCGGGCCAATCCTTGCAAGCAAACCCATTCCGTGCGATCTGCCGACCCAACAGTTTCTCCCGTATTTCGGACCTGCCAAGCCCATGAAGTTCACCCTTTCCTGGCTCAAGGATCATCTTGAGACCGACGCCGACCTTGCCACGATTGTCGACACACTCACCCGCATCGGCCTTGAGGTCGAAGAGGTGGATGACCGGGCACTCTATGCGCCGTTTGTGATCGCCAAAGTGGTGAGCGCCAAGCAGCATCCTGATGCGGATCGGCTGCGCGTGCTGGAGGTGGACACCGGGTCCGGTGAGCCGGTTCAGGTGGTGTGCGGTGCGCCGAATGCGCGAGAGGGGCTGACGGGCGTTTTTGCGCCTCCTGGCGCCTATGTCCCCGGCATCGATCTGACGCTTCAAGTCGGCAAGATTCGCGGCGTGGAATCGCGCGGCATGATGCTGTCGGAGCGCGAGCTTGAACTGTCCGATGAGCATGATGGCATTATCGATCTGAGCGCCGACGTCGCGGTCGGCACGCCTTATGCGACGTTCGCACAGCTGGACGATCCGGTGATCGAAATCGGCCTGACGCCGAACCGCCCGGACTGCACCGGGGTCTATGGTATCGCTCGCGATTTGGCCGCTGCCGGGGTCGGCAAGCTGAAAGATGGTACCGTGCCTGCAATTGCAGGCGAAGGGCCCTGCCCTGTGTCTGTCACGCCCGATTTCAAAGGTGAAAGCCTCTGCCCCACCTTCGCTTTGCGCTTGGTGCGCGGGATCAAGAATGGCCCCTCGCCGCTTTGGATGCAGAAGCGCTTGAAAGCCATCGGCCTGCGCCCGATCAACACACTGGTCGACATCACCAACTACATCACCTTCGATCGCGGACGGCCGCTGCACGTGTTCGATGCCGCAAAGGTGAAGGGCAACCTCACTGTGCGCGAAGCACAGGAGGGTGAAACCTTCTTGGCGCTCGACGGCAAGGAGTACACGCTCGACGCTTCCATGTGCGTGATCGCTGACGAGAACGGCGTGGAGTCGCTGTCCGGCATCATGGGCGGCGAGGAGTCAGGCTGCGATGAGAGCACGACGATGTCCTCATCGAGTCGGCGCTTTGGGTGCCCGACAACATCGCCGCGACGGGCCGCAAGCTCGGCATCGTGACCGATGCACGGTATCGCTTTGAGCGCGGTGTTGATCCTGCCTTCAACGAGCAAGGCCTGGATCTGGCCACACAAATGGTCGTCGATCTCTGCGGCGGCACACCGACCGAAAAAACGGTCGCCGGTGCGATCCCAGAGGTCGATAAGATTATCCAATTCCCGATCGGCGAAGTAAAACGTCTTTCCGGTCTTGATGTGCCGAGCCATGAGGTCAAAGCCATTATGAAACTGCTCGGCTTTTGGGCCGCTGGCACCGGCGATGAGCTGAAAGTGGCGGTGCCAAGCTGGCGCCCGGACATTGAGGGCAAGGCCGATCTGGTGGAAGAGGTGATGCGCATTGAAGGCGTTGACCGCGTTCCGGTAACGCCGTCGATCGGTCGCCAGACGGTGATCCAGCCGGTGCTCACCGACATTCAGAAAAAGACCCGCCGCGCCAAACGTCTGCTGGCGGCGCGTGGGCTGATGGAAGCTGTCACCTGGTCGTTTGTGCGCCAGGACGATGCCGAGCATTTCGGCGGTGGCCAGCCTTCCGTTCAGCTGGCCAACCCGATTTCCGCCGACATGAGCACCATGCGCCCGAGCCTGCTGCCTGGCCTGTTGCGCAATGTTCAAGCCAATGTCGATCGCGGCACGCGCGATGTGGCGCTGTTCGAGGTCGGCCAGGTGTTTGCCGGTGACGCACCGCAGGATCAGACCATCTCAGCCTGTGGCGTGCGGCGCGGCACCGCCGTGATGGCCGGTCAGGGTCGCCACTGGGTTGGCGATTTCCCGTCGGTCTCGGCGTTCAACGCCAAAGCCGACGCCCTGTCGCTGCTTGATGATCTCGGTCTCGATGCATCCACCCTGCAGATCGATGCCGGCGCGCCAGACTGGTACCATCCGGGTCAGTCGGGCGCGATCCGCCGCGGCAAGGATGTGTTTGGCCATTTCGGCACGTTGCATCCGCGCCTTCTCAAAGCCATGGACATCGAAGGCCCTGCCGTCGGATTTGAGATCACGCTTGATGCGATCCCCGCGCCCAAGCGCAAGGCAACCCGCACCAAATCGCCGCTCGTTTTGCACGATCTGATGCCGGTGCGGCGTGATTTTGCCTTTGTCGTGGATGTCGAGACCACGGCTGACAAGGTGCTGCGTGCCGCCAAGGGTGCCGACAAAGCCTTGATCAGCGACGTCTCATTGTTTGATGTTTATGCCGGTGACCGGATCGAAGCTGGCAAAAAGTCGCTGGCCATCGAGGTGACGTTGCAGCCGCGCGAGCGCACCATGACGGACGAAGAGATCGAAGCGGTGTCCGCGAAAGTCGTGGGCGCGGTGGAGAAGGCCGCCGGCGCGGTCTTGCGGGCCTGACCGAACAGTTTTTCGCGGCATGCGCGGCGATGGTCTTGCATGCTGCAAACAGCCGCGCTAACCACGCGCTCTCTCATATCAGTTCTGATCATGAGACGCGGACAGATGGCCGAGTGGTCGAAGGCGCACGCCTGGAAAGTGTGTAGGCGGGTAACCGTCTCGAGGGTTCGAATCCCTCTCTGTCCGCCATCTTACCCCCGCTTCGGTTCTTCGCGCTGACCGCAGGTTCGGTGGGGTTCAAGGCATGTCCTCATATCCCCGCCGGTTTCTTCCTTATATCATTGATTAAAATGATATTATCCAGCACCATCCGTTGCCCCCAAAAAAACGTCAATGGCTCGATGGCCAGATATGGCAGTTGAGAGTGAGGCTGGTCGGCTAGTCGCCGTCGCATGCCCAGTCTGGACGCAGAGCTTTCTGAAGCGGTGGTTCTGATTTTGCCGCATCAGGGCGTCCCGCTTGGGTTGTGAGGCATGCAAATCGGACATCGATGAAGATTTGCAGATGACGTACATCTGTTTGTCAGTATGATCGTGGATCATCCGGATCGATGGAGATTGATATGACACCAAAACGGACCACACTGCGCACTGTGGCATTCGTTGCTGGGTTGCTGCTCACAACACCGGCCTTTTTGGCAACACCGGCTTCGGCTGCATCTTGCATTACCAATCAGGGACAGTTTGAAGCCTATAAGCAGCAGCTCGCGCAGCAAGCCGCTTCGTCCGGCGTCGGGCAGAGTGGTCTGCAGGCGCTGCAGCAGGCTCGGCTTTCAGGTATCACCTGGCGGTTTGAATCAAATCCAGCCTCCCAATCGGGCACGCGCCATCGCAGCCCTGAACAGTTTTTGACCAGCCGGTTTTCCAGCGTCAGTTCGTTTGTCTCCGGCGCGCAACAAAGGTTGCGGCAGAGCGCCGGGTTTTTCCAGGCCATTGAACAGCGCTACGGCGTGCCCGGATCGATCCTGGTGGCGATCTGGGGCTATGAGACCAATTGGGGCGGCTACACTGGGGACACTCCCATCGTGTCCGGTGCGATCACTTTGGCGTCCTATTGCCGTCGTCATCCGCGCTTTGAAGACGATGCAATTGCAGCGTTGCAACTTGTCGATCAGGGGTTGATCTCTGGCAACAGTCGCGGTGGTCCCTCTGGTGAACTGGGGCACATGCAGTTTTTGGCCGGCAATTGGATCCGGTTTGCCGTGGATGGCAGCGGCGATGGCCGCGCCGACCCCAACAATTCGGCCGACGCGCTTGCAACCGCGGCCAATATGCTGCGCCGCAATGGTTGGCAGCCCGGCGGTTCGTTCGCTGACGGGTCGGCCAATTTTCGTGTTTTGTCGACGTGGAACGACAGCGGCAATTATCAGCGCGCCATTGCTTATGCTGCCGGTCTGATTGATCAGTAAGCGACGTACACGGCACCATCGGACCAGAGGATCAAACGCAGAAGCCCGCGCTGACAGACCGAGGCGCGGGCATTTTTGACCATCATCGCTTATTTGGTTCCAATACCAAGTGCCGGGTTGTGAGCTTCGACCTTCTCCAAATTCTCTGGATGAGGATGCCCACTGACCTGTGACCCAATTCTCCGCCCATCGCTTGGAGAATTGGTCGCTTGATTTCTGGCCCTAGGCGGCCCGCTTTTCCGCGCCTTTCTTGCGGATAACTCCAGCAAGGACACAGGCCCCATGAAAATCGTCACGCAGAAAACGGTCGCCGGCAAATTGCGCTGGGCGGACATCATCGACGCGCTCATGGAAGGCCACCAAAAGCCCAAAGCGGAAATCGGCGATCAGCTTCTCTCGCGCGGCCAGGATGCTTTGCTTAGCCGTGCCGCCTGGATCGACGGTCTTGGGTTCGGCGTCAAATCCGTGTCGGTGATGGCCAACAACGCGGCGGCTGGCTTGCCGACCGTGCAGGGCGGCATGCTGGTCTTCGATGATACCACCGGTGCGCTCGAGGCGGTTCTCGACAGCGACTTGGTGACCGAGTGGAAGACTGCAGGTGACTCAGCACTCGGCGCCAAACTTCTCGCCCGGCCCGACAGCGCCTCCTATCTCATCCTGGGTGCCGGTGTCGTGGCGGAAAGCCTTGCTCATGCTTTTTCGCAGACCTTTCCAAGCCTTCGCCGGATTGAGATCTGGAACCGAACGCCTGGAAAAGACGACAAGCTCGCGCAAAGGCTCACCAAAGACGGATTGCCCGCATCCGCCGTAACGGACCTACCGGCCGCATGCGCGCGCGCCGACATTATCTCCACCGCCACCATGGCAAAGGAACCGATTGTGCTGGGTGACTGGGTCGGCGATGGCACGCATGTCGATCTTATCGGGGCTTTCAAAAAGGACATGCGCGAGGCCGACAATGCCCTGCTGCAAAAGGGACGCCTGTTCGTTGATAGTTTTGAGACCACGCTTGATCATATCGGTGAGTTGATGATCCCTCTGGCTGAGGGTGCCATCACGCGAAGCGAGGTGTTGGCGGACCTTTATGGCCTGGTTGCAGGCAGCTTTGGGCGGAACACCGATGATGAAATCACGATCTTCAAAAACGGTGGTGGAGCCCATCTGGATCTGATGACGGCCAAGCGGATTTTGCAGGCTACCTAAACAAGGTCGTCCTTCACCGTTTGCATCGAAACGTGCGTCGAGGTGCTGGCAACGTGCGGCAGCGCAGAAATCGTTTCACCGAGCACACGGCGATAGTCCTTGATGTCACGCGTGCGCACTTTGAGCAGGAAGTCGAACGCCCCGGCAATCATGTGACACTGCTCGACCTCGGGCAAAGCCTGCACCGCGCGGTTGAACGCCAAAAGCGCGGTTTCACGCGTGTCGGAAAGCTTCACTTCGACAAATGTCACGTGGTCTCGTCCAAGCCGCTGATGGTTGAGGACAGCGCGAAAGCCGAGAACCGTACCTTCTTCGGTGAGGCGTTTCAGCCGGTTCTGACACGGCGTCTTGGACAGACCCACGCGTTTGGCCAGTTCGGTAATCGGAAGACGGCCATCCTTGGCAAGCGTAGCGATGATCGCTTGATCGTAACGGTCTAATTGCCTCAATTTATCGATACTCTCTCTCTTTTCGCCTGAAAGGCTCAATGAAATTGGTCGTATCGATCCAAGAAACGCCCCTCTTCAGACGCAAAGACTAAAGTGTTTGAGGTATGCTGCCAAGATAAGAAAACAAACAGGGGCAGCGCGATGACCAGCTTGGACGACCTGCGCATGACGATCAGACAACAAACGCTTGCCAGCGAAGCGAGCGTCTTGGATCGGCTCACGGCGACCGCGGCCATCTCGAACGTGGTTAGACAGCGCGCCCATGACCGAGCTGTGGATTTGATCGACGGCATTCGAAAAAGCGACGATCCGGGCCTTATGGAGGTGTTTCTCGCCGAGTACGGCCTGTCCACCGACGAAGGCGTGGCACTGATGTGCTTGGCCGAGGCACTGTTGCGTGTGCCGGACACACAGACCATGGATGCGCTGATCGAAGACAAGATCGCGCCCTCGGCCTGGGGTGAGCATTTGGGGCAGTCGTCCTCCTCCCTGGTCAACGCATCGACATGGGCGTTGATGCTTACCGGCAAAGTTCTATCCGATACCCCGAGCGCCGCCCCGGTGCTCAAATCAGCGATCAAACGCCTGGGTGAGCCGGTTATCCGCGCCGCCGTCAAGCGGGCCATGAAGGAGCTGGGTGGCCATTTCGTTCTCGGCGAGACGATCGAAAACGCGCTGGAGCGCGGGCGCCCGCAACAGGCCAACGGCTATACCTTCTCTTACGATATGCTTGGCGAGGCGGCGCTGACAGCAGACGACGCGCAGACGTTCTTTCTGGCCTATCGTGACGCCATCGAGACGCTGTCCAAAGCCTGCACGTCCGCCGATGTCAGGCGCAATCCGGGCATTTCGATCAAGCTTTCGGCGCTCCACCCACGCTATGAAACCGGCCAACGTGATCGCGTGATGCGCGAGTTGGTGGGTCGCACGGCCGAGCTCGCCCGGATGGCGCGCGCGGCCGGCATGGGTTTCAACATCGATGCTGAGGAAGCCGACCGGCTGGACCTCAGTCTGGACGTTATCGACGCCGTTCTCAAAGACCCTGAACTTACCGGTTGGGACGGTTTTGGCGTTGTCGTGCAAGCCTATGGCAAGCGCGCTTTGCCGGTCATCGATTGGGTCTATGCCAAGGCGTGCGCGCACGAGCGAACGATCATGGTTCGCCTGGTCAAGGGCGCCTATTGGGACACTGAGATCAAACGGGCGCAGGTCGAAGGCATCAAGGACTTCCCGGTGTTCATCCGCAAGGCGGCGACCGACGTCTCATACCTTTGCTGCGCCAAACACCTGCTTGAGCGCACCGACCGTCTCTACCCGCAATTTGCGACGCACAACGCCCATTCGGTGGCGATGATTCTGGAGATGGCGAGCGACCAAGGGGTTGGCGATGCCGACCGTTTTGAGTTCCAGCGCCTTCACGGCATGGGCGAGGCTTTGCACGATCATCTGGTCAAGACAGGCCAGGCCAAGTGCCGGATCTATGCGCCGGTTGGGGCGCATCGTGACCTGCTGGCCTATCTTGTGCGCCGCCTGCTGGAAAACGGGGCCAACAGCTCTTTCGTCAATCAGATCGTCGATCCAAATCTTCCCGCAGCAGAGGTGGCCAGCGATCCGTTCGACGCTCTGCGCAAGGCAAGATCACCGGTTGTT
>JBKAGN010000091.1:0-7290 GCA_046290415.1 Hyphomicrobiales bacterium
GCTTGGTTTGACTATCGTTCGTCAAGATGACGACCTCACACACGTCACGGAACGCTCAGCCTCCTATCGCGTTGGCGTGGCCAGAGGGCAAGACAAATCGATGGCACGACGGCCACGATGCGCCCAGCCAATCTCTCGCTCACCCGGTGTTTGCTTTCGCTTTTAGCCCCGCCCGATGATCGCCTCGGCGTCGATCTCGACCCTGTGATCGCCGATCAATCCGGCCACACGATAAAGCGTGTTGGCGGGTTTGATTTCGCCGAACACACGGCCATGGGCGCGGGCGATCGCCTCCACATCCGCTTCGTCCGTGATGTAGATGCGTGTGCGTGCGATGTCCTCAACCGTGCCGCCCAGCGACGTGACGGCGGCAATGATACGGTCAAGGATGTAGGTCGTTTGAGCACCCGCATCTTGCGGCGCGACGGCGCGGTCAACGCCAGCAACGGCCGTCGTGCCCGAAACAAGCACACGATCACCAATCCGCTGCGCGCGGCAATAGCCTGCCACATCTTCCCAGTAAGAGCCGGTAAGGACCCGTGTCGCATCGCCGACAGCTGGCTGTGGCTCGAAGGGCGAGCGGAGCGCGTCGAGATGATGGGAGAGGTCGCCGGACGCGGTCAGGAACGGCGGCTTGCGGTACTCATCGCCGCAGTCGCCGGGGATTGGCGTGGTGGCGGCGAATGCGGCCTCAAGCGTCGCGCGGTCCTCATCATCCAACTGAAAGGAAAACAGGCGCAGATTATCTTCGGTGTGCATCGCTTCACCGAGGCGCGCGCCAATCACCACGCCAGCGACCCGTTGCTGTTCGAGAACCCAGCGCGTGGCGACATTGGAAACCGAGACATCATGCTTCTGCGCGATCTGCGCGGCAGCGCGCAGAACGGTTTGATACGCCTCCCAACCGCCTGCGGTGCGGATGAAGCGATGATACTTCATCTTCGACCAATCTGCGATGTCCTGCGGCTCGGGCTCGCCAAGCCACTTTTGCGACAGGAACCCACCATTGAGTGTGCCGTAGGCAAGCAGCCAGGCGCCGTGGCGCTCGCATACAGCAGCAAGATCGCCCGCCGCGCGACGGTCGATCAGGGAAAAGCTCACCTGATTGGTCAGTAGCGGCACCCCGTCGGACAAGGCCAGATTGAAATGCGCGGCGTCGAAATTGGTGACCCCCAGTTCGGCAATCAGCCCGTCTTCGCGCAGGCGCGACAGTTCGTGCAGCGCGTCCAGCCATTGCGGATGCTCAAAGCTCCACCAGTGGAATTGCAGCAGATCGACCCGGTCGACGCCCAGGCGCTGCAGCCGCTCTTCGACCCCGGCGCGCACGACGTCTGAGGTCATTGGACCGGGAGCAGGGCACCATTTGGTGAACGCCAAAGGCCGCGGGCTGCCTCCTCGGGCCAGCAGACGCCCGGTGATGATTTCAGCACTGCCGTAATGGTCGGCCATGTCGAACGTGTCGAACCCGGTCTCAGCATAGGCAGAAAGCCAATCCGCCCCGGTCTCCGGATCCATCGTCGTGCCATCTTTCTCAATGTCGGCGACTTGCCACAGGCCAGTCAGTGCTCGGGAGATGTTGAGATGCTCGGAGAGTTTCAGGCGCTCAGGCGCGTTGGTCATGTCGGTCGGTCCGCAGGCAGGAGAAAGCAAAGATGTCCGTGATATCGGCTAGTGAGGATTCCAGAGCACCAATACATTGGGTAGGACGCGAGCGCATCGCGCGTCAAAGTAACTGGCAGGGAGAAGGCGGTTGCACCCGAAATCAGTGAAGCGAAAGAGGTGATCGCAAAGGCGGGTTGGGGCGCGCTTGACACGGTCGCCTCTTCTTTGTGACTAGCTATCACACACCAAAAACAGACGGCAACTCCGAGCAGCCGTGCAGCAGTTTGAACACGGGTTCGAAAGAAGGTTGTCGCATGAAGAAGGATGGGGAGCGGGGCTTCTGGCTCTATGATCTTCGGGTCGACACTGTTCTCGATGGCCGCACGCCGGTGTGCCGGCATGTCGAAGGGGAATCGTTCCGGGTGATTGGCGAAACCCTGGTGTTCGATCAGCCGCACAAGGTCTCCATGTACGCGCTGGCGGCGTTGCTACCCTTGCTGCCCGCCAAGCAACGCGTCACCGACGATGATGATTGGATGAGCACCGACGCGGAGATCGCCTGTCCCGATCCCCATTGCGGCGGTCGATTCCGCGTTGTCCGCGAAGGCAAGAGCTGGTTTGCCCATGCGCAGACCACCGGCCTGCCCGATCAGCGCGGCACACCCTATTGGAAGGAGCGCCAAATGCGGGAGAGCCAAGGGCGGGAGAACCAAGAGTGAGTGTTGAAACCGCTGAACTGCGTCCCGGGCACGCGATTTCGCGGGTGATCAAGGGCGGGTGGCAACTCGCTGGCGATCACGGCGAGGTGCAGCCTGACCAAGCCATCGCCGATATGGAAGCGTTCTTGGATGCTGGCATCACGACGTTCGATTGCGCGGACATTTACACCGGCGTTGAAGAGATGATCGGCCGCTTCATCGCTGATGTGCGACGCCGCCGCGGGTCTGAAGTTGCCGATCAGGTCGTCGTGCACACCAAGCTGGTTCCTGATCTCGGCCGCCTGTCTGACATCCGCCCCGACGAGATCGAAGCCATCGTTGATCGCTCTTTGCAGCGGCTGCAAATCGAGCGCATTCCGCTGGTACAGTTCTTCTGGTGGGATATGAGCGTTGGCAATGCGGTCGAGGCGCTCGACGTTCTCAAGAGCTGTCAGAAGCGTGGCAAGATCGCTAATCTGGGCGCGACGAATTGGGATGCACCGGTGATGGACCGCTTCTGCGATGCGGGCTTCGACGTGGTTTCGGCGCAGGTTCAGTATTCGGTGCTCGACCGGCGCCCCGCGGGCGCGTTCAGCGCGTGGGGCGCGCGGCGAAACGTGCAAATTCTGGCCTATGGCACCCTGGCTGGTGGATTCTTGACGCAGGCGTGGCTCGGCAGATCCGATCCGGGTTTTGCTTTTGAGAACCGCAGCTTGGTGAAATACCGGCTGATCATCGATGAGTTCGGCCCCTGGGATCTGTTTCAGGAATTGCTGCGCACGCTGCAGGCAATCGGCGACAAGCACGGCGTGTCGCTCTCGACGGTGGCCACGCGTTGGGTGCTCGACCAACCGCAAGTCGCCGCCGCTATTGTCGGCGCGCGCTACGCACGGCACTTGCCAAAGACGCTGGAGATCTTTGACCTCACGCTTGATGACGAGGACAGGCAGGGCATCGAGGCAATCTTGGCCCAATCCAGTGGCCCCGGCGGTCCGGTCTATGGGCTGGAAGGGGACCGCACGAGCCGTCATGGCCGGATCATGAAGTACAATTTGAACACCAATCCGGCCGATAAGGTGCACAGCGCGTGAGCGATGCCGTGCTGTCCTTGCAAGGCCTGACGCGCGATTTCGGTCCCTTTCGGGCCGTCGATAACGTATCGCTGGACATCCGTCGCGGCAGCATCACCGGGCTGATCGGCCCCAATGGCGCGGGCAAGACGACCCTTTTCAATATGGTCGCCGGCAGCCTTAAGCCCAGCGGCGGCAGGGTGTCGCTCAACGGGCAAGATGTGACCGGAAAGCCATCCGACGCTTTGTTCGCGTTGGGCCTTGCCCGCACCTTTCAGATCCCGCGCCCCTTTAAGCGGATGAGTGTGCTCGACAATCTGCTGCTCGCGCCGCCGGCCCAGCTGGGCGAAACGGTTCCTGGCGCCTTGTTCCGCCGAAACAGTGTGGCTGCGCAGGAGCACAAGCTTCGCGAAAAGGCGCTGGAAATTCTTGATTTCGTCACGCTGTCTCATCTGGCCGATCATCCGGCGGGCAAGATTTCCGGCGGCCAGATGAAGCTGCTCGAACTCGGGCGCGCCTTGATGGGCGATCCTGCGTTGATCCTGCTTGATGAGCCGGCGGCCGGCGTCAATCCCACCCTTACCAACATCCTGATTGATCGGATTGAGGAACTCAATCGACGCGGCATGACCTTTGTCGTGATCGAGCACGACATGGATTTCGTCATGCGCCATTGCGACCCAGTGATCGCGCTCGCCGAGGGCAAGGTGATTTTCCAGGGAACGGCGGCAGAGGCGCAAGTGAACGCAGACCTGCTGGATGCTTATCTGGGGGCGCCCGCGTGACAACCCTTCGCATCGAGGCGCTTGAGGCCGGCTATGTGCGCGATCTGCCCATCTTGTTCGGCATCGATATGGTGGCCGAGCATGGCAAACTCACCACCATCATCGGCCCCAATGGGGCTGGCAAATCGACGCTCATCAAGGCGGTTGCGGGCCTCGTGCCGGTCAGCGGCGGACGCGTTACCTTGGGCGAGGAGGAGATTACGGGCTTGCGCCCCGACCTGATGGGCGCCCATGATCTGGCCTATGTGCCGCAGACGGACAACATCTTCCGTCATCTTTCCATCCGCGAGAACTTGGCACTGGTGCTGCGCCGGGCCAAGGATCGGCAATCCCGCCTGGACGAGCTCTATGATGTGTTTCCGGCATTGAAAGAGAAGCAAAGCGAGCAGGCAGCAGCCTTGTCGGGCGGGCAGCGGCAGATGTTGGCCATCGCCATGGCGCTTGCCAATCGGCCAACCCTAATGCTGCTCGATGAACCTTCTGCCGGTCTGTCGCCAAAGATCGCCACCGAGGTTCTGGACCTTGTGCGCGACCTCACAGACCAGGGCGTCACGGTGTTGTTGGTGGAGCAGAATGTGAAGCAGGCGCTGCGCGTGGCCGACCATTGCTACATCTTGGCTGAGGGAAAGAACCAGATCGATGGGCCAGCGGCGCAGATCGCTTCTGATCCAGTGGTCGGCGAGATCTATCTCGGCGGCAAACGGATGAGCGCGTAATGATTCAGAGTCTTCTCGACGGCGTGCTGACGGGCGCGATCATTTCCCTGGGCGCGATCGGGCTGACCCTGATCATGCACATGCTGCGCTTTGCCAACTTCTCCTATTCGGAGCTATTGGCCATCGGGGCCTACTCCGCCTTGGTTTTCGATAGCCTGTTTTCCGCGCTGGTGCCGGTGCTCGACAATGCCTTCGCGCCGCTGACATTGTCTGGAGCTTTGGCGCTGGCGATGGTCATCGCCATGGTGCTGACCGGTCTGTCGGCATTGATCATCGATCGGCTGGTATTCCGCCGCATCCGCCAGAACGCTGATCCGCTCTCAATGGTCTTTGCCAGTTTTGGCGTCGCGCTGGTGATCCGCAATGTGATCATCCTGATCTTCGGCCACCACGCCCAACTCTATTCCCAGGAGATCGCGCGCGCGCACGTCATCAGCTTTGATCCGCTGATCCTGATCAAGCCCGATCAGGTCTTTGTCCTCGCCCTGGCACTCGTCCTGATGCTTGCCCTGCATTTGATCCTGACCCGCACCACGTTCGGCTTTGCGATCCGCGCCGTGGCGGAAAATCCAACCCTGGCGCAGGTCGCCGGCGTTCGCCTGTCGACGGTGATCGCTGCTGTCTGGATTATCGCCGGCAGTCTATCGGCGGCCGCCGGCACGCTCTACGCGCTGACCAACCAGTTGAACCCGATGATCGGCCACGTTTTTCTTTTGCCGGTCTTTGCTGCGACCATCGTCGGCGGCATCGGCAGCGTTTATGGCGCCGTGCTGGGCGGGTTTATCGTCGGCATCGCGTCCGGTCTGGCGCTGATGCTGCTACCCGCCGGCTACGCACCAGCAATGCCCTTTTTGATCATCCTGGCGGTGCTGATCCTGCGACCCCAAGGTCTGTTCGGGGAGGACAACCGATGATTGGTCTGGTCTCCTACTTGGCTTTCTTCCTGACGATGGCTGGGATCATGGCCATCGTTACCCTCGGTCTCAACCTGCAATGGGGTTACACGGGGCTGTTCAATGGCGGTGTCGTCGCGTTCTTCGGCGCCGGTGCTTACGGCACAATGATCTTGGGCAGCAGCCCGGAGCCGGGCCAGTTCGGTGGATTTGAATTGCCCTATCTGGTGGCGCTTCTGGGGGGCATCCTGCTCGCTGCGGCGCTGGCCTGGGTGGTCGGACTGCTGACCCTGCGGCTGAAACACGACTATCTGGCCATCTCGACCTTTGGGGTCGCCGTTGCGCTGGAGTCGCTGGCCCGCAACGCCCAATGGCTGACCGGCGGTGCGCGCGGGATGCGTGGCTTTCCAAGGCCGTTCGAAGATTTGATCCAGGATACGTTTCTCTATGGGCTTGTCTTCCTGCTGATCGTCCTGATCGCTCTTGGCCTGGTTTGGTGGGGCATTGAACGGTTGGTGCGCTCGCCCTTTGGTCGTGCGCTCCGCGCCATCCGCGAGGATGAGGTCGCTGCACGCGCGCTTGGCAAGAACCCGGCCAGGCTGCGGCTTTGGTCGCTGGTGATCGGCTCGGCGATCATGGGCGCCGGCGGTGGGCTTTATGTTTCCTACACTGCGTTCATCAGCCCGCAGGATTTGTTGCCTGTGCTGACCTTCCAGGTTTGGGCGATGTTGATCGTCGGCGGAGCGGGTAACAATCGCGGCGCGGTGCTCGGCGCCGGACTGATCTGGGCGGTCTGGACCGTCAGCGGTTTTTTCCTCACCCGCCTCATGCCGGGCTCTTTGCAGCTTGACGCTGGGTCCATCCAGTACATTCTCATTGGCACTTTGATCGTCACCATGCTTCTTTGGCGCCCTCAGGGACTTTTGCCGGAGCGCATATCCGAGACTCTAACCACGACGGCCACCAAGGCCGCACTCAAACCCAAGCAGGAGACAGGTTGATCATGAAACGAACGATACTCGGGCTGGTAGGCGCCGCAATGCTTGCCTTCGGTCTGCAGGCCGCCCCGGCCCAGGCGCAGGATTGCACTGTCGATGTCGGCACCCTTTACCCAACGTCGGTCGATTGGGGTCGCCCCATCGCCGAGACTGCGCTTTGGGTCGGCGACATGATCAATGAGGCCGGTGGCGTCGATGGCTGCACCGTCAACATGATCCTGCGCGATGATCAAAATGACAGCCGCGTCGGGGTCGATGCGGCCCGTGCGCTGGTTGATCTGGACCAGGTTCAACTGCTGATCGGCACCGTGTCGTCCGGCATTTCGATCCCGATCCTGACCTCGGTCACGGCGCCCGCCGGCGTCATGCAGATGTCGTGCTGTTCATCTTCGACCCGGCTGACCGAAATCGCCGCCTCCGGCGAGTCGCGCGGACTTTGGTTCCGCACGTTCGCCACCGCCGATGTACAGGCAGCCGTCGCCGCGATGCTGGCACAAGAGGCCGGGATCGAAAGCATCACGGTCGTTT
>JBKAGN010000092.1:0-6629 GCA_046290415.1 Hyphomicrobiales bacterium
GATCAGGAGAGCCATTCCAATGGCCCTCCATCATACCATCGAGCATGTCCGGCGGGAAAAGCTCGGTGCTGGCGATGACCCGTTTCAATGCCGGCAGGTCTGCCCGCACGATGGGCCGGATAAGGGTTCGCTGTTTCATACCTTTGGTCTTTCTAGCGGTTGTCCAACTGCGGGCGCACGGAAACGCGCCCCAGATGGGTGATGCGGTAGGGTTTTCCGCCGCGCGAGCGAATGAGCTTGCGCTTTTTCAGGCGGTCGAAAATGGGGAGCGTGCAGTCGGTGAGCACATGGCCATCACGGGTAAAGCAGATGACGTCCTGCACTTTACCGCCGGGCGCGCGCTTGAAGTGGATAGCGCCACCTTGCGCAAGCACGTGCAGCACACGCTGTTCGTGTTTGGAAATGTTCATGGGATTGTCTTGAATTTGGAACGGCAAACGCAAAGCACCGCTCGCTGACGCGCTAGGGCGCGGCGAGGTGCTTGTTATCGGTTCCTAAGCGACGGTGGCTTGCGCCGTGCTTCTAGGCCGGAACCTTAGCGAAGGCGGACAATCTCAGACATGGGCGTTCCAAAGTTGGCGCCAATTGGCGGCGCGCTCCGGTCACCTAGTTGATGCCACACGCAGGATCAAGACGCAGCGTAAAGCTGCCGCATCAATTTCAGCGCCCGTGTCGAACGGGCCACAATGATGGAGCCCTTGCGCTGAGCCAACCGTACCGCTAGGGACGGGGCCTCTTTTCCTTACATATGAGGCTCTGTCCATGGCTCCTGCCCGCTCCAACATTCTCGTCCTGCCTGGTGATGGCATCGGCCCGGAAGCCATGGCCGAAGTGGACAAAATCATTGCCTGGACAAACGGTCAGGGCCTGACCGCGATCGAAACGGACGTCGATCTGGTCGGCGGCGCAGCGTACGATGATCATGGCCAAGCGATCTCAGATGCAGCCATGGAAAAAGCGCTTGCCGCCGATGCGGTTCTTTTCGGCGCGGTGGGCGGGCCGAAATGGGATGATGTACCCTATGACGCGCGGCCCGAAGCCGGTCTGCTCCGCCTGCGCAAGGATTTGGCCCTCTTCGCCAATCTGCGCCCGGCCATCTGTTACCCGGCGCTGGCGTCGGCCTCCTCGCTGAAGCCGGAACTGGTCGAGGGCCTTGATATACTGATCGTGCGCGAGCTGACCGGCGGGGTCTATTTCGGTGAGCCCAAAGAGGTCGTTACCCTGGAAAATGGCGAGCAGCGCGCCGTCGATACACAGGTCTACACCACCCACGAGATCGAGCGCATCGCCGCCGTGGCGTTTGAACTGGCCCGTACGCGCGGCAACAAAGTCTGCTCGATGGAAAAGCGCAACGTCATGCGCTCCGGCGTGCTCTGGAACCAGGTGGTCACCGCAACCCATGCCGGAGCGTATGCCGATGTGGAGCTGGCCCACATGCTCGCCGATGCCGGCGGCATGCAGCTGGTGCGCGCGCCCAAACAGTTCGACGTCATCGTCACCGACAATCTCTTCGGCGATATGCTGTCCGATGTCGCTGCGATGCTGACCGGCTCGCTCGGCATGCTGCCTTCAGCGTCCCTGGGGGCAGAAGATGCGGTGACGAAAAAACGCAAGGCCATGTACGAGCCGGTGCACGGCTCGGCGCCGGACATTGCCGGCCAGGGCAAAGCCAACCCCATCGCCATGGTCGCAAGCTTTGCCATGATGCTGCGCTACTCGCTCGGCATGGTCGACTTGGCAACGCAGGTGGAAACCGCGATCGCCAATGTGCTCGACGCTGGTATTCGCACCGGCGATATTGCAGGCGACGGCATCACGCCCGTCAGCACATCACAGATGGGCGATGCGCTGTTGGCCGAGTTGCAGAAGGTCGTGGCGGCTTAAGCCTCAACGTCATGGCCTGGCCTGACCCGGCCATCCATCCCGATTGCTCAGCCTTGCGCGAATACAGTTGGCGCTAGAGCTGGATGGCCGCCTCAAGGGCGGCCATGACGTGCAGGTTACCCCTGTGGCAGCACCAAATCCTCTTCCCGCATCCAGCCGGTCGTGGTGACACCTGTTTCTGGGTGGGTAAACACCATGAAAAACCAGTCGCCGGTCTGGCTGACATCGGTCACTCGACCCTCATCACCTTCTACGAGGTAGGCGCCGCGCCGTGTCGTCTCGTCGGGGGCGTCATAAAAGTAGGCCCGACCGGGATTGGTTGATATAGCGAACTGATGAAAGCCCGGGTCTTCCAGCGCTTCGGCATCCCACGGGTCCGGCGCGATGGTGGGGATTATCCCGCGCTGAACCGCACCACCTTTGCCGCTCCCCGGAAACGTCACCACGTCAAACTCGCCCCAATGGGTGCGGCTGAGAATGAGATCGAGACCTCCACCCCCAGGCCGGTAGGCCTCCGTAGTCCAGAACGGACCGGAGCGTGAGGGCGCACGAATCGTGCCCAGTATATCGTCGCGCTCGGGGTTGGCGATGGTGCCGACCGGCACGAACAGGCGCTCGCTGTCGGCGCGGTGGAAGGACCAGAAGAAATTCACCCCGCCATAGCCAACGCCATCAAGCACGCCGATATCCAGATAGCCGTCAAAATCAACGTCCATCAGCAAGACCGCCATTTCATCGTTCCACTGGCTCGTCGGGTCGTAGGTGGCCAGCGTCAGCGCATCCGCATCGGTGCCCGCCAAGACGCGCCCATTCTCGATGCGAACCGTGGCGCGGGCACCGTCATAGGCAGGGTGTGCGAACTCCAAACTGCCTGTGCCATCGGCTGGCACCGTGACCCGCGTTCCATAGTCGGGGATCGACACGGCACCATCTGAGGCACTTGCGGGAAAGGTTCCAGCAAGCAAAAAAGCAACAACCAGCGCAGGAACGTGGCTCATAGGGTCTCTCCACATTGACATTGCCCCCCGTCTGTGGCGGTAAAGCGCACCATGCGCCAGGAAACCATCCTAACCAAGGCATTCGATCTCGTTGTGACGTCGCTCACAACGGCGTTGATGCTGGGCGCCACAAAGACCACCACCACAAAGACGACCGAGCTCTAACCAGCCCGTCCCTTCCGCGCGTTCGGCTTCTTGCCCAAAACCGGAAACCGGGAGGGCGAAGACGGCTATCTTGCGCGCAGGCCGCGTTTTTGATCATACAGCGGGCAGAAAAGAAGGATTTTTCCCATGGGGTATACCGTTGCAGTTGTCGGCGCGACCGGCAATGTGGGCCGCGAGGCGCTGGACATCCTGGCTGAACGCGGCTTTCCCGCTGACACCGTCCTGGCCGTCGCCTCGCGCAAAAGCGCAGGCCAAGACGCCTATTTCGGCGACACCAGGCTGAAGGTCGTGGCGCTTGATAGCGTTGATTTTTCCAAAATCGATATCGCCATCATGTCGGCAGGCGGAGATATTTCCCGCGAATGGGCACCCAAAATCGGGGCTGCCGGTTGCGTCGTGATCGACAACTCCTCGGCATTCCGCATGGACAGCCAGGTGCCGCTGATCGTGCCCGAAGTGAACGCCGATGCGATTGAAGGCTTTCGGAAGAAAAACATCATCGCCAACCCCAACTGCTCCACCGCCCAACTGGTTGTGGCGCTGAAGCCGCTCCACGACGCGGCGACCATTACGCGCGTCGTGGTGTCGACCTACCAGTCCGTCTCCGGCGCCGGCAAACAGGGCATGGACGAACTGTTTGCGCAGACCAAGGCCGTCTATCAGGTGGGCGATGTGAAGGCTGAGAAATTCACCAAGCGCATCGCTTTCAACGCCATTCCGCACATCGATGTGTTCATGGAAGACGGCTACACGAAGGAAGAGTGGAAGATGATGGCGGAGACCAAGAAAATCTTGGACCCCAAAATCAAACTCACCGCGACCTGCGTGCGCATCCCCGTGTTCGTCTCGCACTCCGAAGCGGTGAACGTCGAGTTTGAAAACCCGATCAGTGCTGAAGAGGCCAAGGGCATTCTGCGCAACGCGCCGGGCTGCCTCTTGATCGATAAGCACGAGGATGGCGGCTACATCACACCGCACGAGGCCGCTGGCGAAGACGCGACCTACATCAGCCGTGTGCGCGAAGATGCAACGGTAGAAAACGGTCTCACCTTCTGGTGCGTCTCGGACAATCTACGCAAAGGCGCGGCGCTCAACACGGTGCAGATCGCCGAAGTTCTGGTGAACCGTGGCCTGATCAAACCCAAACAGGCAGCGGCCTAATGACCAAAGTTGAAGGGCGCGCGGACTGTACTCTGCGCCCCTTCACCAATGCCGACATTGGCGCATTGGGCAAACTGTTTGGCGCAGCCCGCGCCTCCATGGGGCTGTTTGATGACCCCTACACGACGGATGAACACACCGCCTATATCGCCGGACTGTCGATTGGTTGCGCGATCACGGTGGCAGAGGTCGAGGATAGCCTTGCCGGCTTCCTCAGCTTCACCCGCAAACCTGGCGAGGCGAAGGGCGAGATCAGCCATCTCTTCGTGCATCCTGATCATCAAGGCCAAGGCGTCGGCGCCAAGCTTCTGGACGATGCGATCACACGCCATGGACCGCCGCTCCACCTTTGGGTGTTTGAAGCCAACACCCGCGCCCGCGCGCTTTACGAGAGCCGGGGCTTTGTCATGACCGATCGCACCGACGGGTCGGGCAATGACGAGAAACTGCCCGATATGCGCTACGACCTGCCAGACTGAGGGAAGGTCACCGACCTCACACGGACCTGAAAGAACGGGAAATAGTCGTCCGTGCCGTAGAAGTTGCCGGCGTGCACCACCGTCGGCACGGTGAAACCTTCGAAGGTTTGAAACTCTGAAAGGTCCCCACCAAAGGGCTGGATCTGAAACTGCTTCTGCGCGTTGGCATCCGACCACCGCGGAAACACGATACGCGTCGGAGCCCCACGCGCATCGACATGAACCTCCACCGGCTGCTCCATGCCGTAAGCGGTTAGCGTCACGCGGGCGCTATTGTCGCCAAGCGGCTCCCAAACAACACCTTCACCGGGCAACAAAGCCGCCGGTGTCCAGAACAGGGCTTCGCCGACATAGCGACCGAAGGTGGCGCGCGCATGGTCGGCGTCACCGCCGGCTCGCACGACCGGGACAAGGCCAAGCAGCCAGAACCGCGTCCAGCTCGTGCCGTGCAGCGCGGCGTCTGATCCACTCATGGAAAGACCGCCGAGGGAGGTTCTGGGCTGCCACAAGAAGCCATCGGGCGCGCCCAGCACCTGGCGGGCGGTCATCGCCATCCAATTGGGTGTCTCAGCCGTGCCCAGGCTAAGGCGCCCCTCCATCTCAATGTCGGCGACGGTGAAAAGCGGCGTGCCCGGCGCGATGGTGAAACGAAAGTACTGCTGCGCCGGCTCGGGCAGACCTTGCAGCATGCTCTCGTCAAAGGTTGGTGGCTCTGCGGGCTGGGTGGCAAGCAAAGCCACAGCCACTTGGGCATCAGCGCGTTTGTCGAGCGCCCGCCACCCGGCAAGCGCTGCAATGCCAAGGACAACGACCGCGAGGAGGAAAAACAGAACAGCCATGATTCTCATCGTGTTGGCACAACCTCGGTCACACTGCCCGACCGCGAAAACATCATCTGGCGATTGAGCCACACAACAACAGCGGCGACCACCACGAAAAAGATGGTGTCGTACGGTTGGGCATCCGGCCAGAGCGGGTTGTTCAATTGGAAATGAAACAACGCCGCCAAAAGGATGCTTCCGCCGGACACGTTGAAAAGCGGCGTCAGGATGAGGCTGACCGCCACCGAGCCGGCAAAGAAAGGCGCAAAACCCCAGCCACCCTGTGGTGTTCCGCTCAGGAAGAAGGCCGGCAGATGCCAGAAACCCCAGATCACGCCGAGGATCAGTCCAGCCCAAAACGGCACCATGTGCTGTTGAAAAAGGGGCAACACAACGCCGCGCCAGCCAAATTCTTCCACCGGACCGAGAACCAGCATGAAAAGCATGGCGCCAAGGAGCGAGCTCAAGGCCGGAAGCGTTGCGAAGCTCTCCGCCAAATTGCCTTTCACCAGCGAACCGGCGGCGTAGATGAGCGGAATGCCGACAATAAGAAAAACCGCCCAGGGCAGAGGACAGCGCCACAAAAGCAGGCGCGACAGGAACCGCCCGAGCGCCACGACCCCGCCCCACAGGACCACAACAATGAACGCCGCAATGGCCGGTGCATACACCGCCAGAACGAACAGCGGGTGCGCGCCGGTCAATGGACCAAACATCGCCTGCATGGTATCCGGCTGAAAGATGAACGCGCCGAGGATTCCCCAGGCGATGCCGAAGGTGAGGACAAAGTACAAAGGCAGATGTCGATGGGTCATGGCGCGGTTCTCGCAGGCGACGGGTTGATCGCCACCTTGGATGGAAAACAGTGCCAAGCGTTGAGGCTGGTCAACGCATGACCGACGGACGCGAAACCGGCATCATCCATAGCCGGTCAGCGTTCCTCCAGCATCGGCCCGATCACCTCGATCCGGTTGGTCCAGACATAGCCATCAAACCCGTTGGGCACCCGCGCCAAAGCCTCCGCGTCATCGATGCCGGCTGAAAAGTCGCCACCGCTGTAAGGGCCGATCAGAATGACCGACGTGCCGTGGCGAGCCAGTCGCTCGGTCAGACGGTGCGGA
>JBKAGN010000093.1:0-6443 GCA_046290415.1 Hyphomicrobiales bacterium
CATCGGCAATTAGGATGCGCCCGACCGGCTCATGCTGCAGCGCCAGCGTGGACAGAAGCTCGTGCAGCTGGGCATGGCGCAACTTTGTCGGCGTGATGACCGTTATATCGCGGCCGGACACTGCCGCAAGGCTGGCAGGCGTTGGATTGACAGTAGATGCTGTGATCATAGAAGCAGAGGCTCCATAGTACGAAACGCCGCGGGTCGGTCTGGAGAACCGCACGACGAGCGCGCCGACCGCAAAACGTTGATCCGAAACAGCTTTGGTCACGCCGCCAGACTCCTAGACATCTTGCTGGTCTTCGGCAATAGGCTAGGGCGCGTTCGTCCGCAACGATCGCGCGCGCAGAAGGAGCAACCCATTGAGCAGAACCGTCATCATCACCGGGGGGAATCGGGGCATCGGCCGCGGGCTGACGGACGCGTTTCTTCGAGACGGTTGGCGCGTCGTGGTGGGCGCTCGTCATCGGCTGGATGTCGATAGCCTGGGACCTGACGTAGAGTTCGTCGAAATGGATGCGCGGCTGGAAACCGACCACATGCGCCTTGTTGAAGCGGCCACCAAATTTGGTGGACTGCGCTGCTACATCAACAATGTCGGCCTGTCCGATTGGGCCCCCATTGGCGGAGTCACAGAAGACTTTTTCGATCACATGATGGCGACCAACCTGAAGAGCGCCTTCTGGGGCTGCAAGGCCGCTGCTGCAGGTCTGAATGACGGCGGGTCGATCATCAACATGTCGTCCATGGCCGGAAAACGCGGATCGTCCAACAACTCAGTCTATTGCGCCACCAAGTTTGGCATGAACGGGCTGACCCAGAGCCTTGCCAAGGAGCTAGGACCAAAAGGCATTCGCGTGAACGCAATCTGCCCGGTTCTTGTTCGAACCGACGGGCTGATCGAGGCTCTGTCGGAAGCCGATAGCCCTGCAGCAGGCGATCCGGAAGCGTTTCTCGCAGCATTTTGCGACAGCCAGGCAGCTCTCGATCATCTGCCGACTGTGGACGAAGTGGCGGCCTATGCGCTGTGGCTGGCGTCCGATGCGGCGAGCGCCATGACCGGCCAGTGTGTGAACGTTGATTGCGGGGTTTTCCCGCAATGACCACTCCGACAACCAGCATCGTAGGAGTTATTCCCGGCCACCTTGCCTCCGTGCGCTTTCCGCAAAAGATCCTCTTTCCCTTCGCAGGACTGCCAATGATCGAGCATGTTCGCCGACGTGCATTGATGGCGGACGGTCTCGACAAAGTGGTTGTGGCGACTGGTGATCAAGAGATCGAAGACACAGTGCGGGCGGCCGGCGGTGAGGTCATTCCGACAAACCGAGCGCATGAAAATGGTACGTCACGCGTCGCTGAAGCGGTGGCGAACATGGATTGCGAGCATATTGTCCTGCTTCAGGGCGATGAGCCGCTCTTGCTACCATCCCACATTGAAATTTTGCTTTCGGCCATCAAGACCGAACCAGAGGCCGATTTCTGGAACGTTACAGGCCCCATAAACAGCGAAGATGAGCTGGACCGTCACTCGTTCGTGAAATGCGCCGTCGGCCCAGACAGTCGCATCCTATACTGCTTCAGACGTTCACCATCTCATGCAAGCTTCGAACTCCAGACGGGATACATCCGTAAGATCCTTGGACTGTTTGCGTTCCGCCGAGATGTGCTGCTGGAACTGGCGCAGACGCCACAGACACCCATCGAGCGCGCCGAATTGATTGAACAGATGCGGCTCATCGAGACTGGTCGCCGCGTGGTGTCCGTTCCCGTCGATCGGGCTCTACCATCGGTCAATGAGCCACACGAAGCTGACATTGTGCTGTCGGAGCTGGAGAGCGATTTGGAGCAAAAAGCCTTGCTGGAACGCGTTCTTGCGCAAAGCCAATAACGATGATTGCCAAGCGGTTCTTAGATATAATGGTTTCCTCCTGCGCCTTGGTGCTTCTTTCACCGGTCCTCTTGAGTTTGGCGGTCGCGGTGCGACAAAGTCTTGGACGTCCGGTACTGTTCCGCCAAAGTAGACCTGGACTGTACGGCAAGCTGTTTGATATGTTTAAGTTTCGTACGATGACCGATGAAACTGACCGTGAGGGCAGGCCGCTTCCGGACCAATTGAGACTCACACCGTTTGGTGCCTGGCTGCGTTCGACCAGCCTCGATGAGCTTCCAGAGCTATGGAACGTCCTCAAAGGCGACATGAGCCTTGTCGGCCCGCGTCCGCTGCTTGAACAATATCTGCCGCTCTATTCTGCGCGGCAGGCTCGCCGCCACGAAGTGCGGCCAGGTTTGACCGGTTGGGCCCAAGTCAACGGTCGAAACACACTCGCTTGGGAAGATCGTTTGGAGATGGACGTTTGGTACGTCGACAACAGGACGTTTCTTCTCGACCTGCAGATCCTTTATCGCACCATGGTGATCGTTTTTTCCAGAGAAGGCATTACGGATGCAGAGAGCGCAACACAGCGCCCATTCACAGGCAATCGTAAGCACAAGGGACAGCGATGATCTGGGGAGTGTATGGCGCCGGTGGTTGCGGGCGCGGCCTGCTGCCCCTTCTACGCCACAACGCAGAAGGGGCCGGCGTACGCCTGATCTTTATTGATGATGCTACAACTGGCCCTATCAACGATCACGACGTGGTCACTTGGAAAGAGTTTAACGACATCAGCGACGACAAGCGCGTTTGCCTCGCCGTTGCAAGCCCGAAGGGTCGGGAGCGGCTGGCTCGAAAGGTTGAAGATGCCGGGATCGAGCTGCTTGCCGTCACCGCACCGGACGTGGTGCGGATGGACGATGTCGGGATTGGTCGGGGGGCCTGTTTATCCCCGGGCGTCATACTAACCTCCAACATCAGGATAGGTATTGCCTTTCACGCCAACCTTGGATCTTTCATTGAGCATGATGCTTTCATCGGTGACTGCGTGACACTGGCACCGGGCGTACGGGTGAATGGCAACGTAAGAATTGGAGATCGAGCCTATGTAGGAGCTGGCGCGTTGATCAGACAAGGAATATCCGTTGGCGACGATGCGGTCGTTGGGATGGGGGCTGTGGTTCTGGAAGACGTTGCCCCGGGACGGACCGTTGTCGGCAATCCTGCAAGAGAAATCGGATAGTGTTTAATCGCGGCCGCTGGCCCTACTATGACGAAGACGAAATCGATGCCGCCGCAGATTGTCTGCGTCGCGCCGATGTCAACGCCTTGGTGGGAAGCGAAGTAGACCATTTTGAGAAAGAGTATGCGCACTGGACGGGCGCTCACCACGCTATTGCTGTTGCGAATGGAACGGTTGCGCTTGATCTTGCCTTGTGGGGTCTCGGCCTGCCGAAAGGGTCGGAAGTCATCGTTACTCCGCGAAGCTATGTTGCCTCCGCTTCCTGTGTGGTCAATGCAGGTCTGATCCCGGTGTTCGCTGACGTTGACCCGGACAGCGGCAATCTGACGGCACAAACCATCGAGGCTAGCCTCTCCGATCAGACCTCCGCCATTCTTCTGGTTCATCTCAACGGCTGCCCTTGCGACATGGATCCAATCTTGGCACTTGCCAAACGCCAGGGCCTGCGAGTGATCGAGGACTGTGCGCAGGCACACGGTGCGCGCTATCGCGGTCGCTCGGTTGGAACTTTGGGCGACGTTGGCGCGTGGTCTTTCTGTCAGGACAAGATCATGAGTACTGGCGGGGAAGGCGGTATGGTGACGTGCAACGATCCGGCGCTGGCCGAGCGCATGTGGATGCTCAAGGACCATGGGAAGAACCGGGCTGCGATGGAGGGCAATCATCCGCCGGGGTTCCGCTGGGTGGTTGAGACCTTCGGAACGAACTGGCGCTTAACAGGCCCGCAGGCAGCAATTGGTCGCCAGCAACTGCGCAAACTTGAGGCCTGGATCGCACGTCGCCAGATCATCGTGCATCGTTTATGTGAAGCGTTGGAGGAGTTTTCCTGTGTGCAGACCTCAACGGAGACCTGCGCCGGGTGCGGGACAGTTTGTGACGCTCCAAATAAGTGTCGTCATGCGTATTATCGGCTTCAGACTTGGCTTGTGCCGGAGAAGCTTAAGGAAGGCTGGACGCAAGACCGCCTCGTTGACGCTCTGAATGTGGTCCTGAAGGGTGATGCCCTGCACGGGCCATGCCCGGAGATTTATCGCGAAAGCGCCTTCAAGAAAGCTGGTTTTCAGCCACGCGAAGGGCGACTATCGATCGCAGCCTCGTTGGAGAAAACATCTCTCTTGTTCAAGATCTATCCTACCATGACCGACGAGCAACTGGACGCGTACGCGCATGCCATCGCCGCAGTCTTTCGTAAGGCTTCGGAAGACGATGCCTGACATACTGACACCGCATCCGGACCTTTCTAGGGTTTGTCTTCTGAGTTGCGACATTGACGGCGTGCTCACAGATGGCGGCTTGTACTATGCCGATGATGAGACACGTTTGGCGCGTTTTAACGTGCTCGACGGCATGGGGCTGAAACGCATTCAGAAGGCCGGCGTAAAGGTTGCCTTCATCTCGCAGAGCACGACCAGTTACATCAGAAGCCGGGCTGAGGATCTCGGCGTTGACTACTGCTACACGGGCATTGAAGACAAACTCAAAGTCATGAAGGCTCTGCTCGAGTACGAGCCCTTTGGCCTTGAGGATGTTTGCCACATCGGCGATGACGTGAACGATCTGGAGCTTCTTGGTGCCGTCGGACTTGCCATGACCGTACCTGGTTGCGTTCCTGAGGTGGAAGCCGTCTGCCGCTTCACGACACGTCAGCCAGGCGGCAATGGCGCGGTGCGCGAATTGTGTGACGCCATCATTGCAGCGAAGAGGGGCGTGAACTGTGACTGAGTGCAACTTCGAGGAGGCTCGCAGAGCGTTGGTCGCCGAAATGGCGGGAAGCGACGCACAAAAGTCATCGCATTGGCAGCACTACACGCAAGACCGTCGGGTGGGCGATGACGGAACCGTGCAAGGCATATCCGGTTTCGGTGGTGGGTCTCGCTACACTACCCTATCCCAGATGGCCCACGACCTGTTGCAACGGTACATTCTGGGAAGCGGAAACCCGGTTTTCCGGTCCCCCAGTTACAAGCGCGGACGGCAGATCGCACGACTGCAAGGCCGGGCATTCGACATGGATATGCTGCGCCACGCGTGCACGCTTGAGCTGCTGACCGATCACTGGCCCGCAATCAATGAGGTTTGCGTCATCGGTGATGGTCAAACCAATTTCCTTTCGGCTGCCTTGGCGTCAGGACATTTTTCGAGGGTGATCAGCGTCAATCTTGTCGATGTGCTTTTGAGTGATTTGCAGCTTATTGATGCACTTAAATCCGTGAGTGATGCGGACGTCAAAGTCGCACGAACACAGGCGGAGCTTGATGCGGCGCGCTTTGACGGCACCCAAATTATTCTCGTCCCTGCCAATAGGGCGTCGATACTACACGATCAAGAAATCGATGCATTCGTGAACATCGCATCTTTTCAAGAGATGACGCCAGAAATAGTACATGAATATTTTGAGATAATCGCATCCAATAAGGCGTTTCTCTACTGCTGCAACCGCGAACTTAAGATTTTGCCAGGCGGAGAGAGGCTTGAGTTTGCTAGCTGGCCGTGGGGTAGTGCAGACATCCAATTGGACGATTTGTGCCCGTGGCAACATAGTTATTACGTGCCGCGACCGCCATTTCGACAACGATATGATGGTTCAACGCGACACCGGATTGCTTGCTTTCAGGCCAACTGAACGCCGTTGATATTGTGCCGACGAAACCTGCCTGGTAGTTCTCGCTTCCGAAGGAAACGCGAGTTGTGTGAAAACTCAATTCTGAGCAGATCCGCATTCCGTTAGTATGTATCTTTACAGCAATGAAGATATAGGCAGAAACAAGTCTATGCACAAGGTTACTGGATCAAGTGAATTCGATAACTGCTACCTAGCGATTGGAAAATTCTATCCGCAAAAAAGAAAATGCGCCTAATGATACCATTTCGTCTCCTTGCCGCGCCGATTTGTTTTTTGAATTCTGCGAAATTTTTATTATTAGCATATTCAATAAGTGATAGGGTGGCGTCAATCAAGTCAAATCTTCGGTATATAAGTAATATTCCAATATAAGAGCGTATTCTCTGTTCATCGAGCGATAAAAAATCGAGCGACTCTGGAGATTTTAAGAATAACGCATCTCCAAACACACATTGGCCAAGCCCATTATGATTCAAGCGCTCCCACCTCGCCAAATTAACAAAGTCAACAAATTCGTAGCCGCGACTTGATAAATAATTACAAATGTCTCCAAAAAGCGGTTGGTCAATATATAGATCAGTAAATTCAACTTCGATTTCCAGACCAAAAGCTGATGCGATTGTTTCTTGAGCGCCATATAAGATGCGCAGCTAATGGGATGGACCGACTGCTCCCCTCGGAGATGCGGGCTGGTCGTTTAGACT
>JBKAGN010000094.1:0-6375 GCA_046290415.1 Hyphomicrobiales bacterium
AAATCAGCGGACTTGGCTTCGTCTAGGTCATGCTCGATGTCGACCAGGCGATGATCAAGCTCCGCCAGGCGGGATTTCAGGCGTTTACGGGCGTCGTCGAATGCAATCATCAGGGTTCCTCAAGGCAGGTGGGTTTCAGCAGCGTGCCCGAATGACAGACCACCTGCTTTGCGTTTGATCATACGCTCTAACTGCTGGGCGCGTCGACTTCGTTATCGTCCTCAAGCAGACGGCGCAGGCGGCCGAACGCCAAACGAATGCGCGATTTCACCGTGCCTAGCGGCAAGCCGGTTTCTTCCGCGATCTGGCTGTGGGAAAGCTCGGTGAAGAAGGCCAGTTCGACCAATTGCAATTGCTGCTCTGGCAGTTCGGCGAGCGCCTGGCGGATGCGCTTCTGCCGCTTTTCCTCGTCCAGCGTTTCGTTGGGATCAGGAAGATTTTCATCCTCGATCACCATCGTCTCGGTGTCGACATTGATGGTGCGCTTGCGCCGCAGCACATCAATGCGGCGGTTGCGGGCGATGCGAAAAAGCCAGGTTGCCGCCGAGCTTTTTGACCGATCGAACAAAGCCGCCTTGCGCCAGACCGTGACCATGACATCCTGGGCAATCTCTTCGGCCATCGCATCGTCGGCGCCCAGGCGCATGAGATAGGCTTTCACACGCGGTCCAAAATGATTGAACAATTCGGCGAACGCGGCGCGATCCTGCCGCTGTGCCAGCGCTTCGAGCCATTGCGCATGGCGTTGGGCGTCGGCCTTGGCGGCTTCAGATCGAGTGTCAGGCTGCGAGGAACGCGGCATTCAAAGGTCCGTTTGGGGTTCTTTGGAAAGGGGAACAGCCGAGGGGAAGATGAAGATAGGACTCATGAACGGTTTGTCCCTAGGTCAAACGCCTAACACTGCCTTTGCGAACTTCGTAAATCTGATTGATTTGTTCCATCAGGTAAACAGCTGGCGTCTCTACCGGCATTTTGACGCAGGCATCCAGCCGTCACGCATGGCGTTGGCTTGGTCACACTGTTGCCCCACTCGCCGCTAGGGATGTGCTCGGGCGGTAGCCCGGAGAAGTGCGGCGGCGCGTGCGGCAGTCCTTAACCGGCATTTAACGACCTATGACGCAGTATCATGGTGAATTGGACCTTGTGGACCAGCTTCGCCTTTGATGGTGTGCCTTAGGCATGTGTTAACCGTCAGGAGCCATCCCGAACTGGCCCAGAACTGACAAGCGACCGAGCGAGTTTCCCGATGTCTGTTTTTCCGCTTTCTTTCTTTCCCGTACGCCGTGCCTTGATGGCCGTCGCGCTTGCCTTTGGCCTGACGGCCCCAGGCGTTGTTTTGGCGCAGGAGCCGACCTTTGTTGAACAGTCCCGCGACTGGGACGTGTTCACCACAACGATTGAGGGCGCGCAGGCGTGCTTCATCGTCTCCAAACCGCGCTCCTATGATCCGATGCCGGAGAGCCGCCATGGCGATGTGTTCTTTTACCTGACGCGTCGCCCCGCTGCGAGCGTCACGGCTGAACCGCTGATCCTGGTGGGCTACTCTTTTGCCGAGGGATCGCAGGTCACCACCACCGTGGCCGGCACCAGCTTTACGTTTCTCACGCAGGGGCCGCGTGCCTTTTTGAACAATCCGGCCGAAGGGCCGAACCTTCTGGCGGCCATGCGTGCCGGCAGCGACATGCGGGTTTCGGGAACATCCTCGCGTGGCACCAACGTGACCTATGTGTTTTCGCTGTCCGGCGTGACCGCTGGCACCAACCGCACAGCGGCTGACTGCCCGGCTTAACTGACCGATAAGATGCTGAAGTTGAGCCGCCGTCCGGTTTGCCGGGCGGCGGTTTTTGCGTTATGGACGCGGTCTTCTGCCCCCGCGACCCCTGACCGCATGAAAGCTGCCCGCTATGGCCGCCACTCTTGACCTTGCCCGCCAGAATCCCAATGCGCCGATGATCGACGCGGTGGCCGATTTCGTACCGCCTAAGCCGCAGCTTGTCGGGCTGGATCGGGCGGACCTTCTGACGACGCTGGAATCGCTTGGTGTGCCGGAGAAGCAGCGGCGCATGCGGGCGCGCCAGCTTTGGAACTGGCTCTATGTGCGCGGCGTGCACGATTACGATGCCATGACCAACATCGCCAAGGATGTGCGGCAGGCGTTGGCCGATACCTATTCGATTGCCAGGCCGCAGATCGTCGCCGAACAGATCAGCGACGACGGCACGGCGAAATGGCTGATGCGGTTTCCCGCGCGCGATGCCACCGAGCAGCCGGTGGATGTGGAAACGGTCTATATCCCGGAAAGCGATCGCGGAACATTGTGTGTGTCGAGCCAGGTCGGCTGCACGCTCACCTGCACCTTCTGCCACACCGGCACACAGAAGCTGGTGCGCAACCTGACCGCTGATGAAGTTTTGGCGCAGATTCTGGTTGCCCGCGACCGGCTTGGCGATTGGCCCGATCAGGAAACCCCGGCGGGCATGACCGCACCGCGAGACGGCGGTCGGGCGATTTCCAATGTCGTAATGATGGGCATGGGTGAGCCGCTCTACAATTTCGACAATGTGAAGAAGGCGCTGTTGATTGCCTCCGACGGGGAGGGCGTTTCCATGTCAAAGCGCCGGATCACGCTATCGACCTCCGGCGTCGTGCCGGAGATCACCCGCTGCGGCAATGAGATCGGCGTCGGTCTTGCGATTTCTTTGCATGCGGTGCGCGATGAGTTGCGCAACGAGCTGGTGCCGCTGAACAAAAAATACCCGATTGCAGAGCTTCTCGAGGCCTGCCGTACCTATCCTGGCGCCTCGAATGCGCGGCGCATCACGTTTGAATATGTGATGCTGAAGGGCGTGAACGACAGTTTGGCCGATGCCAAAGAACTGGTGCGGCTGCTGAAGGGCATTCCGGCGAAGATCAATCTCATTCCGTTCAATCCCTGGCCAGGCACGCGCTATGAATGTTCCGATTGGGATCAGATCGAGCGCTTTGCCGATGTGGTGAACCGGGCTGGTTACGCCTCGCCGGTGCGCACGCCGCGGGGACGCGATATTCTGGCGGCGTGTGGGCAGTTGAAATCCGAATCTGAGCGTATTCCGGCCTGGAAGAAGCGTGCGATGAGCGCGGCCCTTGCTGGCGAGGCGCCGGACGCGCATGACGCGGCCCATCTGGACGCTGAGCGCCTGGCGGCCCAGCAGGCCCTTGCTGAAAATGGCTGATCAGCCGCCCGCTTTGCCTCCGGCTGCGGTTGAGGGTCGGGTATCGTTCACGCTGGTTTTCATGCGTTGCCTGCTGTGCCTGTTTGCGTTTCTCGTCGCTGTGGTCGCTGCCGGACTGGTGGGCACCTTCGCGCTTTATCGCGGTCTTGAAGGCGATGAGGCCTATGAAGCGTTTTACTGGGGCACGGCCATCTTGGCTGTTTTCGCGGTTGCGCATGCCGCCTTCCTGCCCACGGTGATTGTGGTGCTTGCCACCGAGGTTTTTCGCTTGCGCAGCGTTGTGATCTTTGGCCTGGCGGGCGGCCTTGTCGGGCTCTACAGCGCGACCCTTGCGCTTGGTTCGCAGATCGATCTTGCCGATCGCCGGGTGCAGATCGCCGCTGCCGTCGGCATTGTTGGCGGATTTGTCTATTGGCTGATCGCTGGGCGCACGGCGGGGGCGTATCGCGAGCGACGTTACCGCGCAGACAGGCCGGTTAACGCGCCTGGGTCGCCAGAAGCTTAAGCGCAAAGCCGCCCATCACGCCGGCAAACACCCAATCGAAAACGCGCGTGGCTCGTTTCGAGCGCTTCAAGAACCCTGAGATGCGTTCGGCGCCCAATATCATCGGGATGACCATGGGGATTGCGATCACCAGGAAGAACAGCCCCAAAAACATCAATTTGCCTGAGGCGTTTGGATCGGTGGGCGAAACGAATTGCGGCAGGAACGTCACAAAGAAGAGAATGATCTTCGGGTTCAGAAGATTGATCGTCAGGCCCTTCATATAGGCTTTTCGCAGCGAGTTGGACTTCGGTCGTCCGTCGCCGGTGAGTCCCGAACCGTGGCGCAAAACCTCATAGGCCAGATACGCCAGATAGGCTGCTCCCACCCATTTGAGCACCTCAAAGGCTTGTGGCGACGCAGCGATGAGCGCCGACAATCCGATGGCCGCAGCCAGCGAGTGGACGACGATCCCTGAGAAGGCGCCGAACATGGAAGCGAACCCCGCACGACGCCCATTGGCCACCGTTTGGCCGAGGAACAGCGTCATGTCCGGGCCAGGCGTCAGGGTGAGCGCGATGGCGGCCAGCGAAAAGGCGGCCAGCGTGGCAAGGGATGGGATGAACTCAACCATAAATCGCCTTTAACGCGGGTTGGCGATCTGCGCCACCCGCAAACCAACCTACTCGCTCGGCCCTTCGGCCAGAAACAGATAGCTGTTGGAGCGGAAGGGTGCCGCGCCATCATCGGCTTCGACTACGCCGACTAGCCGGGCGCCGCGCACTGGGCTTATGTTACCCGGTGAGATGATGACGGCTCGTTCGCCGACCGTTGGGCCGCTCCAAGGCGCGGTGAACTCGAAATGATTGCGGGCCGGGCTGCCTTCATGGCGGAAGGCGCGTAGCGATTCCTCGCGATCGCGCAAATAGTAGGAAAACCCTGCTGCATAGCGCCGCCCGACCGTGACGATGGTGTCGGGTTGCAAGCGGTCGAGGCGTTTGCTGAGTTCTTCGGCATGTTCCGCCCAGCCGAACATGTCCTCAAGGTTGGTGCGCGCGATCACCGGATGATCGGGACGCACGGTCAGTGCTGCCAGAGCGCCAGCGAGCATGATCGCGGCCAGTGCGACGCAGGTGATCAGGTTCCAGCGCACCCATTGCCAGCGTGCGCGGTCCATCAGGATTCCGGTCGTGACGATGATGAGCGCCGGATAGGCAGTGGCGGCCCAATTGTAGTTGGCGCTCGACTGGAAGGCTTGCAGACTGAGCAGTCCGAGAATGGGCAGCGAGAAGAAGAGCAACAGCCGGTCGGCGGTGGGCGTATCGCTGCGCCAGCGCTTGGCGAGCGCATAAAGCAATGCTGCGAACAGGATCGGCCCGGCAACCGCGAATTGGCTGCCGAAAAACTCCAGAAAGCTTAAGGGATCGAACGTGAGCCCGCCGCCCGAGATGTTCTCGCCGGTGTGGCTGAAGGTGATGAACTCGTGCTGGATGTTCCAAATGAGGTTGGGCAGGAACCCGAGCATGCCGACAGCGATACCAAGCCAGAGGTCGCCGCGTTTGAGCAAGGGGCGCATATCGCGCGTGAAGACGAGGTAGGCCAGCGCGCAAAGTGGGAAGTAAATCATCGCGTATTTGGCGTTGAGCCCGATCGCGATAGCCAGGCCAAAACCGATGGCCAGTTTCGCACTCGGCGTTCGGCTGTAATGCAAAAAAGCCCAGAGCCCCGCCACCCAGCAGACGAGCAACGGAACGTCGGTGGAGATTAATAGCGAGGATGCCGAGACAGCGATCGCGAACAGATAGCCGAGCGCGGCAAAGAAGGCCGTACGTGGCGCGTAGAGCGTGGCGGCGAGGCCAAACACGAGCATGGTCGTGACGCCATGGAACAGCGGCGCAGCGGAGCGGATGCAGCCTTCGGTATCGCCGCAGATGGCGGTTGTGGCCGCGATCAGCCAGCCGATAAGCGGCGGCTTGGAAAAATACCCAAGGGCCAAATCCTGCGACCAATACCAATATTGCGCTTCATCGTAGAACAGATCGAGCGGGGTCAGCAGCAGCACAATGAGGCGCACCGCGACCACGGCGACAACAATGGCTGCCAGGCGTTTGGCATACTGCGCCGTGGTCATGTTGGCAGGTGAGGTGGTGGGTGTTGCCATTGCGGCGAGGGGCGTCCTATGTGGCGTTGGCCCGCCGAGAGCGGGCGTTCATCCAGAGCAAGTTGTTGTGACCGTATCAAGCCCGACACGCCAGCCTTTTTCCATCCGACCTTTGGTTCCGGCTGACCAGGAGGCGTGGCGCCCGCTCTGGCAAGGTTATCTGGCCTTTTACAAAGCGACGCTGGATCCGGCGGTGACGGACGTCACGTGGCAGCGGTTTCACGATGCCAAGGAGCCGATGTACGCGCTCGGCGCGTTCGAGGCAGAGGAACTTGTCGGCATCGTCCATTGCGTGAAGCATCGCGCGACCTGGACCGACGGATGGTACATCTATCTGGAAGATCTTTTCACGCAGCCTGAAGCACGCGGTCGTGGTGTCGGTCGCGCTCTGATCGAAGCGGTTTATGAACTGGCCGATGAGGTCGGCGCGGCGCGGGTTTATTGGCACACCCACCAGACGAATGCGGCCGGCCGGGCGCTCTACGACAGAGTGGGGCACAATGCCGGGTTCCTCCAAT
>JBKAGN010000095.1:0-6231 GCA_046290415.1 Hyphomicrobiales bacterium
GTCATGTTGGCCGATCGCATCATCGCCCTCTCGCCGCGACCAGCGGAGATTGTCGCCGATATTGCCGTCGATCTTCCCCGTCCGCGCCGGCATGACGACACGCGGCGACCGGCGTTCGGCGCCATTGCCGACCAAGTTTTTGCCGCCCTCGCCGATGGGATGGCCAAAAGCGACGGGACACTGGCGGCGCAATGACCGGGTCTGCCGTGCTTGCCAAACCGCTTGCGCCACCGTCTGCAGGCATCGGCGAGCCCTCCTCGTCACGGGCGACGATCCTTGGTTTGATTCTGGTGGTTGTTGCCTGGGAACTCAGTGCGCGGTGGCTCACCGACAGCTTTGTCTTGGCTGCACCATCCGATGTCGCCCTCTATCTGGCGGACAATAGCGGCTTGATGGCCCGCGCGCTCGGCGTGACCTTGAGCAACGCTGCTGCCGGGTTCGTGCTTGGCAATCTGGCGGCCATCCTGTTGGCGGCCATCGCGCTTGCCTGGCCGCGCAGCCAGACGCTGGTCACCGGCGTTGCGCTGTTTGTCTTCTGCCTGCCGCTGGTCGCGACCGGGCCGATCCTGCGGGTTCTCTTCGGCCCAGGTCCAGGGCCGCAGATCACGCTTGCTGCGCTCGCAGTCTACTACACCACGCTGATACCGCTGCTCGTCGGGCTGAAGGCCGTGCCGGCCACCTGGTTCGATCTGGTGCGCAGTTATGGCCGCTCGGGCCTGTCGGAACTGTTTCACGTGCGCATGCAGGCCTCGCTGCCCTATCTGTTCGCCGGGCTGCAGATTGCCGCGCCGGCGGCCTTTCTCGGTGCCATGGTGGGCGAGTTCACCGGCGCCGAACGCGGCATGGGCGTTTTGACCGTGCGGGCCATGCGCGCCCTTGACGTCGATATGACATGGGCGCTGGCTACGGTCGCAACGGCGGTTGCCATCCTTGCGTATCTTGCCATCGGTTGGATTGCGCGACGGGTGTTGCGCGATGCGCCGCCGGTGATCTTGGCGCCCGCGCGTTCGGGAGGTCTTGACCAAACCAGCTGGCTTGGTCGCGCAAGCGATGCGCTCCAGGTCGTGGCTTTCGTCTTGGTGGCATGGTGGGGCCTGATCGCCCTGTTCGACCTCAACCCTTTCTTTGCCAAAGGGCCGTGGGATGTGGTGAGCGCGCTTTTTCTCGACCCTGACTCCGCGGCGACACGAGCGTCGCTTGGCAAGGCGCTCGGCGAAACCGCGGTTTTCCTCGTGCCTGGCTATTTGGCCGGTCTCGCCGCTGGCGCGGGCCTTGCCATGCTTTTTGTTCTCTTGCCCGCCGTCGCCGGCACTGCCATGCCGCTGGCGATTGCGCTGCGTTCGGTGCCGATTGTCACCACGGCGCCGCTCATCGTGCTTTTGCTGGGCCGTGGCGCGACGGGCACCATCGTTCTGGTCGCGGTGATGGTTTTCTTTCCAACGCTCGTCGCGTGCCTGCACGGTCTGCGTCAGGCGCCTGGACAGGTGATCGATGTGCTCGACAGCTACGCGGCCGGACCCTGGCAGCGGCTGATCCATGTGCGCATTCCAGCCATGCTGCCAGCCCTTTTTGCCGCCGCGCGGATGAGTGTTCCAGCGGCGGTGCTTGCCGTCACGGTGGTGGAGTGGCTCGCCACCGGCAACGGCACCGGCAGCCTGATGGCGCTGTCGGCCTCGCTGTCGGACTACGACATGCTTTGGAGCGCGGTGGTGATGGTGGCCGGGCTATCGGCGCTCGGTTACGCCCTGGTTGGGCTCATTGAGGGGCGAGTCCTGCGCATCTATGCGCCGGAGCAGCTGGCATGAACGCTGAAATGTTCACTCAGGCAGCCTTCGCCATCCCCGGCGACATCACAACGCTGACGGGCGGCTACATCTATGAGCGCCGTTTGCTGGAAGGCCTGCGCGCGCTGGGCCACGATGTGTCGCATCTGCAACTGGCAGCGACGTTTCCGGACCCGAGCGCCGCCGATATGGCCGATGCGGTTGAACAACTGGTCGCCTTGCCGCCAGACCGACCGTTGATCCTTGACGGGCTCGTTTATGGCTCCATGGCAACCGAGGGTCTGGCGCGGGTGCAGGCGCCGATCGTGGCGATGATCCATCACCCGCTGGCGCTGGAAAGTGGCCTCAGCGAGGACCGCCGCGCGCATCTTTTTGCCACTGAGCGGGACAATCTAGCCCTGGCGGCCCATGTGCTCGTGCCAAGTCCGCACACGGCGAAAATTCTCGCAGCCGATTATGCGGTGCCGCAGGAGCGCATCACGATTGCAAGACCTGGCACCGACCGGCCAACCGGCGTGGCTGATCCCATCGACCCGCCGCTGATCCTGTCGGTGGGCATTCAGCACCCGCGCAAGGGGCATGATGTTCTGCTGCGCGCGCTGGCGCGGCTCACCGATCTTGCCTGGCAGGCTGTGATCGTGGGTTCGGCCTACGATGTGCAACACGCAGAAGACCTTGGAGTTTTGCGCGATGCGTTGGGCGTGACCGAGCGGGTGAAGATGGCCGGCAAAGTGCCCTCGGATGACCTCACGGCGCTCTACCGTAGGGCTTCGATCTTCGCGCTCGCCACCCGCTATGAGGGCTACGGCATCGTGTTCGATGAGGCGCTGTCTTATGGCTTGCCCATCGTCACCTGCCGCACCGGGGCCGTGCCCGACACGGTGCCTGCCGATGCGGGACTGCTCGTCCCGCCGGAGGATCCCGACCAGTTCGCCAGCGCCTTACGCACGTTGCTTGTCGATAGCGAGCGTAGACAAGACCTTGCGCGTGCCAGCCAGTCCGCAGGTCTGGCCTTGCCGACCTGGGACGACACGGCGCGTGTTGCCTCACAGGTTCTGGCGTCGGTTGCGACGCGTGAGCGAGTGTCAGGCTGAACGTGGTGCCGTCGAAGCGAGAAGGGGCGCGCTCGGCGATTGGTCGCTCGCTTGATATCTACTATCGCGACGCAGCGCGGACGGCGCGCATGGATGCGCTCAATGCGCTGTTTGTGAAGCCTGGCGGGCTGGCCTTTGATATTGGTGCACATGTCGGCGATCGAACGGGCAGTTTTCTGCGCCTTGGGGCGAGCGTTGTGGCGGCGGAACCGCAGCCGCGCGTCTTTCGTGCCCTGCGGCTTCTCCATGGCCGCCATCCCAAGGCATCGTTGATCCGGGCGGCGGTTGGCGCCGAGACTGGAACGCTGAGACTGCATGTGAACGGCGCCAATCCGATGGTTTCCACCGCCTCGCCGGCGCTCATCGCCGCTGCCGCAGAGGCCGAGACTTGGCAGGGGCAGGTCTGGGATACAGCGATCGATGTGCCGGTCACCACCCTGGATGGTTTGATCAGTGAGCATGGCGTGCCGGATTTTGTGAAGATCGATGTTGAGGGCCACGAACTTGCCGTTTTGCAGGGCCTCAGCACGCCCTTGCCCGCGCTATCGTTCGAGTTCACCACCATTCAGCGCGATGTGGCTCAGGCTTGCATCGACCGGCTTCTGGCGCTTGGCGCTTACCAATTCAATGTGAGCTTCGGCGAGGACCACCGCTTTCAGCATGATGCTTGGATCGACGCGCCAACCCTCCGCGAGCACGTGCGAGACCTTCCGATGGAGGCCAACTCCGGCGACATCTTCGCCCGGCGGTTGGTGTAGTTTCTGCTCGCGCCGATGGGCCGCATTATTGAATGAGCGGTGTTGATCCAACGGTTCGTACAAGCAAAACGAGCAGTAACCGGCCTGCTATAGTTAACACATTAACCATCAAGGGCGATGATTTAAGGTTTATATTTACTTAAACTGAAAATCGAAAATAGTGGACCCGCGGCGTTTAACATGAGTGGGTCTATGTCAGGGTCAATTTTTATTGAGTCCGCGTCGTACAGCGTGCCGGAGCAAAATGGCGTCGTGTCGGTCACCTTCAAACGCACAGGTGATACGACCAATCCGGTCAACATCACCTATGACATCAACCCGCTGACGGCGTCATCCGGCGATGATTACGCCGCCGAGGGCGGCATCGTCACGATGCCAGCCGGCGAGACGACGCTGCGCGTCGACATTCCCATCGTCAATGACAGCCTTTCCGAACCGACCGAGATCTTCAACGTGTCGATCGTGTCGGTCGATAGCGGTGCCCTGCTGTTCCCGCGAACGACCAATGTCAGCATTCTCGACGATGAAAACCCGGTCGTCGATCCCGACAACCCACCGCTGGAATCAGCCTATGATGTCGATATCGTCGATGTCGTTCGCGGCCTGGACGGGCCGATCGCGATTGAGTGGATTCCCGGCGCGGGGTCGCAGGCCATCGTCGTTGAAAAGAGCGGGCGTTTGGTGGTCGTCGATACCGAAAACGGCGCGCGCGAATCCACGCTTTTGGACATCAGCGATGAGGTGAATGCCAATGCCGACCGCGGCCTGTTGGACATCGCGATTCATCCCGATTTTGACGCCAATCCCTACCTCTACGCCTTCTACACCGTCGATCCGGAAGGCGCGGAGAACGGCGTCGATGGTCAGGTACGGGACTCCTCCGGCAACCGCTTTGCCCATGTCGTGCGCTATGAACTCGACACGGACGGCGCAACGCCAACAATCGTCCCGGATTCCAAGATCATTCTGCTCGGCGGCGCGGGCGAGACCTTTGCCGATATCTCCGGCGAAGGGCGGCTGAACTACACCGATCCGGTGTATGCCGATCGCACCGCCTCCGACATCGACCCGGCAACGGGCGAGTTCAAGACCGATTACATCAAGGTCGACTCCCAGTCGCACGCCGGCGGCGCGCTCACCTTTGGGCCGGACGGAAACTTGTACATCTCGACCGGCGATGGGACCTCGTTCAATTTCGCCGACCCACGCTCGGTCGATGTGCAAAACATCAATTCACTGTCAGGCAAGATTTTACGGGTCGATCCGCTGACCGGCCTTGGTCTGCCGGACAACCCCTTTGTGGAGCCGGGTGATGATCTGGGCGCCAACAGCTCAAAGGTCTATCAGCTCGGCCTGCGCAATCCCTACACGATGACCTTCACCGAGGATGGTGATCTCTTCCTGTCGGAGACCGGTTGGTTCTCCTATGAGGAGATCAACTCCGGACCGGCTGGCGCGAACTTCGGTTGGCCGTTCTATGAGGGCGGGGATAATGGCGAGCTGGTACGCACGCCAAGCTATGAGAACTTACCTGCGGCACAGGCGTTTTACGATGCCGTCGAGGCCGGGGACATCGTCCTAACGCCGCCCTACAGGGCTTTTTCGCGGGTCGATTCTGAGCCCGGCTTCCAGTTCAACGCCATTGTCGGCTCCAGCTCTGTCTACACCGGCGACAAATATCCCGATGAGTTCCTCAACGACTATTTCTTCACCGACATCCCGCAGGGCGAGATCTTCTCGATCGACACCAATGATCGGACCGAGATCAAGTACGTCACCAATCTCGACCCGTTCGGGCCGACCAACTTCGTTCAGGGGCCGGATGGGTTCATCTATCTGGTCGATATTGGTAGCCCAGAAGGCCGCATCGCGCGGCTGGAAATCACCGATCCCAACGCGCCGACCAATGACGCGCCGGTGCTCGATCAACCGATCGAAGAGCAGACGGCTATTGTCGGTTCCGGCTTTGCCTTCGACATTCCGGCGGAGACTTTCGCTGACCCGGATGGCGATGAGCTAATCCTGTCCGCGCAAGCTGAAGATGGCGGCCCGCTGCCCAGCTGGCTGACGTTTAATGCCGCAACCGGGCAGTTCACCGGCACGCCGGGCACCGCTGATGTGGGATCAATCGCGATCCGTGTGACGGCTGTCGATCCGGACGGCGAGACCAGCAGCGATGTGTTCTCGATTTCCGTTGACGGGCCGAATGTGCGCCCGGTCGTCGCCAATGCGCTGGCCTCGCAAACCGTAACCGCCGGCACGGCCCTTACTTTTGCGATCCCGGAGGATGCGTTTACCGACGCCAATGGTGACGCTCTGACCTTTGCCGCCGCGCGCTCCGACGGTCAGCCGCTTCCCTCCTGGTTGAGCTTTGACCCACAGACGCGAACGTTTTCCGGCACGCCCGATGATGGCGATGTCAGCCGCATCGCTGTGACCGTGACGGCGAGCGACCCCGACGGCGCCGCGACGACCGACAGCTTCCTTCTGGAGGTGGAAGCTGGGGACGTGGACAACACGGCACCGATCGTTCAGACGCCACTGGCCGACCAAATCGTGGCCGAAGAGGACGCGTTTGATTTCACTGTACCGGCC
>JBKAGN010000096.1:0-6188 GCA_046290415.1 Hyphomicrobiales bacterium
GCACGTCCTTGATGCCGCCACGGGCGAACACTTCAGCTTCCGATACTTTCTGGCAGCAAACGCCGCAGGCGCCACCCATCTCCATCTGCAGCTTCGCCACATCAACCGATTTGTGCATCTTGCCATGAACGCGGTGGCGCATGCCTTTGGACTTGGCATAGTCGCCCATCTTCTTGATGTTCCGCTCAAGCGCGTCCAGGTCCAGGATCAGACATGGCGTTTGTATGGTCGACTCGTCCATGCCGGGAACGGCCGGAACGTCGTATCCCACTTCCAGTGCGTTGATGTTCACAGGTGCGTTCATCGCATTATCTCCCTTTTCTGATCTTCGATCATTTGATCCATGGCAGCGTGTCGAGATCGACATTGCCGCCGGTGATGATGACGCCGACCCGCTTGCCCGCGAACCGGTCCTTGTTCTTCAAGATGGTGGCCAGCGGCACCGAGCAGCTGGCCTCCATAACGATCTTCATGCGTTGCCACGTCAACTTCATCGCATCGATGATCTCTTGTTCGGAAGCCGTTAGGATGTCGGTAACGTGGTTGGAAACGAAGTGCCAGGTCAGCTCTTTGAGCGGCACTTTGAGGCCGTCGGCAATGGTCACCGGCGCATCGTCAGCAATGATATGACCGGCTTTGAAACTGCGATAGGCATCGTCCGCCTGCTCCGGCTCGGCCGCGATAATCTCGGTCTCCGGTGCGATGTTGGAAAGCGTCAGGCAAGTGCCGGAAATCATGCCGCCACCGCCGATCGGTGCGATCACGATATCGACGCCGTCGGTCTGTTCCATCAGTTCGCGCGAACAGGTGCCCTGACCGGCGATCACGCGCGGATCATTGTAGGGGTGCACGAAATCGCCGCCCGTTTTGGCTTGGACTTGGGCAAACACTTCCTCGCGGCTGGAGGTCGATGGCTCGCACTCGGTGATGATCCCGCCATAGCCCCTCACCGCATCCTTTTTCGCCTGTGGCGCGGTGCGCGGCATCACCACGTTGCATGGAATGCCGCGCCGCCCTGCGGCATAGCTCAGCGACAGCGCATGATTGCCCGAGGAATGCGTTGCCACGCCCTGCTTGGCGTCCTCGTCGGACAGACCGAACACGGCGTTCGATGCGCCGCGCACCTTAAAGGCGCCGGCTTTCTGAAAGTTCTCGCATTTGAAGAACAGCTGCGCGCCGACAAGGTCGTTGAAATAGGACGAGGTCAGAATGGGCGTGCGATGAATGTGCGGTTCAATGCGCTCGTGCGCGGCCAGGACATCATCGTAGGTGGGTATGTACATCGGCAACAGTCCTTCTAGGCGGCAAGTTTGGGTGCGATCGCGGGGTGGCCGCGATAATAGTTCTGAGCGGCAGCGACACCAGACCCCAGTTCAATGTCGAGACCGAGATCGGCCATGCACATCTCAGCGGTCGCAATCCCGCTGAGCGCCATCACATCGGTCAGGCTGCCCAAATGCCCGATACGGAACACTTTGCCGGCCACTTCGCCGAGCCCGACGCCGAACGCCACGCCGTAAGTGCTGGCCGCGTGCTGCACAATGCTGGTGGCATTGAATCCAGCCGGTGTCTTGATGGCGCTGACCGTGTCGGAATAAACCTCAGGCGAGACCGCGCACAACTCAAGGCCCCATGCCGAGACCGCTTGGCGAACGCCTTCAGCAATGCGGTGATGGCGTGCAAAAACGTTCTCAAGACCTTCGTCCAAAATCATCTGGCAAGCTGTGTTGAGGCCGTTGATGAGGCCGATCGTCGGCGTGTACGGATAGGCGCTGTTCTCGTAGCCTTTGCGCATATCGTGAACGTCAAAGAAGGTGCGCGGCAGCTTGGCCGTCTTGGTCGCTTCCATCGCTTTTTCGCTGAAGCCGACAATGGCCAAACCGGCGGTCAACATGAAGCCTTTTTGCGACCCGGTCACGGCGACATCGACGCCCCACTCGTCAAAGCGGAAATCCATCGAGGCGATCGATGACACGCCATCAACCAGCAACAGGGCAGGGTGGCCAGCATCGTCAAGAGCCTTGCGCACGGCGGCAATGTTCGAGCGCACACCCGTCGCGGTCTCATTGTGGGTGGCGAGCACAGCTTTGATCGTGTGGGCTTTGTCGGCCTTCAGGATCTCAGCGTAGCGATCGGCAGGCAAGCCATGCCCCCAAGGCGTCTCAACGACCTCGACCTCGAGCCCGTGGCGCTGACACATATCGATCCAGCGATGAGAGAACATGCCGTTGCGTGCCGAGAGAACCTTGTCGCCCGCGCTCAGCGTGTTGGTCAGCGCTGTTTCCCAGCCACCCGTTCCGGTGGACGGAAAAATGAAGATTTCAGCGCTTTGGCTTTTCAGGATCTGGCGCACACGATCGAGAGCCGGGTGCAGGATGCTGCCAAAAAACGGCGAGCGGTGATCGACGGTCGGCATGTCACATGCCTTACGCAGGTTTTCAGGAATGTTGGTCGGTCCTGGAATGAAAACTGGATTCTGCAAGCTCATGGCCGCCTCCTTCGCATCTTGGCTCTGACCATACGCAGAAGTGCGAGGGAAGAAAATTTTTTTGAAATCTTTTTTCAAAAACAAGTTTCGAAAAATAATTGTGACTTGTCAGTGGGTTATATTTTTCATATCGTGAATTGAATTTTCATTGTTATGGAAGGGCTGTCATGACCCAAGAGAAAATGGGCAAACAAGAGCGCCATCGCGCCCGTGGCCGGCCGCGTGGTTGGGACGACAAAACCGCCCAGAACACCATCAAATCGCTCGACCGGGCGATGGAGGTGTTTGAGTTCCTCAGCGAGGCACAGGGCAAGACGCTCTCAACGCTTGCATCGCAGATGGGGCAATCGCCCGCCACGGTCTATCGCATCCTCGTCACCCTTGAAGGGCGCGGTTTGGTGGAGTTCGACGCCGACGAGCAGGTTTGGCACATCGGTGCCCGGGCGTTCGTGATTGGCGCACGATTTCTGCGACGCTCAAGTCTGGTCGATCGTGCGCGGCCTATCCTGCGCAAGCTGATGGAACAGACCGGCGAAACGGCCAATCTCGGCACCGAGCGCAACGGCTTCGTGTTGTTCCTCGGGCAGGTCGAGACCCATGCGAGCATTCGCGCGTTCTTTCCGCCCGGCACCCTCTCTCCGCTGCACGCCTCGGGCATCGGTAAGGCGCTGCTCGCCTATATGGACGATGACCGGCTGGCTCGATTGATCACTGGAACCGGCAGAAGCGCACCGATGTTGGAGTCGTTCACCGAACACACGATCACCGATGCCGACGCGCTGCGCGCCGATCTCGCCGAGACACGTCGCCGGGGCTACGCCATCGACGGCGAGGACAAGAATCTTGGCATGCGTTGCATCGCGGCGCCCGTCTTCGACATGACGCAAGAGGCGGTCGCCGGCATTTCCGTCTCGGGACCGACAAGTCGTGTCGGCGAGGATCAGATGGCGTTTCTGAGCAACGCTGTCATGCAAGCGGCAAGTGAACTATCGCAATCCATCGGTGGCGCTCCGGCGGCGCCTAATCCCTAGCGCTGCTATCAAAGGCCCGGCCAGGTATCCCCGACCCGATAACCTTCCGGCCAGGGGTCGGATGGGTCGAGCATCAGCTGCTTGGTTTCGGTGATCCAGGCGCGGCCACTGATCGAGGGAATGATCGCAGTGGTTCCGGCAAGATCGGTCGTCTGCTCAATACGGCAGTTGAACCGGCTGTCGATAATGGAGACGCCAACAAAGGTTTCGCCGACCGCCAGTTCGCCGCGCGCGTGCAACACCGCCATGCGGGCCGAGCAGCCGGTGCCTGTCGGTGAACGGTCGATCTTGCCCGGCTCAATGGCCACGGCATTGCGCCCGGTCTTCACGCCATCCTCTTCGGTGACCGGCTGAGTGAACTGGCAGAAGGAGATGTGCGACCAGTCCGGATTGGTGGGATGGGTAAAGCCGATCTGTTCATTGGCCGCCCTGGTGATCTTCATGCCGGTTTCTGACAGCTCGCGTGCCTCACTGGGGGCAAGCGAGAAGCCGAGCGCCGCAGCATCGACGAGCGCGAAACTGTCCCCGCCATAGGCGGTGTCGACGGTGAGCGTGCCCAAACCTTCCACCTCGATCCGGCGATCCAGATGCTGGGCGAAGCTTGGATGGTTGGTGACCCGCACCGACTGGGCTTTGCCCTCCGAACAGGTCGCCACAACATCAACCAACCCGCCGGGCGCCTCCATGGTGAAGCGGGTCTCCGGCTCTTGCATGGGCACGATGCCAGCGTCGAGCAGAACGGTTGCCACGCACAGCGAGTTCGACCCGGACATGGGCGGGGTGTGGACTGGCTCCATGATGATCCAGCCCATCACCGCGCGTGGGTCCTTGGGCGGAACCAGCAGATTCACATGACGAAACACGCCGCCGCGCGGTTCGTTGAGCACGAAATTGCGCAGCCGGTCATCCTGCGCGATCCAGCGCGCCTGCTCCCAGATCGTTTCGCCCGGTGGCGGCGCGACACCGCCGACGATGACATCGCCCACTTCGCCTTCGGCGTGGCAACCAATGATATGGATGCTCGTGCTGCTGCGCATCTCTAGGCTTCCAGCACCGGCGCGCCGAGCACCTGCATCAGCGGCTCAATGCCTAGGCCGGGCTTGTCCGATGCCTTCATGGTGCCATTGACCCGCTTGGGCGCGCCTGCGGCAATGTCCACGGTGCCGTAAGAGTTGAAGTCGGTGGCGGAGAAGGCAAATTCTTCGGGCGTCGATTGCGCCAGATGCGCGATGCTCGCCGTCACGATGTCGCCGCCCCAGGTGTCCTCGATGGTCATCGGCACACCGGCATTGATGCAGATATCGCGGATGAGGCGCGCCTTGGTCAGACCGCCGACCTTGGAGATTTTCAGGTTGATGACATCCATTGCGCCATCGCCAAGCGCGCGCGTCAGGCTGTCGACCCCGGTGATCACCTCATCGAGCACGAAGGGCAGCGTGGTGCGCCGCCGCGTCACCAGGCACTCCTCATAGGTTGGGCAGGGCTGCTCGATATAAACATCGATATCGCGCACCGCGTTCACCACGCGGGCGGCCTCGTGCATGGTCCAGCCGGTGTTGGCATCGGCGACCAGAATGTCGCCCTTGCGCATCTCCTTGGCGCAGAGCCGGATGCGTTCAATGTCGCTGTCGGCATCCGCGCCGACCTTAAGCTGAAACTTGGTGTAACCCTCATCGCGATAGCCGGCGACATTGGCGGCCATGGCGGTCGGTTCGATCTGCGAGATGGCGCGGTAGAGTTTCACCTCCTCCTGCGCCTTGCCGCCCAGCAGCTGGTAGACCGGCAGGCCCACCGATTTGCCCAGAATGTCCCAGCACGCCACATCGATGGCGGCCTTGATGTAAGGGTGACCGCGCAGCACCGCATCCATGTGACGGTTGAGCACGCCCAGATCACGCGGATCGAACCCGATCACCTGCGGTGCGACTTCCTTGAGGCCGGACCGCACGCCCAACGCATAGGCCGGCAGATAGGCTGAACCCAGCGGGCAGCACTCGCCATAGCCGGTGATGCCGGCATCGGTCTCAACCTCGACAACCGTGCTGTCAAAGACCTCGACATAGTTACCGTTGGACCAGCTGTAGCGTCCTTCCTTCAGTGGCAGATCCACTTGGTAGGCGCGGATGGCGGTGATTTTCATGCTGTTACTCCTGAAGGCCTTTGCCTTATTTCACTTCAAACCCATGGGCGTACGGGTCGCGGTCATCGATAAAGAGGGTGTTGAGTCCGGTCATGCGGGCCCAACCGGAAATGGACGGGATGATGGCATCGCGATCGCCAACCCGCGCTTGCCCCTCGATACGCCCAGTGAACGTCGAGCCGATGATGCTTTCATGCACGAAAGGCTCGCCCGGTTTCAGCCTGCCCTTGGCTGCCCATTGCGCCATGCGGGCTGATGTTCCGGTGCCGCAGGGCGATCGATCGATCGCCTTGTCGCCGTAGAACACGGCATTGCGCGCCTTCGCGTCCTTGGAGAGGGGTTTGCCGGTCCACAGAATGTGGCTGAGGCCTTTGATGTCGGGTTGCTCAGGGTGGACGAAGCTGTATTTTTCATTCAGCGCGGTGCGCAGAAGCGGGCTCCAGCGCAAAAGGTCGCCAGCGCTGACATCGGCGATGTCGGTGAAGGCGGGCTGCGGATCGACGATCGCGTAGAAATTGCCGCCATAGGC
>JBKAGN010000097.1:0-6128 GCA_046290415.1 Hyphomicrobiales bacterium
AACCTATCGGCGGACGTGACAGCAAGCACACCTCCATCACGGCGGCCGTCTGCAATAATGCCTGCAGCCTTGATCGCTTCGGGGGCTACAGCCCCTTGATAAGCAATCACGACTTCGCAAGATGGACCTGGTTTGCGCAACCAATAGGCCCCGTCTATCGCCCCTTGGCAGAACGCGTCATCCACGCGTTTGCCGGGTTGTTCAATCGGGTTAGTGGTCAGGCGCAGGTAGACTGAGCCACCGGTTTCGTCGCGCAGCCATGTGCGCTCATCCCGGTCACCTTCGCCGTCCTTTTGCAAATAGGCGAACGCCCATTCAATGATCACGGCAAGCTCGTCGGCAAAGGCAGGTTCAAACGCGGCAAGGCCATCTTGCGACATGCCGATCAGCGGTGATGCAATGGATTGATGCGCGCCGCCTTCGGGTGCCAGTGTGACGCCCGATGGCGTGCCCACGATGATGAACCGCGCGTCTTGGTAGCAGGCATAATTCAGCGCATCGAGCCCGCGAGAGACGAACGGGTCGTAGACGGTACCGATGGGGATCAGCCGCTTGCCGAATAGCGAATGCGACAGACCCATTGCTGCCAGCAGAAGAAAAAGGTTCATCTCGGCGATGCCAAGTTCGATATGTTGACCTTCGGGCGCGAAGTCCCATTTAGCGGTCGAGGGTATGTTCTCGGCTTTGAACGTGTCGGTTTGGGGGTCACGCGCAAAAAGTTTGCGGCGATTAACCCATGGTCCGAGGTTGGTGGTGCCTGTCACATCAGGCGACGTGGTGACGATTCGCTGCGCTAATACGCTATCGCCCTTTGACAGATCGTCGAGGATTTTGCCAAATGCCATTTGTGTCGAAATCTCACGATCAGTAGATAATGCGATAGCAGGTACATTGATCAAACTGTCGTTGAACCGACGACGGCCCTTGGCGAAAAACGGGGTCTTCGCCAGTTTTTCTTTAAAAGTCTTTGGGGTTTCAATCGTTGCAAAAGGCTCCCATTCCGCGCCTTCAGCCACGCCCATATAGGCCTGCCATTCGGCCATTTGGGTCTTATTCATTAACCCACCATGATTGTCTTTGTGACCCGCAATCGGGGTGCCCCAGCCTTTGATGGTATAAGCGAGGAAACACACGGGCCGGTCGTGATCAATGGCTTCGAAGGTTTCAGCCATAGTCGCCACGCAATTGCCACCGAGGTTTTCCATCAGATCCGCGAGGTCTTTGTCGCTGCGTCGCTCAATCAGCGCGCTGACGTCTCCTTGATCGCCAAGTGCGTCCATAAGGCGCTCGCGCCACACAGCGCCGCCCATATAGGTCAGGGCCGAGTAAAGCTGATTTGGACAATCATCGATCCATTTGCGCAGTCTGTCACCGCCAGGCTCTTCAAAGGCGGCACGTTGCAACTGGCCATATTTGACCCGTACGACATCCCATCCGAAGGCGTCGAAAATTTGTTCAACCCGTTTGAACAACCCTTCGCGGACGACGCCATCGAGCGATTGGCGGTTGTAGTCGATGATCCACCAGCAATTGCGCAGGTCGTTTTTCCAGCCCTCTTGCAGAGCTTCGTAGATGTTGCCTTCATCCAGCTCGGCATCACCAACAAGCGCGATCATACGACCCATAGGCTGATCACAACCCCAAGATTTGGCGTCAATGTAGTCCTGAACGATGGAGGCAAAGGATGTGACAGCGACGCCCAAACCAACGGAGCCAGTCGAAAAGTCAACGTCGTCAATGTCTTTGGTGCGGCTTGGGTAGCTTTGCGCGCCGCCGTAGCCACGGAAATTTTGCAGCTTCTCAAGCGTCTGGTTGCCCATCAGATACTGGATAGCATGAAACACAGGCGACGCATGCGGCTTGACCGCCACGCGGTCTGCGGGCCGCAGGGCAGAAAAATAGAGGGCCGTCATGATAGATACCATCGAGGCTGATGACGCTTGGTGACCGCCGACCTTGATGCCATCAGCCTTTGGGCGAATGTGATTGGCGTTGTGAATCATCCAATGAGACAGCCACAAGAGCCTCTGTTCGATGATTTTGAGATCCTCGGCTGGGATGGTCGACATGGATTTTGCCCCTTCATGTGCACTTATTGCATTGGCGACAAGCGTTTCGGCACAATGCGTTGGAGGATTGCGGCGTCTCGATTGAGCAAGGCGCCGATTTTTGGGGGCAGAACGGTTTTCCAGTGATCGCTTTCGTAGATCGCTTCATAGAGTGCTGCGCAATGGTCGTCATTCTCAAATCTACGGATCCAGATTTAGACGCCTTCATCTGTTTCACCTTGAAAGCTGGCCATCATGACCATGCCTTTGGAAACGATGAAGGGGATCACCTCGCCTTCCACCAAATCGAACCAAGCGGCCATTTTGTCGGGTTTGATCTGGTATTGTCCGAGTTCGTAGAACGCCATCATTTCCTCCTTTGCTGGAGTTGATTGCCCCGGCGCGTTGGGGAAAACCCGCCGGGGTTGGATTGGTCTGATGTCTAGAACCCTTCGACGACGATCTTGCCTTTGGCCTGACCGGTTTCGACCAGCCTGTGCGCCTCGCGCATGTTGGCCGCGTTAATCGGGGACATCACTTCGGACACCGTTGTCTTTATGCGTCCGGCATCAATCTCATCTGCCACATAGGACAACAAGTTGTGCTGCTCGATCATATCAGGCGTCTGATGCATGGAGCGTGCGAACATCAGTTCCCAATGAAAGCTGGCTGCTTTCATCTTCATCCCATCCATAGGCATTGGATGGTGTGTGTCATCAATGGACACGATGCCACCCTGAGGACGGATCAGCTCAACCGCAGCATCCCAATGGCGCATATCATTGAAGATCGCGATGTGATCGACGTGCTGGATTCCCAACTCGCGGACCTGTGCCACCATGTCTTCTCTGTGATTAACGACATGGTCTGCGCCAAGTTCTTTGACCCAATTTGACGTTTCTGGCCGGGACGCCGTTGCGATGACTGTCAGACCAGCTGCCTTGGCAAGTTGGATGCCAATCGAGCCAACACCACCACCGGCACCGATGATAAATATCGACTGGCCTGCATCTGCGCCATCACGATCGATGCCCAACCGATCAAAGAATGATTCATAGGCTGTAATCGTCGTCAGCGGCAGGGCCGCGGCTTCAGCGTGCGACAGCGACTTGGGCTTGCGCCCCACAATGCGCGCATCGACCAAATGAAACTCTTGGTTCGTACCAGAGCGGGTGATGTCGCCTGCATAATAAACCTCGTCACCGGGCTTAAAGATCGTCACATCGGGACCAACGGCCTCAACAACACCGGAGGCGTCATACCCGATCACGCGCGGCGTTTCTTCAACCTTATCTTTGGGTGCGCGAACTTTCGTATCTACGGGGTTGATCGCGACGGCTTTGACGTTGACCAGAATGTCGTGGCCAGTGGGTGTTGGTTTGTCTATCTCGACGTCCAGAAAAGCATTGGCGTCTTCGACGGGCAAGTATTGTGTAAATCCTACGGCTTTCATCGTGTTGTCCCCATATTTGATTTTGGGCGGTCACGAGGAAGAAGTCCTCGCGACCGAAGTTTGTGTCGCTGACCCTTACTGGCGCGGGCCCGCAATGACGTTCAGCGTTGCCGTCTCAAGCGTGTGCTGGAACAGGAAAAACCCTGTCAAAGCGCCGGATGCACCTTCAGGAGCGCCAAGCGTATCTGTGTCCAGCGCATGCACCGTGTATTGATAGGTGTGCGTACGACCGATCGGTGGGCAAGGGCCGATAAAACCAGTAATGCCAGCATCGTTAATGCCCTGCACTGCGCCGTCAGGAATTGAGTTGGGTGATATGCTGGTCGCGGAGGCCGGAATATCAGTTACGACCCAGTGCCAAAAACCGCTGCCGGTCGGCGCATCTTTGTCATAAAATGTAACGGCGTATCCCCGGGTGCCCTCTGGGGCGCCCGACCAGTTCAAGGTCGGCCCGGCGTTATCCCCCTCGCACCCAAAGCTATTGGCAAACTGTGCAGCGCTAATTGCGGCTCCGTCGGTTACATCGGGGCTTGAGAGTTCAAAGTCCGCAAGTGCGGCCGTCCCGAATGTTCCAGCAACAGCGAGTGCAGAAATAAAAGAAAAAGAGCGTGTCATGGTGTTGGTCCTTTGAGTTGATTTACGTGTGGTAATTTTTGAACCGTTTTGCAGTTGTGATCTTTGCGCTTACTCGTCCACCAATGGATGAGATTGCAGCTCGAACGGCTTTGATGCCTGTTTGAAACGCGATTGCACGCTCGATTCGAGCTTGTTTCATTCCTTGATCGATTTGGGCTCGGGTCATCTGTGCCATTGTCTTGCTTTCTTGATGTGGCCGATGGGGTTGGCCGCTTCACTGGGGGTGGTTTAGCTAATCTGACCTCTGAGGATAATTGACTATCTTTCACAGTGACTATTTGATATTTCGGGACAATGAGCTTTGATCTTAAAACCCTAGAACTATTTGTCCGCGTGGCTGCTCTCGGTGGCATCGCGAAGGCAGGGTTGGAGTTCGGGTTCTCTGCTACGACAGCTTCGCAGCGCATTCAGGCGCTTGAGGCGCAACTAGATTGCAAGCTTCTGAACAGAACGACCCGTTCGGTGTCTCTGTCTTCGGATGGAGAGGTCTTCTTGGATCATGCCAAACGCATACTTGGTGATGTCGAAGACGCCATGATCGATTTGCAGGGTGCCGATGCATCATTGCGGGGCGAGCTGCGCGTTACCGCATCAGCGTCATTTGGACGGCGCTACATCGCACCGTTTATAGGTGAATTTTTGACTGATCACCCGCAAGTTCGTATCAACCTTGAACTTAGCGACACCCAATTCGATATCGTCCAACATGGCTTTGATCTGGCACTCAGGATAGGTGAGCTTGCCCCATCGACGCTCATGGCACGTAAAATTGCGGACAATCCACGCATCCTAGTTGCGTCGCCAGACTATCTTGAACAAAGCGGAACGCTGTTACGTCCTGAAGACCTTTCTGATCACAACTGTATAGCGCTCAATGAGAACCGCACTTGGGGCCTAAAAGGGCCCACGGGAAAGAGCATCAATATTCGAACTGAAGGTAATTTTGCGACCAGCTATGGCGAAGCCGCCACCGAGGCCGCTGTTGCGGGCGTTGGGATCGCGTTGAAGTCAAAATGGGACGTGTTAGGCCACTTGTCGAGCGGTGCGCTTTTTGCCGTTTTGCCGAAGTTCACGATCGAACCTGAATGGAGCATTTGGGCCGTCAGGCCTCCTGGACGGCTGGTTTCCAAGAGAGTGCATGTTTTTACGGAGTTGATTGAAAAAAAGCTGAAGCAGACACTTGGCTGAGATAGGTAAATCATAGTTCCATATGCTTAGTTTTGGCCTAGGCACATCGCATCAAGCTCAATGAAGCAAACGTTCAGAAGTTCTCAATGGAGGGTCGCTTTGTCCGCTGAGCCGTCATTTACTTCATGGTGCACCAAAGGCAGTTTGGAGACCAAAAAATACGACAGAAGTATGTTTCTTTAAGGGGAAATGGCGCACCCGACAGGATTCGAACCTGTGGCCTTCGCCTTCGGAGGGCGACGCTCTATCCAGCTGAGCTACGGGTGCATACCGTTCGCGAATTGCTTACGCCATGCTTACGCGAGATTTTCGTTGGCATGAAGAGCGAACCCGATATCCGCCCAAGCCGTTGTTTATTCACGTCCTTTTTTCCAACACACCAAAACATCGCCAGACTTGACATCCGCCTTCGGAGGGCAGCGCTCTATCCAGCTGAGCTACGGGTGCTTTGCCGGTGCGGCTCTGCCATATCAAAGCGCTGCGCATGCGTCCAACGCAAATTGACCAACGGGGCGGCCCGGCTGCCGGACGGCCGCAAGGCGCCGCGCCGGCGGGCACGAGCGAGCGCCACGGCCTGATGTTGGCGCGCCGGCCAAGCCTGGGCCAGGCGGCAGGCCGCATGACGTAACGTGAGGAAAACCGGGGCACAGTCCCGGTAACCGTTTCATCGGCCCGGGCGACTTGACGGCGCATCCGTTATTCGGTGTTGTCTGGGGACCGCCATCGCAAGTGGCGGCCAAGAAAACAGGGAGTTCGCGCAATGAGAAACAAGATGATAGGCGTGCTGGTTGCAACTGCGACAG
>JBKAGN010000098.1:0-6079 GCA_046290415.1 Hyphomicrobiales bacterium
AGGTCTTTGAAAAGATCATCCAAAAGGTTCGGACTTTCTCCCAGCAGGTCCGCCATTTTTCCAAACTGTTGTTCTTCCAGCGGAACGCCGGACAGGTGATTGCGTTGCAACCGCCCAGAGAGTCGGATCCGACCCACGGCGCATAATTTACCCTAGCCCGTAACCATGTCGCGCGGAACTTCGCCCGTTCACGGCCGCTTGGCCCTATGATCTTCGCCCAGTGACAATCTTCGTTTCACGACATGCGGGCGGCGCAGAACAACAGTGTTGAAGACCTCCGATTTGCAGCCAAATTCGGACGACCAGCCGGACGAAGCACCGGGCAGTTCGTCGATGATCGGCACCAAACTCCAAGGCCAAAACGGCTTCGCGCCTCGACCGCAGAGCCAACCTCGCCCCCAAGCCCTGATTGCCGCGTCAGGGGTCGAACCGGAGGCCGCGCCGACCTCGGCCGTTTTCGGGCTGGCCGATGTGCTGCAACAGGTGGCGCGGATGTTGGGCACGGCGTCGGCGCGCGACCGGTTCGCCGACACGCTGCCGATGGTGGGAGGCGAACTGCCGCTATCCCGTCTCGACGAGGCCGCTGAAAAACTTGGCCTGTCGGCCAAGCTCGTCGAAACCCCGCTCATACAGGCCTCGCCCTTGGCCCCGCCGTTCATCGCGTTCACATCGCAAGGCGATGCCTATATCGTCACGCAGCACGACGCCAAGAACGATGTCGTGCACACCTTGGCCTTTGCGCAAGGTCAGCCGATCGAGCAGCGTCAGAGCATGCGCGCGCTGAGCCAAGCATCAAAGCCGTCGGTGATTTATCTCGCGCGCCAGAACGATCAGGACGAGCGCGCCGACCTGCAACCGGATCGGCGCCAGCACTGGTTCTGGTCGGCGGCGAGCCGCTTCGGCATCAGCTACGCCCAGGTGATCGTCGCCGGGTTCTTGGTCAATCTGCTGGCTTTGGCGGCCCCCCTGTTCGTCATGAATGTTTATGACCGGGTCATCCCGAACCTCACCATCCCAACCCTTTGGGCGCTGGCGGCGGGCATTGGCATCGCGATCACCTTCGATTTCTTGCTGAAACTGGTTCGAGCCCGCGTGGTCGATGAAACCGGGCGGCGGATCGACATGACCGTGTCGGGACGGATGTTCGACAGGCTTCTGGAAGTGCGCTCCGACGCGCGGCCCAACGCGACGGGCGTGTTGGCGAGTCATATCCGCGATTTCGACAATGTCCGCGATGTGCTGACCAGCTCCACCGTGGTGGCGCTCACCGACGCGCTTTTCATCTTCATCTTCCTGGCCGCACTTTACTGGATCGTCGGACCGCTGGCGGCGGTGCCTGCGGCCGCGGCGGTGCTGGTGCTCACGTTCACCTATGTCAGCCAGTGGCCGATGGCGCGCGCCATGCGGCGGGCGCAGTCCGATGCCTCCAAGCGCCACGGCATTCTGGTCGAAACGCTGCTGTCGCTCGACAGGGTCAAGGCCCTTGGTGGTGGCGCACCGCTGCGTCGCCGGTTCGATCATTCGGTAGCCGAATCCAGTCGCTCGGCAACCGCCGCGCGGTACTGGTCAATGCTGACAACCACCGTGCTTCAGACCTTCAGCCAGATCGTCTCGGTGATTATCATTGTCTGGGGCGTGTTCCTGGTGCTTGACGCGCAGATCAGCGTCGGCGCCCTGATCGCCGCCAACATTCTGTCCGGGCGGGTCTTGGCGCCGCTGGCATCCGTCGCCGGCACGCTGCAAAGGGTGCAGAACGCCCGCTTTTCGTTCAATGCTGTCGATCAGATCATGGCCTTGCCGTCCGAATGGACAAGCGCGGAAGCCACACGTCCCTTGAAGGCGCCGGCCCTTGCGATCGAAGGGCTCTCCTTCCAGTACAAGCCTGACTTGCCCCCGGCGCTGAACGACATGTCATTCGAGCTGGAACCCGGCGATCGGCTGGGCATTGTCGGGCGTATCGGGTCTGGCAAAAGCACGTTTGGTCGGCTGCTTTGTGGGCTTTCCCAGCCGAGCCAAGGGCGGATCCTGATCGATCAGGTGGACGTCAAACAGATCCCACCCACCGAGCTAAGAAGCTTTGTCGGCTATGTCAGCCAAGAGCCGGAACTCTTGTCCGGCACGCTGCGCGAGAACATCACGCTCGGCGCATCGATGGCCACACCCGATGAAATCGACCGGGCAATCGAGCTGGCAGGCCTCTGCGAACTGGCACGCACCCATCCGCTGGGCCTTTCCATGCCGATCGAGGAACGCGGGCGCAACCTGTCAGGCGGTCAGCGGCAATCGATCGCCCTGGCGCAAGCGCTGATCCGACGGCCCAAGCTCCTGTTCCTTGATGAGCCGACCGCCGCCCTCGACATGTCCGCCGAACGGCATTTGCTGACGTCGCTGGAAAGGTTGAGCAAGGAAGACGGTGTGACCCTGCTCATGGCCACGCACCGCAACTCCACCTTGAAGGCTGTCTCAAACCTGTTGGTGCTTGAACGTGGTCAACTGGCCGCCTTCGGCCCGCGCGATGAGGTGCTCAAAGTGCTCGAACAGCAGGCGACCGGATCATGACCCTTCATAGCCCAGCGCTCGATGAGGCCTTCGCCAACGACATTCGCGGCGCCCTGGACGCGCGGCGCCAGACCAGCCTGGCGCCTCTGATTGCCGTCGTGGTCCTGTTGATCGGCGCCTTCTTGGTCTGGGCCGCGACAGCCGAGCTGGAAGAGGTGACCACCGGCATGGGCCAGGTCATGCCCACCAGCCAGATGCAGTTGGTCCAGCCCTTTGAGGCAGGGATCGTACGCGACATCGCCGTTGCCGAAGGCGACGTGGTCGAAGCAGGTGACATCTTGCTGGTGATCGATGACACCGACGCGCGTTCCACCCTTGGCGAGTTGCAGGAACGCCAGCAAGCACTGACCATGCAGCAGGTTCGCCTTTTGGCTGAGGCGCGCGGTGAACAGCCGGCCTTCCCAGCCGATAGCGCGCCGGACATCGTCGAAGGCGAATTGCAGCTCTATGAGGCGCGCCAATTGGCCCTGGCACAGCAGATCGGCGTCGTCAGCGAACAATTGCAGCAACGCATGTTCGAGCGCGATGAGCTGTTGTTGCAGATCGAAGAAACCGAAGCCTCGATTGGGTTTCTGGAGCGCGAGTTGGAGCTTAACCGCCGTCTCTACGAGCGGGGCGCGATTGGTGAGGTTGAGTTTTTGCGGCGCGAAAGGGCAGCCGCCAATGAACAGCGTGCCTTGGCCGTGCTGCGGGCCGGTGTGCCGCGCGCAGAGGCCGCGATCGAAGAAAGCCGGCGGCAACTTGCCAACATCGACATCCAGTTCCGTGCTGAAGCCCGCCAAGAGCTGACGGCGGTGATCGCCGATCTGGCGGTGATCGATCAGTCTCTGCGCTCAGCGCGCGAACGGGTCGAGCGCACACGCATGCGCGCGCCGGTGCGCGGCATCGTCAACGCCCTGCCGGTCACAACGCTCGGGGCTGTCATCAGGCCCGGCGAAAGCGTGGTTGAAATCGTTCCCTTGGACGATCGGTTGCTGGTTGAAGCCGAAGTACGCCCGCAGGACATCGCCTTTATCAGCGCCGGTCAGGACGCATCGGTGAAGCTCACGGCCTATGATTACACCGTCTATGGCGACCTTTCCGGCGTGGTTGAGCGGATAAGCGCCGATACGTTCGAGGACGAGCAGGGCAACACATTCTATCGCGTGGTCATCGGGTTGGAAGACAACCGGCTACGCGACGGCGACGAGGTGTTGCCCATCATCCCAGGCATGGTCGTGACCGCCGATATACTGACCGGCAGCAAGACCGTTTTGGACTATCTGCTCAATCCAGTAACCCGCGCCCGCAACGAAGCGCTGCGCGAGCGCTGATCAGTGTCCAAATGAACAAGGGCGAACACCCGTTCGCGATAGCGCCTGGCAGCACGACAAATCCTGGAAGGACTTGAAAGACCGGAGCGCTGATCCGTCTCAGCGCTCCGAACCCTTTTAGAGCGTTTCTCATGAACACCGAGTCACTCGAAACGCTCTAACTTATTGTTTTGTCGCATTTTCCGGGCGCGAAACCGCACACACTTTCGCTGAAAATGCTCTAGGTCGTTTGAATGGCGATCTCGACGCGCGTGGTCTCATCGACAATGGTCACCGATCCGCCGCTGACGCCTTCCAGCGTGGCAACCTCTTCGAAGGTCGCGCCATTGGCAGCACCATCGCTGTCCACCAGGATCGATGTATCGCGGCCATCGCTTTGGGCAACGACATAGTCGTCCTTGTTGGCCTCGCCGAAATTGGCATCCAGCAGACCGCCAAGGTCCAGCTGATCCCCGTCCGCATCGGAGAAATCGCGAATGAGTTCGTTGGCCGCCGGGCCAAGCACGTTCTCGTTCACGGTGATGGTTTCACCCACCGTTTGCGCACTGGCGAGGCGCGCCGCGTTGGCAACAATGCTGGCCGTTCCGCCCGATGGCAGCGCGCTGATATCGACCGTCGCATCGTTGAAGACGATCTCTTCAAAGCCATAGAGGATGTCAAAACCGTCATCGTCCGGGTCACTGGTGTAGACGATCACACCGTCTCGGCTTGCCGTTGCGCTGTACTCATAGTCGGCCTCGTTGCCATCAATGATGAAGCGGTCGGCATCGCTCTCGCCGCGAACATACTGGGTGATTTGCGGATCATCGAAAAAATCCGGACCCGGATTGATGATCGAGGCAACGGAGAAATCGCGATCGGCAAAACGCAGGGTTTCGAACTCGAAAAGGATGTCGAACGTCTCGTCATTGCTGTCGACCGTCCAAACGACAACGCCCTGCCCATCATCGGTTCTGGCGAAGTTGTAGTCCGAGGAGGGACGGGCATAGGCAAAGACGTCATTGTCCGTTGTCCCGGTCTCAAACTGGCTTTCGCTGGCAATGTCGTTGACGATTGTCTCGTCACTGCCGCCGGCGATCGACAGCGTGAACTGATCGCTTGCCGAAAGGCCAGCGGCGTCGCGCGCCGTCAGCACAATGTCGATTGATCCGGCATCCTCAGCACCAGGCGTACCGCTGAACCGGCCCGTCTGGGGATCGAAGGACAGCCAGCTCGGCAGTGCGCCGCCGCCCAGAAGCGTTGCGCTGAGCGTGAGTGTTGCGTCGTCAACATCGGCAAAGGTGGTTCCTGGAACCACGAACGAGAGTGCCGTGCCTGGTGTCGCAGATTGGTCGGCAAACGGCGTTTCAAGCGTCGGGGCGTCATTGACCGGCAACACGGTGACAGTCGCCACATCGCGCGCGGTTTCGCCGGAGGGATCACGCGCCGTCACGGCCACATCGAACGCGCCGACATCGGCATCGTCGGGCGTTCCGGTGAAACGTCCGGTTGCCGGATCAAAAGATAGCCAATCGGGCAGCGGCGATCCGTCAGCCCGGGCAGCCGAAAGCGTCAACACATCACCGTCAGCGTCAAAGAACGTCTCAGGCGGCAAGGTGAAATCAACCACTTCCTCTTCATTAACCAGTTGATCGCCGACCGGGTTTTGAACAATCGGCGCGGTGTTATCGGGATCGACTGGGGCCACGGTCACCGAAAACTGGTCCGAAACCGACAATCCGCCCAAATCGCGCGCTGTCACGACGACCTCGACAACGCCTTCATCGCCTGCCGAGGGAGTCCCTGAGAACGTTCCGGTTTCTGGGTCGAAGGAAAGCCAGGTTGGGAGCGGGGTATCGTTTGGCCCGCTGGCGCTCAGGGTGAGCAGCGCATCATCCACATCGGCGAAGGTGGAGGAGGAGACGAAGAATGAAAAGTCACCGCCGACATTCACCGATTGATCGGCAAGCGGCGCCTCAAGGGTCGGCGCATCGTTCACCGGGCTCACGGTAAGGTTGAACACATCACGCGCCGTTTCACCGGCGGCGTCTCGCGCGCTGACGGCAACGGCAATCGCGCCGACATCAGGATCGTCAGGCGTGCCGGTGAATCGGCCGGTCTGCGGATCGAACGACAACCAATCCGGAAGCGCCGCGCCATCGCTTTGCGTCGCCGACAAGGTCAGCGCCTCACCGTCGGCATCGAAGAAGGTATCGGCCGGTACAGTG
>JBKAGN010000099.1:0-5967 GCA_046290415.1 Hyphomicrobiales bacterium
CCGCGCACAAAGGTCTGCGGCGTGCGGTTGTACGTCCCGTAAAGTGGGTCGTTGGTCGGGTCGGTTGACGATGCGCTTGGCTGCGCGAGCATGGATTGCGCCATGGCGGGATGCCCCCTTTACGGGCTATAGACGGATCACGCTGCCCTGATGGCAGGGCCGATACCGCGACGGTGGAAAATACAGAGCCGAGCCTCGAAAACGACTTAACTTTAGGGAAGGCTCGGCTACCGCCCAAAAAGAAACGGCCCGAGACGGGCCGAGAGCTTTTGGTCTAACATTTTTTTTGCCCGGACTGTCAATTTCTAAGTCCTTCAAACGACTCAGGAAACCTGCGCTTTTCCCTGGAAGGGCTGGAACTTGTTCACTTTTTTTTAACACCTGACTCTTGTCACCGATTCAACCGCTAGTGTAGCTCTATGGGCAAGCGCCACCAGATATGGTGGCTGGCATTCACCGATCCGGCAAACCGTGGGCCCTGCCCGCAACGGCTCAGCGCACCTTGGCGTGCGCGTGGACAGTCTTTGTTTGCTGGCCAGTTGGTGGTGCGGTTTTGAATTTGGTGTTGGGGCAGGTTGGCGAGCGTTCAATTTGAGCGACGCTGAGTGTGTGGAGGATGCAACCGATGGCATGGACTGACGAACGCGTAGACGTGTTGAAGACAATGTGGCTGGGCGGCTCAAGCGCCAGTCAGATTGCCGCCGCCCTGGGCGATGTCACCCGCAACGCGGTGATCGGCAAAGTGCACCGTCTTGGCCTTTCCGGTCGTGGCAAACCGACCGCGACCGCAACACCACGCGCCCGCAAACCGCGCACGCCATCGGCAGGCTCGTCGCGACCACGGCGCAGCACGACCTCGACACGGGTCAGTGGCGGCTCGATGTCAATGGGCGCCACTGCGCTGAAGACCGATGAGATGGCTGTTGCCGAACTGGACCAGGCGCCAGTTGCGCGCGGCCGGGTCGATCTGGTGCTTGTCGGCGAGAGCCCAAAGCTTTCCATTCAGGAACTGAAAGAAGACACATGCCGCTGGCCGGTGGGCGATCCACTGAACGATGATTTTCACTTTTGCGGACGGTCTTCCCTCGAAGCCCAGCCCTATTGTGAGTATCATTGCGGCGTGGCGTTTCAGGCGCCGAACGAGCGTCGCCGGGACCGCAATCGGTAGGTCGCTGGGCTCCAACGCGGTCTAAGCATCAGGCTTACGCCAACTGGCGGGCCTGATTGTCCTGAAAACGATCATCGAACGCATAGCCCGCGCCACGCACCGTCCGGATTGGGTCGCGAGCGCGGCCCTTGTTGATCGCCTTTCGCAGCCGGCCGATGTGAACATCAACGGTGCGATCATCGACGTACACATCGTGGCCCCAGACGCCGTTGAGCAGCTGCTCACGGGAATAGACCCGCCCCGGCGTACGCATCAAAAATTCCAACAAGCGGAACTCGGTCGGTCCAAGGTGGATCTCTCGGTTTTGGCGCCGAACGCGGTGAGTTTCGCGATCGAGCTCAATATCGCCGACGACTAGCGCGTTGGTGATAAGCTCCGGGCTCGATCGGCGTAGCAGCGCCTTGATGCGGGCGGAAAGCTCGGGGATCGAGAACGGCTTGACGACATAATCATCGGCGCCGGTCGTTAACCCGCGTACCCGCTCGCCCTCTTCACCGCGCGCGGTGAGCATGATGATCGGGGTGGAACTGGTTTCGGCGCGCGAGCGAATGCGACGACAAAGCTCGATGCCCGATAGGCCGGGCAGCATCCAGTCGAGCAGGATCAGATCGAAGGTGCGCTCACGAAGCCGTGTCTCCGCCTCGTCGCCGCGCATGGCGACATCCACGTCAAAACCAAGCGCCTCGACATTGTATTTCAGGAGCTCGACGAGCGGCGCCTCGTCCTCAACGATCAGAATGGTTGGCGGCACGGCTTACCTCACCTGACCCTAATTAGGCCGCGGCGTTGTTTCTGGCGTCGCCTCGCCCAGCTCATCCTGTTTGGGACGGTTGGTGACGACCATTTCACCGGTGCGCGTGTAGATCGCGCGCTCGGCGATGTTGGTCGCGTGGTCGCCGATGCGCTCGAGGTTCTTGGCGCAAAAGAGCAGATGCGTGCAGGAGGAGATGTTGCGCGGATCTTCCATCATGTAGGTCAGCAGCTCGCGGAACAGCGAGGTGTAAAGCGCATCCACTTCGGTGTCGTGGCGCCAAACATCTTCAGCTTTGGCGGTGTCGCGCTCAACAAAGGCTTCGATGGAGCGCTTCAACTGGCCGAGAACCAGGCGTGACAGGCTGTCGACGCCATGGGCCAAGGTGCGTTGATGGATCGAACCATCAATGATCAGGGCCCGCTTGGCGATGTTCTTGGCCAAATCGCCGACCCGCTCCAAATCCTGGCTGACGCGCATGGAGGAAACGATGCCGCGCAGATCATCGCCCATCGGCTGACGACGAGCGATCAGAAGAACCGCATCGCTTTCCACCTTGCGGTCGGCTTCATCGATGCGGTCATCGTTGGAGATGACGCTTTCGGCTTCATCGGTGGCGCCTGTCATCAGAGCATCCACGGCATCTTCAACAGCACGCTCGACCCAGCCTGCCATTTGCGCCAGTTCGAGCAGAAGGTCGCGAAGATCAGTGTCGAAGGCGGTGACGATATGCTTTGTCATCGAGGTAGTCCTCTAACGATGCGTGCGTCGCATCCGATGTATCACAAGCGCGAATGCGCGATCAGCCAAAGCGGCCGGTGATGTAATCGCGGGTGCGACTGTCGGTCGGATTGGTGAAAATCTGATCGGTGGCGCCAACCTCGACCAAAATGCCGAGGTGGAAGAAGGCGGTACGCTGCGAGACGCGGGCTGCCTGCTGCATGGAGTGGGTGACGATCACGATCGTGTAGTTCTCGCGCAACTCATCGATCAGCTCTTCAACCTTCGCGGTGGCGATGGGATCGAGCGCCGAACACGGTTCGTCCATCAGCAGGACTTCCGGCGAGGTGGCGATGGCGCGCGCGATGCAAAGGCGCTGCTGCTGACCGCCCGAAAGGCCCGTGCCGGGCGCTTCAAGGCGATCCTTGACCTCTTCGAACAGGCCGGCCTTTTGCAAGGCTGTCACGACGATCTCTTCCAGATCGGTCTTGTTGTCGGCTAGGCCGTGAATACGGGGGCCGTAGGCGATATTTTCAAAGATCGATTTCGGGAACGGGTTGGGTTTCTGGAATACCATGCCGACCCGTGCGCGCAGCTCAACCACATCGATCGACGGATCATAAATGTCCTGCTCACCGATCGTGATCTTGCCTTCCATCCGGGCGATATCGATGGTGTCGTTCATCCGGTTCAGACAGCGCAAGAACGTCGACTTGCCGCAGCCCGACGGGCCGATCAGCGAGGTGACCTGGCGCTCACCGATGTCGAGATTGATGTCGAACAGGGCCTGCTTGTCAGCATAGTAGACGTTGACATCAACGCCCTTCATTTTGACGTTTTCCGGTGGCGCGTCGGTGATGGTCGTTCCTCCCGGCATAAGGTCAGCGCCTTGTGACAGCGCCGCAGGGGCCACGGGTATGGCGTTGTTGTGTTCCACAGTCTGCGTGGTCGACATAAGCATGTCTCCTTGGTGCCGTTTACTCGATACGAGGCGCGCTTACCAGCGTCGCTCAAAGCGCTTGCGCAGGATCACGGCAAGAGCGTTCATGGTGATAAGGAAGGCCAGCAGAACCAAGATGGCCGCTGAGGTTTTTTGGCGGAACAGAACTTCGGGGAAATCGGCCCACATGAAGATCTGAACCGGCATCACAGTGGATGGGTCCAGCGGCGTGGAGGGCACATCGACGATGAACGCCACCATGCCGATCATCAAGAGCGGTGCGGTTTCACCAAGCGCCTGTGCCATGCCGATGATCGTGCCGGTCAAAATACCGGGCATGGCCAGCGGCAGCACATGATGCATCACTGTCTGCAGTTTCGAGGCACCGACGCCGAGCGCACCCTCGCGGATGGACGGGGGAACGGCGCGCAGCGCAGCGCGCGAGGCAATGATGATTGTCGGCAGTGTCATCAACGCAAGCACCATGCCGCCGACGACCGGTGCTGACCGGGGCATGCCAAAGACGTTCAAGAACACCGCCAGACCGAGCAAACCGAACACGATGGAAGGCACAGCGGCAAGGTTGTTGATGTTGACCTCTATGATCTGCGTCAGGCGGTTTTTCGGGGCGAACTCTTCCAGATAGATCGCAGCGGCCACGCCGAGCGGAAACGCCAGAGCCAGCGTCACGACCATGGTGAAGAACGATCCGACAACGGCGCCCCAGATACCGGCAAGCTCAGCCTCGCGGCTTGCGCCAGATGTGAAGAACACGGTGTTGAAGGTGCGCTCAACACGGTCTTGGTTTGCGAGCAGATCGAGATAGACGAGCGAGCGATCATCCAACTGACGATTGCGCTCCGGCAGGACGATCTCGCGGATCGACCAGTCGTCGCTGGCGGCGTCGGCAGTGCTTTCCAGCGGAATGATCACCTCGCCCTCAATGCTGGTGGCACTCAACCGCGTAGCTTTTACAACGCCGCCATTGATCTCGACAAGGATGGAGGGCAGCTCGCGGGAAAGACTTTCCTCGGCATCGGCGGTATTGGCACGGGTGCGAAGTTCGGCAAGCTCTACGGTGAGGTTTTCGATGTCGCGACCGAGCGTGACAATGCCGCGCTCAAGAATATCGATCTGTGATTGGAAGAAGTCGGTGCGGCCCTCCGGGGCGTTCGGCAAACGGGTGCGGTAGGACTCAAGGTCGAGGATGGCACGCTCCAAAGAACGCTCCTTGGCGGCCAGTTCGCGCTCAACGCCATCGGCCTCTTCGCGGAGAAAGTCTTTCACGTCGTCCAATAGGGCGCGAAAGTCGTTGGCGGTCGACTGAACCTCGATGTTGCCCTCGGCGCCGGTCGGGGTAGCAATGCCAGTTGGGACAAAGCGCCGTTCGTCTGAGATCAAGTCTTTGAAATAGAGGTCTGCAACATCGTCCAGAGGCACGGTGAAGCTGGTCAGGCGCATCGTCGCTTCAGGATCATCCAGCACCGCCTCACGGACACGGACGGCCGAGCCGGATGAAATCAGCGACGAGACGGTGCGCTGGTCATCACGGCTTTCGGCAAAGGGGTAGAGGCTGCGGATGCCATTTCGGACCACCGCATCGTAATTGGCGCGGCGCAGGGCGCTTTCGCCCTCATTGTTAGGGTCCAACACGTCCTGGCTGAGATCCACGGGAATGGTGACCTGGTGGGACACAAACGCCGGTAGCGCCTGACCGACGATGGTCGACAACAACAGCACCAGGAAGAGACCGGCGGTGACGACGGCGGCGATGCCATACATCTTGAACCGAAATTCGGACGCATAACGCGCTTTCAGACGGCGGCGTGCCGCGTCAGAGGTGTGCAGGCCGGTATCGACAGAACCGCCGGAAGGGTCAGAGGCAATATCAGTCATATTGTTCCCGGTACTTTTGCACCACGCGCAGGGCGATGAAGTTGAGCGTGAGGGTGACGCAGAAGAGGAGCAGGCCGAGGGCGAACGCGGCCAGCGTCTTGGCGGTGTCAAACTCTTGGTCGCCGACCAGCAATGTGACGATCTGCACCGTGACCGTCGTCACCGCTTCCAACGGATTGATCGTCAGATTGGCGGCAAGGCCCGCGGCCATCACCACGATCATCGTTTCACCGATGGCGCGCGAGATGGCGAGGATCATGGCCGAGACGATGCCGGGCAGCGCGGCCGGCAGGACCACACGGCGAACGGTTTCTGATTTCGTCGATCCAAGCGCCAGCGAGCCGTCGCGTAGCGATTGCGGCACGGCGGTGATCACATCGTCCGAAAGCGAAGAGACGAAGGGAATGATCATGATGCCCATCACCACGCCCGCTGCCAGCGCCGACTCTGAGGACACATCAAGGCCAAAGCCTTCGCCGGTCTCGCGGATAA
>JBKAGN010000100.1:0-5750 GCA_046290415.1 Hyphomicrobiales bacterium
CAAAGGGTGCCCTGCAAACGCTCACCAAAAATGCTGCCAATGCCCACCTGGCTGACAGAATCCGAGTGAATGGGATCAATCTCGGCTGGGTCGATACGCAGACCGAGCGAGACCTACACGAGATCACGCTTGGTAAGGGCCAAGGATGGCTGGCAGCAGAAGGTGCCAAGCAGCCGCTTGGGCGCTTCGTCAACGAAGAGGAAGCGGCGCGCCTGGCAACCTACCTGCTCTCGGACGTATCAACACCCATGACCGGCGTCTCGATGGATCTGGAACAAACGGTTGTCGGGGCACCCAAGTGATAGGCGCGGTCGCCCAGCGCTCAATCCTTGGGCGGTGCTGTGCTGCTGCGAACAACCAACGCAACATCAATCAGATCATCCGCCGCAGCGGCCTTGGAGCTGTGCGATGGGCCAAGCCTTTCCAGCAAACGCTGGGCGGCACGAAAGCCCAGCAGGTGTCGGTCTTGATGGATCGTGGTCAACGCCGGGATATAATATTGCGACATGTCGATATCGTCGAACCCGACGACCGAGATATCGTCTGGAACCGACAGACCGCCTGCTTGCAAACCCGAAATCAAGCCGAACGCGACCGTATCGGCCGAGCAAAACACAGCCGTCGGGCGCTCGGACATCGCCAGGATTTTGCGCGCCACCGCGTGGCCCGACTCCACCGAAAAGTCGCCACGAATGATCCATTCCTCACGCGCCGGCAGGTCGAGCGCGGCTCGTTCGCTGACCATCGCATCGCGGCGCGCGGTGGTCAGCACATTGCCTTCCGGTCCGGTGGCATGGGCAATTTTGCGGTGGCCGAGCGCGTGCAAATGGCGAATGGCAAGGCGCGCGCCCTCTCCATTGTCGCTTCGAATGGCCGGAAAATCCGCCCCATCGACCCATTCGCACAAAAACACGATCCGCTCGCCCAGACCCTGCCGTTCGCACTCGTCCAATGCCTGCCGCGAAAGCCCGCCATCGAGCGAAATCACGCCATCGATGCGACCATCGATGAAGTAACCGGCGAGCTCGCCGTCCTGCAGGGGGCGGCTCTCCGTATCGGCAATCAGAACCGCGTAATCAGTGCTTGCAAACCCTTCGCTGACGCCGGCGAGGATCTTCGAATAGAACGGTTTTCCAAGATCCGGCACCAAAACAAGCACTGCGCCAGCACGGCGCATGCGCAAGTTGCGCGCCGCCTGATTGACGCGATAGCCGGTATGCCGAATGGCCTCAAAAACGGCCTCGCGCGTCTGCTCGGCCACCAGATCAGGGTTACTCAGCGCGCGACTGACCGTGGCCGTCGAAACGCGGGCCGCGCGGGCAACATCTTGGATGGTAGCAGTGCGTTGAACCATGCTCGCAATCGCTGGAATGTCGATTCTCGTCTTGACACCCATGTCACATTGCGACGAGTATGCAAAGGATTACATCAATTGCAGTTAGCCGCCTGAGGCATTATGCAATCGATTACAAGACCCGAAAAGGGCGCTGCTCGAATGAGCGCATGGAGGACGGCCTTGACCACCAAGGCAGAAGATTTTGAAGCCGGAGGCGCACGTGTCTGACACAAGCGGCTTCGACTTCACCGGGGCGAAGGCTCTGGTCATCGGCGCCAGCCGTGGCGGGATCGGTGCGTCGATCGCCCGCGCCTTTCAGGCTGCAGGTGCTGAGGTCGCCATAACCGGTGTTGAACCTGCCCCAGACCCGGCAGACGCCGACCGATTCGCTTACACCCAGCTCGATGTAACGGACACAGACGCGGTCGAAGCGTTTGCGGTGTCAGAAGCCCATGTCGATGTGCTCATCAATTGTGCGGCCATCACCAAGCGCGGCGAAGAAATGGCGCCAGAGTTCTTCATGCATGTACTGGACGTGAACCTCACAGGATCCTTTCGCTGTGCCAAGGCGCTGCATCCCGGCCTGAAAGCCGCCAAGGGCAAAGTCATCAACATCGCCTCCATGTATGCCCGCTTCGGCAGCCCACGAAATCCGGCCTATGGCGCCTCCAAGGCGGGCATTGAGCAGCTCACAAAATCGCTGGCGATCGCTTGGGCAGAAGATGGCATCCGCGTGAACGCCATCGCGCCAGGCTTCATTGTTACCGAACAATCCGCCCGCGCCCGACAGGACGAAACTTTCGTCAAATCCATCGAATCCCGCACGCCGCTTGGTCGCTGGGGCAACCCGGATGACATCAGCGGCGCCGCGCTCTTTCTTGCCTCGCCCGCATCCGCGTTCATGACCGGCACGTGCCTGCCGGTGGATGGGGGCTACTCCATTGTTTGATCGAGCCGCACCATGACCAACTTCACCAAGATTGGGGCTGCCGTCATCGGCACTGGCTTTATCGGCGGCGTTCACATCCAGGCGCTACGCCGTCTTGGCGTGAACGTGACAGGTGTCCTGGGTTCATCACCAGATCGCGGCGCAGACCGTGCCGCTGAACTAGGCGTGCCCAAGGCCTACGCGTCGCTGGATGAACTGCTCGCCGATGATACCGTGGATGTCGTGCATGTCACATCGCCCAATCACGCCCACTATCCGCAGGTAAAGGCGGTCCTCGCCGCTGGAAAAAATGTGGTGTGCGAGAAACCGCTTGCGATGACGTCGGATCAATCTGCCGAGATGGTCGAATTGGCCAAGGCATCCAGCAAGGTAGCCGCCGTTTGCTACAATGTGCGCTTCTACGCCCTCAACCAGCAGGCTCGCGGCATGGTCGAAGCAGGCGATCTGGGTGAAATCCGGTTGATCACCGGCCATTATCACCAGGATTGGCTTGCCAAAGAGACTGATTGGAACTGGCGGTTGGAGTCGGAAATGGGCGGCGAGCTGCGCTCCGTCGGCGACATCGGCACCCATTGGGTCGACCTCACAAGTTTCATCACGGGGCTGAAGGCCAAAGCGGTCTTCGCGGAACTCTCAACCTTTTTCCCAGAGCGGCAAAAACCCGTCGGCCCGGTAGAAACCTTCTCCAGCGCTGTCGGAAAGACGCAAACGGCAAAGGTCGACACCGATGACGCGGCGATGATTATCATCCGCTATGCGAACGGCGCGCGCGGTGTCATGTCCACCAGCCAGGTCAACATGGGCCGCAAAAATTCATTGCAGTGGGATATCGCCGGCTCCAAGGCCAGCGCAGCGTGGGACAATGAAACGCCGGACCATCTGTTCATCGGCCATCGCGATGAACCCAACCAAACACTGATGCGTGACTTCGGTCTAATGAACGCCAAGGGCACCGCCGCAGCCGCCCTCCCCCCCGGTCATGTGGAAGGCTTTGCTGACAGCTTTTTCGGCTTTTTTCGTGCCGTTTACAGCGACGTGGCATCTGGCGGGCGTCAGCCAGGTTCAACCTGGGCAACGTTTGAGGATGGCCATTACGAAATGCAATTCTGCGATGCAGTTCTCCGCTCGGCGCGTGAGGGCCGATGGGTGAACTTGAGCGACGTGTGAGGGACGAGCCATGAAACTGGGTCTTCTGACAGCCCCTTTTGAAGATAGAGATCTGATGCAAGTCGCCAGTTGGGCGGGAAGCAATGGCTTTTCCGCCTTTGAAGTGGCTTGCTGGCCGGCATCGGGGGGTGAACGCCGCCGCTACGCTGGCACGTCCCACATCAATGTCGACGGATTGTCGGCTAGCCAAGGCAGCGAGATCATCAGCGCGCTGGCAGGCCATGGCATCGAGATTTCCGGCCTCGGCTATTATCCCAATCCGCTACACAGCGATGCCGACCACCGCGACGAAGTCATCGCTCACCTCAAGAAGGTGATCACCGCAGCCGGCGTGATGGGTGTAAGGGTGGTGAACACGTTCATCGGCGGCGACCGGTCCCTGAACGTTGATGAAAACTGGGCCCGTGCGGTTGAGATTTTTACGCCGATTGTCGAGCACGCCAAGGACCAGGGTGTGACGCTGGCCTTTGAAAACTGCCCGATGATTTTCAGCTATGACGAATGGCCTGGCGGGCATAACATCGCCTACAGCCCGAAAGTCTGGCGGCGCATTTTCGAGCAATGGGGCGAGGATGTCGGCATGAACTTCGACCCATCCCACCTCATCTGGCAGATGATCGACCAGACCCGATTCATCAAGGAGTTTGGCCCGCGCATGGCGCACGTCCACGCCAAGGATGTGATGATCGATCGCGACGGGCTTTATGAAAATGGCGTCATGAGCGTCGGCATGGGATGGCAAGTCCCGCGCTTATGCGGCCTTGGTGACGTTGACTGGTCGGATTTTTTCTCCGGCCTCTATCGGGCTGGATATGACGGCCCTGTCATCATCGAACATGAGGACAGGCTCTTTGAGGGAAGCGACGACAAGGTCAAACGCGGCTTCCTTTTGGCGCGCGATGTGCTCGCCCCCTACATCAAATGAATCGGGCATCACGCCTGATAGGAAAGACCAAAAACCAACCAAACGACCAAACTGGGAGACCTACCAATGAAGAACCTTCTTTCAAGCGCAGCGGCGATTGCCATCGTTGCGAGCACAGGATCAGCGGCCTTCGCTGCCGACTACACCATCGGCGTGTCCAACACGGTGCAAGGCAATGGCTGGCGCGAGCAGATGATTTGCGCCATGCGTGCCCAAGCGGCCGTCGAAGAGGATGTGTCGGGTCTGATCGTTGCCCACCGCAACACCGACAGCGCTGGGCAGCTCGAAGACCTCAACAACCTGATTGAGGCAGGCGTGGACGCAATCGTCCTCAACCCCTCCAACCCCGAAGCGCTGAACTCGGCGATCGACACGGCGATTGAACAGGGCATTGTGGTTGTGGCCGTCGACGCCGGTGTGACCGCAGAAGGCGCCTACATCCTCTCCAACAACCAGGAAGAGTACGCCTATCTGGGTGCCAAATGGTTGTTCGAGCAGGTCGGCGGGTCCGGCGACATTGTTTACATGCGCGGCATCGCCGGCGTCTCAGCCGATACCGACCGTGACAATGGCTTCCAGCGCGCGCTGGCTGAGTTCCCCGAAATCAACGTCATCCACGAGGTTTTCACCGGCTGGCAGCAGGACCAAGGCAAGCAGCAAATGTTTGACTTCCTGGCCACCGGCATCCCCTTCGACGGCGTTTGGACTTCAGGCATCGACAATGTGATTGTCGATGCGTTCACCGAGTCCGGCGCGCCGTTGGTGCCGATCGTCGGCGCCGACAATGCCGGCTTCGTTCAGTATCTAACTGAAGTTGATGGCCTACAGGGGGCCGCCGTCACCAATCCCGGTTCCGTAGGCGGCGCGGGCATCGCGTTGGCAGTCGACATCCTGAACGGTGAAGCACCAGACAGCAATCTGGTGCTGGTGGATCCGGTTCTGTGGGAAAACACCACGGACGATGGGCGCGCGACCATTATGGCAGCCCAAAACCCCAATCTCGATCCCGAATGGCCGGTCTCTGTGACGATCCCTGGCTGGACGGATTACTCCATGGATCAGATCATCGCCTGCGAAGGCCCAGGCGAGTAAGCCGCCCGCATACCCGCCAAAATGACCGACCCTCGCCCGCTTGGGCGGGGGTCCTTTTTCCGCCGATGAGATTGAAACACCCCACATGACCGATCAGGCCCTGCTGGACGCCACTGGCCAAAACCCTATGGGCAACGCCCTGTTGGACGCGACTGGTGTCGCCAAGAGCTTCGGTGCCGTCAAAGCGCTCACCGATGCCAGCCTGCACATTGCTCGCGGCCAGGTGGTTGCGCTGATGGGCGCCAACGGCGCAGGCAAATCCACCTTTGTCAAAATTCTGA
>JBKAGN010000101.1:0-5681 GCA_046290415.1 Hyphomicrobiales bacterium
TGAGGTGTTGGCGAAGACCGGGAGATCTTCAGCCAGGCTTTCGATCGTCTGCAGCATCAGTTCAGCCTCGCCCCATTTGAGCGAGGCGAAGACGATCGGTTTGCCCACCGGATCGTCATGCATGCCGCGTTCACTATCGAGGGCGAACGCCAGCGTGAACCCGAGCACGTCGCGGTAAAAGGCAATTGATGCCTGCATATCGCTGACCATAAGATTGGGAACGATCATTGCCGGTTCTCATTGGGCTGGCGTTACGGGAAAGTGCTGATGCCTAAACTGCATGAAACAGGATGCAATTTGTACCCCGTGCCAGCTTGTTCCTGACAGGGTCCTCCCTAGCTAACAGGCTCTGCCCGCGCGCAAGCGACTGGTTGCTCCCGATGATGCTGACAGCAGAAGGCCCTCAATGTCCGTTCAATCCACCCTTGAAGCCAAATTGAAGCTCGCCTTCCGTCCCAAGGCTTTGGATGTTCGCGATGAGTCGAGCCAGCATGAGGGCCATTCAGGCTGGAAACCGGGCGGGGAAACGCATTTTCGCGTCTACATCATCGCCGAGGCGTTCGAGGGCAAAAGCCGCGTCGACATGCACCGAATGATCAACGAGGTCTTGGCCGATGAGCTGGCCGGCGCTGTGCACGCGCTGGCCATCCACGCGTCGGCTTCAGGCGAAGCCTAGGCCACTTTCAACCCTGTCAGTGTTGCGCCGATTTGCCGGTTTGCTTTGAAAGCGGTTCGTCGTCGCGGTAATCGCCTGCCTGCGATTTGATGACTGCTTGGGCGCAGATGACCTCGCCGGAATTTGGGTCGGTTGTCATGGCCGGGCTGCCATAAAGCTCCCATCCATCATTCAAAGCGCGGGTCACTTTGCGGCAAAACTGGTCATCGATGTCGGCGGCGGTCAACAGGCGGTAGAGTTTCATCGTTACGGCCCCTCTCAGTAGTGATGAACTAGCCGGCGCGTGCGGCGATGGCATTGGCCATGGCGACGGTCTTGGCTGCCATCTCAGCGTGCAGACGCTCCACCATCTTGCCATCGATGCGCAAGGCACCTTTGTCGGCATTGTCCGGCTCGGCGAAGGCTTGGATGATCTTCTGCGCGAAGGCCACGTCCTCGGCATCTGGTGCGAAAACGGCGTTGCAGGGTTCCAGCTGTTTGGGATGGATCACGGTTTTGCCGTCCATGCCCAGATCACGGCCCTGTTCGCATTCAGCCAGAAAACCCTCAGGGTCGTCGATGGCATTGAACACACCGTCGAGAATGGTCAGCCCGTAGGCGCGGGCGGCGGCCAAGCAAGTGGAAAGCCAGGCGAGCATCGGTGCCCGTCCGGGGATCAGGCGGGCGCCGGTTTCTTTGGATAGATCGTTGGTGCCCATGACGAAGCCCTGCAGACCGGCGCTGGCAATGCTTTGCGCGTTGAGCATGGCGAGCGGGGTTTCCATCATCGCCCACAGCGGCGTGTAGGCCAGCTTGGCGCGAGCATCGTAAACATCCTGCTCTCGGTTGATCTTCGGGATCAGCACCGCATCGGCCTTTACGCTGGCAGCGAGCTTCATGTCTTCGGCGTGCCATGCGGTATCAGCAGCGTTGACGCGCAGGACCATGAAGCGATGGCCGAAACCGCCTTCGTTCAGGGCTTGGGCAACCAGGGAACGTGCCTCTTCCTTGGCCTCCGGCGCCACGGCATCTTCCAGATCGAGGATGACCCCATCGCAATCGAGCGTTCGGGCCTTTTCGATCGCGCGGGCGTTGGAGCCGGGCATGTAGAGAACAGTGCGAAGCGGGCGCATCATGAGTGTGCTCCTGAAAAAGTCTGCTGCGCTGCAATAGCGTCTTGATGCTGCGCTGCCGAGGTGGTCATTCGTCTGGAGCTATGGCAAGAGCGCCGCCATGCACGATGCTTCTTCGCCCAAGGCGGTTCTCGCCCTCTCCTCCCATGTTGCCCGCGGTTCGGTGGGTCTGCGCGCCGCCGGCTTTGCCATTGAGCGTTTGGGACTACCCTTATGGAAGGTGCCGACGATCTGGCTGCCCTGGCATCCGGGGCACGCGCGCCGTTTTGGCGTGCCGCCCCGCCATGCCATGCCCGATGAGGCGTTCGAGGCCAGCCTTCAAGCGTTGGTCGGCTTGCCGGTCGTCGATGAGGTGGGGGCAATCCTCACCGGCTATTTCGCCAGTGCTGGACAGGTTCACGCAACATGCCGGGCCATCGATCAAGTGCGCGCCGTCTCACCGGATGTTTTGGTGGTCTGCGATCCGGTGAGCGCCGATGCCCACGGGACGTATGTGCCCGATGGCGTGGTGACGGCGATCCGCGAGGAGCTGTTGCCGCGCTGTGACGTGGCAACGCCCAATCGGTTCGAACTGACCTCTTTCGCTGGTGCGGGTGAGCTTGCCGACAATGCGGCGCTGATTGAAAGCGCCCGTGCCCTCGAGATCGATCGGGTGGTCGTGACGTCGGCGTTCGGGATGATGAAGAACGCCATCGGCACGCTTTTCGTCGAAGGACGGACCGCCACACTTGCCGAGCACGCGCTGGTGCCTGGCGCGCCGCATGGCACGGGTGATGTTTTTTCCGCGCTTTTGACCGCGCATTTGCTGATGGGTCAGCCGATCGACAAGGCGGTCGGGCAGGCGACAGCCTCGGTGTTCGAGATGGTGGCGCGCTCGGTGAAGGCTGGGAGCGATGAATTGTTGATGGCGCGCGAACAAGCAAGCCTGATCTCGCCGATGACGATGGTGACCACCCGCCATCTGGCTGCCGCCCGCGCCACATGACGACGCGGCTGTGTGTCGGCGTTGATGGATGCAGGCGCGGGTGGGTGGCTGTTGCGGGCGCGACACCTGAGCTTCGCCTCTATCGAACCTTTGAAGAGGTCCTGACCGATTGGCCGGATGCGCAGATCGCGGTTGATATGCCCATCGGCTTGCCGGAACGGATCAGCGGCGGTGGCAGGTCGCCGGAGAAGCTGGTGCGCCCGATGCTCGGGGCCCGCCAGTCGAGCGTTTTCGCTATGCCCGCTCGCACGGTTGTCGAGATGGGCGGGCGGATGACGGGCCGGACGGACGATGATTATCCGCTCCACCGCGAGGCGAGCGCGCTTGCCAGAACGCTTTCCGATCCGCCCAAAGGCGTTTCGATCCAAGGGTTCTACCTGTTTCCAAAAATCCTGGAGATCGATGCGTTGTTGCGCGCTGATCTGGCGCTTCGTGATCGGATCAAGGAGAGCCATCCGGAAGTTGCCTTCACGGTGCTCAATGGCGGCCAGGCGATGCGCCTGCCGAAGAAGGTCAAGGGCCGGGTCAATGCGCCGGGGATGGAGGAACGCCGGGTGCTTCTGGCGCGCCATGGGCTGACCGCGCCGTTCCTCACCGACCCACCACCGCCAGGTGTTGGTGCCGATGATGTGCTCGACGCGGCAGCGTGTTGGCTGGTCGCCAGGCGGGTTGCGCGCGGCGAGGCGGTGAGCTTTCCCGACCCGCCCGAGCGTGATGCTCATGGTTTGGAAGTCGCCATCTGGGCCTAGCTTGACCGGCCAACGTAGCCTGACGCGAATGCGGCGCCGGCGACAATTCTCAAGTCAAAACGGTTATCCGCTCGCGGCACTTCTCTTCGCGTCAACTTTCTTGCAAGCTCCTGACAGAAGGGTGTCAGGAGGGGTGTGTCATGGTCCTGCCATCGCAACCAACACGAAGGCCTTTCCCATGACGCTTCCCGAACACCAACTCGTCTGGGCTGAAATCCCCGTCACCGATCTTGAGAAGGGGCGCCAGTTTTACAGCGCCGTTCTGGGTCGCGAGCTTGTGGAGACCGATGGCGGGCCGAACAAGGTGGTTTTCCTGCCGGTCGCCGATGACAAGGGCGGCGTTTCAGCCCACCTCTATCCTGGCAAACCGGCGCCGGAAGGCATTGGGCCGACCGTCCACCTGTTGGCGCCGGTGAGCCTGGAAGAAACCGCCGACCGCGTCGTCGAGGCCGGGGGCAAGGTGCTCTCGCCGGCCATCGATATACCGATGGGCGCCTTCATCTACACGCTGGACCCAGACGGAAACTCTGTCGGCTGGTTCCGGTTCAACAACAGCTGATGCAGACGACGGGTACGCCATGAGACGGGCTGATCGCCTCTTTCAGATCGTTCAGCTTTTGCGCGGTGGCAGGCTTGTCACCGCGCGCATGCTTGCTGACAAATTGGAAGTGTCCGAGCGCACGATCTATCGCGATATCGTCGATCTTCAAGGGTCCGGCGTGCCTGTCGAAGGCGAGGCCGGCGTCGGCTATATCATGCGCGATGGCTATGATCTGCCGCCGCTGATGTTCACCCGCGATGAGATAGCCGCCCTGGTGGCCGGCGCTCGCATGGTGCGCGCTTGGGGTGGGCTGTCGATGGCGCGGGCCGCCGAAGAAGCACTGGTGAAAATCGGTGCCGTGCTGCCCGACGCCAAGCGTCCGACGGTGGAGGCAACGGCGATCTTCGCGCCGAGTTTTGAGTTTGCCGAGAGCCAGCGCGAAACGCTGGACCTGGTCGACCGGGCGATCGACCGATCCGAGAAGCTGTCGATGGACTACACCGACGCCAAGGGGGACGCGACGCAGCGCACCGTGCGGCCACTGGGGCTCTATTTCTGGGGCAAGGTTTGGACGCTTCTCGCTTGGTGTGAGTTGCGCGATGATTTTCGCGGCTTTCGCGTCGACCGAATTGTCGAACCCATCATTGACGGCACGCGCTTCAAACCCGAGCGCGGCAAGCAGCTGGTGGACTTTTACCGAAAAATGGAAGCCGAGGGCTGGTCGCGACTCGAGCACTAGCGCTGGCCTCATCGCCGTCCCTTTCTGACCCGTATACCGCCACAGTTCGCCGTTTAGCTGCTTGCTCAACTGAGGAGTCTTCAGCATGCGGTGGGTGGTGCGCCTTGTTCTGATTGCGCTGATGATTGGCGGCGCGCTTTGGGTCGCCAACACGTCGATGTTTTCTGACGGTGGCGAGACGCGGTTGCTGGCTCATCGCGGTGTGCACCAGACCTTTCCTATGGATGGCGTCGGCAACGATACGTGCACCGCTGCGCGCATTCACGAGCCGACCCATGCGTTTTTGGAAAACAGTATTCCCTCGATGAACGCTGCTTTCGAGGCCGGTGCCAGCGTTGTGGAACTGGACGTGCACCTAACGCCGGATGGTCATTTTGCGGTGTTCCACGATTGGACGCTGGATTGCCGCACCGATGGAACGGGCGTCACCCACGAAGCCGATATGGCGACCTTGCGCGACCTCGATATCGGTTACGGCTACACCGCCGATGGTGGCGAGACCTTTCCCTTTCGCGGGCAGGGCGTCGGCCTAATGCCGACGCTGGTGGAAGTGTTCGACCTGTTTCCGAACCGGCAGTTTCTCATCAACTTCAAGTCGCGGCGTTCCAGTGAAGGCGAGGCTCTGGCAGAGCTGATCAATGGCAGCCTAGTGGCCCGCGCGGTGACTTTTGGGGTTTATGGCGGCGGGCCTCCAACTGAAACTGCGCTGGCCGATGTGGAGGGTTTGCGCGGCTACACGCGTCGTTCTCTGCTGGATTGTGGGAAGCCTTTGCTGGCCCTTGGGTGGAGCGGCTATGTGCCTGAACCCTGTCGCGACACGCTTCTGGTTCTGCCGATCAACATTGCCCCTTTTGTTTGGGGCTTTCCGCACCGTCTGAC
>JBKAGN010000102.1:0-5537 GCA_046290415.1 Hyphomicrobiales bacterium
TAGCCGACATAGCCCGGAGGCGCGCCGATGCGGCGCGCGACCGCGTGCTTCTCCATGAACTCCGACATATCAAGACGCACCATGGCGTGCTCATCGTCGAACAGGAAGGTGGCCAGGGCCTTGGTCAGCTCGGTTTTACCCACGCCCGTTGGCCCGAGGAACAGGAACGAGCCAAGCGGCCGGTTCGGGTCCTGCAAGCCGGCACGGGACCGGCGCACGGCGGTGGATACGGCATGCACGGCTTCGGCCTGCCCCACCACACGGCGGGCCAGCTCATCTTCCATGCGCAGCAGTTTTTCCCGCTCGCCTTCCAGCATCTTGTCGACCGGCACGCCGGTCCAGCGGCTGACCACATGGGCGATCATGTCCGGGCTGACGGCCTCTTCGACCATATCATCGCGTTCACCGGCCTCTTCGGCCTCGGCCAGCTTCTTCTCAAGGTCCGGGATCGCGCCATAAGCAAGCTCACCGGCTTTGGCCAGATCACCCTGCCGCTGCGCCTGCTCAAGCTGCGTGCGCGCCTCATCAAGCTGCTCTTTGAGCGTATTCGCGTCGGCGAGCTTGTCCTTCTCAGCCTGCCAGCGGGCGGTCATTTCCGCGGATTTTTGCTCCAGCTCTGAGAGTTCGGCTTCCAGCTTCTCAAGGCGATCCTTAGAGGCCGAATCGGTCTCTTTCTTCAGCGCTTCGCGCTCGATCTTCAGCTGAATCACCCGGCGGTCGAGTTCGTCGAGTTCTTCAGGCTTGGAGTCCACTTGCATGCGCAGACGCGAGGAGGCCTCATCCATCAAATCGATGGCCTTGTCGGGCAGAAACCGATCGGTGATGTAGCGGTTGGAAAGTGAAGCCGCCGACACAAGCGCCGCATCCAAGATGCGCACACCGTGGTGCAGCTCGTACTTCTCCTTCAGCCCGCGCAGGATCGACACGGTGTCTTCCACCGTTGGTTCGCTCACCATCACCGGCTGGAACCGGCGAGCCAAAGCCGCGTCCTTTTCAACGTGCTTGCGGTATTCATCGAGCGTCGTCGCACCAACACAGTGCAGCTCACCACGAGCGAGGGCAGGCTTGAGAAGATTAGAAGCATCCATCGCGCCGTCGGCCTTGCCGGCGCCGACCAGTGTGTGCATCTCGTCGATGAACAGGATGATGCCGCCAGCCGCCGTTTCGATTTCCGAAAGCACGGCTTTCAGCCGTTCCTCGAACTCGCCGCGGAACTTCGCGCCCGCAATCAGTGAGCCCATATCGAGCGCCATCAACTGTTTGTCGCGCAAGGATTCGGGCACATCGCCATTGACGATGCGCAGGGCGAGCCCTTCGGCGATCGCTGTCTTACCGACGCCTGGCTCACCGATGAGAACAGGGTTGTTCTTGGTGCGGCGTGACAGCACCTGGATCGCCCGGCGAATTTCCTCATCGCGCCCGATCACCGGATCAAGCTTGCCCTCGCGGGCCGCTTCGGTGAGGTCGCGGGCATATTTCTTCAGCGCGTCATAACCCTCTTCGGCAGACGCGGTGTTGGCCGTGCGGCCCTGGCGGACTTCTTCAATAGCACTGTTGAGACTTTGAGGGGTCACGCCGCCGGCCTTCAGCGCCTTGCCGGCATCGCTCTTAGCGTCCAGCGCCAGGGCGAGCAGCAACCGCTCCACGGTGACATAGCTGTCGCCTGCCTTCTTGGCGGCTTCATCGGCGGTGGTGAACACCCGCGCCATGGCCGGGTCCATATAAAGCTGACCGCCACCGCCTTCGACCGATGGCTGCTTGACAAGCGACTGCTCAACCTGCGTCTTGACGACATCCGGCTTGCCGCCGGCAGCCTCAATCAGGCGCGCGGCAAAACCTTCGCTGTCGTCGATCAGGGCTTTCAAAAGGTGGTCGGGCAGCAGCCGCTGATGGCCCTTGGCCAACGCGCTGGTCTGGGCAGCCTGCAAAAAGCCGCGCGCCCGTTCGGTGTAGTTCTCAAGATTCATCACGCATCCTCCATGCACCCACCGACACCCCTTCAGGTCGTCAGGCAGGTCTCACACAAGGCCGGAACCCCGAAGGCGCCCCGGTCAGTTCAAGCCGAACCCGCAAGGCAGCATTCGGCGTTGAATGGGATATGGGGATTGCGAAAGCGGTTTGAAGGGGGGTTGTTTCTCTTGTGTCATGTCATTCTCACCCTTGAGGCGCGGATCCATTTTCGTGAGCATTTCGCGAATCCGGATTTCTCCAAGACAGCCTCAGAAATGGGTCTTCGTGACAAGCACAGCGATGGCGCCGGCGACTACAACGACCCTGAGTAAACGTCCGCCGGTTCGCGCGTGAAGCCGAGCGAGGCATAAAATCCCCGCGCTTCAGCGTTACCGACATCGGTGGCCAACCAGACGCTGTCGCAGCCAGAATCGCGGCCCCAACTCATCGCCGCATCGAACAATCCGCGCGCCACGCCTTGGCGTTTGAACGGCGGTGCAACGCCAAGATTGTCGATGTAAAGCTGCGGCGCCCGATCGGCCTGAAACTGGATCATTGCCAGAAGCTGACCCACCACGACCTCGCCGCCGATGCCAACGAACAAAGCGTGGCCCGGCATCAAGGCAAGCTTCTCCAGATGCCCAGCTGTTGGCTCGGCATCGAAAACCTCGTCCGCCACCGATGGGAAAGAGGAAGCAAGCTCGGGCGTGAGCCGTCGGATCGAAACACCAATCATGTGGGCGATTCTAACGACAAGCACGGCGAAAATCGAGCGCGCAATCGGCTTTGTGTCTCGCCTGCTACGCACCGGTCGCCAAAGCGCGGGCGCGTGCCCGCATTGCTGCCGACGGATCATCAAGCGCCGCCTCGATCAACGGCGCCGCCTCGTCGGGCGCCAGACGAGCCAGAGCATCCAAAGCCCAGACCCTCACCAGGGTGCGCTTATGCTCAAGGAACAGCCGAACATCGTCCACCGATGCCAAAGGTGCATGCTGCACCATCTGCAAGAGATGCAGGATGGCGTCGGGCTCGGTGAGCTTCGGCAAGTGTGCAAAGATAGCTTTTTGCGCCGCGTCACCCAACAGGCCGGCTTCCAGTCGTGCCTTCAAAACCCAGCTCGCGGCAATCTCATGCGGGCCGGGCAGCTCAGACAGAAGCTCGGCATCGGGCACATCGGCGCGGACAAGTGGTTTCAAACCCGCCACCCGCTTGCCATCAAACGCATAGAGCGCCGCCAGCGGCTCAGTCATACCGCCTTGTCATGCCGTCCTGCCATGCCGACTTACCTCGCTCTGGCGCGTATCCGGTTGCCGCGCGGGTTATGTTCCAGTTCGGCCAGTCCCAGCAGCTCCAAAACAGGCGAGACATAATTGGCGAACCGACCGCGATAGCCCTTGCGCAGGCCGTAATAGCCGCCGACCGGATTGGTTTCATCGCGCGCCCAAGCCTCCAGCGATCCGTCCTTCACCGGCTTGCCTTCGTCGGCATTGCCAAGTTCCACCCAATCACCTTTCTCCACCAACATGGTCGCTGCGTCCTCCAACGCCCGTAGCTGATAGGATAATCGCGTCTTGCCGACTTGCACCACCAAGGCCGGCGGATCAGCTGACTCATCCCGCCACGCTTCATACTCAGACGACCCCGGTGGCGTTTTCAGTTTCCACGGGTCATCCGCCGTGCCTTCGCCATAGGTGATCATGCTGGGCCACCCTTTGCCCGCGCTTCTGCGGTTTGCTTCAGCGCATCGGCAAACTGATCGAAGCTCGGTTGGAGGTCTGGCATCGACTTGCCAATCAGGCCGGCCATGGGACCGGAAAAGACTTCTTCGACCGAGAAGTCGGTTCCCGCGTCCGTCGGCGCCAGCGTGAATGTGCGTCTACCAGTAAAGAGACCAAACGGCATGCCACCGGTCCAGACCATGCGCCTGTCCGGATCGAACGCCGTAACCTTCAACCGAAAGGCCTGCTTTGGCGCGATCGCGGCCCGCAAAACCAGCTTGCCGCCCGGCGCGAGGTCGCCCTCAAGCTGCGTGATGCCAAAATCACCATCGATCAATGCCTGCCGGTCGGTGAGCACCTGCCAAACGATTGGTGGCGGCGCCGCAATACTGCTTTGCGCGGTGTAGGAAAAGCCCATGAAATGTCCTTTGTGTCGCGATTGCCTTGACCTGCCACCGGCTCTAGCCCCCTAAATATGACATCTTTTGTCATGTTTGCAGAACACTTGGCGAGGCTACCATGCGCGCATCGCGTCTCTTGCGCATCCTTTTAATCTTGCAAAACCGTGGCCGACAGACCAGCCAGCAGCTGGCGGCCGAGTTGGAAGTCGCACCGCGCACCATTCTGCGCGACGTCGACGCGATGAGCGAAGCCGGCTTGCCGATTGTGGTGTTCCAGGGCCAAGGCGGCGGCATCGAGCTTGGGTTCAACTACCGCACCCGCTTGACGGGCCTGACCACGCAGGAAGCCGAGGCGATGGCATTGCAATTGGCAGCGCCGAACCCGGCCATCGAGGCTCTCGGCCTGCGCGGCGTCTATGAAACGGCGCGCGCGAAACTCCTTGAAAGCCTGCCGGACCGGACCCGCGCGGTCTTCGAGATCACAGGCGACCGGTTCGCTCTGCCCGATCCATCGACCATAGACCCCGATCCCTATGTGATGGCGCTGGCGCAGGCCGTGCGCGAGAAACAGATCGTCACGTTGCAGGCCCGTTCCGCGCGTCCGCGCAAGGTACATCCCCTTGACTTGACGCTTGCCGATGATGGCTGGTGGCTGACCGATGCTCTCGATCCAGATGTACCGATCCATCAGGACAATTGGGGTGATCTCAACATTTCATCCAGACGCTTTCTTAAGCGGTAGCCGCACGGCGCCACCGATCGATCAGTGTCGCACCACCAACGACCACGCCAAGGCCAACCAGGATCTGTCCGAAGATCTGATAACCTTCTGCATAGCCAACCGCCTGCATCACCGGCTGGCTGAAAACCGGCGACAGAAAATGGCCGGAGAACAGGGCGGCTGATGCCAGGCCGACAGCTCGCCCCCGCAAAGCATCGGGCACGATGCTGGTCATCCAGTTGGCGCCATGGGGAAACATCAGGCCGATGGACGCCCCGCCAAGCACCAGCGTTGCCAGCACCATCGGATAGCTGGTCGCATTGGCAAGCAGGATGTTGGTCAGACCGAGCAACATATAAACCACCGCCACCAGCCCGAGATTGCCAAAGAGGCTGCGCGCACGGCCATAGAGCAGCCCGGTCACTGCCGTGGTTCCCGAGGCACACCCGATCGCCAGGCCGACGGCCGCGCCGCTGAGGTCAAAGCGTTCACCGAGGAAGAAGGGCAATTGAACCGGCCACAGGTAAAAGGCGATCTGCGCGATGAGCACGAACGCCATGATCATCGCCACCGTCGCCAGCGGCCAAGGCACATCCGGTTCGCCTGTTGCACGTGGTGCCGGGCGTCGAGGCTCTTCAACGGAGGTCCAGACCAGTGCCAAAACCAAGAGCGATGCCAAATAGATTCCAAACGGCGCCCGCCAGCCAATCTCGGCTAACCACCCCCCGAGCAGCAGAAAGGCAACGC
>JBKAGN010000103.1:0-5499 GCA_046290415.1 Hyphomicrobiales bacterium
CAGTCGTGAAGGGCGGCCATCAAAAAACTGGCGCACAATGTCGCTTAACCGGGTTTTGCGGAAGTCATCCAGCTTCTCAACGGGCTCATACACGAAAGATCGCCCCGATTTTACTGAACTGACAGCCTGTTTATCTTCCATGCGCTTTAACAACGTGGCGACAGTCGTATAGGCGTAGTCCTTATTCGCACCACCAACGAGCGATTTTTGTACGTCTGAGACACTTCCCGAGCCAAGCTCCCAAAGGGCCATCATTACGTCCAACTCTGCATTTGATAATTTGTTAGACTTCACGGAAACCTTCGCCTCGTAGTGAACCATTTAGGCATTACTATACTTGTAGTAAGTGCGAGATGACAAGAACTCTGAAATAGGATCAGAATTGCAATCTGTGTCTATGGTTGTTCTGGTTCGCCGAGGAGGAATCTCCTATCAATGCTATTCGCTGAGTCCGTGCTTTGCGGAAAAAGCGACCTAATTAGGCTCGCGGACTGTTTGCATGTGGGCATGGTGCGTTCATTCTAGTAACTCTGCAGAATGGCCAAAAAAGACCGCGTTTGAGTTGTAGTATCAAGCTCTGCTGAGTTTGCTTTTTCGGCCTTGACCAATTCCACATCTCTAACGGCTGCTTCTATGACATTTTCTGCAACGTATCGAAATAGACGCTGCAATTGCAAAGATATACTGCATCAGCAATAGCTGCGTTTGCAAAAGACCGCTTGGTCCGCATCTCTGCCGTAGAATTTTACCGCAGCGAAGGTCCGCATCTTTTGTGAAACCACCTCGAATTGAGGCCGCCTAAGCGGCGACCTCATCCGTGTTTGGTTGCAGCTCATGTAGGTAGTCAACGGCTCGCTGCGCATGCGCCGCAGCCTGAAAGATGAACCGCTTGTCGTTGCGAAGACCTTCAAGCCAATGCGCAATGTAGGACGCGTGCTCGTCACGCGGTTCCGGCGACAGACCAAGGTCAGCGGCAAGAAACGCGGCTCCAAGCTCAGCGACGAGCTCTTCTTGTGCATAACCTTCGTCGCCCCAACATTTGCGACCAAAGCTGCGCTCAAGGCGCTTGGGGTGACGAGTCCAATGGGCCTTATGCCGATGTCGGCATAAGGCCCATAATGCCGAGGTTCGGATTATGCCGCGCCGATCCTCACTGACAGCTGCACAGTGGGAAGATCAGCGCGGTGTGTCGGCATAATTCAGAGCGCTTCCAAGAACGATAAGAGCTCGTCACCCGGCCGGTATCGTCCAGTCTTCTGATCAACCGGCTTTGTCAGAGCCATCGCCCGTTCCTTTAGTTCGATATCGGCATGGATGTAGACCTGTGTCGTCTCAATCGACTCATGGCCCAACCAAAGCGCGATGATTGTTCGATCCACGCCGCTCTGCAGAAGCTGCATCGCGGCCGTGTGGCGAAGAACATGGGGCGTAACGCGCTTCAATCTGAACGTCGCATTTTCAGAGGCAGCGGTGGCCGCATGCTTCCGAACGATCCTTTCGACTGCATCGCGGCTTAAAGGCTTACCGCGGATCGTCGCGAACAGTGGATCGTTTGGCTCGGCGCCAATTTGAGCAAGCCACGCCCGCAACGCTTCCCGACTATCTGCACGGAGAGGGGTCGCGCGTTCTTTTCTGCCTTTGCCCATGCATCTGAGATGCGCTCCGGTTCCGAGCTCGACATCGCCGATGCGCAAGCTGATCAGTTCCGATACGCGCAGGCCAGTTTGCAGCAGTGTAAGCAGCAGAACCCAATCGCGCCACCCGAACCACGTCGACTGGTCAGGCGCCTTCAGCAACAATTCCATTTCGCCTCGGTTCAGGAAGTCCACGACACGTTTTTCGTGCCGCTTGGATGGCATAGCCAGCACCTTCTGGCAGTGATGCAGCAAATGGGGTTCACTGCCCGCGACGTATTTGAAGAACGAGCGAATGGCCGCAAGCCGTGTGTTCCTGCTTCGGGCGCTGTTGCCGCGTTCATCCTCACAGAACGTTAAGAACCGACCGACAATATCAGCATCGATATGAGCCACATGCAGGTCAGTCGGCGGTAGTTTGGTCTCTGCTGCCGCGTATTTCAACAAGAGCCTGAAGGTGTCGCGATAGCTGGCAATCGTGTTCGGACTCGCCTGCATCTGGGTCAACAGCCGCTCCGTGAAGAACCGCTGCACGTAGGCAGGTAAGGGATAGGTCGCGATCATGACGTGCCCTCCAGAACGCGCTGCTCGGCGTGTGCCGCGGCAAGCTGCATCAGTTCGGGCACCGCCTCGATGTACCAGAATGTGTGCTTTGGCTCAGAATGGCCGAGGTAAGTGCTGAGCTTGTACATTTCGGCTTCGATGTCCCGGCCATCCCGGAACCAGTCCAAAATGGTGTGAACGGCAAATGTGTGCCGCAAGTCATGGATACGTGGCCCGTGGCCATGTCTGTTGAAGGCTTGCGGTGACCGAAGCCCGATGTTCTTGCTGACCTGCGCGAAGTTGTAACGTGCCCCACAATCTCCTGCTGGTTCACCATCTTCCTTGATAAAGAACATGCTCGATTCTTGCGTTACCAAACGATCTCGCAATTTTGCGTAGCCAGCCAGCCGATTGGCCGTGTCATTGTTGATGGGAAGTTGCCGGTCTTTGCCATTTTTTGTGTTTCTGAGTGTGAGTAGGGTTTGGACCAGATCGACGTCATGTCGTTCCAGGGATAAAGCTTCGTTCACGCGCATGCCCGTCACCGCGATCAAACCGAACAGGGTCTGCCAAAGAGCGCCGCGGAGACCATAAGGTGACGGTAGCTGACCAGCTTCTGCAACGATTTCTGCAATCTGGATCGGTGCGTAAATGTATGGCACCCGCCTTCGATATCGCCCGGTGACAAGCTGACTGGATGGAACCTCGGTCTGGTCATCGTGCTCTGCAAGCCAGAAGGCAAACCTGCGCACCATACCAAGGCGATGAGCCCATGTGTTGTTATCCGCACTGCCGTAGTTCGCCTTCCAATCGAGGAACAAGGGCGTCGAGATGCATTGGAACCCGTTCTCATCGCCAAACCTCGTGAACTTGCGCAACACGCGCTCGTCAAATGAGAGATCAAACCCCATCGAACGTCGAAGGGCGAGGTATTCGTCAAGTCGTTGAGTAAGCGTCTTCATTGTGCGTCTCCCGAGACGGGCCAAGGCCGCGAGATGGAGCGCAAGGCATCCACATCATGTCGCGCGTAAATCGTCGTTGTCAGCGGGGAACGGTGACGCAAAACGTCGCCGATCTCGGCCAGTGATGCTCCCTTTCGCAGCATATCAGTCGCGAGGCTGTGCCTGAGAATGTGGCTACCGACGTAGGCTTGTGGTGGACTGATACCAGTTGCGTCATAGGCGTCGCGCAATATCCAGCGCAGGATTTGGGCATCCTTGAACCGCTTGAACGGCGGTTTCACCGATACGAATAGGGCACGGTCCGGGCCGCGACGTTCATTCTTGATGTAATCGACAATCGCCTCGCCTACTTCTGCCGACATGGGCATCCGATCATGCAACTGCCGTTTCCCACGGATAAGGATTTCACCGGCGCGCCAGTCGATGTCGTCCAGTTCAATGGCCGTAACTTCCGGTGCCCGAAGGCCCAGACGCGCAATTAGCATCAGCATCGCATAGTTGCGCCGACCGGTTTTCTTGTGGTCGCGCACGACCTCTATGAGGCGGTTTACCTCCTCTGGCTCAAGGTATCTCGGAACACCTGTCGGTTTTGGTTGTTTTGCCTTCGGCACAGCACTGCTTAGATTGCGTTCCGTTTTGCCGCTCCAGAACAAGAACTGGAAGAGATTGCGCAGATGCGACGGGCCGGTTTTGTCACGCGGCGCGTTTTGCGCCTCCCGCAAGCGAAGAATGAAGCCCGAGATATCGTCGGGCATGATGCTGTTCAAATCGCCCAGATCGGGACCAAACTTCGCAGTCAGGAACCGGTCGTAGAACCGCAGACAGTGGTAGATGGTGTCCGTGGACAGGCCTCGTTGATCGCGGAGGTAGGTTTCGTATTCGCGTTTCAGTACTGCCCTTGGCGACATGTCGAGCGGTGGAACTGGACGCACAGGGGCAGATGCGTTCTCGATCAAATAGTCCCTGAACCGGTTCAGACGGTACAGGCAGTGCTTCTTGTCCTTCGCCGACGCAGCCTCGACGATCGGGGCTGCAAGATTGTCCATGATTTCATCTGTAAGGTCAGTAGGACTGAGCTTGACCGACAATAGGGCTTCCCAAAGAGCTAAAGCATTCGACTTGTACTTGACGACTGAGCCCTTGCTATATCCCTCGTCTTGGATGCATTCGCCGAAGAGCTCGGCATGGTTGATCAGGCTTGGCAGAGGTTGGACTCTGCGAGATGGTTGAGATTTCATAAGCATTCCCTTCAATTGGTTGAAGGTTGTGCTTATGGCAGATCAACAAAGCAGACGCTCATAGGCCCATGCCTAAACTACAGGATGCGGGACGAAGCAGTCATTACCAAAGTTATGCAACTTCCGCGTGGCTTGCCATCTGCTTGGACTGTCGCCGACGGCTAATCATCTTCCGCTACGGATTGTGCACCGCCCGAAGCTCTCGGCATTGTTTCTGTAAGGATGGACTCCAACAGGTCGATGAATGCGCGCAAGCGAGCGGAGACGTGGCGACGTGAAGGATAGACGATGAAAATACCGGACGCCGGACCCTGCCATCTGTGCATGATTTGAACCAGCGCCCCTTGGTTCAGAGCGTCTGCGGCCACAAGAGCCGGGATCAACGCGATGCCACCGCCGGCAATGGCCGCCTCGCGGACGGCGTGTAGCGAACCCAGGGTGATTGTACTTCGCGGTTTCAGATCAGCCCGCCGGTCACCATTTTCCAGTAACCACGGAACCGGAGCACCGCGCGGCGCGAACGAGATCGTCCGCCAATCCAAAAGGCTTTCCGGCTCATCCGGCAAAGTCCGTTCCGCAATAACATTCGGACTGGCGACCAGGATCGTGTGCGACCATGCCAGAGGTCGGGCGATACAGTCGGAATCCGGCAAGGGTCCGATACGGACAGCACAATCGAACCCGTCGTCGATCAGATCGGAACGCTGGTCAGTGAAGACAACATCGATTTCCGTCTCGGGCCAGCGTGCGGTGTAAGAAGCCGCAAGCCCGCCCAGCAATTCCTGTCCCAACATCATCGGGACGGAGACACGCAGCCGGCCGCGTGGCTCCAAGCTGCGATCCCGCATCAACCTCTCAAGCTCATCCGCTTCGGCGGTTAGTTGGAGCGCGCGTGGCAGAAGCAATTCGCCATCCGGCGTCAGGCGCAACTTTCGCGTGCTGCGTTCGAGCAAGCGAAGATCAAATGATGCCTCAAGCATCTGGACGCGTTTCGATAGCGTCGACCTCGGTACACCCGTCTCTTCCGACGCAGCGGCAAACGACCCCGCGCGGACAACTGCGACGAAATCTTTAAGCTCTTCGATATTCATACCCTATAATCCAATATTTTGGATGAAGATG
>JBKAGN010000104.1:0-5428 GCA_046290415.1 Hyphomicrobiales bacterium
GTGCCTAGGGACCGGTCGCAGTACACCAGGGTCACGTTAACCCTTGATCAACCCCAACCGAAGGATCGCTCCCATGTCCTTGTCCACGGCTCGCTCAATGACTTCCCCGATGAACCCTTCGATGGCCCGCATGTTTCTGACCACTGTTTTCGGCATGACCGTTCTGGCCGCTTTCGTTCTGGTCGCCACGTTCGACCAGGGCGCGCAAGCCAGCATCGCCCCTACCCTCACCGGCGCAGACCTGCTGGCCGATATCACCGCACCGGCCACCAACTGAGCCCCATCAGCGTCTTCAGAAGGACCAAACCCATGACCCGCCTCACATTGATCGCCCTGACCGGAGTGTTTCTCATTTCCGGTGTGGCTGCTGCCCTGGTCGGCGGTGCTGAGGCCCGCTCGCCTGCGTCGGCAACGCCTTCCATCGATGCTCCAACGCTTGCGCCGATCGAACGCTGCTCGCTGCAGCCGCAGCGGGTGAGCCATCCCGACAATGGCGCATCCATCCTGGTTCTGCGAACCCATTGTCAGTGAAGCTTGGCCAGCAACGCTTGGCCAATGACACTTGCTCAAAGCGCGAGGCACCCCACATCTCTGGAATGACCCAAGCCCCCTCGCCCATTCAAGGCACGACCCAACTGCATCCGATCGAAGACGTTGGTCAGTTTCCGCGCCCGCCGCTGCTTGAGCCTGCGCCCTATCCGATTTTGATCACGCTGGGCGGTCAGGATATCGTGTCCACGCGCAACGCCTATCGCGTGCTCGAAACCTTCCACCCGCCAACCTATTACATCCCGCCGGATGATGTGGCCGATGACGTGCTGACGCCGGATTCACGCCGCTCGGTCTGCGAGTGGAAAGGGCCGGCGCGCTACTTTAACGTAAAGGGTGGCACCAAATCCTTGGAGGCCAGCGCCTGGAGTTACCCCAATCCAGTCGGTGCCTTCGCCGCGATCAAGGATTTTCTGGCCTTTTACTGCCACCCGATGGACCGCTGTCTGGTCGATGGCATCGAGGCAACGCCGCAGCCCGGCAACTTTTATGGCGGCTGGGTGACACCCTGGATTACAGGGCCAATCAAAGGCGCGCCGGGCACCACGCATTGGTGAGCAAAAAAATCGAAAAAAGTTTAGCGGTCGCTGATCCAACCGCGAACACCCTACGTAATTGTACGTGAAAGTGAGAGCCGCGCGCGTTCCCCCGAGCTGGCGCTGGCACCCTAGAACGCTTTCGACTTTGCCCTTGCGTTCCCCGATACGCAGTTTGGGTCATTGGCCGTCCTCACCCCCGGGGACGGCCATTTTTTTGCGCTCAGGAAATATCCAGCGCTTCATAGACCGGCGCAAAGGCTTCGGCCGATCCGTCGAGCACATAGGTCAGTTCACCGATGGTGATGGTCGTCGCACCACGGGCGCGCAGCCAGTCGGTGAGCTCCCATATCCGCGTTTTGTCGACATGCAGGACCAGCGATCCCTGGCCAGCCACCGCGCCAAACGGTGCTGTGCAGCCGAACCGATCGGATGCCTCGCGGAAGGTTTTGGTTTGTTCGCCGATGGCGGTACGCACTTCGTAAACTGAGGCTGCCCGGTCCTGCGCGGCGATACGCGACAGGATGGATTTGAGCGCTTCTGCCGTTGCGCCCGACCAGTCCGCCTGCTTCGACCCGACCAGCGTGGCCTCGCTTTGCAGGATCACGCCATCGGAGAGGATGCGCAAATGATTGGCCGTCAGGGTCGCGCCGGTGGTCGTGATGTCGACGATGAGATCGGCAGCACCAGAGGCTGGTGCGCCCTCGGTCGCGCCGAGGCTCTCAACGATCCTGTAGTCGGCCACACCATGGGCGCGGAAGAAGTTGCGAGTCAGGCGGACATATTTGGTGGCAAGGCGCATGCGTCGACCGTGGCGGGCGCGAAAACCAGCGGCCACATCGTCAAGATCGTGCATGGTCTGCACATCGATCCAGCTGTCTGGCACCGCCACCACGACGTCGGCATAGCCAAAGCCCAGCGGGGCGACCTCAACGGTGATTGCATCGGGGTCGGCGATTTTCTCGTTCACCAAATCCATGCCGGTGACGCCAAGATGCACCGTGCCTGCGGCCAATTCACCGGCGATCTCCGAGGCTGACAAAAACGCCACTTCAACGCCCTCGAGCCCCTTGATCACGCCGCGATAGTTCCGCTCACCGCTTTTCTTGGTGATCGTTAAGCCGGCGCGTTCGAAATAGGCCATGGTCGCCTCTTGCAGGCGGCCCTTGGACGGTATGCCGAGAATGAGAGACTGGGCGCTCATTGCTCGTCTCCTTTCGGCAGACGATCCAACCAAAGCGCGGCGCCGACGGCAGGCACGGTTTTGTCGGAACCAAGGCGCTCCATGAGGCCGTCAAAGCGCCCACCGGAAACCGCAGGCGGCGTAGTGCGATCCTCCGTTCCGCGCATCTCGAACGTGAAGCCGGTGTAGTAGTCAAGGCGACCACCGGCCCAGCCGCAGAAGGTCATGGTCGAGGCTGGCTGATTGCGTTCCTCAAAAGCATCCAGGCGGGCCACGAACTGGTCGATCACCGGGTCGAGCGCCAGAGACGCCACGCTGGACAGCCGTTTCAAAAGGCTGGCGGCTTCGCGCGCCGGCACTTCCAAATGGATCAGCGCTTCCAGGCAGGTCATCGCCGCTTCGCTGATCGGTGCGGCTGTCTGGCGGGCTGCCTTTTCGATGAAGCGTTCGGCAATCTCCGCCGAGGTGCGCCCGCCCACAGGTTGAATGCGGGCAAGGTCCATCATCTCTTCGACCAGCGCTCGCGCTTCCTGCGGATCGCCGCTTGCGAGCGCGGCCATCATGGCCGGTTGCTCGTCGTGAGACACCGATGTGACGTCGGCGAGCGCGGCCTCCACCCGAGACTTTGCCCCCAGCGCACGGCGAAGGCGGCGGACCGATCGTGGCGCAAACCCGAGGCCTTCGACGAAGGCTGTGAAGATGGCCGAGTCACCCAGCGTGACCGAGGGGTTGGCCAGCCCTCCCGCGGTCGCGAGCGAGGCCGAGAGCGCCATCACTTCGGCATCGGCGGCCAGTGCGTCCTCGCGGCCAATGCTTTCGATGCCGGCCTGGATGAACTCGCCTGTTTCGCCGGGGCGAAACCGGAACGCCGGAGCAAGATAGCCATAATTGGCGGTGCGCTCCGCCGCGCCCGTCTCCAGGTGATGACGGCAGATCGGAATGGTGAGTTCGGGGCGCAGGCAAAGTTCGGTGCCGGCCTGATCTTCGGTGGTGAACAGGCGCGTGCGGATATCCTCGCCAACCAGATCGAGAAACACGTCGGCTGGTTGCAAGATCGGCGTTTCCACCGGCATGTAGCCGGAGGTCTCAAGCAGTTCGATGATCTGACGGCGTGACATCAGATGTCTCCTGCCTGTTCGGCGAGGCGTTGTTTCACCTCCTCCACCAGCCTGTCCAGAGGTACCTCGTACTGGCCAGGGCGCGCGGCCTTGTACTCGGCATTGCTTTCAAAGGCGGCTGCCTCGCGCTTGCCCTCAATCATATCCTTGATCTGGACGATGCCCTGTTCGCGCTCGTTGGAGCCCTGGATGATGCAAAGCGGGCTGTTGCGGCGGTCGGCATATTGCAACTGCTTGCCAAACTGTTTGGGGTTGCCCTGGAACATTTCGGCGCGGATGCCGGCCTGGCGCAGCCTCTGCACCATTTTCTGGTAGCCCGCCAGCGCCTCGATATCGCGATCCATGACGCAGACGACGACCGGCCCTTCGGGCGCGTCGGTGGAGATCTTGCCGAGATTTTTGAGCGCCGTCATCAGGCGGGACACGCCGATGGAGAAGCCTGTGGCTGGCACCGGCTCGCCTTTGAAGCGTGAGACGAGACCGTCATAGCGCCCGCCGCCGCCGACGGACCCGAAGACGACTTCCTCGCCCTTTTCATTGGTCACGGGGAAGAGCAGTTCGGCCTCGTAGACCATGCCGGTGTAGTATTCGAGGCCGCGCACCGTGGACTCTGCGATCTGAACGCGATCGTCATAGCCGCAGGCGGCCAGCATGGCAGCCAGTTTGCGCAATTCGTCCAAGCCTTCCTGGCCCGTCTTGGAGTCACCGACCAACTCGGCAAGCTTGTCGACCCGGCCTTCATTGGTCAGTTGCAGCTCGTCGGTTTCTGGGTTGTAGGTGAAGGGCTTCCGGTCAGGGTCTTTTATGCCTAGGGCTTCCAAGAGCTCGATCACTTGGTCTGGCGGCAGCGAGACCGAAGCAGAAAGCCGCTTCACATCGGGATCATCCTCTTCAAGCTGCTTGTAGAGGACGACCGGCAAATACTCTTTCAGACCATCGATGATTTCTTCAGACCGTTCACGGTTAATGCCAACGCGGCCGATGAAACTGTCGGCCAGTTCGTCGAGGCGATACTCTTTCACCAGTCCCGTCAGACGTTCGCGCGCTTCGCTGACCAACCCGGCGCCTTTGGTGAAATCGCCGCTCTCGTCTTTACGGCCCTGGCCGAGCAACTGTTCGACACCTTCGACGCCAATACGATCCAGTTTGTCGATGGCGCGCAGCACGGAAAGTTTTTGGCTGTCTTCTTCAACGCCGACAGCTTCCATCACGCCATCGAGCACTTTGCGGTTGTTCACGCGGATCACATACTGGCCGCGCGGAATGCCCAGCGCCTCCATGGTATCGGCCATCATCATGCACATTTCAGCATCGGCCTGGACGCCCGGCGCGCCGACCGTATCGGCATCGAACTGCATGAACTGGCGAAATCGGCCCGGCCCCGGCTTCTCGTTGCGGAACACCCAGCCCGCCCGGTAGCTGCGATAGGGCTTGGGCAGCGCATCGAAATTTTCGGCCACGTAACGTGCGAGCGGCGCGGTCAAGTCGTAGCGCAAGCTCATCCACTGCTCGTCATCGTCCTGGACCGAGAACACGCCCTCGTTGGGGCGGTCGGTGTCGGGCAGGAACTTGCCAAGCGTGTCAGTGTACTCAAACATCGGTGTCTCGACCGGGTCGAAGCCGTAGCGCTCATATACCTCGCGGATCTGCGCCATCATGCCCTCAAGCGCGCGGATATCGCCGGCGTCGCGGTCAATGAAACCGCGCGGTAGACGCGCCTTCACTTTTTGAGGCTTCTTTTTCTTCTTCTCGGACATGAACGGGGCTTTACGCGTGCTAGAGTCTTTGTTTTCTCGCGTTTTCGGACGCAAAACCGGTACCCACTTTTGCTGAAAACGCTCTAGAGAGACGCCGCGAGGGATAGACGCGTGTGGTGTGCGATGCAAGGCGCGAGCGATTTTGACACAGCCCACTGCGCGTCATCCTCGGCCTTGTGCCGGGGATCCATTTCAATGAACACGCCCAGCCCTCTGATGCTGCAATCCCAACCTCAGGCATGGATCCCTGTGATGGTAGCGAGACCCGCGGCTCGCGGACCCACA
>JBKAGN010000105.1:0-5364 GCA_046290415.1 Hyphomicrobiales bacterium
TCGGCAAAGAAACCGCCCAACAGCGGCGAAACCTGGGAAATTCCAACGTCGGGTTAGCTGGTCTTGCAGGCTTGGCATCGACCATGCACTTCAAGGTTTGCCCCTTGCGCGACAAATCCGATTTGCTCCGACAGGGTGGCTAGGTCTTTCGCCAGTGCTGACCCGTTCACCTCTTCGACGCCCCCGCACCCGTCGCAAAGAAAGAACACCGTTTGCGAGGTGGCACATCGTTCGCCACCGCAACAAGAAGCATGGGCGCACGCCACATAGGCGTTGGCGCTTTCCAGCTTGTGCACCAAACCATGCTCGCCGAGCCATTTCAGAGCTCGGTAAATTTGTGGCGGCGCACGGAGGCCATCTTCACGCAAAGCATCCAAAAGCTCATAAGCCGACAGTGGGCCAGCCGACTGCGTCAGCCGATCAAGGACCAATTGGTTATTGCGCGAGAGTGGAGCGGTTGTGGACATGCGGGCGGGAGGGAATCTCGTGGTTGACCTGTTATAGTATAACGTACTAAAGCCTGTTTCCCAAGTTCGCAACAACCTTTTTGGATGGTTCGTGGCACACACGCATAGCTCCCCCATTTGCCTGCGCTTTGATGATCTCACGCTCGGTTATGGCGCCCATCCGGCGGTGCACGGCCTATCGGGCAGTGTTGCCCATGGCGATTTGTTGGCCATCATCGGTCCAAACGGCTCAGGCAAGTCCACGTTGCTGAAGGGTATAGTTGGCAGTCTGTCGCCGATGGCCGGTGACTGCGTGCATACCGATGGATGCCGCATCGCCTACTTGCCGCAGCAGGCCGAGATCGACCGGACCTTTCCGGCAACCGTGCTTGACCTTGTGAAGCTGGGCCTCTGGCCCAAACGCGGCCTGCTGGGACGTATCAGGGATACCGATCGGCAAGCCATCGCTCAGGCGCTTCAGGCAGTCGGTCTGGAAGGGTTTGAGAAACGCACGATCGACACGCTGTCGGGCGGACAGTTGCAGCGCGCCCTGTTCGCGCGCGTTCTGCTTCAAGATGCTGATCTGATCTTGCTTGATGAGCCCTTCAACGCCATCGATACCAAAACGGTCGATGACCTCGTCGGCGTGATCGAGCGCTGGCACGCCGAAAAACGCAGCGTTATCGCTGTCATGCACGATCTTGAACTGGTCAGAAATCATTTTCCCAACGCAATGCTCCTTTCGCGCGAGCCGATTGCTTGGGGGCCAACGGAAGAAGTTCTTCAGGCCGACAATTTGCGCAGAGCCAGGCGCTTTCACGCGGCTTGGGATGAGGATGCGCCCTGGTGCGCAGACCACGATCACAAGCACGCCCACGGACAAGCTGCGTGATGGACATCTTCGCGGTCTTGATTGCACCTTTTGCTGACTATGCGTTCATGCAACGTGCCCTTCTTGGCGGTTTGCTGATTGCGTTTTCGGCCGGACCCATTGGCGTTTTTCTGATGCTGCGGCGCATGAGCCTTACGGGCGATGCGATGGCCCATGCGATCCTGCCGGGCGCAGCGCTGGGGTTTTTGATCTTTGGGTTACAGCTCATCCCGATGACCCTTGGCGGGCTCATTGCTGGTGCACTCGTCGCGGCCGGCGCCGGTCTCGTAGCCCGGATGACCGTGCAAAAGGAAGACGCGGCGATGGCCGCCTTTTACCTCATCTCGCTAGCCCTCGGCGTGATGATTGTCTCGCTGCGCGGCACGTCGGTCGATCTGATGCACGTGTTGTTCGGGTCTGTCTTGGCACTGACTCAAGAGAGCTTGATGATGATTGCCGGTATTGCCGCCGTGAGCATCACATCACTCGCCCTGATCTGGAGGGCGCTGGTGGCTGAGTGCCTCGACCCTGGCTTTCTAAGGTCCGTCTCCGGATGGGGCCCGGTGGTGCACTTTCTTTTCTTGGCGCTCGTTGTTCTCAATCTTGTCGCTGGCTTCCAAGCGCTGGGAACGTTGCTTTCGGTTGGCCTGATGATCCTGCCTGCCGCCGCCGCCCGCTTCTGGGTAAGACGGGTTCTTTCACTTTGCCTCTTGGCAATCGCCATTGGATCCGGGTCGGTGGTCGTTGGCCTTCTTGTCTCGTTCCATGCCTCAATCGCGTCCGGCCCAGCCATCATCCTGGCCGCGGGCGCGGTCTATTTCGTCTCGCTGTTAGCCGCGCCGCGCGGTGTGGTTCGCCCTCAACTTCCCTCCAAACGTCATAAGGTTGCCTAATGCGCTCTCATTTGCTTGCCTTCACAGTTGCTCTTTCACCCTCCATGGTTGCTGCTGAACCGCTTGATGTTGTCGCCAGCTTCTCGATTTTGGCCGACATGGTTGAGCAGGTTGGCGGCGATCAAGTTGACGTGACTAGCCTAGTCGGTCCGGGCGGCGACGCCCATGTTTACGAACCAACACCGAGCGATGTTGTTGCGGTCTCCGGTGCGGATCTGGTTGTCGTGAATGGATTGGGGTTTGAAGGTTTCATGTCGCGGCTGATTGAAGCCAGCGAAACCCAAGCCCCTATTGTCACGGCGACATCGGGCATTGATGTGCTTGAAACAGCCTCGCATGATTCTGACCACCATGATGATGACGATGACCATGACGGCCACGATCATGCATCTCACGATGACCATAGCCACGACGATCACGGCCATGATGACCATGCTCATGGCGATCAGGATGATCACGGCCATGACGACCATGCTCATGATGACCATGACCACGGACCGGAAGACCCTCACGCCTGGCAATCGCTGAATGCAGCCCAAATCTACGTGCAGAATATCGCCCACGCCCTCTGCGATATCAGCAGCGAGAACTGTGCATTGTTCGAGGCCAATGCTGCCTCTTATGTGGACCAACTGAATGAGTTGGAGGCCAAGTGGCGGGCCGCGATTGACCTGATTCCGCAGGACCAACGCATTGTCATCACAAGCCACGACGCCTTCAGTTACTTGGCGCGCGATTTCGACCTAGAAATGCTGACAGTTCAAGGCGTTTCCACCAACAGTGAAGCCTCCGCAGCTGACGTGGCGGCTCTGATCGACGAAATAAGAACCACCGGCGCCAAGGCCCTTTTCGTTGAGAACATCTCCGACCCTCGCCTGCTGGAACAGATAGCGGAGGAAACCGGCCTCACTGTTTCCGGCACACTCTATTCTGGCGCATTGGAGGCTGACGGCGTGGCCTCAACCTATCTCGGCATGATGGAGGCCAATCTGCACGCGATTTCCGAGGCTCTGCTGGCCACCAACTAACCTGCCGGTTCCAACTGGTTGGGTAGCGCAACGCGAATGGTGCCGTCAGCACGGTAAACCTCGCTACTGCGGGTATGCACGTTGAAAACAGATTGGACATTCTCGCTCGACAACACCATTTCGGGTGAGCCGTCGGCGAGAATGGCTCCATCTCTCATCAAGACAATCCGGTCGGCATAGCGCGCAGCCAGGGCCAAATCGTGCATCACCACGATGATGCCTTTGCCGCTGCGCGCCTGATGAACCAGGACGTCCATGATTTCGAATTGGTAGCGTGGATCGAGTGACGCCAGCGGTTCGTCGGCCAACAAAAAGTCGGCCTCTACGGCCAGGGCACGCGCCAGGGAAACGCGCATCTGCTCGCCACCCGACAAGGTCAAGACGGATTGGTGGCGCAGTTCTTTCAGGCCCATCGAATCGAGCACGCGCTCAACCACATCATCGCCATGGCCGCGATGTGGATGACGTCCGAGCGCAACAACCGCCTCGACACTCAGTGGCCAAGCGTGGCTTTGGCCTTGCGGCAGATAGGCGATCCGTTTGGCGCGGTTCATGGGTGTCAGTGATGACAGGGCTCTGCCGTCTATACTCGTTTGACCGCTGTGGTCGATAAGGCCAAGCAAGGCTTTGAGTAGGGTGCTTTTGCCTGCGCCGTTGGGTCCGAGAACAGCGGTCAATGCGCCGCTTTCGAGCGAAAGATCGACCGATTTAAGCAAGTGCGCCTTGCCAATCGCAACGCCGAGACCTTGGCTTTGAAGGATGCTCATAGGCTGGCCCGCCCAGCCAACGCGCGGCGTTCGCGCAGCACCAGACCCAGAAAGAATGGCGCGCCAACGAGCGCCGTCACAACGCCAACCTTCAAGGGCTCCCCGCTGGTCGGCACAAGCCGTACCAAAAGGTCTGCCGCCAGCAGCAGGCATGCCCCAGACAGCGTGGCAGGCAGCAAGACACGTGCAGGATCATAGCCGACGAGCGGGCGAACCAGGTGTGGTGCGACAAGGCCGATAAAACCAATTGTGCCAGCCACCGAAACACCGGCGCCAACGGCCATGGCAACACCCATGATCAGCACAAGGCGCAGGCGTTGAACGTTAACGCCAAGGCTGGTGGCGGTGTCTTCGCCAAGGCTCATGACTTTGAGAGATCGCGCCTGCGTGGCGATAAGAGTTGAGCCGATCAGGATAAACGGGCCTGCCATCCAGATGTGCTGGAACGAGCGATCTTCCAGCGAACCAAGCAACCAAAAGGCTACTTCCAGCGCCGCGAATGGGTTGGGCGAGAGATTGAGGGCGAGCGATGTGCCCGCTGCCGCAAAGCTGGAAAGCACCAAACCTGCCAGGAGCAACACGATGATTGGCGCGTCCCGCCCGGCGAGCAGCATCAGTGCACCGACCGACAGGAGCGCCCCAGCCATGCCGGCGACGGGAAGCGCAACGGAAAGTGCGCCCGCCAAACCTGTACTGATAATGATTACGGCGCCCAGGGCCGCTGCCGAGGGCGCACCGAACAGGGATGGCGAGGCCAGCGGGTTGCGCACCAACCCCTGCAGCGCCGCACCGCATAGCCCCAGCGACCCGCCGATAAGGATCGCCAGTAGCGTGCGCGGCAAACGGATTTCATAGACAATCAGAGTCAGCCGTGCGTCAGCGCCGGTCAGAGCCGCCAGAAGCTGATCAAGCGTGAACGCGGTCGTTCCAACCGCCAAGGAAAGCGCGGCCAGCGCCAGAAGCAAAGCAGCAAGGCTGGCGCTGAGCCGCATCATGGCATCCTAGAAAGTGGCGCGAATTCCGGCGTAGGCTGAAAATCCGGGGGTGTTGTAGCCATTGATTTCTTCATATTCGACATCGAACAGATTCTCGACGCGGCCATAGATCTCCAAATGCTCGTGCGCCTTGTAGGATGCGATCACGTCGACCCGTGTATATGGGTCCAACGGATCACGTTCGCGAGACCTGGAAAACCGCTCACCGCCAACCCAGTTCAAGACACCGGACACCCGCAGCCGGTCAATGCCGATGTAGCTCAGTGTCATCTGCGCCTCATGCTCTGGGCGACGCTGCAATCGGTCACCGGTCGTCGCGTCTTCAGCATCCAAATAGGTGTAGTGCGCTGAGGCATCCAATTGA
>JBKAGN010000106.1:0-5147 GCA_046290415.1 Hyphomicrobiales bacterium
ACACCCATGCGGAAAGCATTGATGAGCAGGTTGACCTCAGGGATCGGGAACCCGCCGACAGACCCGAACGTGTTGGTTTCCGACATCTTGCCGGCGAGCATGCCGGCCAGATATGCAGCTTCGTGGTTGCGCGTGCCGAAGACGCCGAAATTATCGCCAACCGGTCCGCCGGATGAGCCCATCAGGAAAGCGACATCGGGATAATCGGCGGCCACTTCGCGGGCTTCGTTTTCCACCGCATAGCTCTCGCCCCAGATGAGCTGAACGCCGGACTCGGCATATTCGCGCATCGCGCGGGGGTAATCGCTGGGCGCGACGGATTCAGAAAACTCATACGTGATCTTGCCGGCGTCAGCGGCCTGTTGAAGCGCCAGATGAATGCGCGAGTTCCAGGCGTTCTCGACCGGGCTGTTGTGCACACCGGCGACCTTCACCGGGTCCATGGCATAGGCGCCTCGCAGAATGGCGGGCATGGCGAGCGTCGAAGCCGCGCCAAGAAGCGCCGTGCGGCGAGTGATTTTGAAGGTCATGGGGTTTCCTTTCGTTGGGAGCAATTCAGGCAAATAGGATCAGGACGGCGTGTCGTTCGCTGCTGGCGGAGCGTAAGAAGCCGGATCGAGGCTGGACGGACGGCCAGGCAGGTTGAGCGTTGCCAGGCGCGGCGGCGTTTCGGCTATCACCTTACCGCCGCGAATGACGGCAAGTCGTGTCGGTTTCATCCGCACCGCTTCAATCGGATCACTGGCTTGCAGAAGCACACAGTTGGCCGGACCGCCAACGCGCAAAGTTGGGTCGGGCAATCCCATGGCCAGCGCCCCGCCTCGGGTCACGCTGTCGAACGCCCACGCCATGCCGTCGCGCGAGGTCATCGGCAGGGCGTGCACGGCCATGTGTGCGACTTCCAGCATATCTCCAGAACCGAGCGGATACCAAGGGTCCATACAGCAATCCTGTCCGAATGCGACATTGACGCCAGCGGCTCTCAGCTCCGGCACACGAGTGAGCCCGCGGCGTTTGGGATAGGTGTCGGAGCGTCCTTGCAGGGTGATGTTGATCAGCGGATTGGGCACGATGTGCATGCCGCTTTCTGCGATCAGCGGAACAAGCTTGGTGGCGTAATAATTGTCCATGGAATGCATTGACGTGACATGCGAGCCGACGACGCGGTCGCCAAGCCCGAGCCGTGTCGTCTCCGCCGCCAGCGTTTCGATGTGGCGGGAATTTGGATCATCGGTTTCGTCGCAGTGCAGATCGACCGGCAAGCCGCGCTCAGCAGCGATCTCACAGAGGCGCGTGACCGAAGCGGCGCCATCAGCCATCGTGCGTTCAAAATGTGGGATGCCACCCACCACATCGACGCCCTTGTCGAGCGCGCGCAGCAGGTTCTGTTCGGCGTTCGCTGAACGGAAAAGCCCGTCTTGCGGGAAGGCGACCAACTGCAAATCGATATAGGGTTTAACTGCGCTCTGGACGTCAAGCAGGGCATCAACGGCGGTCAGGCTGTCATCGCAGACATCGACATGGGTGCGAATGGCCAGCAGCCCTTGCGAAACAGCCAAATCGCAATATCGCAGCGCCCGCTCCTTGACCGCCGCAACGGTCAATTGCGGCTTCAGTTCGCCCCACAGCGCGATGCCTTCCAGCAGCGTACCGGAAACGTTGAGCCGAGGGATGCCGAGGCTCAGCGTCGCGTCCATATGAAAATGTGGGTCAACGAAAGGCGGCGTCAGAAGATAGCCGGATGCGTCGATTTCTTTCGCTGCTTCGGCGTCCAGGTTCGGCGCAATGTCGACGATCTTTCCATCCTGGATCGCAACATCGACCAGCGTGTTTTGGTCGGTGTGGTCGCCAGCGATTGAAGAAAGGTGGGTCGGCTTGTGGAGCCGCGTGCGGCGCACGACAAGATCTAGCATTCGGCACCTTTACGGGTGGGTAACCGGCTAAGGGTCGCGCTTGGCGCGGGTACTGTCAACTGCTTGACGCCGGGAAATGTGCCTAGTGCAAGAGCATGCACAGGCAATAAGCAGTCGCGAATCAAAGGGCGTCAGACAACGGCTGACACTGTGCCAAACTGGCTGCCTTCCAGAAAATGCGCCGCCAGGATCGGCTGGTAGGCCGCGCCCATTGCCGCCGCCGACCGCCCGAGCTGACCGGACTGAACCGCGATCGGCGATATTTCCTGGGTGTCCAACGCTTTAAGGGCGCTGCGCATGCGCGCGATCATCTCGTCCTTGATGGCCTGCGGAAAGCCGCCATCGACCACGGCTTTGGCAACATCGACCACGGCCGCTGCCGAAACCGCTGCTGTGGCGAGTGCTCGCGAAGTGTGCGTGACCCAGGCATCCACGCGGGGGTTTGACAGGTCCCACTCAGATGAGTCGCTGCGCAGGCGTATGCCTTCACCAGCCTCAGCCGACAGGTCGCGCTCCAACATGTAGATCGAGGCGCTGTGGACCAATTGGTTCGGTTGAGCATCGATATTGTCGACCATCAGCGTACCAAAAGCACCAGCGTTGCCGGTCTTACCGAAGAAGACCTGGCCTCCAAGCACCACGCCGCCGCCGACAAAGGCGCCGACGTAGAAATACAAAAAGTCGGAGAGGTTTTGCGCGGCGCCGAACATCAACTCGCCGCTGCAGCCCATGCTGGCATCGTTGGCAAGCAGCACGGGTAAATCGGTGAAAGCGGCAAAGCTGGTTGCGAAATCATAGGCCCGCCATGCGGCCATCATCTCCTCAGGCGCACCGGCTGCATCGGCCTTTTTCCAAAGTCCAAAGGGCGAGGCAACGCCGATACCGACGATCCGGCTACGCAGGTGAGCAGGCAGAGCCTCGCCAATGGAGGCGATGCTCTCGTTGACAAAGGCGTCAATCATCTCAGGCAGCGGATAGGCGTAACGTGTGGCACGCCTCGCGACAACGTCACCGACCATGTTCATCAGGATGAGGTCGGCGCCACGCCGGCCAATGCGAAGACCATAGGCAAGCGCGCCTTCAGGGTTCAGCGACACCGGTATGGACGGCTTGCCGACGCGGCCCTTTTGCGGCGTGCCGCGCAAAAGCATGCCATCGGCCTGCAGCGATCGAGTGATGATCGAGGCAGTTTGGGCCGACAGAGACGTCAGCCGCGCGATCTGCGAACTGGCGACCTGGCCCTCGTTCTTCACCACCGAAAGAACCAAGCGCTCATTATGGTTGCGCAACCGCGACGGGTTGGCCCCGTCGCCGCTGGCGGCGCGACGGCTCGGTGCTGTTCGCGGGCTTTGTTCCATCGATTCCTCTGGTCTCAGCCTAGGCAGTTTAATTATTAAATCAAGTTTACTTATTTATTGACGTGCGCCGAACCGTCTGCTTACCTTGGCGCTCATCTCGCGCTCAGACCGCCAGTTTGGTGCGGTGCGTGGTGGACCAAAAGGACCCAAAAAAGTGATCCTCGGGAGGAACCTATGAAAAACCTAATCGCAAGCACTGCCCTCGTTGCCGTTGCCGCCGCTGGTTTGGCTGGCACGGCCACCATCGCGTCGGCCGACAATCATGGCGATGTGTCCGCCTGCCTGATTACCAAGACCGATACCAACCCGTTCTTCGTGAAAATGCGCGAAGGCGCGTCCGCTGCCGCTGAAGAACTCGGCATTGAACTCTCCTCGTTCGCTGGTCGCATCGACGGCGACCACGAAACGCAGGTCGCCGCCATTGAGACCTGCATCGCCAACGGCGCGAGCGGCATTCTTCTCACCGCCTCGGATACATCCGCCATCGTTCCGGCCGTTCAGCAGGCCCGCGATGCCGGTATCTTGGTAATTGCGCTCGATACCCCGTTGGAGCCGATCGATGCCGCCGACATGACGTTCGCCACCGACAACTTCCTCGCCGGTGAATTGATCGGTCAGTGGGCGGCAGCCGCACTTGGTGATGACGCCGCCAATGCCCGCATCGCCATGCTGGACTTGGCCGTCAGCCAGCCGACGGTCGGCGTGCTGCGCGACCAGGGCTTCATGCAAGGTTTCGGCATCGATATCGCCGATCCGAGCCGCTGGGGCGACGAGAGTGATCCGCGCATCGTTGGCCATGAAGTGACCGCCGGCAACGAGGAAGGAGGTCGCCGCGCTATGGAAAGCCTGCTCGCCGTCGATCCGACCATCAATGTTGTCTACACGATCAACGAGCCGGCCGCCGCTGGCGCCTATGAAGCGCTGCGCGCGATTGGCCGCCAGGACGATGTGCTCATCGTTTCGGTCGATGGCGGTTGCCCAGGCGTACAGAATGTCGCTGAAGGGGTGATCGGTGCAACGTCGCAGCAATATCCCTTGCTGATGGCCTCGCTTGGCATTGAGGCGATTGCTGCCTGGGCTGCCGATGGAACTGCGCCTATGGCCACTGACGGCAAGGACTTCTTCGACACCGGCGTTGCCTTGGTGACCGACAATCCGGTGGATGGTGTGGAAAGCATCGACACCGAAGAAGGATTGGCCCGCTGCTGGGGTTGATCTGACCGCGGCCTTTGCAAGACACTTCGGCAAGAAGGCGGGCTTCGGCCCGCCTTTTTCAACCAAGCCAGGAACAACCTGGCATCGTCTTCTGAGAAACCAGGGAGTTGGGATGTCACAGGCCGACGATTATGAAGCCGCCGCCAGCGGTGCGGATGCGCAAGTTGCTGCCTTCACCGATGAGCGCCGCGGGCTGCTGGGCGCCATTCAGCACGCCCTGCACACCAATCCGGCATTGGTGCCACTGATCGTTCTGATCGCCTCGATCATCATTTTCGGCATGCTGCTCGGGCAGCGGTTCTTCTCGCCCTTTGCCCTGACGCTCATCCTCCAGCAGGTTCAGATCGTCGGGATCGTGGCGGCCGCCCAGAGCCTGGTCATCCTTACTGCCGGCATCGATTTGAGCGTCGGCGCAATCGCGGTCATTTCCTCGGTGATCATGGGCCAGTTTGCTTTTCGCTATGGCCTCCCGCCAGAGATCGCCGTCGTCTGCGGCCTAGTTTTCGGTACAGCGATCGGCGCAGTCAATGGCTGGCTCGTCGCGGTGATGAAATTGCCGCCCTTCATCGTGACGCTCGGCATGTGGCAGATCGTGCCTATATTTTATTAGAAGGGATGAGTTAGATATATATGATATACCTATATCTAGGATTACTGAAGA
>JBKAGN010000107.1:0-5024 GCA_046290415.1 Hyphomicrobiales bacterium
CGACCGGTCCCTAGGCACTGTGTTGACCATCACAGAATGCCGTATCGTCAACCGGGGGCTCTGCACTGGACGCCACCTCCGCAATAGGCTTTGCTGGGCCTTTCTGATTGACCACTCGGTCAAGAACGCGGCGCCTATGCGGTCTTCCTGTGCACCTTCGGCGGCAAGAAGGTGATCACGCGGGTGCTCGTGGCTGAACGCAGCTCGAGGAGGCAGGTGATGCAAGGGGCGAACATCTTCACCGAAAGCTTGGCGCTTGCCGGGCTCGACCCAGACCTTGCCACCGGCCTTTCCAATCTTGCCCGTGAAGCGGCCTTATCCACCAACGAAGTTTTGTTCGTTGCCGGTGACCCGGGCGACTCCATGTACGCCATTCTGGAAGGAAGCCTGAAGGTGGCGGTCATTTCCGCCGAGGGTTCAGAACAACTCTTGGCGATCCTCGGCCCCGGCCATGTTGTTGGCGAGATGGCGCTGCTGGACGGCGAACCACGTTCGGCCACGGTTCAGGCAATCAAAAAGTCGCGCGTCGCCCGCATCGACAAGGCCGACTTCGACCGCTTCGCCGATGCCAATCCGGCCGTCTATCGCCACATGCTTGCGCTGGTGTCGCAGCGCTTGCGACAAGCCAATGATGTGTTGGCTGCGCGCTCCTTCCTTCCTTTGCCCGGGCGCGTGGCGGTTGCGCTGCTGCAATTGGGCGAGACCTTTGGCAAGGAGCTGCCGGACGATCGGCTTCTGGTGCACTACAAGGTGAGCCAGGCGGATTTGGCCGGCATGGTCGGTGCAGCGCGCGAAAATGTCTCGCGCATTCTCAACACCTGGAAGCGTGATGGGCTGATCTCGCGGATCTCTGGCTACTACTGCATCGAAAAACCGGCCGAGCTTGAGCGCCTGAAGGCGATGTAAGCCGGGGTCGCCTGTCATGAATCTGTTGCGCGCGCTTGTTAGCGCCTTCTCCCACCACTCACCTTGGGAGAACGATCATGACTCATCCGCTTTCGCGCCTTGCCGCGTTCAGCGTCGCGCTTGCAGCGACGACGACATTGGCCGGCCCGGCATTCGCTGACAGCGCCTTCAATCGCATCGCCTCTTTCCCGGTGCATCTCAATACGCCGGATGCGGAGGAAACGTCAGCCGAGATCATATCAGTGACCGCCGATGGCATGACCTTGGTCTATTCTGACAGTCCGGCCGAGGTGATCGGGTTCATCGATATCTCCGATCCATCTAACCCGGCGCCAGCCGGCGTGATCGAGCTGGAAGGTGAACCAACTTCCGTCGCCGTCGTCGGCACGACGGCGTTCGTCGGCGAAAACACCTCAGAGGATTACATCAACACGTCCGGCGTCTTGCACGCCATCGACGTAGAAAGCCGCGATGTGCTGGTGAGCTGTGATCTTGGCGGCCAGCCAGACAGCGTGGCTGCGTCCCCGGATGGGTCTTTTGTGGCGGTGGCGATCGAGAACGAGCGCGACGAAGACCTTGGCGACGGTCGTGTCGGCCAAATGCCGGGCGGATTCCTGACCATCACCCAAATCGTGGATGGCTCGCTGGATTGCGACAGCACCCTGCAAGTCGATATCACTGGCCTTGCTGAAATTGCCCCGGAAGACCCCGAACCGGAATTCGTCTCGATCAACGGCGAAGGCGAGATCGTCGTCACCCTGCAGGAAAACAACCACATGGTGGTGGTGTCCGCAGAGGGTGAGGTGCTCAGCCACTTCTCCGCCGGGTCCGTCACGCTGCAAGGCGTCGACACCGAGGAAGAAGGGGCACTGATCTTTTCCGACACGATCACCGTCCCGCGCGAGCCGGACTCCGTGACCTGGATCGACACCACCCACTTCGCCACTGCCAATGAAGGCGATATGGATGGTGGCAGCCGCGGTTGGACGATCTTCAGCCAGGATGGCGAGATTGTTTATGAAAGCGGCTCCGACTTTGAGCACGCCATTGTCCAGATTGGCCACTACCCCGAGGAGCGCTCCGGCAACAAAGGCGTTGAGCCAGAAAGCGTCACGTTCGACACTTTCGGCGGCACGCCCTACGTGTTTGTCGGCGCAGAACGCAGCTCCATTGTTGGCGTCTACAACATCGCTGATCCGGCCAACCCTGTTCTTGAACAACTTCTGCCATCAGGCATTGGGCCGGAAGGTTATGTGACGATCCCTGGGCGCAATCTGCTGGTCTCCGCCAACGAGACGGACGATGCGGGCGCGCGTGCCCATGTGATGCTGTTTGAGTATCAGGACGCACAGGCGACCTATCCGCACCTTACCAGCGCGGGCATGGATGAACTGACTGGCTGGGGTGCGATCTCCGGCCAAGTGATGGCCGAAGACGGCACGATCTATGCTGTGTCCGACAGCTTCTATGGCCTGCAGCCGCGCATCTTCCACATCGATGTGTCGCAAACGCCTGCGCGGATCGTGAATGCCATCGACGTGACCCGCGAGGGTCGCCCAGCCCAATTGATGGATATGGAAGGCATCGCGCTCGACGGCGAAGGTGGTTTCTGGATCGCCTCCGAAGGCCGCACCGACCGTCTGGTGCCGCACGCCATTTATCATGTGGCTGCCGACGGCGAGATCAAGGACTTCATCACGCTCCCGGCTGCGCTCGCCAGTGTCGAACGCCGCTTCGGTTTTGAAGGCATTACCCGCGTGGACAACACGCTCTACATCGCCGTTCAGCGCGAATGGCGTGATGACCCTGACAATCACGCCAAGGTGCTGTCCTACAATCTGGACAGCGAAGAGTGGGGCGTGATCCACTACCCGCTCACCGAGCCGTCAACCGGTTGGGTTGGTCTGTCCGAGATAGTCGCGCATGGCGACTGGGTTTACTTCATCGAACGCGACAATCAGCATGATGATCGCGCCGTGACAAAGCAGATCACCCGCGTACCCATGGCGGCGATGGACGCCATGGTGGCACTTGATGAAACCCCTGCTGTTTTGGAGCCGGAGCTTGTTGTCGATCTCCTGCCCTACCTGACATCGACTGGCGGCTATGTGCTCGACAAGGTCGAGGGTTTGGCCATCGCCGAGGATGGAACCATGTGGATCTCAACCGACAATGACGGCGTCGATGATCACTCCGGCGAGACGATGTTCTTCGCCATCGAAGGCGCTGCCATGTAGGTTCGGCAACAGTCTGAACAAAAAAGCCCCGGCCAAACGGTCGGGGCTTACTTTTTGGTGCGTCAGCCCAACGCGGTCGGTCTTCAGGACCGGAGTCAGCAAGGATGCTGGTCGGTCCGTAGGACCGGAGCGCGGGCTCCGAACGCTTTAGAACCGGTACCGCAGACCAACCAGGCCTTGTGTCGAGTTCAAATCGGTCGAGCTGGAAACCGAGCCGCCAGCTGCTGTCGACGTTAGACCCACGTCCATAATGCTCTGATAGCGCACCATGCCTTCCAGCGTTAGATTGCTGGTCAGGTCATAGCCGACACCGCCAACAAGCTGCCAAGCAAACTTGGTGTCGTCGTCATCCATCAAAACGGTTGCACCTGTGCCATGGTCGTTGAAGTTCACCTGCGCCATGCCGAGGCCAACACCAGCAAAGGGCCGGAAAGCACCGAGATGGGCGTCCACATAGGCATTGACCATCCCGGTGAAAGCCGTGGTGTCACCAGTTGGGCTAGCGACGGCGGCGCCACCAACCGAGTGGCCTTCGACTTCGAAGCTGGAATAGCCCAACTCGGCTTCAATACGGCCGCCGAAACCTGGGAAAAATTCCATCTCATAACCAGCGAAGGCAGAACCAGTCAGGTTCCAGTCTTCATACGTGTTATTGACGGTTCCTGCTGGCCCCGGTGCGGCAGAAAGGAAACTCGTGTCATCCGCCCAGGCCGCGCCACCGCGCACACCCACATAGGGGCCGAAGCGCGAGAAGCTGGTCTGCACGCGCTCTTCCACATAGGGCGCTGGTGCAGGTGAATAGGTTTGTGGAACATCTGCGGCACGTGCCTGACCGGTCAGGAGGCCTGCAAGACCACCGACTGTGACCGCCAGCGCCAACGCCATCGGACGCCTGGTGCGCAGATTGAAGGATTGAAGATACGTCATACTCGGGTACTCCCCACGCAATGTGTTCAAGGGGCACACAGGCCAAACTGAAGCCGTGAGCTGGGGAGGCAATGACGGTCAATTGTGCCCGATCTTCGTGTGCGCCATGGCGGGCTGATGGTGTTTGCGCGGCGAAAGCATGACGGAAAAAAGGCGAGGCCGTTTGTGGCATCTAAAGCATTGATTTCGCTACGTTAAGGCGCTCACGCCGGGTAAGGTTTTGGTAACGCTAAGTGAAGATCGACGGGCGATCAGAAGCTGTAGCGCATGCCCAGAAGCGCCTGCGTCGAGGCAAGATCGATTGTCGATGTTGGACCAGTCGACGATACAAGTTCCACGTCCAAAATGGACTGGTAGCGGACCATCGCTTCCAAGGTCAGCGCCTGGGTGACGTCAAAACCAACGCCGGCCATCACCTGCCAGGCAAAGCCGTTTTCGGTGTCGTCCATGACACCGGGATTGCCGGTCACGCCATGGGTTTCAAAATCGACCCGCGCAACGCCGATGCCACCGCCGACAAAAGGGCGGAAGGCGCCGAGATTGTAGTCGACATAGAGATTGGCCATCGCCGTCAGAGCGTCGGTTGACCCAAACGAGTTGGCGGCGGCAACAGGCGTGCCCGCAACCGTGTGGGTATCCACGTCATAGGCGCCATAGCCGAATTCGGCTTCCAGACGTGCACCCGCACCCCAGTAAAGGTCGGGCACTTCAAAGCCGACGAACAGCGACCCGGTGAAGCCAAGCTGGTAGGCGTTCTCGACCAGGTTTGGACCGGTGATGATGAACTGCGTGTCGTCCGCCCAAACACCGCCCGCACGCACGCCGCCATAAAAGCCGGCCTCGCGGAACGCATCATCGAAGCGATCGATCTGCGGCATGTCAGGAAAATCGGAAAAATCATCGGCGGATATCGCCGCCGTCGCACCAAAGCCAGAAAACACCGTGACGGCCAGA
>JBKAGN010000108.1:0-4778 GCA_046290415.1 Hyphomicrobiales bacterium
CGCCGAAGAGACCGAAGGTCATCACCAGCGGGATCACGATCTGCATGGTCGTGACACCGAAGTTTCCAAGACCGGCATTCATGCCCAGCGAGTAGCCCTGGATCTTCTTGGGGAAGAAGAACGAGATGTTGGACATGGAGGCTGCAAAGTTGCCGCCGCCTATGCCTGAAAGCAGCGCCAACGCCTGATATTGCCAAAGTGGCGTATCAGGATTTTGTAGAGCCAAGCCCGTGCCGGCGGCTGGGATCATCAATAACGCCGTGGTGAAGAAGATGGTGTTGCGACCACCGGCGATGCGGATGAAGAAGGTTGCTGGAATACGCAGCGTTGCGCCGGACAGGCCGGCGATGGCGGTCAGCGTGAACAGTTGCGAGGTTTCGAACGGATACCCCAGATTGATCATCTGGACAGTGATGATGCCCCAGTAGAGCCATACGGCGAAGCCGCAGAGCAGCGAGGGAATGGAAATCCATAGATTTCGATTGGCAATCGCCTTGCCCGATGACGCCCAAAAGGCCTCATCGTCCGGCGTGTAGTTCCTTAGGTCCTGTCCCATAATCGTGTCCTTGATTGGGTCTTGGCGGTCGGGAGATGGCGCGTGGCCGGATGCCACGCGCCCTGGTTCGTGAAGGCGTGTCGTTACTCAGCCGGGCTGGCCTTGGGATTGCGGTTTGCGATGGCGACCAACCCCTCTTCCAGGTCGGCATTGGCCTTGGCCGCGCGGCGCCGCAGCGTCTCAATGTTGGCGGCGGCAAAAGCTGCCCGTTCTTCATCTTCCTGCTTCGTTGAGAACCGAACGAAGAAGGCCAGGAACGAGGCGCAGGTCACGACGATGCCGAGGATGAGGAAGGCTTCGGACCAATCGATCACGTTCTTGAACAGGAAGCCTGCGAGCACAGCGCCAGCGTTGCCGCCTGCTCCCACGACACCGGCGACGGCACCAAGGGCTTTTTTGTTGATGAAGGGAACGACGGAGTAGGTCGCGCCTTCGGCCATCTGGGTGAACAGCGAGAACACGATCAGCGACGGCAGAGCCAAGAACAGGACCTGCATCTGGCTGAAGATCATCAGGGCGATGCCTTCAAACAGCAGACAGATGAAGAGCCAGAACGCCCGGCCTTTCAGACCCCATAGCGAGCCGAAATTATCACCAAAGATGCCGCCCAGCGTACGGGCGAAGATGTTCATCAGGCCGAACGATGCCGCCACAAAGCCCGCAGTGACCAGCGTCAGGTCGAAATAGTCCATGAAGTAGAGCGCAGCGACATTGTTCACGGTCAGCTCAATGCCGAAGCAGGCGCCATAGATGACGAACAGAACCCAGACGCGCGGGTCGGTCAGGGCATGCATGTAATTGCCGGTGACCTTCTTCTTTTCTTCCATTCTGCCTTGAGCGCGCAACTCATCGAAATTGCCGTCAGGTGCGTCTTGAGTGAGGAAGAAATAGGCAATGCCGATCAGCATGATGATCACGCCGACGACCACCATCGACAAGCGCCAACCAACGGCCTCTGAGAAGCCGAATCCGATGACCATAACCGAGAACAGCAAGGGCATGACGAACTGGGTGACACCGCCGCCAAGATTGCCCCAGCCGGCCGATGTGGCATTGGCTTGACCCACCACATTAGGCGCGAACATCACGCTGGTGTGGTACTGGGTGATGACGAAAGACGCGCCGATGCAGCCTATCAGAACGCGAAAGAGAAGGAAGGATTCAAAGCTCTGGGCAAGGCCTATGCCCATGACGGGCAGGGAGCCAAGGAGCAGAAGGCCGGTATAGGCTTTGCGTGGCCCGATGCGGTCGCACAGCCAGCCAATGAACAGGCGGGCAAAAATGGTCATCGACACTGAACCGATGATGGCCCAGCCGATTTGGTCAGGTGTCAGTTGCAGTTCGTCGCGTACCACCGACATCAGCGGCGCTATCCCGAACCAGGCAAAGAAACAGGCGAAAAACGCGAACCACGTCATGTGGAACGTGCGAATCTGGACCATGTTTACTTTGAGGAAGTTCGACCACAGGGCGGTGGCCTTATTTTGCAGTTCCATCACGTCTCTCCGGCATTCTGCTCCAGCCGGATTGCTGAAGCACCGAGACGGGTCTGCGCGTTTGGTTGTTAGACGAACTTGACCTACATCAAGCCGGTAACGCCAGAATACTCAAATAAATCAACGACTAAGATTGATCAGCTTCTCCGCGCGAAAACGTCATGGTAACCTTTGGGAAAGTGCAACCGGCCTATTGACATTTGTCATTTTTGGGCTTGATAAATGTCAGGTATTTGATTTGCCGCGAGCTTCCGTGAAACCATCCGAAGTAGCCGATATACGTGCGCTCAGACTCTTCAGCGGCATGGCCGATGAGAGTTTCGAGGCGCTGTTCCGTGGCGCCTATGTTCAGAACTTTCCACCGATGATCGATCTCATTGCCGAGGGCGATCCTTCAGACTTTTTGCACGTGATGATCGGCGGGTCGGTCGAACTCTTCGCCGCTTGGAATGGTCGCGAGACAACGATGGCAACTGTGCGGCCCGTCTCAACCTTCATTTTGGCGGCAACGATCCGCGATGCCCCCTATTTGATGTCCGCGCGGACGATCGAAAAATCGCGTATCGTGCTTCTGCCGTCGACGGACGTGCGAGAAATCTTCTCTCAAGACCCCGTGTTCGCCCGCTCGATCGTGGACGAACTGGCCATGTGTTATCGGGGCGTCATCAAGAACACCAAGAACCTGAAGCTGCGCACCTCGATCGAGCGTCTCGCCAACTATCTGCTCCGCCTGCACAAGTTTGGCGATGGGAGTAACGCAGTCACCCTTCCCATGGAGAAGCGGCGCCTTGCTTCCTATCTCGGGATGACACCGGAAAACCTTTCACGCGCCTTCAAGACGCTGCACGGCTACGGCGTGGACGTCGATGGTGCACGTGTCGTGATCAACGATGTCGATGACCTGACGAACTTCGCCAAGCCAGAAGTTCTGATTGATGATTTCACTGTCTAAAGGACCTTAAGCATGCCCAAGCTTCCAGGCGCCGCTGGCGCAATCGCTGAAAACCACCCCGATGTCTGGAAGGCCTATCAGGCGCTTGGTGAAGCCAGCGCCAACGCTGGGCCATTATCGGATCGCGAGAAACGGTTGGTGAAACTCGCGCTGGCCGTCGGTGCGGGTTCTGAAGGCGCCGTCCATTCCCATGCGCGCCGCGGAGTGGCCGAAGGGTTGAGCAAAGATGACATGATCCATGTTGCGATGCTGGCCATCGGTACGCTTGGGTTCCCACAAGCGGTCGCCGCAAAAACCTGGATCGAAGACATCGAATAGCCGTTCAGCACCAACGGCCCTTGGAAGCCGAGGGCGCGCCGGTACTAGACGGCTTCTTGGTCGGATGATGGCGGCATTCTGGACATAATGAGCGACGACATTGCGGGTCGGGCTCGCGTCCGGTCCCAGCACTGATCGAAGTCAATGGCCAGCTTGGGAAGATGGCGAAAGATCATGCCCAGACCTTTCATTGAGGGAAGCCCGCAGTGACTGCGCATCGGGTGTCCGGCCATGTCGCCACCGGTTGGGAGCCGGTTCGAGCGGCCTTTGAGGAAAACTTCGCTTCCGGAGCGGAGATCGGCGCCGCTGTAGCGGTGCAACATCGCGGCGCAATGGTCGTCGATCTGTGGGGCGGCATCCGCGATCCCAAGTCCGGCGCTCCCTGGGAGAAAGACACGATGGTCATCGTCTTCTCCGCCACCAAGGGCGTTGCGGGCCTTGTCATGGCCTACGCCCATTCCCGGGGCTGGATCGATTACGAGGCCCGAGTTGCTGTATACTGGCCCGAATTCGCCCAGAACGGAAAGGAGACGATCACTGTCCGGCAGCTGCTGTCCCATCAGGCCGGACTGCATGCCTTCCACCAAAAGGTCGATCGCGCTGTGATAGCGGACTTTGACCGGCTGGCCAGGATCATGGAGGCCGAGCGCCCCGCATGGCCGCCCGGGCAGCACTACGCCTATCACATCATAACGCTGGGCTTTTACGAGGGCGAACTGATCCGCCGGACCGATCCACAAGGGCGAACGCTGGGCCAGGTGTTTCAGGAGGACATCGCCGAGCCGCTGGAGGCGGACTTCTTTATTCGCCTGCCGCCGGAAACGCCTAATGACCGCCTCGCGCCGATCCAGAACCCGGGCATCGTCGCCTCCATTCTCGGCCTGCCGCTGGCGATGATCCCGAAGGTCTTGAACCCTTGGAGCCATGTCTTCCGCTCGACCATGGTGAACCCAGGAACGACGGTCGCGGTTGACAAAGACACGGTCTATGCCCGCGACCTTGAGGTTCCCGCCGGCGGTGGCGTCGGGACCGCCCGTGCGCTCGCAAAGCTCTACGGAGAGTTCGCAACCGGCGGCAAGACGCTCGGCATTGGGCCTGAGACGCTCGAGGCCTTGAAGGCCCCCGCCATCCGGCCGACTGGCGGCATCAAGGATATGAGCCTGACGACCGACATCTCCTATTCCCTTGGTTTCATGAAGCCGTTCTATGGCTTGCCTATCGGATCGCCGTCTGCTTTCGGAACGCCCGGCGCAGGCGGGTCAATGGCTTTCGCCGACCCCGAGATCGAGCTTGGCTACGGCTATGTCATGAACCGGATGGGCACGGGCGTGGAACCCGACCCGCGAGACGTGACCCTGCGCGAGGCGATCGCCCAAGTTCTTGCATGACTGACAGCGTATTCGACGCAGACACACCGACTGGCATCGGCTTTTGGCAACCGCTCCTGCAACGAACT
>JBKAGN010000109.1:0-4543 GCA_046290415.1 Hyphomicrobiales bacterium
GCGGCAAGGTCACCGCCATGCGCGCCAAGGTCGATCTGCCGAACTATTCGGTGTTTGACGAAAAGCGCGTGTTTGATGCCGGTCCGATGCCCGGGCCGATCGACTTTCGCGGCGTGCGCCTTGGCGTTCCGGTGTGCGAGGATGCCTGGTCAGAAGACGTGCCGGAGTGCTTGGCCGAGACCGGCGCCGAGCTCCTGATCGTGCCCAACGGCTCGCCTTGGTGGGAAGCGAAGAACGAAGAGCGCCAGCAGGTCATGGTGCAGCGCGTTGTCGAGACCGACCTGCCGCTGCTCTACATCAATCAACTGGGCGGGCAAGACGAACTGGTCTTTGATGGCGGCTCGTTTGCGCTCGCCAAGGATCGCACGCTCGCGCTCCAGATGCCGCAATTTGAGTCCGGCGTGCAAATGGTCGAGGCGGTGCGTGAAGCTGACGGCTGGACCTTTGCCCGTGGGCCACTTGCCAAGCTACCCGATGATTTGGAGGCCGATTGGCGGGCCTGCGTCATGGGTCTTGGCGACTATGTGAACAAGAACGGCTTTCCCGGTGTCGTGCTCGGCCTGTCGGGCGGGATCGACTCGGCCATCTGTGCGGCGATGGCCGTCGACGCGCTCGGGCCAGGCCGCGTCCACTGCGTGATGATGCCCTATGAGTACACCGCCCAGCATTCGCTGGAGGATGCGCAGGCCTGCGCCAAAGCCTTGGGCGTGCGCTATGATGTGGTTGAAATCCATAAGCCCGTGGAAAGCTTTCTGGATGCTCTAGCCCCCCTTTTTAAGGGCACGCAGACCGGTGTGACCGAAGAGAATCTCCAGTCCCGCACACGCGGCACCATCCTGATGGCGCTATCGAACAAGTTTGGCTCCATGGTCGTGACCACGGGCAATAAGTCAGAAATGTCAGTGGGTTACGCAACACTTTATGGCGATATGAATGGCGGCTTCAACCCGATCAAAGATGTCTACAAGACCGACGTCTACCGCATGGCCGCCTGGCGCAATGCGCACCATCTTGCCGATCTGCGCGGACCGGCCGGCGAAGTGATCCCCGAGCGGATCATCACCAAAGCACCGTCCGCCGAGCTGCGCCCCGACCAGACGGATCAGGACTCGCTGCCCGAATATGACGTGCTCGATGGTATCCTTCGTGGCTTGGTGGAGGACGAAAAATCAATCAGCGATATCGTCGCCGACGGCTATGATCTGGAAACGGTTGGGCGGATCGAGCATTTGCTTTATATCGCCGAGTACAAGCGTCGGCAGGCTGCGCCTGGCGTAAAACTCACCAGCCGCGCCTTTGGCCGCGACCGCCGCTACCCCATCACCAACCGTTTCCGGGACCGCCGCGATCCGGCCCATCCTTCTGGCACATCGGATTAGTATGACTGTAGTTCGCTTCGCCCCGTCTCCGACGGGCTATCTGCATATCGGCAACGCCCGCACGACTTTGTTCAACGCCTTGTTCGCGTTGAATAACAATGGGCAGTTTGTGCTCCGCCTGGATGACACCGACATTGCCCGTTCGACCCGAGAGTTTGCCGACACGATCCAGGACGACATCGCTTGGCTTGGCATCACAGTCGATCGGTTGGAAAAACAGTCGGCGCGGATGGAGCGTTATGATGGCGTGCGCGATGAGCTGAAGAGCAAGGGTCTGCTTTACGCCTGTTATGAGACGGCCGAAGAGCTGGACTACAAGCGCAAGCGTCAGATGGCGCTCGGCAAGCCGCCGATCTACGACCGCACCGGGCTGAACCTCTCCGATGAAGAGCGCAAAGAGCTGGAAGCGGAGGGCCGCACGCCCCATTGGCGCTTCAAGCTAACCGGCAAGCGCGTGGAGTGGGACGATCTCTGCAAGGGCCCGCAGGCCATTGATACCGCATCGCAATCCGACCCAGTGCTGATCCGCGAGGACGGCACCTATCTCTACACGCTGCCTTCGATTGTCGACGATATCGATTTCGGTATCACCCATGTGATCCGCGGCGAGGATCATGTGTCAAACACCGGCACGCAGATTGAAATCTTCGAAGCCCTTGGCGCCAACGCACCGCAATGGGGGCACCACAATCTGCTGATCGCCGCCGATGGATCGGCGCTTTCCAAGCGCGAAGGATCCTTGTCTCTCAAAGCGCTACGCGAGGATGGCACCCAGCCCATGGCGGTGGCCAGCGTGGCGACATTGGTGGGAACATCGATGGCGATTGCGCCGCGCGACAGCCTTGCGGCCCTGGCCGAAGACTTTGATTTATCGAAGGTTTCCTCCGGCCCGGCGCGTTTCGAGCCCAAACAGATCGCCGACTTCTCCGCCCAGATGGTGCATACGCTGGAGCCGGCGGATGTGGCCGACACGCTCAGCGACATCGGCGTCCCCACCGAGCTTCAGGCCGACTTCTGGCTGGCGGTGCGCAAGAACTGCAACGCCCCTCAGGACGCTGAGGCCTGGTGGCAGATGCTCAACGCGCAAAGCGTTGAGTCCGATCTGGAAAACGATGATGTCGCCTACATCCAGACGGCTCTGGCCAAGCTGCCTGATGGCGCCATCACGTCGGAAACCTGGGGCGTTTGGACGGGCGCGCTGAAGGCCGAGACCGGCCGCAAGGGCAAGGGGCTTTTCATGCCGCTGCGCAAGGCACTCACGGGCATGGAGCGCGGTCCCGAGATGGGCCCGATCATCGTCCTGCTTGGTCGCGACAAAACCGTCGATCGTCTGGAACAAGCGGTCGGTTAGTCGCGACAAACGGCCCGATTGTCGCGACGATTAGTTGGCAAAATATCCATAGTCGGGTCCGACCCGGCGAACCATCTGCTCGCCATCCTGTTCGGGGCGGGTGAGGGAGCGTAGAGCGGAAAAACTCATCCCGGCATCGTCGAGCGCGCGTGTCTCCGGATCGCTGGCCATGTCCGGCCGCGCCGTCGGCTGTGGCACCTGCGGACCGGTCGGTCCCGTGGCGGCAAATCCATTGGCCGCGCGCAATTCTTCGAGCACCGCCGCTGAGGGCGTGCAGCGATTGTTCGGGTCGAAATTCTCCCGGTAGGCAAACGCATAGGTTTGGGTGGTGTAGGGCTCGCCGGTGAGCGTGTTGATCATGGCGTCAACCTGCTCGCCTGGATTGCGGTAGGCATAGAGTTCAACAGCCGTTCCCGGGCACATGGCGGCGCAGAGGCCCCGGTCTTCATCGAACCGGTCGCGCGTCGTTGAAAAGCTGATCGGCCAATAGAACCCGTCACTCGTGCGCACGCACATGGTGCGGTAGGTGCCGCCCCAACCGCGATACTCCGGCTCACGCAGAAACTCGCCCGGTCGGTCGAAACCGCGACCATAGGGCTGGCCGGGCAAAACGATACCCGATGGATCGGCCGGTCGGCGTGCCACATAGGTTGGTTGCGAGCGAATGCCGAAGATCGCCTCCAACAGATTGCCCGGCTGAAGGGCCTGCTGAATCTGCTGTTGTCTCTGACCCGGCCCGCATTGGGTGGCAAAAACCCGTTCCAGCTCGGCGATCCGCGCCGTGTTGCGCCCGCCGCCAGAGCGCGCCAACTGACGCTGCATCTGGCTCAAATTGGCTTGCATCTGGGTGAGCGTTGCCACAATCGAACCGCATTGCGGTGACGCACCAAAGGCGCATTGGTAGCGATCATAGGCACCTTGCGCCCGCGCCAGCTCGCGCATCTGTTGGTTGACTGCTTGCTGCAATTGGCCTGATCCGCCGCCGCCGCCATTGTGCAAGGCGGCGAGCTCACTCTGGATGCGCGCGCAGGAATTTTGGGCATGGGCTTGCGTGGTAAATCCGAGGCCGAACGCAAAAAACACCGCGCCAAACGACAGCCCCAGCTTTTTGGAGCGTCGCTTAAGAGCCTGTGTCCAATCGTGTTTGGCGTCTGCCGTCACGTTCATCCATCCAACATTGGCCCGGCGCGCATCTTACCGAACTGAGCGATCAACGCCCAGATCAGCCTTTGCGTTCCGACCTGCACCCACCCTATCGCAACAGGGTTAGCCAAAGGTTGGCCGAACCTTAGGGCAGGCTTAATGAACCCAGGATGAATGCTGGTCTTGGCGGGCCTGAAGGCGCGCGAAGGGGCGCAGATCGAAGGGTTGAAGACGTTCGCGGGCGCAGGGCGTAAGGCCCATTTCGGTGGCCTTGGCCGTGTAGACGGCGACCTCTTTCGCGTCTTCAAGCTCAAGCACGGCGTCCTCGCCGGCCTTCAGCCAAAGCATTGCGAACAAACGGCTTTCCTCATGTGTCAGGCTCATGCTGTAACCTTCCCTGATCGATCGACCCCTCTCTTGGTGGAGATTGCCGATTGCGGATCTCAAGTTGCGGCACACTGCACCAGCCCCATCCGGCGCGCCGTGTTGTTCATCACACCTTCGGTACACATGTGTCGCTCACGACACGTTGCAGACCTGCACTGATCAAAGGATTAAGGCTTGACGAGTTTGCTCAAAACACGGCAGGGAAAAGGCCATGTTTAGGCCGTATGATTATCAATGCCTTGCCGACGTGGCTGCAATTGCAGCCATCGGCATTGTGGAGATT
>JBKAGN010000110.1:0-4523 GCA_046290415.1 Hyphomicrobiales bacterium
GATCCATGCCGAGCTACGACCTTACGCTTGCCGCGGAAGAGGACCTTCGGGGTATTTGGCGGTACACCTTTGAAACCTGGGGACCCGAACAAGCGGACAAGTACCTGGATCAGCTGGGGACTGCTTCGACGCGATCGGAAGCAGTCGAGCGCCGCCAAGATCAGTACCAAAATTGCCTGACGAGGTCTGCATCCATCGGTGCCAAAGTCACTACATCTTCTGGATAGTCATCGACCGCCGAATTATCATCGCGGTCCTGCACGAGAAAATGGATGTCCTGCAGAGGCCCAAGGACAGGCTTTAACGGCCTTCCCGAGTTCCCATCGAAGGCCTGCTTTCGACAGGTTTCCCAAAGTTGAAAGCGGTCGACACAGATGAGCTAGATCCGTGCAGCCCATTCGCCACGCCATTGTTCATGCCAGAAAATTGCTCCGATCCTCCAGCGATCAAGAACAATAGATTGGCCTTTGTAGGCGCTGGAAGGGGTGCGCCTGACGTCGAGCCTTCTCTGCTCTCAACTCGTTGAAATCAGGATATCCATTGGAGCCCACCAGCAAGGCGGGCTCCAGGGGGCTTTGCATCACGCGGGCCTATTCCACGCCCCTGCGGCCGTAGCCTGCGCGCAGAACGCGGCGAAGTCGCGCGGCTCGCGCCCAAGGGCGCGTTGCACCCCATCGCCGAGCCTTGCGTTTCGTCCGTCGAAGATCTGCCGGCAGACTTCGGTGAAGACATCCGCCAGAAGCGGACCATCGAGTTCGATGAGCGCGGCGTGGAACTGTTCGAAACCGATTGGTTGATAGGCCACGGTCCACCCTGTCGCTCGGCTCAGCTCCTCGGTCGCGTCCTGGAAGCTCAGCAGGCGCGGACCGGTCACGTCGTATTCTTGGCGAGCATGGCGTGGATCGGTAAGCGCAGCGGCCACGATTTCGGCGACGTCATCGATGTCGACGAGGGGCTCGGCGACATCCCCGGCCGGCAGGGTCAGCATGCCCTCCGCCACCGCGTCGTAAAGGAAACCCTCGGAGAAGTTCTGTGCGAACCAAGCGGCGCGAACCAGTGTGTAGTCGAGGCCGGATCGGCGCACGATTTCCTCGCACGCTTCGGCCCTTGGCTCGCCCCGGCCTGCCAGCATCACCAGATTCTTGACCCCGACCGCAGCGGCCATGGCGGTCAGCTTCTGGATCTTTGTGGGCACGTCTGGGAAGGCAAGATCGGGGTAGTAATTTATGTAAATCGCCGAGACCCCCTCTAACGCGCGCAACCATGTGTCAGGTTCGTCCCAGTCGAACCGGGTTGGCGAACTGCGCGATGCGCGGCGGACCGCATGGCCCTCCGCTTCAAGAAGATCGGCGACGCGGCGACCGGTCTTGCCGGTGGCGCCGATCACGAGGATGGGAAGAGAGTGCATGATGAAGGTCCCTATGCCGTTTGCACGATGCACATCAGCTAAGCTGAGATGTCGGGACAAACTATGATTGAAACTCCACCATCATGTGCAATTCGTCCAGAATGATAGACGGCGGGCAAGGGCCGGTTTATCGAGGGGTATGACTGTTCCCGCCTCCACCCCGACAGACCTGTCCGATCCGCTTGGCGCAAGCCTGCATCTCCTTCGGCTGGAGGGTACGCTCTACAACCGCAGCGAACTCACGGCTCCCTGGAGCATCTCGATCCCTCGTCTGGACGACCTCCTGTCCTTTCTAGTCGTCACGCAGGGGCGTTGCTTTCTGGTGCTCGATGGTCAGGATCCTATCCGCGTTGATCAGGGCGACCTCGTGATCCTGCCGCACGGCACGCCGCATACTGTCTGCAGCGAGACCGGTCTCCCTGCTGTTCCTCTGTTCGACATTCCAGTTGAGAAAATCTCAGAGCGGCTCGAGGTCCTGCGCCATGGGGGTGGCGGAGACATGACGCGGACGATGTATGGCTGCGTCCGCTTCGACCATATCGCGGCACACTATCTCATCAAACACCTGCCACAGGTCATCCATATCGACAGCTGGGATGGCGATATGGGGACGTGGCTTCTAAGCACGCTGCGCTTTGCTGCACGGGAAGCGGCCGAGTTGCGCCCGGGTGGGGAGACCGTCATTACCCGTCTGTCGGACATCCTCGTCATTCAGGCCCTGCGGTTCTGGCTGGACAACGCGCCTGACGCGCGGCGGGGTTGGCTGGCCGCCCTTCGTGACCCGCAGATCGGACGCGCCATGGCGATGATCCATGGCAATCCCGGTTCCGATTTGTCGATCGGCGGCCTGGCAAGTGCCGTGGGAATGTCGCGCTCTGCCTTTGCCGCCCGGTTTACGGCACAGGTTGGTGTGGCGCCGATGGCCTATGCCCGGCACTGGCGGCTGAGCATCGCCCGCAATCGCATCGCGCGCACAACAGACCCGCAAGCGGTCATCGCACACGACCTTGGCTACCAGTCAGAGGCAGCCTTTTGCCGCGCATTCAGGCGGGAGTTCAATATTTCACCGGGCAGTCTGCGACGCGCTTCGGTCGGGCAGGACGGCTCGGAAGGGTAGCGATCGCCCTCTCGCGATTTCTCTCGGCAACTTCACCAACGCTGTTCGATTAGCGCGTTCCCTCGCTTTCCTACATCGAGAACCCGGTCTGCAAGCTCCTGGTTTTTGGCCAGGCGGGCGAGTGTGATGGTGCCCAGAAGCAATGCCATGGTTGCTACCCCCTTGTCCGTCGCTCCGCGTTCGTCGGCGGCCAGCAGCCGGGCCATCCGTACGACGGCGTCCGATGCTTCGGCCTCGGCTGCGCCGTCGAGACGGGCAATTTCGGCACCCATCGCGGCAAGCGGGCACCCTTGACCACGATCCGCCACATGCTCGGCTGAAAGGTAGCGCGCGACGTATTGGTCCCGGGCGGCAGCATGTTCCGGACCGGCAGGGGCCGCCTCGACCTCTGACAGCACCTCGTCCACCGCATGGCTGAACGCCGCGGCGACCAAGGCCTCCTTGGATGCAAAATGCCGGTAAAAGCCGCCATGGGTCAGCCCTGCGGCCTTCATGACGTCGGCGACGCTGGTCGTCTCGATTCCGCGCTCTCGGAAGAGCTGCGAAGCCGCCTTGAGGATGCGCTCGTGGCTCTTCTGCTTTTCGTCCGCTGACATTCTCGGCATCGGGCCGACCTCCGGGGCTTGACAGTTTGGATTTTAAGTATCATCTAAAATTATAGATTACAACCAACATCCAAATGGAGCGCCACTCGATGTCAAGAAAGCCAAAGATCCTTGTCACCAGCGCTAGCGGAAAAACCGGTCTGCAAACTGCGTTGATGCTGCTGCATCGGGATTTTCCAGTCCGGGCGCTGGTTCGGCGGCGCGACCGCCGGTCCGAGCGGCTGGAGCGTGCAGGCGCCGAGGTCATGGTCGCCAATCAATACGCGCTGCCGGATATGCGCGCGGCGATGCAGGGCGTGCAGAGGGCCTATCAATGCGCACCAACTGCGCCCAATGGCCTGCATTTCAACGCGGTTTTTACCGCCGCAGCCTTTGAGGCCAAACTGGAACACGTGGTGACGCTCAGCCAGTGGCTGTCGAGCGCGAACCACCCGTCGCTGTTCACCCGTGAAGTTTACCTCAGCGATATCCTGATCGGCATGCGGGACGATATGTCGGTGACCACCGTCAATCCGGGGTGGTTTGCCGACAACTACCTGAAGGTTCTGGATATGGCGGCGCATATGGGCGTCTTCACCATGCCGCTTGGCGATGGCCGCATTAAGAAGAACGCGGCGCCTTCGAACGAGGATATCGCGCGCGTGGTCGCGGCGGCGCTGATCGATCCCGACGCGCATTCGGGCCAGACTTATCGCCCGACGGGACCGGAGCTTATGTCACCGGACGAGATCGCGGCGGCGATGGGCCGCGCGCTGGGCCGGAAGGTCCGGTATATGGACATTTCCGAGCGTATGATGGTCAAAGCGCTCAAGGCGCACCCTCCCTCAAACTATTCCGTCGCCGCGGTCACGCAACTGGCACTTTATGCCGAGGAATACCGTCGGGGCACCTTTGCCGTCGAGGCGCCGACCGATCATGTAGCGCGGATCGGCGGGCGCGACCCGGAACCTTTCGAGACAGTCGTGCGCAGGCGTGTCCAGGACCGCGCTGACTTGCGCCGCAGTGCCGCCCGCACGCTGGCTGCCATGGGCGGGTTCGCCAAGATCCTCCTGACCCGGCCATTCGACCTGAAAGCGGCCGAGGAGGCACGCGATTATGTCCGGATCGCCGAGCCGGCCTACGCGCAGGACGACGCCGAATGGCCGGGCGCTCACAGCCCCCGCGATGCCGCGCACCTGCGCGTCGCTTGATCCCTTGCTCTCATCACACTTCCAACCAAGACAAAGGAGCCTATCCCCATGAGCATTCACAATGACCTGATCGCCCGCAACGCCCGCTTCGCGGCCACGTTCGAGCGTGGCGACATGCCTATCCTGCCGCAGTTGCGCACCCTGATCGTGACCTGCATTGATGCGCGGGTCGATCCGGCCCATATCCTCGGCCTCGATCTGGG
>JBKAGN010000111.1:0-4347 GCA_046290415.1 Hyphomicrobiales bacterium
CGATCAACAGCACCAAGCCGGTGGCCACGACACCGGTGAGAAAGACGAAGAAGGAGGCCATGACTGGCCCCTTCAGCGCCGTGCCGAGCTGACCGTTAAAGGCCAGCTGGAGCGGTATCATGGCGCCGGTGGCCAGCGCCATGACGACGAGGATCATCTGTCCCATGTGCCCGGCCTAACCGCGCAACGCGGCAATGACTTCGCGCGCGGCGGCCGCGGCGGACATTTGCTGCTGGCCGGTGATCAAATTGCCGTCGCGGATGGCGAACTCTTCCATCGGCCCGGCAACTTCAAAGTTCGTGTCCGGCAGTTTCCGGGCCTCGGTTTCGATCCAGAACGGCTGGATCTTCTGGCCGACGGCGTTTTCGGCATACTCCTCTTCGGAGTTGGCAAAGCCGGTCCAGCGCTTGCCTTTCACCAACAGATCGCCGTTGGAAAGCTTGGCTTTCAAGAGCACGCATGTGCCGTGGCAGACGGCGGCGGTCGGTTTGCCGCTTTCATAGAAGCCGGCAAGAAAGGCTTGCGTGCCGGCATCGTCGATCATGGTCACCATCGGCCCTTGGCCGCCAACCACGAACACGGCGTCATAGTCGGCGGGGTCGAGGTCAGCCAGTTTGGGCGTGCCCTTCAAAAGTGCCATTTTCGCCGCCGTCTGCTTGAAGGCCAGCGAGATGGTGTCCTCGGCGGAGTAGCCGCTTTCATCCTCCGGATCGGAGTAGCCGTCGGCTTCCAGATCGCCGCCATCGGGTGATGCGATGGTGATGGTGTAACCGGCTTCTTCGAATTCCTTGTAGGCGTGGGTGAGTTCGGCCCACCAGAAACCGATCGGCCAGCCGGTGACCGGCGAGGTGGCGGGGTTGGATGCAATCATCAGAACATGGGTCATTGGGTTTCCCTTTCGTGGAGCGCTCTTGTGCGCTGTCAGCGATAGGGATAGGCAGAGAACTTATTCAATGAAACTGAAATAGCTTCATGTCTGATTTCGATAAGACGAAACTTCGCCGATTGGATGTCACCGTCCTGCTGGTCTTTTCCGGGCTCATGCGGCTCGGCAAAGCCACGTTGGTGGCTGAGGAACTTGGCCTCACCAACTCGTCCATCAGCCACGCGCTGCGGCGGTTGCGCGATGTGTTTGGCGATGAGCTTTTTCTGCGTCGACCCCACGGGTTGGAGCCGACGGCATTTGCGCGGTCTATCGAACCGGCTGTTCAATCTGCGTTGGAGGCATTGCAGGGCGCCTTGGCCGGGCCGGACTCGTTCGAACCGGCACGCAGTGAAGCGCATGTGCGGCTGGCCGCGCAGGACTATGAGATCGCGACCATCGTGCCCGCTCTGCTTGCGCGCATGCGTGCTTCAGCGGCAGGGATGACCCTTTCCATCCAGGCGCTCACCAAGCCAGATGCTTTGAAGGCGCTGGAGGCTGGAGATGTCGATCTGGCGCTGGGTTTTTTCCCCGAGCTGCCGACTGCCACGTTCTTGAGCACTTTTTTGCTTGAGGAAACGTACCTGGTTGCCGCGCATCCAAGCCATCCGGTCCTGCAAGAGGGTCAGGATCTCGACGCCTATCTGTCCGCCGACCATCTGCTGGTCTCGGGTGATGCGACCATGTCTGGCATCGTCGATCAGGTTTTGGCCGGACAGGGATTGAAGCGGCGCGTGGCGCTTTCGGTGCCCCTGTTCCTGCCAGCGCTGGCGATGCTGCCTGGCAATGCGATGCTCGCAACCCTGCCCGCTGCACTGGTGACGGCTCACGCCGCACGATTTGGCTTGGCCTTCGCGCCGCCGCCGGTGGACATTCGCGCTTTTTCTGTGCAGGCCGTGCGGCACATGCGCGAAGAGAAAAACCCGATGATCAATTGGCTGATCGATGAGCTTCAGGCAGGGGTGGAACCTGGCGCTGCCCAATTGAAGTAAACAAATTTATTCAATTGCGATGCGTTAAGGTTTCGGAAACCTTTCTCGCTTACCTTCAATTTATCGAGTTTTCTCGACAGTTTCTGAGCGATTGGTTGCTCATTGACGCCTCCCTGTTTTCAAACTGATTATTCAGCCGTGGCACCTGCTGCGGCTTTTTTTTGCACAAAATCGGGAGCGTGGCCTGCGAACGGTGACCAATCAGCGTTAACCGAGCCTGAAGAACGCAGCGCTTAGGGTGCGCGCGGATATAGACGGTTCGGCCAAATCGGCTATGCTCTGGGTCGGACAAAAGCAGCAACAATGATGGCGTGGCACGATGGATCGAACGAGCGGCATGGACGATGATCGCCTGACGGGCGTGGACGACCCGGTGTCCTTCGCCGACCGGCTGGTCGGGTCGAACGCGTTTCACGACCTGTTTGAGCACGGCATGCAGCTTGTTGAGACGACGGCTGAATATCTCGACAAGGAAGGCCGTGAAGAGGCCAAGGACCTGCCGCGTGCTGGTGCCATGGCCTATGCGACGGAGTCGATGCGGCTGACAACCCGGTTGATGCAGCTCGCCTCCTGGCTGCTGCTCCAGCGCGCCGTGCACGAAGGGGAAATGACCCTGGAGCAGGCGGCGGAAGAAAAAGCCAAGGTCCGCATTCATGGGCTGTCCAGCCCGACGCAAGGTCCTGGCTGGGACGAACTGCCAAGCACGCTGCGCGAGCTGGTGGATGCCTCGCTGGATCTGCAAACACGCGTGCAGCGTCTTGACGGCATCTTTTATCAGCGCAGTGAGCGCGTGCAGCAGGACGAGCCGGCCGCCAATCCGGTGGCTGAACAGATGGCGCGCTTGGCGGATGCGTTCGGCTAAGGCGCACCCTGCGTCAAGCCGCAACAAAAAAGGCACCCAATCAGGTGCCTTTTGTCGTTCTGAACGGATGGCTCGGGCTTATTTGGAGCCGAGGAACCCGTCGAACTTGTTTTTGAACTTCGACAGACGGCCGCCACGGTCCAGCAAGGTCTGCTGACCACCGGTCCAGGCCGGATGTGTTGTCGGATCGATGTCGAGGCGCAGCGTGTCGCCTTCTTTGCCGTAGGTCGAGCGCGTTTCGTACTCGGTGCCGTCGGTCATCACCACTTTGATGGTGTGGTAATCGGGATGGATATCCTGTTTCATCGTCTTTACCCGTCATTGCGACGCCCGCGCGCCAAACTGGTGCAGCGTTGATCACGATTGGTGTGAAAAATTTCGATCGCGACTAAAATTGGCCAGAAGTCAAAAATCTGTCGCTTCAGCGCGCGTCGATACACGATGGGGCGGCAGCTTGCAAGCGGCTTGCGCTGGGCGGGACAGGTGTGTTGGCCTTGCCTGCGATCAATCGGCTCACTCCCCCAAGTGATGGGCTGTCAAACCTTGCCATCAAACCGATTTGATCGGTAGGGAAAGGCATGGCCACTTCCGCTGATGCCCCCTCTGCGCCACCGCGCCTTGATGTCCAGTCCGCACGTCAAACTTTGCGCGATCTTTGGCCGTTCATTGCGCCCTATAAGGGCCGCATCGTGGCGGCGTTTTTCGCTTTGGTTGGATCGACTGGTGCGACGCTGACGGTTCCCTTGTCGGTGCGCATGGTCATCGACCGCGGGTTTACCGGCGAAGACGGCGTGCCACTGGGCGGTGTGTTTCTCGGATTGATTGCCGTCGTCAGCATTCTGGCGGTGATGAGCGCGTTGCGGTTCTATTTGGTCACCTGGCTGGGTGAGCGGGTGGTCGCTGATCTGCGTGCAGCCGTGTTTGAGCGCATCATGCGCTTTGATTTGTCGTTTCACGACCGCGCCCGCTCTGGCGAACTGGTCTCGCGGCTCACCAGCGATGCCACGCAGATGAAATCGGCAGTCGGTTCCAGCGTCTCGGTGGCGTTGCGCAATTTTTTCATGTTCGTCGGCGCCAGCATCATGATGGTGGTGACAAGCCCGGCGCTTTCCGGTGCGGTGCTGATTGCGATCCCGTTCATCGTGCTGCCGCTGATTGTGTTCGGTCGGCAGGTGCGGGCGCGATCCAGGGTGGCGCAGGACGTACTCGCCGAGGCCTCGGCGATGGCAAGCGAAGCGATCAGCTCGGTGCGCACCGTGCAGGCGCATACGGCACAAGGCCGCTTGGCGCGGATGTTCGCTGGGGCGGTTGAAGCCTCGTTTGAAGCCGCGCGCAGCTCCATCGTTGCCCGCGCTCTGCTCACCTCGTTTGCGATCTTCGTGATCTTCTCCAGCGTCGTCCTGGTGCTCTGGTACGGCGCGAACGCCGTGGTGGCTGGTGACATGACGGCCGGGGAACTCGGCCAGTTTCTGCTCTACGCGGTGTTTGCCGCCGGCGCGCTTGGCGAGGTGAGCCAGGTGGTCGGCGAGGTGGCGCAGGCCGTGGGTGCGGCCGATCGGCTCTGCGGCCTT
>JBKAGN010000112.1:0-4280 GCA_046290415.1 Hyphomicrobiales bacterium
TGAAACGCCGGTATAGACTTTGCTCTCAACGCGCGTTTCCGTCATCAAGGCCGCACCTTCGGCAATCTTCTTCACCCGAGCCAAAAGCAGCCTCAATCCTGGCAGGTCACGCGCGCGGACCAGTTGGCGCACTGTGGCTTGATGCTGAACGACGTTAGGAGCCACCCCGCCCGCGTCGAGATAAGCATAGTGGATGCGCGCATCGTCAGGCATGTGTTCGCGCATGTAGTTGACGCCAATATTCATCAACTCGACCGCGTCCAACGCGCTACGGCCGAGTTCCGGCTGTGCTGCCGCATGTGCTGCCTTGCCGTAGAACGTGAAGTCGATACGCGTGTTGGCCAAGGATGTGGCTTTGTTGACAGCGGTGAACGTTGCCGGGTGCCAGGAGATGGCGACATCCACGTCGTCAAACAGGCCTTCACGCACCATGAAAGCTTTGGCTGCACCCCCTTCTTCGGCCGGGCATCCATAATATCGCACCCGGGCCTTGACGCCTGATGCCGCCAGCCAGTCTTTTACCGCCGTTGCAGCTAAGAGGGATGCGGCCCCCAGAAGATTGTGGCCGCACCCATGGCCGTTACCGCCTTGTTCGAGCGGTTTTGGTTCGGCAACGCCGGCCTCTTGGCTCAGATAGGGCAACGCATCAAACTCGCCGAGGATCGCAATCACGGGCCCTTCTTCACCGGCCTCGCCAAGAACTGCTGTCGGAATTCCGGCGGCATTCTCGGTGACGCGAAACCCCTTGTCTGCCAGCATCGCTTTATGTTCGGCCATAGAGCGAAACTCAGTGTAGAGCGTCTCGGGCATGTCAAAGACGCGATCGGAGAGCCTGATTAACCCATCCTTGTGAGTGTCGACATAGTCCCAAATAACGTCGGAATTCTGCATCATCATGCCCTTGTGACGGTTGTAGTCTTTCACGTTTTCACGCGGCGTGTACCTTGGCAAGTAAACCTTGAGGGACAGCCCATCGACCGGTATTTTCGGTCTGGCCTCGATGTTGCCGCTTAGCGTGCACCACGGACATAGCCCCCCAGAAACTGGGCGATTTTCTGGTTGGCTTGCGAGGAGGTTTTGATGGCGCGCAAACGGCATTCGGACGAGGATATTCTGTGGCTCTTGCGGGCGATTGAGCTGAGCTAGCCTCGGGGTCTGATGCTGCTTTCGCGTGCCAATCTGCAGGCGTGAATGATGCAACATACGACACCTGGCGGAAGCGCTTCGGCGGCAAGGGGTGACCCGAACTGGCCGACTTGAAGGCCCTTCACAAGGGGAATGACCGACTTAAGAAGATCGTGGCCGAGCTCAAGCGAGAGCGCCAATCATTGGCCCAAACTCAGGGCCTAGACACCCAGTCCAGTCCTCCTCATGCGACCATTCCTGTCGATGGCCTTACCACGACACCTGCTCGATATTGTCGAAGGTCATGGTCGCGCCGTCATCGAACGTGATTGTACCGGAGGCATCAGCTGAAAGGTCCAGCGACTCGCCGTTTTGACCATCGATCGAGTGATCGCCATCGACCTCCATCGTCCAGCCCTGGCCAGTCACGGTGTTGCCGGAGATTGAAACCGCACCATCCATGCCTTGCAGCTCGATGGCATCGGTCCAGCCGCCGGCGGCACCACCGCCAACAAAGTCCGAGCCATCGCCCACTGCATAGAGAAACAGGTCGTTGCCTGCCTCTCCGTACAGCGTGTCATCACCTGTTCCGCCTGCAAGAACGTCGTTCCCCGCTTCTCCGACGAGAAAGTCGTTCCCAGCACCGCCGCTCACCACGTCATCACCGCCGCCGGCCCAGACGACGTCGTTGCCAGCGCCGGCGTCAACCGTATCGACGGCATCATTCAGACCCGTGTCGAACGTATCATCGCCGTCGCCTAGTGCGAATGTCATGTCGGATGTCCCGCCATAGACGTGGTCGTCTTGGCTGGTGCCGGCAAACGATTCGATGCTGGTATAGCTATCACCCAAAGCGTCGCCGCCAAGGCCACCGGCTGTTGCACCAGCATGCGCACCGGAAATGCCGGAACCATCGACATCCTGGAACGCCACGGCGACGCCCTCTGTTGCACCGGAATAGTCGACAGTATCGGTGCCGGCACCGCCATCCAGCACATCCGCGCCAGACCCGCCGATCAGAACATCGTTGCCCTCTCCGCCGATGAGCGTGTCATCCCCCGACGCAATGCCTCCGGTGATACCAGCATCATAAAGGTCGGCAATGTCCGTGGCCGAAAGGTTGGTATCAAAGAGCGCAACTTCATCGATCTGGCCGTTGAAATAGTCCCGCAAATTGTCGGCGGTACCGTCGCCGCTACCGGCCTGGCTCGCCCCAACGGTCCAAGGTTCGTTGTTGCCAACCAGCGTACGCGGCGTGGGGTCGGTATCGACAGGCTGCCCATCAAGATAGAGCTCCATCCCATCCGGACCCCAAGAGTAGCTGACCATGTGCCAGTCGCCCGCCGAGATGGTGGTGCCGGAAGTGACGTAAACGCTGTCGGACGTGCCTTGATGGCGGACCTCGATCTGACCAGAGGACGTCAGGTTGATCGTAAGGTGGCCACCGCCATCATAGCCTTGCGAGTCGCGCGAGATGAGCGTCTGCGTTGAGCCGGTCGAGGCTGCGTTGAACCATAACTGCACCGTTCCAGAGTTTAGCTGATAGGCCGGGTCAGCCGGAATTTCGACATAGTCGCCTGAACCGTCAAAGGTCGCGCTCGTGTCAGGATCGCGGTGTAGGGCACCGGACGCGCCACTTATCGCATTGCCGGCATAGCTGCCATCGTTGGCGCCAGTGCCTTCGTCTGTCGCGGTGGTTCCAGTGTCGCTCAACCGCCAATGGCCAATGGGGTTGTGGCTTGCGACCAAGGAACCGAAATCCGTCTCATCGGTCCAACCGACAGCGGCTCCGTTGGAAAGCGTAAGGTCATTGGAACCTGCCAGGTCGATGACCATTGAACCATCTTGGCTGTCGAATTGCCAGTTGGAAACCAGGCCTTGCTCTTGTGCTGGGTCGGTCAGCTGGCTGTCATGATTGTCAGCGATTTCCTGCGCGGTGCGAACATCATCGAATAGGCGAACCTCGTCGATCGAACCAGCGAAGATCTCCGAGCTTGAATAGCCGCCACCTAGCGAGTCTTGCTCCTGGCCGATGGTCAGCGTGCCACTTGCAGGGATCGTGAAACCCTGCGCGGCGGTTCCCGCATATTCCAACGTTCCGTCGACATACACTTCCAACGCGCCGGTCGCGCTGTCCCAAGTGACGGACAACATGTGTTCTGTGCCAGTGGTCAGGCTCGAGGATGGGATTCCGGTAAAGTAGTGTGTTCCATCAATCTCAACCGATACTTCGTTCGGCGACTCATTGAGGAACACAGAGAAATCGTCGCCACCTCCGGTGTGGTAGTTGACCAGTGTTGCTCGGTCACCCGGAATGCCGTCGGTGGTGAAGCGAACCTCGAAACTGATCGCCGTCGCCGGGAAATCTGCGATGTTCGACGCCAGTGCGTTGTCGTCGGTGCCGCCGTCCTTGTTGAGCAGCAACTGCGGCGTTTCGCGACCATTGTCGCCGATCAGCACATCATCGCCACCGCCACCATTCAGCGTGTCGCCGCCGTCGAACCCGTACATGATGTCGGTGTCTGCGGTTCCGGTCAGGCTATCCTCGCCATCGGTGCCCAGGTTGATACCGATCGTCTCTTGGAAGGAGTTGCCCCCTGCGTCCGTCACCTGAACTGTTACCGTGTCGGAAAAGGCGGTCGTCGCATCATGATCGGCCACCAACGAAATCTCGCCGGTATTCGCGTCGATCGCGAACTTGCCGCCGGCATCATCGGCAAGCGAGTAGGAGTAGCTGTCGCCTATGTCTGGGTCGATCACGGACGTCACATCTGCGACAATGGAACCAGCATCGACGGTTGAATCGAGAAGCGTGTGCAACTCATTCACTTCGCTATCCGACAACGGTCGATCGTAGATCTGAACGGTGTCGAGCTCGCCACCGAAGTAACGATCGGCATCGAGATCCTGGCGCGCACCCAGATAGACTGGACCGGATGGATCGATGCTCTCGCCGCCGCCCGTGTCGGAGTTTTGAAGCGCACCGTCAAGGTACACCCTTGAACCAACACCCTCCTGAACGGTCAGCGTGTAGGTGTGCCACTCGCCATCGCCAATGATGCTGCTGATATCGAAGTCAAGTGCGAAGTTGTCGAGCGTATCGTTGCCATCACGAATGACGGTGCGCATGACGTTGGGATCCGTCCCATGGCCGT
>JBKAGN010000113.1:0-3886 GCA_046290415.1 Hyphomicrobiales bacterium
CGCTGTTCGGCCCTGCGTATGCTCTACCTTCAGGAGGATGTCGCGCCGCACTTTCTTGCCATGCTGTTCGGGGCGATGGACGAGCTTGTTGTCGGTGACCACTGGCACCTTTCCACCGATGTTGGACCGATCATCAACGCACCGGCCCGCGACGGCATTCGCGCGCACATCGCCAAGGCTGAGGCCGCCGGACGGCTGTTGAAGCAGATCGCTGCCCCCGAAAGCGGATGCTTTGTCGGCCCGGCGGTGATCAAGGTCAATGGCATTGGCGACCTTGAAGAGGAGGTGTTCGGCCCCGTCCTGCATGTCGCGACTTACAAGGCCTCGCAACTGGAGCAGATTGTTGGCGACATCAATACGACCGGCTACGGCCTGACCTTCGGCATTCACTCGCGCATTGATGACCGTGTCGAGCTGCTTTCCAGCAACGTGAAGGCCGGCAACATCTATGTGAACCGCAACCAGATCGGCGCGATTGTCGGCTCGCAGCCCTTTGGTGGCGAGGGGCTATCGGGCACCGGTCCGAAAGCGGGCGGACCGACCTATGTCTCACGGTTCACGCGGCCAGAGCGTCGGCTGTCCGAGTCGGTCTCGGGCGCCATGGCCGCCACCGAGGACGTCCAGCGCTTGCTGGATCAGGCGCAAAGCCCATCAGACGCTCTTTCAACGCGCTCCCTGCCAGGCCCAACCGGCGAGTCCAATCGCCTGGCGGACTATGGCCGTGGTGCCGTTCTATGTTTGGGGCCTTCGAAAGACGATGCTGCTCATCAAGCGAACGTCGCCGCAAGGAATGGGTGCGCGCCGGTGTGCGTTGCGCCCGGTCTTTTGCCCGAAGAAGGGATCGACGGTGTCTTACCGCCAGACGCTCTATCCTCGCTTGAGCATTTTTCTGCCGTCATCTGCTTTGGGGACGATACGCAACTGCAAGCCATGCGCCGCGCTTTGGCATCACGCGACGGGCCGATCCTGCCTTTGCTCGCCGAGGATGATTTTGGCCTGCGATGCCGGTTGGAGCGCCATATCTGCATCGACACCACGGCGGCGGGCGGCAACGCCACCCTGCTGGCGGAGGCGAGCTAAGCGCTGATCAGACAAGCCGGAGAGGTGAAACATCTTCGGCCCGGACGGCGGTAGCTGCGTTGCCGTCTGTGCACAGTTGAGCGGTGAGTCGCGCGAGCGCTGGTGCCATCATGATGCCGTAGCCGCCCTGTCCCGCGAGCCAGAAAAAACCGTCCAACTCCTGGTCAAAACCGACCACTGGCGCCTCATCGGCAACGAAATTACGCAGACCTGCCCAACTATGCGGGATGCGTTTCACCGGGATCAAAGTCTCCCGCTGCAACCAGTCGGCCAGAATAGCAATGTCCATCTCATCGGGCTGCACGTCCTGCGGCTCGGTTGGCGTTGCATCGCCCGGTGAGGCCATCAGCTTTCCAGCGTCGGGCTTCAGATAGATGTCCGAACCGGCAAAATCGACGGCAGGTAGCGCCGGAATATCGGTACCATCGGGCGCGTCGATGATGATCGCTGTGCGCCGCTTGGCAACCAATCCAATCGGTTTGGCACCAGCCAGATGGCCGATCTGATCGGCCCACGCCCCAGCAGCGTTGATGATGATCTTGGCCTCAAAGCTCTCCGACGACGTCGTGACGGTCCAATGGCCGGCCGTGCGATCAAAGGCGCCAACGCGCTGCCCGGTCATCACCACACCGCCGCGCGCTCTCAAGCCTTTCAGATAGCCTTGATGCAGTCCGGCGACATCAATGTCGGTCACATTGGCTTCAAATACCGCATCGGCCACGCGGTCAGGACGCAGAAAGGGAACGCGCTCAAGAACCCCTTGGACGCTCACACGAACCACCTCTTCGCCCGGCTCAGACGCTGCGAGTAGTGGTTCCAACGCGTGCTCATCGCCAGGCGCGGCAACAGTCAGTGAACCTCGCGGCGTCAGCAGCGGCGCATCACAGAAGCCATCTGGTGGGGCCTTGAAGAACGGTGCGCTGGCAACGTTGATCCGGCGCACCACCGGCCCACCATAGTTGCGCGTGAACAAAGCGGCTGACCGCCCCGTGCTGTGATAACCGGCGCTTTTCTCGGCCTCCAGCAGCAACACGCTGCCATGCGAGGCCAACTCATAGGCGGCCGACGCACCAGAAATGCCGCCCCCGATCACGAGGAAATCAAAGATCACTGGCACGGCCTTTTCGGTAGGCGCGACTCCGGCCCGGGGTGGGGCATGGAGCAGGCCAGCATAGTGAAGCGCCCAAAATTCGAGCAATGCAAGAAAAATTAAAACTTTGACTTCTTGAAAGTTTTATTTCACCGTAAGGGCAATCGACGAGGTTCCACCCATGGCCAAGCCCTTGCATGATCGCCTTTCGCAGGCGCTGTCATCTGCTTCCAAAGCAGATCGTGCCATCGCGACTTTCATGTTGTCCGAGCCTCGCACCCTGCCGTTTGAAACGGCCGCGAGCCTGGCTGAAAAAGTCGGTGTGAGCGAGCCGACCGTTGGCCGTTTCTGCCGCGCCATTGGCTATGACGGCTTTAAGGACCTCAAAAACACCTTGAAGAACGATATGGGCGATCAGCCCTGGCTGATCGGTGATCGCCTGCAAGATTTGCGCGCCCGCGCCCAGGCCGGTGAGGACCAACTTTCGCGTGGCCTTGAGCTGGAAATGGCCGCCCTGGTTGCGGTCTATGAAATCGCTCACAGCGCAGCGTTCGACGCCGTCGTTCAACGCCTTGCTCAAGCAGGCACGGTCTACGCCGTTGGTTTCCAGACCGAACGTGGCATGGCGCAGATCTTCGTCAACCAACTGCAATATCTGCGCGACCGAGTGCAGCTTCTGGATATGGCCGGTGGCAACTTCGCCGAAGTCTTGGCGATGGACGGCCAGGATGCCGCGCTGGTGATCTTCGAAGCGCGCCGTTACTCCCGCCATGCCCGCCTGCTGGCCGAAGAGGCCAATGCCGCCGGCATCCACGTCACCCTGATCACCGACCCCTACTGCGACTGGGCCCATGATGTGGCCGACGAAATTTTCGTCGTCCCGACCTCCTTCAACCTCTTCTGGGATTCAACCGCGCAGATGGCCAGCCTCGCCAACCTGTTGGTCAACGGCGTCTTCATGGCGCTAGGCCCGGACGTCGAGGCACGGATGGACAAGATTGCCAACCTTTATGGGCGGTTCACCGGCCATGTCGGAAGCCCAACCTCCAAAGCCGTTTCAACGCGACCGGAGAGCCCACCCAAGACCTGATCTACCTGTTTTCATAACAAGGATGTTTCCTATGCGATACTCGACCAAGACTCAGCTTCTAACAGGATCGGCTATCGTAGCGGCCGGTCTCCTCGTCTCATCTCCCGCCTATGCCCAGGACATCACCATTGCCTTGTCGGCCGGTGAACTGGGCGCGACGTCCTACAACCCGATCACTGCCAACAATCTGAACTCGGCAACGTCGCTCATCTATGACCGCCTGGTGGAGCAGGACGCCGATCAGTCCTTCCACCCCCACTTGGCGACGTCTTGGGATGAGTCGGCCGACGGCATGACCTGGACCTTTATGCTCCATGAGGGCGTCACCTTCCATGACGGCAGCCCCTTCAATGCACAGACGGTGGCGGACTGGATCCCAGACTTTGCAGACACGGAGAACGCGTTTCTCGTCGAAGCCATCGAGTCCGTGGAGGTCGTCGATGACCTGACCGTCCGGTTTGTGATGGCGCGCCCCGAACCCAACCTGCTCTACAATCTGGCAAGCTCATTTATGGGCATTCCAGGCCAAGCTGCCTACGATGAAATGGGCGAAGATTTTGGCGTCACCGGCGCTGTCGGCACCGGCCCGTTCCGCCTGGAAAGCTTCCAAATCGGATTGGAAACGG
>JBKAGN010000114.1:0-3750 GCA_046290415.1 Hyphomicrobiales bacterium
CGATCACCGCGGCGAGGCGCGCGTCCGCCGCGCGCAGGTGGGCGATCGCGTCGAGCGGGTCGTAATCGAAACCCTCGAACGTCACGTCGCCGGCGCCCTCGAGGCGCAGGATGTAGGCCTTGGTCGTCGCGCCACCGGCGGCCGAGAAGCCGCCCGCGCGCCCGCCCGCGGCGAGGACGCGATGACAGGGAACGATGATCGGACAGGGGTTGTTGCCCATCGCCTGGCCGATGGCGCGCGCCGCCTGGGGTGCGCCGACGCGGGCCGCGAGTTCGCCGTAGGTGACCGTCCGGCCCGGCGGAATGCGGCGTGCGGCCGCGTAGACCTCGCGCCGGAACGTGCTCACGCCCGCAAGGTCGAGTGATCGTGGCAGGTCCGCAGCGGCCGTCGAGATGCGCGCGCATGCGTGCGCGCTTGCCGCGCGCGCCGCGCGGGCTGCCCTCGGCCAGCGCCGGGAAAGCCGGCGAGCCGTCGCGTCGCCGGGGTCAGTTCCGGGAGCTCACGCCGGTGACCCCGGTGGGGTTCCAGGCCATGCCGCACGGGCCGATGGCGGTATCGAACAAGGTGTAGCCGGAGTCTGCCATGGCCTGATCCCGTGCGGGCGTGGGAGAAATGCTGCAGGTCGGTCCGCAGCATGGAAGCGCTATTCTCACGCATTGACGGCGCCGTGTCGCCGGTGGCGCGCGGTGCGCCGCCGCGCGAACCTCTACCGGCACCGCGGCGGTTGTCGATGCGTTCCCACAGGCGGTATGGTCACGCCCTCCCCGACCCAGAGGACTTGCCGTGATCTATCAACTCGACGAACGCCGCGTCGTCGCCGAGGGCGACTATTTCGTCGCCGACAGCGCCAGCGTCATCGGCTCGGTGCTGCTCAAGCCGGACGCCAGCGTGTGGTTCGGTGCGGTGCTGCGCGGCGACAACGATCTCATCACCGTCGGCACCGGTTCGAACGTGCAGGACCTCTCCGTGCTGCACACCGATCCGGGCTACCCGCTCGTCATCGGGGCCAACTGCACCATCGGCCACAAGGTCATGCTGCACGGCTGCACCATCGGTGACAACTCGCTCATCGGCATCAACGCCGTGGTGTTGAACGGCGCGAAGATCGGGCGCAACTGCCTCATCGGCGCCGGTGCACTGATCACCGAGGGCACCGAGATCCCGGATGGCAGCCTGGTCATGGGGGCGCCCGGACGCTAAGCGCGAGCTGACGGCCGAGCAGATCGCCGGCCTGACCCGGTCCGCGCAGGGCTACGTGGCCAACTTCAAGCGCTTCAAGGCAGGTCTCGCGATCCAGGACGCGGCCGACCGCGCCGGTTGAGGCGCGGGCCGCGCCGCAGCGGCAAGCTGGAACGCTCTTTGCTGATACCACCCGGCAGTGTTCTGCCGAGTGGTATCGATGAGCAACAGAAAGCCCGCTGAATCAAAGAGAAAGCCCAAGACCGCGCAACAACTGAAGCGCGCGGCGGCCGATTTTGCCGGTGGTGACTTTGCCGCCGCGGCAAAAGCCTGCCGCAAGCTCGTGCGACTCGAACCGCGCGCCGCGGACATCTGGCACCTGCTCGCCGCGAGCCTGCTCGAAGGCGACGATGTCGACGCCGCCTGGCAGGCTTCGGAGACCTGCCAGCGGCTCGCGCCGCACAGCGCCGATTACCGCAACACCCACGCGTTGATCCTCGAGCGCCGCGGTGAGCTCGATGCCGCCGAGGCCCTGCTGCGCGAACTCCTCGCCGCCGCGCCCGCACACGCCGATGCCGCCTACAACTTGGGCAAGCTCCTGCTGCGGCGCGGCGAGCCGCGTGCCGCCATCGTCTATCTCGAGCAGGCGCTGGCGCTGCGCCCGGCCTGGGCCGCGGCGCAGAAGAACCTCGGTCTCGCCTGGTTCGCCGCCGGCGAGCCGGACCAGGCCCGTGCCACCCTGATCGAGGCGCTGCGCCTGAATCCACAGGACACCGAGGTCTGTATCAACCTCGGCCGGCTCTACCAGCACGAGGACGACTTCGACAACGCCATGCGCTTCCACCGCATGGCGCTCGAGAGCGCCGCCGACGGCGCAACGATGCTGCGCTTCGCGCTGCTGCGCCCGATTTTCTGCGAGGACGCCGCCGAGATCGCGGCCCATCGCGCGCGCATCGAGAGCAATCTCGCAACGCTCGAACTTGCCCCGCCGGCACTCGGCAACCCGGCGGTGACGCTCGGCGCGCCGCTGTTCTACTTCGCCTACCACGGCCTCGACGATCGGCCGCTCGCGACGCGCACCGGCGCGCTCATGCGGCGTGCCTGGCGTCCGGCGCCGCCGCTCGCCGAGGTGCCGCCGCCCCGCGCGCCCCGCCGCCCGCGGGTCGCGTTCGTCTCCGCGCATTTCAAGCAGCACACCATCGGCCGCCTGTACGCGCCGCTGCTCGAACGCCTGCCGCGCGAGGATTTCGACGTCGCGGTGCTCGGCATCGGCTGCGGCGACGATGCGACCGCGCATCCGCGCCGCGGCCGACCTCAGTATCGACGTCGAAGCGCATCACGACAGCGCCGCCGCGCCGCCGCTGGGCGCCGATGTCATCTTCTATCCGACGTCGGCATGGAAGCGGTGTCACTGGCTCGCCGCCGAGCGCTTCGCGCCGGTGCAGGCGCTCGGCTGGGACCCGGGGCGAGCGGTTTCGAGACCAGGACCTTCGTCTCCTCGACACTGCTCGAGCCGCCCGGGGCACAGCGCACTTGCCGAAACGCTCGCCGGGCTGGATGCTGGCCGTGGGCACGACGACCCGGCCGCCGCAGGCGGCTTCGCGCCGAGCGCCGGCTTCGCGCCGCACGAACGCATCTACTCTGTGCGCAGAGCCTGTTCAAGCTGCATCCCGATTCGATGCCGCTGGCGCCATCTCCCCGCACACCGGACGCCTGCATCGCTTTGATCGGTGACCGGCCGGCGTGGCAGGAGAAGCTGCGGCGCTTTCGCGCCCACTCGGCGAGCGCGCCGCGCGGATCCGCTTCGTGCCCAAGCAGACCGCGGCCGGTTTCTACGCGCTGCTCGCCAATGCCGACGTGCTGCTCGACACGTTGCATTTCTCCGGCGGCATGACGAGTTTCGAGGCCATCTGGGCCGGCACGCCGTTCGTCACCGAGCGGGGCGAATTCATGCGCGGGCGCGTCACCGCGGGCCTGTGCGATTTGCTCGGTCTCGATCAGGCCGTGGTCAGCGGCGCCAACGCCTACGCCGAGCGCGCCGTCGAGCTGGCCCACGCGGGAGCTGCCCGCGAGGTCTTCGTCGCGCACGTCGCCGAGCACCGCGCGCGCCTGCTCACGCTCGACGAGAGCGTGGTGCCGGCCTACGTCGATTTCTTCAACCGTGCGCTTGCGGAAGCGGCGCGCACCCGTGCCGGGAGACTTGCCTCATGAAGCCACGTACGCTGCTGGTCAAACCACCGGATCCGTTCCTGCAGGCCGAGTTCGTCTACCAGCAACTCGCGCCGCACTACCTGGAGTCCTGGCTCGCCGCGCACGGTTACCCCGCGACGCTGGTCGTGATGTACATCGCGCCGGACGCGCACGGCGGGCGCGCCGAGCCGCGCACCCTTGCCGATTGCCACATGATCGTCGTCGAGGACGGTGCGGTGGTCACCGACGGACCCTTCGACAGCGCCATTTTCGACGACATCGATCTGCTCGCGCTGTCGGTGATGACGCCGCAGGCCGAGTACGCCGGCTGGCTCACCGCGGCGGCGCGAAATGCGCGCCCCGGCATCAAGGTGATGATGG
>JBKAGN010000115.1:0-3575 GCA_046290415.1 Hyphomicrobiales bacterium
GATTGGAAACGGTGCTGGTGCGCAACGAGGATTACCAATGGGGCTCGGACCTGTCGAAGAACACCGGACCCGCACACCTCGCCCAGGTGACGTTCCGCGAAATTCCAGATCAATCCACCGCTTTTCTTGAGCTGCGCACCGGCGGCATCGACATCCTGCTCGGCGTACCCACCGATTTTCTACAAATCCTTGAAGCTGAAGACAGTGTCGAAGTGATCCAGATGCCCGGCACCGGCATCAGCTACATGCCGATCAACGTCACAGCGCCGCCATTCGATGATATCCGGGTGCGCGAGGCCACAACCCTTGCGATCGACCAGCCGGCCATCGTCGCGGCGGTCTACAATGGCGTTGGCGCACCGGCGCACAACTTCCTGATCTCCTCGCTTCCTGAAGCCGAGGTCAACGATGATCTCAACGTCTATCCCGATCTGGATCGGGCGGCGGCGCTGCTTGACGAGGCAGGCTGGGCGCTTGGCGATGATGGGGTGCGCGTCAAGGATGGTGAGCGCCTGTCGGTTGATCTGTTCACCGCCAACAGCACCGAGTTCACGCGGCTGACCCAAGTGGTGCAAGCGCAACTGGCGCAGATCGGCATGGAAGCGGAAATCACCGTCTTCGATGGCTCCACCATCCGCGATGAGTACCGCCGCAACGCTCACCAGTTGGCTGTGCGCGCCTATGACTGGAACAACTCAGACATTCTGGACTGGTTCTTCAGCGGCACGCGCCTTGGCTATCCCAACGTTTCCATGTGGGAAGACGAGGAGGGCCAGCGCCTCAACGATGTGGCGATGACGGAAAGCGCCACGTTCGATGAGCGGATCGCGAACTTCCGCGCTTACCACGAGTATGTGCTCAGCCAGCACCTGTTCGTGCCGATCTATCAGCCAACGCAGAACATCGCGTTCAACGCCACAACGGTCAGCGTTCCCACGCCGATCCGCGGAACGCGATTCCGTTCCCAAACGGTGCAGGACATTCGCGTCGTCGAATAGTCCGACATCACACCGATCCGGCCTCCGGGGTTTCCCTCCGGAGGCCTTACACCCCAACCAAGAGGCCGGTGAATGCTGCTGCGATACACGTTTCAACGTCTGCTCATGCTCATTCCGGTGTCCATCGCGATCTCCATCGTGATCTTCATGATTGTCCATCTTCTGCCAGGCGATCCGATCGACAATCTGTTGCGCATTGGCTCTTCGGAGGAAGATCGGGCCGCCTTGGTGGCGCTCTACGGCCTCGATCGCAACCTGTTCATCCAGTACATCACCTGGATCGGGAACATGTTTCAGGGCGATTTCGGCCAGGCCATTGTGCTGCGCCGCCCGGTTGCCGACCTGATTGGTCAGAACCTGCCCTACAGTCTGGTTCTTGGTGGGCTCGCTTTTGCTTTCTCTACCATTGTCGGCATGACGCTGGGCACAATCTCGGCGGTCGTCCGCAACCCCATTCTCGAACGGTTCGTGCGCGGCTTCATTCTTCTTGGTTCAACCGTGCCGGGGTTTTGGTTGGCGCTGCTGCTGATCCTGTTCTTTGCGGTCAATCTGCGCTGGTTCCCGGTTTCCGGCGCGGGCGGATGGGATTCACTGGTTCTGCCTGTGCTCACCATCGGCTTTGGCGGCGTCGCGCTGGTAGCCCGCATCACCCGCGTCGCTCTGATGGATGCACGCCGCGAAGACTTTGTGATGCTGCTGCACGCCAAAGGTCTGTCGGCCAAAACCATCCTTTTCAGCCATCTGATGCCCCATGCGCTGCTGCCAGTCGTGACCATCCTGGCCCTGCGCATCGGCTGGATCTTGGGCGGCGCGGTCACGGTTGAATTCGTCTTCGGGCGCCCCGGTCTCGGCTCCCTGCTCATCCGCGCCCTTGGCCAGCGCGACTACCCGGTCGTCCAGGGCTGCCTGCTGATGCTCGCCCTTGCGGTCATGATCGGAACACTCATCGGCGACGTGGCGCAAGCCGCCATGGACCCCCGCGTACGAGAGGCAAAATCATGACCCCCACCACAGCGCCACGAAGCGCTTTCGCGTCCATGGCGATGCGCTCCTACGAGGCTTTTGCGCGGATGAGCATTGGCCGGGCATTCTCGTCCTGGATCGGCAAGATATCCGGCGGCTTTATCATCCTGCTCGTCCTAACCGCGGTCTTCGCGCCTTGGATCGCGCCCTTTGATTTCGCCGCACAGAACTTGATGAACGCCAACCAGCCGCCGGCTTGGCCGCACCTTCTGGGCACCGACGAGTTTGGTCGCGATGTGCTCAGCCGCGTTATCTACGGCGCGCGTACGTCACTGTCGGTCAGTGCCACCGCCATCGGCATTTCCATCACAGCCGGCATGATCTTAGGCGCCGCAGCGGGCTATTTTGGCGGTCTGTTTGAGCGCGTTGTGATGACGGTGGTCGACCTCACCTGGTCCTTCCCCGACATTCTGATCGCACTCATCTTCGTGGCCATCATCGGCCCTGGCCTGACGTCCACAACCTTCGCCATCGCGATTGCTTATTTGGCGCAGTTCACCCGGCTGACACGGGCGCAGATCGTTCGGCTGAAACGCGAAACGTTCATCGAGGCGACGATCAATCTGGGTGCCAAACCGCGCCATGTTTTGCTGCGCCATCTCATGCCCAACGCCATCGCGCCAGTTATCGTGGTGGGTATGCTCGCCATTGGCGACGGGATCGTTCTGGAAGCGACGCTCGGGTTCTTCGGCCTCGGCGCCCAGCCGCCCACCCCAAGCTGGGGCGGCATGATGTCCTCGGGCACGGCACAATTGTTCTTGAGCCCCTGGGTCATCATTTTCCCTGGCGTGGTGGTGGCCGTCACCGTGATTGCGGTAAACCTGTTCGGCGATGAACTCATCCGCGCGCTTGATATTCGCGACCGGCTGAGAGGGGCCTGAGCATGTTGCATGTCCAGGACCTTGGCGTCGCTTTCGGCTCAATACAGCCGCTTTCGGGCGTGAGCTTCTCCATCCAGCGCGGCGAGACGCTCGGGATCGTTGGAGAAAGCGGTTCGGGCAAGAGCCTGACGGCCATGTCGGTCATGGGGCTTTTGCCGCTGCAAGGCGGGCGGATCACGGCGGGCAGCATTGCCTTTGACGGCCAGGAACTGACCGACCTGCCGGAAAAAGCATACCGCAAGCTGCGGGGAGGCCGGATTGGGCTGATCACGCAAAACCCGATGACATCGCTCGACCCGCTGAAAAAGATCGGACCACAGGTCGATGCTGTCGCCATGCTGCACCTGGCGATGAGCCAGCAAAAGGCCCGCGAGCGCACCGTCGATATCCTCGGAACCTTGCGCATACCCGAGCCAGCGCTCATCTGCGATCGCTATCCGCATCAAATGTCCGGTGGGATGAAGCAACGCATCGTTATTGCGATGGCACTGGCCGCTGATCCTGATGTGTTGATCGCCGATGAGCCCACGACGGCGCTCGACGTCACCGTGCAGGCACAGATCATTCGGCTGCTGGATGATCTGGTCAAAGAGCGCGATCTGGCGCTGGTTCTGATCACCCACGATATGAGCGTGGTTGCCCAAACCTGCGACAAGGTGGTGGTGATGTATGC
>JBKAGN010000116.1:0-3493 GCA_046290415.1 Hyphomicrobiales bacterium
CGACGGTCCAAACACCATCCTCGCAGCGCGTGATCTTGGCGCCATATTGGCGCATTGCGTCCGCGGTAGCGAGCACATCCTCGCCTTCCAACAGACCGGCAATACGCGTGGTGCCGCGCGCCAGCGTGCCGAGGATGAGGGCGCGGTGCGACATCGACTTGTCACCGGGCACGCGAACCGAGCCGCGCAGGGTGTTGGCGCGGTGCGCGCGAAGGGGTTGTGGGCCGCCTGATGCGTCCATGAAAAAGCCTCAAACGTTGGCAGATCAGAGTCGTGACTTAGCCTGCAATGGCTAATCGCGGGGCCTTATGACAAGCCTGATCAGTCGGTGCAATTGTCTGGCGGAGATTGATGTTGCACTTTTCGGCTTTGACTTGGCGTGTAAACCATGTCTATCACGCCGTTCCATTCGGCGGGCGTGCAGCCCAGCAAACAATGACACTTAGCGATATACGATGAGGTTCTGGCGTGGCCAAACAACAGCTGGGCACAAAACGCATCTGCCCTGAGACCGGCAAAAAATTCTATGATCTCGGACGTGATCCGGTGGTCTCGCCCTATACGGGCGCCTCTTATCCGCTTTCCGCCTTCGATCTGACGAAGAAGATAACGAAGCCGGCAGAAGAGGAAGAGAAGACCGAGAAAGAAGAAACCGAAACCGTCGACAGCGAAGATACCGGCGACGTCGAAGTTGTATCGTTGGAAGAAGCTGAGCCCAAAGGCACGCTGGATGACGACGATGATGACGATGATGATGACAATGCCGACGTCATTCCCGACATCGACACGACCGATATCGATGGCGACGATGCCGTTAGCGAAGACGATGACACGTTCCTGGAAGATGACGATGATGACGCCGATCCGGCTGTCGCTGTTATCCCGGGTCGCGACGATGATGACACCTAGGACGGCGGCATACCGTCCTTATTGAGCGGACCAGGTTGGGGTGGCGCAAATCGTGCCTTGCGCTGTGCATTGGCCGGTTGACCACCCTCAAAGCCTGACGTAAAGACGCCGAATACGCCCGCGCCGGATTGTCGATTGGCAGTCACTGTGCGGACCCAAATGGGGCCATAGCTCAGCTGGGAGAGCGCTTCGCTGGCAGCGAAGAGGTCAGGAGTTCGATCCTCCTTGGCTCCACCAAATCGTTTTTCTGAGAAAACGACGGCGTCATGGCAGGCCTTTGCCGTGCAAGGGCTAAGAATGCCATGTCCCTTGTCTCTAAGCCCCAACGTCATGTCGTAGCTGCAATGCGGCTGAGACGATGATTGGCTTCCTGGTCAGATACCCACTCAGCGTTCGCCGCGCCGATAGGGCATCATCAGAGCCTCGGGAACCTGCGCGCGGCGGGCAACCAGGATGAGCGCCGCGATGGACAGCAGATAGGGCGCCATGAGGAACAGCTGGTAGGGCACGCCCTCGACCACGGTTTGCAGCCGCAGTTGGAAGGCGTCAAAAAGGGCGAACAATAGCGCACCGATCAGTGCCTTGCCCGGTCGCCAGGATGCGAACACCACCAGCGCAATGCAGATCCAGCCACGGCCCTGCACCATGTCGGGGAAGAAGCTGTTGAAGGCCGCCATGGTGAGAAACGCGCCACCAACCGCCATCAGAGCCGAGCCGGCCATCACCGCTCCGATGCGGATGAGCAGCGGATCCAGACCTTGTGCGTCGACGGCGTGGGGGTTTTCGCCGGTCATGCGGATGGCGAGCCCCAACGGTGTGCGCGCCAGCACATAGGCCATGATCGCAACGCAGGCGAGCGCCAGATAGGTCGGTGCGCTTTGCTGAAAAAGCACCGGGCCGATGAAGGGCAGTTCCGACAGGCCTGGGACAAAGATCGCCTGAAAGGGTTCAATCGTTGGCGGCAAATCACCGACTTCAACGATCAAGCGATAAAGAAAGTAGGAGAGCGAGGCCGCAAAGAGTGTGATCCCGAGCCCCGACACGTGCTGCGACAGACCGAGCGGCACGGTCAGCATAGCATGCAGCAAGCCCATAAGCATGCCGGACAAAGCAGCCACCAACAGTCCGGTCCAGAGGTCTGCGCCGAGGAACACCGTCAACCAGCCGACCATGGCCCCCATGGTCATGATGCCTTCAATGCCGAGAGTACACGCCGCCGCTGCACAGCAGCGCGCCAAGCACACCAAAATCAGCGTGTGGCGTCAAAACCGTGGATAAAAAGCTCACTTTGAGAATGTCGATCGCCTCGCCCATGCCCTCTACCTCCGAATCCGGTAGCTGGCGAAGAGCAACGCCACCAGCATGCACAACAGGCTGACAGCCATGATGACGTCGGCAATGAAACTGGGCACGCCCGTCGCCCGCGCCATGGCGTCGGCACCAACAAAGATGGTGGCGACAAACACCGCCGCGGCCACAACGCCAATTGGGTGCAGCGCCGCGAGCATCGCCACAACGATGCCGGAATACCCAAAGCCAGGTGAAAGGGTGGTCGTGACATTGCCGGTCACACCGAGGACCTCGACGGTGCCGGCAAGGCCTGCAAGGCCGCCCGATAGAACTGCCGTGCCCATGATCGTGCGCGGTAGCAAAACCCCCGCAAAGGAGGCCGCGCGCGCGTTCAGTCCGGCCGCCTTGCTTTCCATTCCAAAAACCGTGCGCTCCAGGATCAGCCAGACAAGGGCGGCCGCGACGATCGCGATCAGCAGTCCGACATGAAGGCGAGAGCGATCAACCAGGTCAGGCAGCCTCAACGCCCGATCGACCGGCACTGACTGCGGCCAACCAAAGGCAAGCGGGTCGCGCATGGGCCCTTCGATCATCAGGCCGACGAACAGCAGGACGACGAAGTTGAGAAGCAGCGTGGTCACGACTTCATCGATACCGAATCGCAGACGCAGAAAAGCCGGGCCGGCAAGCAGTGCTGATCCTGCCAGCATGCCGAAAAGAATGATGATGCCAAAGGCGAGCGGCGTTGGCAGGCTGGTGACAATGGCGTGGCCAAGCCACGCGGTCATCAGCGCGCCAAGATATAACTGGCCCTCACCGCCAATGTTCCAAAGCTTGGCCCGAAAGGCGACAGCGGCAGCCAGACCGGTCAAGATAAGCGGCGTTGCTCGCGTCAGGGTCTCGGTGATGGCAAGGCGTGACCCGAAGGCGCCGTTCAGCATATGGCCATAGGCTGTCAGCGGGTTGACCTGCGCCAGAGCAATCAGACCGGAGCCTAGCAACAGCGCCACGAATATGGCGACCAAAGGTGCGGTCAGCACCATTCCAAGCGGTACATCGGTGCGTCGTTCAAGCCGCATCGGCTTCGCCCCACATGCCCGCCATCATCATCCCAAGCCGTTCGGCACTGGCCTCCTCGGCGGTGATCGGCGTCGAAAGCCGGCCTTTCAGGATCGCCTGAATACGATCCGACAGCGCGGTCGCCTCCTCCAGTTCCTCGGAGATGAGAAGGATGGCCGCGCCCTCCTTGCGGGCGTTGAGAAGATGCTCGTGCACGGCGGCGATCGCGCCTTCA
>JBKAGN010000117.1:0-3256 GCA_046290415.1 Hyphomicrobiales bacterium
CAGGCATGGATCCCTGTGATGGTAGCGAGACCCGCGGCTCGCGGACCCACAGGGATGACGTTCCTAATCTGGCACCGTGAACGCTACGCGTTCGGCTTCCTGCTCGCCATAGCGGAAGCAGCCTTCCTCGTGATCGTTGACCAGACCCATCGCCTGCATGAACGCGTAACAGGTGGTGGGTCCGACAAAGCTCCAGCCGCGTTTTTTCAAATCCTTAGACAGCTGCTTGGACGTCGGCGTCTGAGCGAGCGTCATCAGTTCCTCGCGCGTGTTGCGCTTGGGCCGTTCGTCGGCCGGCGGAATGTAACGCCAGAAAAAGGCGGCCAGCGATCCGGCTTCCTCGACCAGTTCCAGGGCGCGCGCTGCGTTGTTGATGGTGGAGCGGATTTTGCCCTGGTGGCGGACAATGCCCGCGTCCGCCAGCAGGCGCTCGACATCGCGCTCGCCATAGGCGGCCACCTTGGCGAAATCGAAACCGTCGAAGGCGGCACGGAAATTCTCGCGCTTCCTCAGGATCGTTAGCCAGGAAAGCCCCGACTGAAACCCTTCCAGGCAGATCTTTTCGAACAGGCGGGTGTCGTCGGTGACGTGCTTGCCCCACTCCTCATCGTGATAGGACAGATAAAGCGGGTCATCGGACACCCAAAAACAGCGGTGCCGAGCGTCGGTCTGGTCGGTCTTGTCGGTCATGGCGGCGTTGTTGCGCAGATCGTCCGGGAGCGCCACCCATTTGCCGACCGCCTCCTGACCTTATCCTGTCAGTCGGCTTTAACCAGTTTGGCGACCAGCCTTCGGGTGATCGGCGCGACCACCAAGACAGCCGGAAAGGCGACAATCCAGGCATTGATCCAAGCTGCCATCCACAGCGCGACAAATTCGGGCGGCAGCCCGAGCGCCCGCCAGGTGGCGATGCCCGAAACAAGCAGCGACATGAGGCCGGACAGGATGAAACCGAAGAGGATGGGGGCGAAGCGTGGGGGGATCATGGGCCTTCTTTGAATGTTGTCATCCCGGAAGCCTTAGGCTGTCCGGCATCTGCTACCAGCAATGCTATTGCCGATCCCGGATAGGCTGCAAGCAGCCTTCCGGGATGACCCAAGGACTAGGCCGTCGGCTGTTCCTTGATGAAATTGCCGGTCTGCAAATCCTGGATCGCCTGCATCAGCTCCTCGCGCGTGTTCATCACAATCGGTCCGTGCCAGGCGACCGGCTCCTTCAGCGGCTGACCGGAGACCAGCAAGAAGCGCATGCCTTCTGGGCCGGAGCGGGCGACGACCTCATTGCCAGTGTCGAAATGCACCAGCGTCCGGTTGCCGGCGAGATCGCGGATGTTGAGCTCTTCGCCGGCGAACTCTTTTTCGACCTTCACGCCGGTGGGGTTTGAGGCATCGCGGAAGGTGCCAGCCCCACCAAAGATGTAGGCGAAGGTGCGCGCGTAAGTTTCGACCGGGAAGCTTTTCTTGGTGTTCGGCGGCATGGAGATGTCGAGGAACAGCGGGTCGGCGGCGATCCCATCGACCGGACCCTTTTTGCCCCAAAAGTTGCCAATGACGATTTTCACGCGGGTGCCATCATCGTCGATGATCTCTTCAACGTCGGAACCGGCAATGTCCTGGTAGCGCGGGGTCGTCATCTTCAGACTGGAAGGCAAGTTGGCCCAAAGCTGAAAGCCATGCATCTGGCCCTTGGCGTTCCCGCGCGGCATCTCCTGATGCATGATGCCGGACCCTGCCGTCATCCATTGTACCGAGCCGGAGCCTAGCGTGCCGCGATTGCCAAGGCTGTCACCATGCTCGACTTCGCCTTCCAGCACATAAGTGATGGTTTCGATGCCGCGATGGGGATGCCAGGGGAAGCCCTTGATGTAGTGCTCGGGCACATCATTGCGGAAATCATCGAACAGCAGGAACGGGTCGGAGAGGTCCGTGTCGCCGAAGCCGAACACGCGGTGCAGGTGCACGCCCGCGCCTTCCATGGTCGGCGTGGCCTTGGATTCTTGAAGAACGGGGCGGAAGCTCATGGGTTTCACTCCTCACAGCAAGGGGCACCGCGACCAACGGCCCGCGGTGCGTTGAGGAGGAAGATAGGGCGCCGGCGGCAATTGCCATAGGCAGGTTCGCACGACGCATTGTTTCATGGCAGTGAACGGTGTCGCGACGATACCGTTGCCGCTTAGTCGAACAAAGCGTCGATATCGTCCTGGCTGGCGACATTGGTGTCCTCGGCCATGGCCGGGCCATTGAGCAGAGCCGCATCGCCCTTCGGACCAACGTCCAGCGTTTCGACTTCTTCGAAGCTTTCCATACCGCCCCAGATTTCCATCATGGAATCGATACGCTCTTCGATGAAGCGCATGGTTTTGACCACCTTGGTGATCCGCTGACCGGTGATGTCCTGGAAGTTACAAGCCTCGAAGATCGTCATTACCGCCTCGGCGGCGTCATTGGCCATGCCCTGATCGTCGCCGTCGAGTTTTGCTGACAGATTGCCGACGCGGTCTTCGACCGTTTCAGCGGCGGTCAGGATGGCTTCGGTTGCCTGTTCGGTGCCCTGAACAACGGCGTCCAGCTCATCGGTCACCTTGCCCAGCTCTTTGCCCTGGAATCCGGATTGATGGAGCGTGGCGATTTCCGTCTTTGTCTGCTGGATGGCCGCCCGGATGGCCGACATCTCAGCTTCCAGCTGTTTCACTTCGGCCATTTCGCGATGGAAGGTGTCGATCTTTGCCTGGTCGAGTTCCTCGCGCGGCTCAATCATGTCTTTGAGTTCGGCAATGGCGTGAAGGATCGTAGCCGTGTCGCCGCCAGATACGCTGGCAACCGGCGCATCCGATGCTGATACAGGAGGTCGACCGGAAACGCGGCCAACCGTTTGTCCATTCATGGACGCTTCAATTCGAAATGCTTTGCGCTTTGCTTGCGCCATGTGCCCAACCCTTTACGCGGCCTCACCAGAACCGCAACCTAGGCGAGCGATAGTTAAAAAGATGTTGGCGCCGATGAGCAATTCTACCGACAGGACTGACTTGCCGGAACGTCAGGCACGGGTCATGAAAGATCATCGCGATTCGAACCGCAGATGACGCGCTTGATGTTCACCGCACTCTATCTTGGGCCTAATCGGTCCCAACCATCGGCGGATGCCTTTCCTCCGCGGGCCATTGGTGTCCTGGCGATCGCGCTGCTGGTGTGGATCGCGAGCCCCGCGGTCGCGCAGAGCCGTTTTTCCGATGCCGCGCTTGCCGATGGGTTTTATC
>JBKAGN010000118.1:0-3144 GCA_046290415.1 Hyphomicrobiales bacterium
TACCCGACATGGCAACGATGAAAGCCGTGCCAGTTTCTGCCTGGGTCGGCGGCATCATCGCCACGCTTTACATCCTGGCGGTGGTCTATCTGGTGCCCAAACTTGGTGTCGGATCAGCGGCTGTGCTGATCATCGCCGGGCAACTGGTGACGGCCCTGGTGCTCGATCATCTTGGCGCCTTCGGCACCGCGCAGGACTCGATCACCTGGCTCAAAGCCGCCGGCGCCGGGCTGGTGCTGACAGGTGCGGCGCTGGTGAAGTTCGCTTGAGGCTTAGGATTTCGGCGAACCGAAAACGGAGTCGGCGGCCAGACGCGCAGCGTCCTTGGCCTTCATCGCCTCTTCGCAGCGCGTGATCTCTGCGCGCAACGCCTCAACTCGTTCGGCCAACTCGCCGACAGAGGCATCGGAGAGATCATCGCCGACACTGATTTTCGGTTTCGGCTTCGGTTCCAGATCGAGATCCATGCCCTTTGTCCCCCTTCAATGCAGCCCTTGGCCCGGTTATGCGTTGGCTGAAGTGTATCGTCCCTCCCCAACGCACAACAAGGGCCAACCATGGACAGCCTTTCTGATCTTCCAAGCAGCATCAACGTCATCACCATCGACCGACCCGGCGGGCCGGACGTGCTGGTGCCGGGGACACGGCCCATGCCGCAGCATCTGGACGAGCATAAGATCCTGATCAAGGTGGACGCCGCAGGCGTCAATCGGCCCGACGTTCTCCAGCGGGTCGGCGCCTACCCACCGCCCAAGGGCGCAAGCGACATTCCCGGCCTGGAGGTTGCCGGCACCGTCGTTGCGCGGGCACGGGGCGCCGACCGCCATGAAGTTGGCGATCAGGTAACGGCGCTGGTGATCGGCGGCGGTTATGCCGATTATTGCGTGGCCGATGAACGCCATGCTCTGCCGATCCCCGAAGGGCTGTCACTGGAGGAGGCAGCTGGCATTCCTGAAACGGCCTTCACGGTCTGGTCGAACGTTTTTGACCGGGGCGGCCTGACCGAAGGCGAGACGTTCCTCGTCCATGGCGGAACCTCGGGCATCGGCACCATGGCGATCCAATTGGCCAAAGCCCATGGTGCGACGGTGCTCGCCACCGCCGGCACGGACGAAAAATGCGAGGCGATGGCCAAGCTCGGCGCCGACCACACCTTCAACTATCAGCGCGAGGACTATGTGGAGGGCGTCAAGGCGGCGACCGACGGCCGGGGCGCCAACGTGATCCTCGACATGGTTGGCGGCGATTATATCGAGCGCAACTGGAAAGCCGCCGCCGTGGAAGGCCGTATCGTTCAAATCGCGTTCTTGAATGGCGCAAGCGTGGAGGCGGACTTCTCCCGCCTGATGCTCAAGCGGCTAACCCACACAGGGTCAACGCTGCGTGCGCGCTCCGATGCCTTCAAGGCGCAGCTCGCCGACGATGTGCTGCATCATGTCTGGCCTCTGATCGAGGCCGGCGACGTGACCATCCCGGTGGATTCGGTTTTCCCGCTGAACGAGGCCAGCAAAGCGCATCAGCGCATGGAAAGCTCGCAGCATATGGGCAAGATCATCCTTCGACCCTAGAGCGGCCGCTAGCCGCCGGACACGTCTTCACCTCAACCAAAGGCGAAAGACTGTGCCACTGGACATTTATCCATTATCTTTGTATATATAAATATATACAGAAATGGAGCTTCCCATGAGCACACATGCAAACCTTGCGCCGCAGGCCAACGCGGCACCGCAGTCAGGGCCCGCGCCCTATAGCCCTCTCATGTTCCTCGCCGCGCTTGGCGCCGGCGGCCTGGTCGTCACCTTCTTCATGTATTTGATGTTCTGGGTCCCGCATCCTGGCCAGCCAGTTCCGGTGTTTGAGGATATCATGGCTGCCTTCTCTGGTGGAACCCTCGCCATGCAGGCCGCCATCTCTGTTGCCCTGGCCGGCATCGCCTTCTTCGGCGCAACACTCGTCCGGCTTTTGGTCTGGAACGTGCAACGCCTGCGCCAGTTTGCGCGCACCCCAGCCTATGAAACGCTGATGGGCAGTAATGCCGGCAGCCAGATCATGGCGATGCCATTGGCCTTCGCGATGGCCGTGAACGCCGGTTTCATTCTTGGCCTGGTGTTCGTCCCGAACCTTTGGAGCTTGGTGGAATTTCTCTTCCCGCTGGCGATGATCGCCTTCGCGGTGATCGGCTACTACGCCTTCAAGCTGTTCGCACGCTTTGCCAGCAACGCTCTGGGCGGCGGGCTGGATTGCGCCAAGAACAACTCACTGGCGCAGATGTTGCCGGCCTTCGCGTTCGCGATGATCGGCGTCGGACTGGCCGCACCGGCAGCCATGTCCACCAATGCCGTGACCGTGGCGTTCTCTCTCGGCCTGTCCACGCTGTTCATCTTGACCTCCGTGATCCAGGGCCTCATCGCGCTGACGCTTGGAGTGCGCTCGATGATGGAAAACGGCTTGGCCGCCGATGGTGCCCCGACGCTGATGATCGGCGTGCCGATCCTCACGGTGCTTGGCATCGCCTTTCTCCGTCAGAACCATGGCCTGCATGTCCACTTTGACCTGCACACATCGGCTGGCAGCACCTTCATGATGCTCACTACTTTCTTTGCCGCGCAGATCCTGCTGCTGGCCGCAGGCTGGGGCGCGCTGAAGGAGACGCACTATCTTGGCCGCTTCATCAGTGGTCCTGAATCATCGCCGGGTTCACTCGCCCTGCTCTGCCCTGTTGTGGCGTTCTCGGTGATGGGTCACTTCCTGATCAACAAGGGACTTGTGGCCACTGGCCTCATCGCCAAGTTCGGCGTTGCCTACTGGAGTGTCACGGCCATTCCGCTGGCGTTCCAAGTGCTGGCCGTCTGGTTGTTCTTCAAGCTGCTTGCTAAGCTGATGCGGCGGGCACCGGCAGCGCCCTTAAGCACAGCCGCCACGGCCTAACCCCGATCGACCCACGGGCTGGACCTCCAGCCCGTGGCCTCTTGCGAGCCAACCATGTCGACCCAAACCCTTGAAGGCCCCAGCCCGACCGCCGACTCCATGGCGGACAATGTCAGCGAAGTGACGGAAATCCTAAAACTGCTCAGCGCCCCGGCGCGGCTTTTGGCGGTGTGTCACCTGGTCGATGGCGAAAAATCGGTTGGCACTCTGGCAGAG
>JBKAGN010000119.1:0-3034 GCA_046290415.1 Hyphomicrobiales bacterium
GATCGATGTGCTGGTGAACAATGCCGGCATCACCGGTCATGAGCGCGGCGATGAACATCATGATCCTGAACGCACCCATCTGGTCGATTGGCGCCGAGTTCACGCAGTCAACCTTGATGGGACGTTTCTTGGTTGCCGTTATGCGATCCGTGCCATGCGCGCCAATGGCGGCAAGGGCTCGATCATCAACATGTCCTCGCGCTCGGGCATCGTCGGCGTCCCAGGCGCGGCGGCCTATGCCTCCTCGAAGGCCGCTATTCGCAACCACACCAAGACCGTTGCCCTGCATTGCGCGCAAGAGGGCCTGCAAATCCGCTGTAATTCCGTGCACCCGGCGGCGGTCTGGACCGATATCTGGGACACGATGATCGGCAAGGGCGAGGAAGCCGAGGAGAAGAAAAAGAAGGTGGCGCAAGGCACACCCTTGCATCGCTTTGGCCGCCCGGAAGAGGTGGCAGCGCTTTGCGTGCTTTTGGCCTCCGACGAAGCAACCTTCATGACCGGCACCGAACTCACCATCGATGGTGGGATTCTTGCCGGATCATCGGCCTCGCCGGGGCAGTAGAAGGCCGAAGGCGGACAGCATGGGCGTTTCAGCGTCGGCCAAAGCTGTTTTCGAGAGGCTGGTTCATCACCAGGGCGACAAAGCCGACGTGGATGTCGGCAAGATGCTGCATGCGGACGCCCTGCGTGTGCGCGGCAAGGGTTTTGCCTTTGCCACCGGCGACAGGATCGTCATGAAACTGCCGAAGGAACGCATCGATGGGCTTGAAGGCGAAGGCGTTGGCGCGCGCATGGCAATGGGCAACGGTCCCAAACAGCGCACCATGCGTGAGTGGATCGCCATTCCATGCGATGACGACGAAGCTTGTCTCAAGCTAGCCGATGAAGCACGCCGTTTCGTGCAAAGCCTTTAGGCCGCGGCCTTTCTTTCGTCGCGTTTTCCGGTGCAAAGGCGCCCTTCCGCCTGGACCCATTCGTTGGTCCAGCTCCAACCAGACGACATAGACCGATGCATCCCAACCGCACCTTTCGAAAGCCGGATACGGCCCGCAACATTGCGTTCGCGCGCTCGCGGGCCTTTGGTACGCTGGCCATCAATGCTGAAGATGGGCCGCAACCCGGCCCCTTGATGAGCCACATTCCGTTTCTTCTCAGTGAGGATGGCGCATCGGTCGAGCTGCATCTGGTGCGCTCCAACCCTATCGTGCGTGCCCTGCAGAACGATGTACCGGCGGTCATCGCGGTGACCGGCGGTGATGCTTACGTCTCTCCGGATTGGTACGAGGTCGAGGATCAGGTCCCGACATGGAACTATGTGGCCGTTAATCTGCGTGGCACGCTGCAGCGCCTCGCCGATGATCAGTTGCACGGCATTCTGCAACGGCTGTCGGCGCATCAGGAGAAGCAGTTGCGACCGAAAAGGCCTTGGACAAGCGACAAGATGGACCAGATTGTCTACAGCAAGATGCAGCGTCAGATCGTTCCGATCCGCATGGCTGTCAGCGACATACAGGGCACCTGGAAGCTGTCGCAGAACAAGCCCGATGATGTGCGCCTGCGAGCGGCCGATGGCGTTGAGCAGGCGCGACTGGGTCTTGCCACTGAGAGCATTCATCCGTTGATGCGCGATCCCGATGGCGACTGATCGCAAAACCGCTGTCGTTATTGGCTCCGGTCCGGCGGGTCTTATGGCGGCAGATGTTCTGTCTGCCGCTGACGTTAACGTCATTGTTTGCGAAGCCAAACCATCTGTTGGGCGCAAGTTCCTTATGGCCGGCAAATCCGGTCTCAACCTCACCAAGGACGAACCGGACGCAGCCTTTCTGCGCGGCTTCTATGAGGCCGCGCCGCAAATGACGCCGATGCTAGCCGGCATGGGTCCTGGCGCCGTCAAACGGTTCGCCGAGGGTTTGGGGCAAGAGGTGTTCACTGGCTCGTCTGGCCGGGTGTTCCCCAAGGCGATGAAAGCCTCGCCAATGCTGCGCGCCTGGATTGCCCGCCTTGGTGAGAAAGGCGTTGAGGTCCGCACCCGCTGGCGGTGGGTGGGCTTCGAGCCAAGCGGTCGTTCCGATAGGAACGGAGCCGGGAACAATGGTGGTCGTTCCGATAGGAACGGAGCGGGCGAGCACCAACAAGATCTACGATTTGAAACGCCCGATGGCCCGCAGACGATAACCTCGGATGCAACGATCCTCGCCCTTGGCGGGGCCAGTTGGTCGCGACTTGGCTCAGATGGCGCCTGGACGGACCTGATGGATGAGAAAGGTGTCGCTGTCAGGCCCTTCAAGCCCGCCAATATGGGACTGTCCGTTGCCTGGTCGGCTCCGATGGCTGCGCATTTTGGGGCACCGGTGAAAGGTGTGCGCCTGCAGGCCGGCGAGGAAACCCATCTTGGCGAGTTCGTCATCTCCAGCGATGGCCTGGAAGGCAGCGGGATTTACGCCGTCTCGCGCGCGGTGCGGGACGGTGCAGCGCTCACCATCGATCTTCTACCGTCGCTTTCGCTCTCCCAAGCAACCGAGCGCCTCAGTAAGTCGCGCGGCAAAGACTCAATGGCCAACCATTTGCGCAAGGCGCTCAAACTCAGCCCGGTGAAGCGCGCCCTGTTGATGGAATTTGGACGGCCATTGCCAAGCGACCCCGGGGATTTGGCACGCCTTATCAAGGGCCTGCCCGTCACCCATCAAGGCCCGCGGCCCTTGGATGAAGCGATCTCTGTGGCGGGCGGCGTCGCGTGGGATGCCGTCGATGAGGGCCTCATGGTGCGCGATCTGCCCGGCGTGTTCTGCGCGGGGGAAATGCTGGACTGGGAAGCGCCCACCGGAGGCTACCTGATCACTGGGTGCCTCGCCACCGGCAAATGGGCCGGAACCCAGGCGCTTAAGCGGTTGTCAGATTAACGGTTGCTCTGGGCTAGCAGCCCAACCAACATCTATCCTTTCTCTGGGCCTGCGGCCCAACCAGCATTCCTTCCTACTCTGGGCCTGCGGCCCAACCAGCATTCCTTCCTGCTCTGGGCCTGCGGCCCAAC
>JBKAGN010000120.1:0-2956 GCA_046290415.1 Hyphomicrobiales bacterium
ACGGCCGACGTCGCCGGCGTGCCGCGCATCATCGCGTGTACGCCGCCGTTCAAGGGCGAGCCAAACCCTGCCGTTATCGCCGCCATGAAGCTAGGCGGTGCCCACGAGATCTATGTTCTTGGCGGCATTCAGGCCGTCGGCGCCATGGCCATTGGGACCCAAACCATCGATCCGGTCCATATGCTGGTGGGCCCAGGCAACGCGTTCGTCGCCGAAGCCAAGCGCCAACTCTTCGGCCGGGTCGGTATCGATCTGTTCGCCGGTCCGACCGAGACGATGGTGATTGCTGACGAGCATGGTGCCGACGCTGAACTTTGCGCAACCGATTTACTTGGTCAGGCGGAGCACGGGTACAACTCGCCCGCAGTTCTGGTCACCAACTCTGAAAAGCTTGCCCGCGATACGCTGGAAGAGATCGATCGATTGCTCGCTATTCTGCCAACTGCCGAAACCGCTCGCAAAAGCTGGGAGGATTATGGCGAGGTGATCGTCTGTGAGACCTATGATGAGATGCTGGCGGTGGCCGATGACATTGCCTCAGAACATGTTCAGGTCATGACGGATCGGGACGATTGGTTCCTAGAGAATATGACTTGTTATGGCGCGCTTTTCTTGGGTGCACGCACCAATGTCGCCAATGGCGACAAAGTCATCGGCACCAATCACACGCTGCCGACAAAGAAGGCCGGGCGTTATACAGGCGGTTTGTGGGTTGGTAAGTTCTTGAAGACGCATTCCTACCAAAAGGTTCTGACCGACGAGGCTGCGGCATTGATGGGCGAGTACTGCTCACGCCTTTGCATGCTAGAAGGTTTCGTCGGCCACGCCGAACAGGCCAACGTGCGCGTGCGTCGCTATGGTGGCCGCAACGTGCCCTATGGCGAAGCGGCAGAACCGAAACTGGCCGCTGAGTAAACAGCGGTCGTTCCGCAGGAACGGAGCAAAAAACCGAGCGGTCGTTCCGCAGGAACGGAGCAGATAATCTAACTGGTCGTTCCGCCTGCACGATGCGGACAATTGTTTCAGCGGAGAGTTTGACGTCGATGACACTGCCCAAAACCCCGTCTCAACGCCTGGATGGCAAGCGAGCCTTCGTTGCTGGCGCATCGCGCGGCATCGGGCTGGGCTGCGCGGTGGCGTTGGCGGAGCAAGGCGCGCATGTCGTGTGTGCCGCGCGCGGCATGGAAGATCTTTCGGCCAGCGTCGACGCCATGAAGGCTGCGGGGCATTCTGTTGAAGCGATCCGCCTGGATGTTGCCGACACCGATGCGACCAAGGCAGTCTTCGCAGACTATGAACCGTTTGACGTGCTCGTGAACTCAGCCGGCATTGCCCGACATGCATCGGCACTCGAAACCGACATCGACGATTATCAGGCCGTTATGGACGTCAATGTTCGTGGTGCATTCGTGCTGTCGGTCGAGGTGGCTCGCCGCATGATCGCGGACGGCAGGGCAGGCTCGATCATCCACATTTCCTCACAGATGGGCCATGTCGGCGGCATTGAACGCGCCGTCTACTGCGCGTCCAAGCACGCCTTGGAGGGCATGGTGAAGGCGATGGCGATCGAGTGGGGACCACACAAAGTCCGCATCAACACCATTTGTCCGACATTCATCCGCACGCCGCTCGCCGCCGTGACGCTTGATGATCCCGAACGCCGCGCTTGGGTTGAATCAAAGATCAAGCTCGGTCGCGTGGGCAAGGTCGAGGACATCATGGGCGCCGTTGCCTATCTGGCGAGCGATGCATCAGCCTTGGTTACCGGCACCTCACTGCTTATCGATGGCGGTTGGACTGCAGGGTGATCGCGAGACCACCCGAACGCTTCTGATCCTCTGATGGCTGGACGGCCTCTCGCCCGCCGCTTACACCTGTTGATATGAGGCTGGATTCATCACTGCGCTTAAACCCTGAGCAGGGGGGTCTGCTCGATGGCGCGCCGTAAAGTTACGTCCATCGATGTCGCGCGCGAGGCAGGAGTCTCGCAGTCGGCGGTATCTCGAGCGTTCACGCCAGGCGCAAGCGTTGCCGCCGAAACCAAAGAGCGTGTGCACAAGGCCGCTATCCGCCTCGGCTACCGGCCGAATGCCATCGCGCGTTCGCTAATCACGCGCCGGTCTCACATGATCGGCATGGCTGTCTCCTACCTCGACAATCACTTCTATCCAGAGCTTGTCCAGGGCATTTCTGATGAGTGCCAGAAGCGCGGCTACCATGTGTTGCTCTTCACCGCCGGTGAAGGAGATGCGGCCAACCAAGAGCTACAGCGTGCGCTCGACTACCAGATCGACGGTCTTGTCCTCGCTTCGGTTTCCCTGTCCTCTGAGATTGCCAACAGGTGCCACGCGGCAGGCATCCCGGTTGTGATGGTGAACCGGGTTTCCGACGCACCCACCGCATCGAAGATCACCGGTTCCAACGAGTTGGGCGGGCGCACCATCGCGCGTTTCCTCATCGAAGGGGGCCATCAGCGGATCGCATTCCTGGCTGGCATCGAAGAGACATCCACGAACCGTGACCGCGAGCGCGGGTTTTTAGCTGGGTTAGGCGAGAAGAATGTGGCTCTGCATGCCCGCGCTGTCGGCAACTACGATGCCGACCAGGCCGCCAAAGCAGCGGTTGCGATGATGCAGTCCTCAGCGCCACCCGATGCGATCTTTTGCGCCAATGACCATATGGCGATCGCCGTGATGGATGCCTTGCGGCACGGGTTGGGGCTGTCGGTGCCAGATGACGTCTCCATTGTCGGCTTCGATAATGTTGGCCCGGCACAATGGCCGACCTATTCCATCACCAGCTTCTCACAACCGGTTGACGCGATGATCAAGGCCACCAGCGACTCGTTGTTCGAGGCCATTGAGGCAGCTGTCGAGGGGGAGGCGTTTGAAGCAGAGTCGATCGAACAGCCCGGCAAGTTGATCGTTCGCGAGTCGGCAAAGAAACCCCCCAACAG
>JBKAGN010000121.1:0-2604 GCA_046290415.1 Hyphomicrobiales bacterium
TATTGGGGCGGAACGAACCGGTGGCGATGCAGGCTGCGGTTTTGGACAAGCTGGCATCCTGCGTGATGATCGCCGATGCCAAGGATACCATCGTCTATCTCAACGCGGCGCTGGAACGCTTTCTGCGACAGGCCGAGGCGGACATTCAGGAAAAGCTGCCGCATTTCAACGTGTCGGATTTGGTCGGGTCGAACATGCATGTGTTCCACGAGAATCCGTCGCACCAGAAGGCGATGATTTCGAAACTCAACGGGCCGTTTGAGACCACCATTCAGGTCGGCAAGGCCATGTTTGACCTGAAGGCCGAACCGGTGGTCTGCGGCGGCAAGCGCATGGGCACCTTTGTCGAGTGGCGCGATGCGGCTGAGCGGATCGCGCGCGATGATTATCAGGCGCAAATTGAAGCCGTTGGTCGCAGCCAGGCCGTGATTGCGTTTGACCCTGACGGCACAATTTTGGAGGCGAACCGAGCGTTTTGCGAGGCGACCGGGTATGGCCTTGAAGAGATCCTTGGCAAGAACCAAGGCCTGTTTGTCCCACAGGATATGGTTGCCGGGCCCGACCACCGCAAATTCTGGGATGAGCTTCGCGCCGGCAAGGCGCAAATGGGCGAGTATGAGCGAGTGCGAAAAGATGGTGCGCCGCTTTGGCTGCGGGCAAGCTATTCGCCGCTGCTCGATAAGCAGGGCTCGGTCTACAAAATCGTGGTCTTTGCCGTCGACATCACCGATGTGGTTTTGCGGCGGGAACGGCGTCAGACGGCACAGGTTGCGATCAAATCCGATCTGGAGTCGATCACTGGCGCAGTGTCTCGCGCTACTGAGCGGGTATCCTCGGTATCGGCATCGTCCGACCAAGCCTCGGAGAATGTCCAGGCTATTGCGGCCGGCATTGAAGAGCTTGTGGCCTCGGTCGGCGAAATCAACGGCCAAGTGATCGAGGCGAGCACCGTTTCACGCCAGGCCGAAGTGGAGGCGGAACGCACGACCGAAACTGTTGCCTCCTTGGCGGCGGCGGCACAGGACATCGAGAACGTTGTGCGCTTGATCTCCGACATCGCCGAACAGACCAATCTCTTGGCGCTTAATGCGACGATCGAAGCGGCGCGCGCGGGCGAGGCGGGCAAGGGCTTTGCGGTGGTGGCCAGTGAAGTGAAATCGCTGGCGATGCAGACCGGCAAGGCAACTGAAGAAATCGGGCAGAACATAGCCCGCGTTCAATCGAGCACGAGCGAGGCTGTCGATGCCATCAAAGCGATTACAGGCACCATTGTGAAGGTGAACGAGATCACGACGGTGATCTCTTCAGCTGTCGAGGAACAGTCGGCAACCACGAGCGAGATGTCGGGCTCGATGCAGGTGGCTGCAGATGGTGTGCGTCAGATCAGCGAAGGGGTGCGCGAGATCGCCGAAGCAGCCCAACTGGTCGACGCCTCGGTGCAGAAGGTACAGACGGCTGCCACTGCCTTGGGTTGATCTGCCAAGGACCCGATTGGGGCTGGTCTCGCCGCGTCAAACTCGGCTAAACCAGCCCCATGAATCTCTCCCCCCAACAGGAAGACGCGATCAAGGCCGTGCGTGCCTGGTTTCGCGCCCCGGATCGTCCGGTTTTTCGGCTGTTCGGCTTTGCTGGCACGGGCAAAACGACTCTCGCCCGGCTTATCGCAGAAGACGTTTCCGGCGATGTTCAATTTGCCGCCTTCACCGGCAAAGCCGCTCAGGTTTTGCGCTCCAAGGGCGCGGAGAATGCCCGCACCATCCACTCGCTGATCTATCGACCCAAGGGCGAGGAAGCCGACGATGAGACCGGTGAATCCTCGCCGCTCTTTTCGCTCAATCGGTCCTCGCCCGTGTCGAAGGCAGATTTGGTGATCATCGACGAGTGCTCGATGGTGGATGAGGAGCTTGGCCGCGATCTTTTGTCTTTCGGCACGCCAATCCTGGTTTTGGGTGACCCTGGTCAGCTCCCGCCCGTTTCGGGTGGCGGGTTTTTCACCGATCACGAGCCCGATGTGCTGCTGACTGAAATTCACCGCCAGGCGCGCGAGAACCCGATCATCGAATTGGCCGATATTGTGCGGATGGGCGGGCGACTTGAGCATGGCGCCTATGGCGAGAGCCGCGTCATCGCGCGCTCCGAGGTGGATCAGAGCGAGGTATTGGAGGCCGATCAGGTGCTTGTCGGCACCAACAAGACGCGTCGGAAATACAACCGGCGTTTGCGCGAGTTAAAGGGGTATGCCGGGCTGTTGCCGAGCCAAGGCGACAAGCTGGTTTGCCTACGCAATCGGTCTGAAAAAGGCCTCCTCAACGGCTCGCTCTGGCACGTCGCGTCGGTCGGACGGCGCAAGGGCAACACGCTGCAAGCGCTGGTGCGCGCTGAGGATGAAGGGGTGACCCAGAAAGTGCGGTTGTCCGCCATGGCCTTCGAAGACCCGGAAAACGCGCCTCCCGTGCCGCGCTCGATGGACGCTTTCGATTTTGGCTACGCGCTGACGGTCCACAAGGCGCAGGGCTCGCAGTGGGACCATATCGTGCTTTTCGATGAGAGCTGGGCGTTCAAGGATTATCGCGAGCGCTGGCTTTACACGGCGATCACAAGGGC
>JBKAGN010000122.1:0-2546 GCA_046290415.1 Hyphomicrobiales bacterium
CGCGCCGATCGGGCAGATAGCGCGAATGGTTGATAAAGCCGAATGCGTTGACGATCGGAATGACGATCAGCGTACCGCGCAGTGATCTGAGGTTCGGCGTGCGCAAAAGCCTGCGCACGATTTCCACCCCAATGACCTCATCGCCATGAATGCCGGCACTGACGAAGAGCGTGGGACCATCGCGCTTGCCATGGACCACATGAACCGACATGGAGACCGGCGTGTGGTCGGACAGAATGCTGACCGGCAAATCCACCGTCTGCCGCGTGCCAGCGGCGATGGTCGAGCCGTTGAGCCGGAAGGCGGCACGCGCTGGCATCAGCCTTTTCCTTTGGTCCGCGTCTTTCCAGGCTGGGCGTTCTTCTCCAAATGCTCAATGATCTTGCCGGCAATATCCAGGCCCGTTGCTTTTTCCACGCCTTCCAATCCAGGCGAGGAATTGACCTCCATGACGACCGGTCCGTGGTTGGCCCGCAGCATGTCCACACCGCAGACATTAAGGCCCATCGCCTTGGCCGCGCGAACGGCCGTGGAGCGTTCTTCGGGCGATAGTTTGATGACCTGCGCTGAGCCACCGCGGTGCAGGTTGGACCGAAAGTCGCCTTCAGCGCCCGTGCGCTTCATCGCGGCCACCACCTTGCCGCCGATAACGATGGCGCGAATATCGGTGCCACCGGCTTCCTTGATAAACTCCTGGACCAGAATGTTGGTGTTGGTGGCGCGGAAGGCCTCTATGACCGATTTGGCAGACCTGTCGGTATCGGCCAGAACCACGCCCAGCCCCTGGGTGCCTTCAAGGAGCTTGATGACAAGCGGCGCACCGCCGGCCAACTCCAAGACTTCTTCAGTCTGCTTGGGATCGTGGGCAAACGTGGTAACCGGCAGGCCAATGCCGTCGCGCGCCAGAAGCTGCATTGAGCGTAGCTTGTCGCGCGAGCGCCCAATGCCGACGCTTTCGTTGAGCGGATAAACGCCCATCATTTCAAACTGGCGCAGAACCGCCGTGCCGTAAAACGTCACCGAAGCACCGATGCGCGGTATCACAGCATCGTAGCCGACGAGCTTCTCGCCATTGTAATAGATCGCCGGACGGCGCGAGGCGATGTTCATGTAACAGCGCAGCGTGTTGACGATATCGATGGTATGTCCGCGCACCTCCGCCGCCTCCTTGAGACGCTGGTGCGAGTAAAGGCCCGGATTGCGGGCCAGCATAGCGATCTTCATGGGCGTTTCCTTTTTTTGACCGCCTTGGCGGGGATGGAAGACGTTGTCGGCGTGGTAAGATAGCGCTTGCCGGGATGGACCACGATTGGATGGCGCCGAAGGGCGGTGCGTCCAACGATCATCCGGAAGGTCATTTCAGTTCGCTCGGTGAGCGATAGGTCAATGGTCCACAGATGGCCCGCGATGCGGAACTTGGTGTGGATGATGATGCGCAGTTCCGGTACGCCGCTTGTGTTGGTGATCTTGCGGCGATCGTGGATAGGCGTTTCGACGTCGGTGTCCTGCGCGTCATCATCGAAACGCGTGTGAAACCGCACCCATTCGGTGCCATCGCGCTCAAAGGCTGTAATGTTGGTAGCATGGAGCGCGGAGGTGCGCGCGCCGGTATCGATTTTGGCCTTGAGGTTGGTCAAGCCCAGGAGCGGCAGGTCGATATGTTCCTGCCAACCAATAATGATCATGCAAAGCGCGCCTTGAAGCGTAGTGACAGGCTGAGACTCTAGAAGCTTCTTGCCAAGCTGGCTATGGGTGGCCGGCGAGAGCGGCATGCCGGCTCTGTGCGGTCTTGCTGATCGATGATGCCGCCTGCGACCTCACAGACCTTTGAGGCGACGGTGAAGGCGCGCTAGCCTATAGCGGTGTGAAACCACACCAACGCGAGGTTCGTGTGCCTGAGTTTTCCGAAGCCACCATACGCCTGACCGCCTTCATCGGCATCTTCACCGCCATGGCGGTGTTTGAGCAGTTTTTGCCGCGCCGTGAGCGATTTCCCGCGCGTGGCCGTCGCTGGCTGACCAATTGGGGCATGCTGATCGTGGATTCCATTGTCCTGCGCATCCTCTTCCCGGCAGCGGCTGTCGGCGTTGCGTTGTGGGCCGAAGAGGCCGGGTTCGGTCTGTTCAACATGATCGACGTGCCGATGATCTTTGTTGTGATCTTCGTCATCGTGTTTCTCGATTTTGCGGTCTGGCTGGAGCATGTCGTCTCCCACCATTGGCCGCTGCTTTGGCGCATTCACAAGGTGCACCATGCTGACGTCGATCTGGATGTGACGAGCGCCCTGCGTTTCCATCCCTTGGAGATCATCGTTTCCATGCTGTGGAAGGGCGCCTTGGTCGCGCTGCTCGGCGCGCCAGCGATCGCCGTTCTGATCTTCGAAATCATTTTGAACGGCATGGCGATGTTCAACCATTCCAATGTCAAGCTGCCGCTGTGGCTGGATCGATTGCTGCGCCCTGCGGTGGTGACCCCGGACATGCACCGCATTCACCACTCGATCATCGAGCGGGAAACCAACACCAATTACGGGTTCAACCTGTCGA
>JBKAGN010000123.1:0-2083 GCA_046290415.1 Hyphomicrobiales bacterium
CCGACGCCTGCTTCGATAGCAGCGCGTGGCTTGCCGGGCGGCAAAGTCTCGCCGAACACGCGAACGGCGCCCTCATCGGCAGTGTAGTGGCCGAAAAGGATGTTCATCAGCGTTGTCTTGCCGGCACCGTTCTCACCAAGCAACGCCAGGATTTCGCCTTCTCCAAGCGTGATCGAGATGCCATCGTTGGCGACCAGCGGGCCGAAACGCATGGTGATGCCGGAAAGCTCCAGGACCGGCGGGCGTTGGGTGGCGTTCATGACAGGCCCGCGATTGGATGCGGAAAGGCGAGCGTAGGTGCGGCCGCCTGGAACGCCGCCGCGACGGCCAAAAGGTCTTCGTCGGCGCCTTGTGGACCAAAAAGCTGCACGCCGAACGGCATGTCCTCCATCATGCCGAACGGCATTGCGATGGCGGGCAGTCCACCGGCATTGGCGAGCGCGACATTCGGCGCAATGGCCTCCATCTGTTCGAACCGTTCTTCGGGGTCGGTCTGATTGGGGTCGAGCGCGCCGATCCTTGGCGGGCCATCGGCCGGCACCGGGCAGAGGATGGCATCGATGTCGTCAAACAACTGATCGGCTTGATAGGTGAACCGGGCAAGGTCCTTGCTGAGCGTGTAGATTTCCGTCGGGGCCAGCGCTCGGCCTTCCTCGGCAATGGCAAACGCAACCGGCGTGACCTGACCCTTTCCGAGGCTTTCCAGGCCCAGCCAATTGGCGAGCCCAACCCGGAACACCAAGCGGGCCAAGCGATGTGCCTCAAGACCCAAGCCATCGAGGCTGGAAATCGTTGTGACTTGATAGCCAAGCGCGGAGAAAAGCTTGGCGGCTTGTTCGGTCTTCGCATTGGTAGCGTCAGAACAGCGCGGGGATATCGCCAGCCCGATGCGTTTCACAGGGCGCTCGCTGCGTCCTCGACAGGTTTTGACGGCATGGAAGGCGGTGGCGACATCCCGGACACTTCGGGCAAGCACAAGTTGCGAGGCAATACCCATCAAGTGATTGAGGAAGGACGGCCCGCCGGGACTGCGATCGCGCGAGGGTTTCAGGCCGATCAATCCGCAGCAGGCAGCCGGCACGCGAATGGAACCTGCCGCATCCGTGGCATGGGCGATGGCGACGATGCCGGCCGCTACGGTCGCCGCCGCGCCGCCCGACGAACCGCCGGGTGAATAGCTCAGGTTCCAAGGGTTGCACGCCGGTACTGTCTCTGGTGGCTCGCTGGTCAGAGCCAGTCCAAACTCGGGCACCGTCGTCAAGCCGAAGGGCAACAGCCCGGACGCACGAAACCGGGCGAACAGATCATCATCCGCGCTAGGATCAGAGTAGCGTTCGCGCAGCACGGGATTGCCCGCTGCTGGCGCCAGGCCACGGGCATGGGCGCCGAGGTCCTTGGCGAGAAAGGGCACACCGTGAAACGGGCCGCGTTGGTCGGCAGGAACGGTGTCGGCCAGGCGAGCGGCTTCCCGCCCCATCTCGGGCTCGATCCTTGCGATCGCGCCCAGGGCGGCGTGCGCCTGCGCAGCGGCGAGCGATGCGTCCATGCACGCGGTGGCCGAAAGGGTCCCCGCCGCAATCTCTGCGGCGAGGGATGTTGCATCTTTCAAAGTGGAAGACCTTAGGACGGTTCGTCGGCGTCAATCGGCACGTCGAACTCACCGGCGACGATCATCGCCTGCTTGGCTTCCATCGGTGGGATCGCCTCAGCCGGCACCATGTCGGCGACATAGATCAGCTCATTGCCGCCATGCTTCATGAACGAGAACTCGGTGTAATCCTTGCCGACAGGGTTGCCAGCGATCACATCGGCAACAATCGCATCGATCGTTGGGCCGTAGTTCCAGATCGCGTTGGCGAACACCGTCTCAGGATAACGCGGTGTGTAGTCGATCAATGAGCCGATGGCCTTGATGCCGCGCTCTTCGGCCGCGTCGGCAGTGCCGATGCGTTCGCCGAATAGGATGTCCGCACCGGCATCGATCTGCGCAATGGCCGCCTCCTTGGCGCGCGCCGGATCGAACCAGGCGCCAATGAAGCCGTTCAGGAACGTCGCATCCGGGTTCACCTCGCTGACACCCATG
>JBKAGN010000124.1:0-2004 GCA_046290415.1 Hyphomicrobiales bacterium
TCGGCAATCATCAGCAGAAGGATGGAGCGCGTTTTCACGTTCCTGCCCTAGCGCGCGTTTCGCGCCTGAGCAATTGGCCTCTCGGCACGATGCCGTGTGGTCAAAGTGAAGCGTCGAACCCGCGCATCGCCGCCTCAAAGGCATCGGGCACCTGGACCGGCGCCAAGTGGCCCGCATTCTCCAGCATCGCCAATTGCGCGCCTGGGATGGCCTCGGCAAGGGCCTTGGGGTGTTCGGGCGGGAACGATAGATCACGGTCCGCCCCAATGACCAGGGTCGGCGTGGAGATAGCGCCGAGCCGATCAAGCACATCATGGGCTTTTACCGCCAGACCGCAGGACACGGCGCCCGCCACCGATGTTCCAGCGATCATCCGCGCCACCGGATCAAGTTCGCCAGGGCCAAACGCTTCGATCACGCCATCGCCATACCAGCGCTCAATGCTTTCCTCGATCTGCGCCCAGAGGCCTTTGGTGGTGACCTTTTCAAGCCGCCCATCCCAGAGCGCGACGGCTTCGGCGGGTAACCGTCCGGTCGTGCAGGCCAGAACCAGCGACTGAAGCCTGTCGCCATGGGAGAGACCAAGATGCTGGCCGATCATGCCGCCAATCGAAAGACCACAAACATGGGCGCGCTCAACATCGGCTTCGTCGAGCACAGCCACCGCGCTCTCTGCCAAGAAGCCCATGTCCGAGGCGTTGTCATTGGGTTCCGACTGGCCGTGACCAGGCAGATCAAGCGCCAAGCACCGATAGTCCGGCGCAAAACGGGCAACCATCCCGTCCCAAAGCGTCAAGTTACAGGTGTAGGCGTGCACGAAGAGGAGCACCGGTTGGCCATCCACACCGCCGGTATCGGTATAATGGACGCGCCGACCATCAAGCGTGGTGAAGGGCATGGAATATCCTTGAAGAAGGTCGGTCAGTTGCCTGAGAAGAGGCCGTCAAACAGGCTGCCAGCCCGCGCCATAAACGAGTTGTCGGCAACCGGTTCGGCAGATGCCTCGGCAGCGGCTACCTCCACGCCTGGAGGCACAGTCGGCGCAGGGGTTGCGGCGGCACCGGGAGCTGCTGCTGTTTCAGCCAGCGGCGGCGGCGTTGGCGCAGCAGGCGCGGCAGCGACCGTTTCTGTACCCAGCGTTGCGAAGGGTGGCGGTGCAACAGGCTGCGGCGTGGCGGCAACCATCACCTGATCAGCAGCAATCGCCGGTTCGCCAGCCGCAGGCGCGATGACCCCATTGGGGTGATACTCCGCCAAGGCCACTTCGAACGCCGCGCGATGTTCCGCCTGCGCGGCCTGGAACGAGGAAGCGATGGGCTCTGGCATCGTGTAATCGGGACATTGTTCAGCGGCGGAGAACTGTTCAGCCGCCACGGCGTTGAAAATGTAGCGCCGATCGCAGACATCCACCTGCGGGGGGAGCTGCGTCACTTCAAAATGCTGATAGCCTTCCTGCAGCATTTCCCAGAACTCAAAGTGCTGATGGCCGGCGTGACGCGCCATGTTTTCCGGCGTCATGCGGAAGGGGAAGGCATGGACCTGGAAAGCGCGCTGTCCGCCTTCGAACGCTTCGCGCGCCAAGGCGTAAATCTCGGCAATCTGATCGTCAGTCATCGCGTAGCAGCCGGCCGAGGAGCAGGCGCCATGCACCATCAGGTGCGAGCCGGTGCGGCCATGCGAACGGTCATAGGCATTGGGGAAGCCGAGATTGAACGACAGGTAGAATGAGGAGTTGGGATTCATCTGCGCCGGTGTGATCGTGTAGAACCCTTCCGGCGCCTGACGATCCCCTTCCTGGAATTTCGGCCCAAGCTCGCCCGACCAGGTGCAGATTTCATAGCTTTCCAGCAGCATATACCGGCCGCTCGGCCCGCGCTTCCAAACCTCAAGCTCGCCCTCTTGCTTGAAGATACGCATGAAGATCGGATCGCTCTCGCTCATGGCAAGGCGTTCCATCTTCAGCTGCAAGGAGGCTGGCAACGGCCGCAAATGCTTGGCGCCATA
>JBKAGN010000125.1:0-1943 GCA_046290415.1 Hyphomicrobiales bacterium
CGTCAGCCAAAACGACGAAGGCCAAAACAACGGCCAAGAAAAAGGCAAAGACGGCGGCCAAAGCGAAATCCGCCGAAAGTTGAGCGGTCTTTAGAAAAACGCCTGCAAACCCGTCTGTGCACGACCCAAAATCAGCGCGTGAATGTCATGCGTGCCCTCATATGTGTTGACGGTTTCCAGGTTCTGCGCATGCCGCATCACATGGTACTCGGCCATAATGCCGTTGCCGCCGTGCATGTCGCGGGCGTGGCGAGCGATGTCGAGCGCCTTGCCGCAATTGTTCCGTTTCATCATCGAGATGATTTCCGGTGCAGCGATGCCGTCATCGAGCATCCGTCCGGCGCGCAACGCGCCTTGCAAGCCAAGTGAAATCTCGGTTTGCATGTCGACCAGCTTCTTCTGGAACAGTTGTGTCTGGGCGATGGGCTTGCCGAATTGTACCCGCTCCAGCCCATAAGATCGCGCTCGGTGCCAGCAGTCCTCTGCGGCACCCATGACGCCCCAGGCGATCCCATACCGTGCACGGTTGAGGCAGCCAAACGGACCTTTTAAGCCTTCAACGCCTGGCAACAGCGCGTCTTCGCCCACTTCCACCTCGTCCATGACGATCTCGCCGGTGACCGAAGCACGCAAGGAAAGTTTGCCCTTGGTGGTTGGCGCAGACAGGCCCTTCATCCCTTTCTCAAGAACAAATCCACGGATCTTGCCATCATGAGCATCTGACTTGGCCCAGACGACAAAAACATCGGCGATGGGGCTATTGGAGATCCACATTTTCGCGCCCGACAGGCTGTACCCGCCGTCGATCTTTTTGGCTGTGGTTTTCATACCCGATGGGTCAGAGCCTACATCTGGTTCAGTCAGGCCGAAGCAGCCGATCAGTTCGCCAGTGGCCAGTTTGGGCAGGTACTTTTCTTTCTGTGCATCCGAGCCGTAGGCATTGATCGGGTACATCACGAGCGAAGACTGCACACTCATCATCGAGCGATAGCCTGAGTCCACGCGCTCCACTTCGCGCGCCACCAAACCATAGCTCACATAGCCCGCGCCTAGTCCCCCATACTGTTCAGGGATCGTTACGCCCAGCAGACCCATTTCGCCCATCTCGGCGAAAATCTCCGGCGTCACTTCTTCGTTGAGGTAAGCATGCTCCACACGTGGCAGCAGCTTGTCGCTGGCATAGGCGCGCGCGCTTTCCACGATCAGCCGCTCGTCTTCTTGCAGCTGTTCGGACAGATGAAAGGGATCAGCCCAGTCAAAGGGGGCAAGTGACGGGCCGTGCCCGCTCGTGGTTCCGTCAAGCATCAGCGTGCTCTCCTGTCGTACGTTGGAAGTGACCGGCGCGGTGGCCAAGCACTGCTGCGCTCAAAAGCCCGTTGCCGGAAAGATACCCGCTATCGGAAGACCCCGACACCCCGCCTGCCGCACCGCCGGTTGCAAATAGGTTCGGAAGCGGCGTGCCATCCTTGCGCAGAACACGGGCGTTGCCATCCACTTTCAATCCGCCCTGGGTGTGGAACAGAGCGCCGGTGACTTTCACCGCGCAGTAGGACGGCGCAAGGGCGAGTGAAAGGTCGAAGGTTCTGCCAAAGGTATCAATGCCCGATGCGCTGTCAAAGCTTGCCTGAAGCGTATCAGAATCCAAGTTCAGCGTCTCCGCCAGTCCTTCAACGGTGTCCGCCTTCTTCACAGCGCCCTGGGCTTCGGCGTTCTGAAAGTCTTTGAACTGGCGGGCGATGGCAGCGATGCGCGCATCGAATATCGCATAAGCAGTTCCGCCAGGTTGTGCCAGCACGTGGCGTGCGGCTTCCGAATAGCCTTGGCTCTCATCCCAGAAGCGCGCACCGTTGGCGTTCACCTGGAAACCGCCCTGCGTGATCACCGCCCAAGTGATCAAGATGCCGTGCGGGTGGGCTACATTGCCATGGCCCTGATAGCTGCCA
>JBKAGN010000126.1:0-1743 GCA_046290415.1 Hyphomicrobiales bacterium
TGATGGACGTGTCCGGCTCGATGGGGCGCGAGCAGAAGGAGCCGGCCATGACGAGGCGGCGAGCCTAGAAACTCTGCCCCACCACCTCAAAAGGCGCGTCAAACCAGTGCTCTTCCAGGTTCAGCGTCTCTCCGATGCGGTCGATGACGGCGAAGAGGCCATTGCCTGCCAGCGGCGTCAGTACGCCATGCCAGGTACCGCGATGGAGATTGATGCCCTCCCCGGTGTGGGTGAGAAAGGCGTGCGGCATGCCCGGCTTGCCGCCCTCATCCTCGGCAACGATCACCAAAAAGGGATGCACATCCAACGGCAAAAAAGCCTGCGAGCCATCCGGGTGCCGCTCCATCATCTCAAGCCTGTAGGGCAGCGACCGTAGCTGCGCCTTGAACAGGCTGATGCCAGCGCGGCCCTCTGGGCCAAAATCCAGCTGAGCGCGGTCATGATAGCGCTTGCAAAAGCCCTGATTGATCAGCTTGTCGGGCTCGCCCTCGACCGACAGAACATCGCCAAACGGGGCAAACGCGTCAGACGTCAGCGGTTGGGCGATGATCCTCGCCTTCGAAACGCTCATCGCAAAAAGGACCCCGGTCTTCCAAGGCGCGGCAACCGGTTCATGTCCTTGTAAAGCAGATAGCGAAACCGACCCGGCCCGCCCGCGTAGCAGGCCTGCGGACAGAAGGCGCGTAGCCACATGAAGTCGCCGGCTTCCACCTCCACCCAATCCTGATTGAGCTTGTAGACCGCCTTACCTTCAAGCACGTAAAGCCCGTGCTCCATGACGTGGGTCTCTTCAAACGGGATGCTGCCGCCCGGCTCAAACGTCACGATATTCACGTGCATATCGTGCGCCAGATCATCGGGATCGACAAAACGCGTCGTGCCCCATGTGTCGTTTGTGTCTGGCATCCAATGGATCGGCTGATCCTGATCCGAGGTCACAAACGGCTTGGGCGCATCGACCCCATCGACCGCCTCATAGGCCTTGCGGATCCAGTGGAAGGTCGCCGGTTCGTCACTTTCATTGGCCAGCGACCAAACGCATCCTGCCGGAAGATAGGCATAGCCGCCTGGCTCCATCACCATATCGATGGGCTGAAAGCGGGTATTTTGGCTGGACGTGAACCCTGGCGCGGCTTTCCGGGCGACCTCGCTGACCGTGAGCCGCACAGCACCGCCGACCACGAACAGAACCCCTTCGGCCATCGGATCGGGTTCAGGCTTCCGCGAACCGCCGCTTGGGCCAACCTCCATGATGAGATGCGCAAAAGTTTCTGCGAAACCCGATAGCGGCCTGGCGATGGTCCAACTGCGGGTCTTCTCCCAGTTCGGCAGCGGACTGGTCACGATGTCGCGCATCACGCCCTTGGGAATCACCGCATAGGCGTCGGTGAAGATCGCGCGACCCGTCATTAAGGCCGATTGCGGTGGCAGGCCGCCCAGATCGGTCGGGTAGCTCATGCGTCACCGCCAAGCGAGCTTGCGAACATCGCATCGAGCCTCAGTCTCGCGATCCGCTCCACCTGACGGCAGGCTTCGGCAAACTCGGTGTCACGATCATTGTCCAAACGCCGTTCGAAGGCCGAGAGGATTGAGGCCTTCGTGTTGTCCTTCACCGCAATGATGAACGGAAAGCCGAAGCGCCCGGTATAGCTTTCGTTGAGCCGCTCAAAGGTGCGGCGCTCGTCATCGGTCAGCGCATTGAGGCCCGCCGAGGCTTGTTCAGCGGTCGAAGCGTCTGTCAGC
>JBKAGN010000127.1:0-1658 GCA_046290415.1 Hyphomicrobiales bacterium
GCGTCAACCCATTCTCCCTCACCAGGCGCACCACACCCAGCGCCGCGCGGCGCAGAGCATAGGGGTCCTTGGACCCGGTGGGTTTTTCGTCGATGGCCCAGAAGCCCGTCAGCGTGTCCAGCTTGTCCGCCAAGGCGACGGCAACGGCGACCAAGTCGGTCGGTACGGAATCGGACGGGCCCTGTGGCTTATAGTGGTCCTCGATCGCCGCGACGACACTCGCATGCTCGCCCTGAAGCTGTGCGTAGCGCGCGCCCATAAAACCCTGAAGCTCGGGGAATTCGCCAACGACTTCGGTCTGCAGATCGGCTTTGGCGAGTTTGGCGGCACGTTCAGACAGATCGGCGTTTGCACCAACATCAGCAGCAATCGTACGGGCGAGCGCAGCGATGCGGGCGATCCGTTCACCTTGCGTGCCGAGCTTGGCGTGAAACACCACATTCAGCGCATCCAGCCGCGCCGCGCGCTGGTCGAGCGGTTTTGACAAGTCAAGGCCCAGCTTCTCAGCGCTTGCTTCCAGCGCATGAAGGTCCGGCAGGTTCGCCTGATCGGTTTGCCAGAAATAAAGCGCATCGGAGAGGCGCGCGGCAATCACCCGCTCATTGCCTTCCACAACCGCCGTGCCGCCATCGTCCGGCACGATGTTGGCCGTCAGCAGAAACCTGTTCGCCAGATCGCCCGTCGCGGGATCGCGCAAGACGAAACATTTTTGGTTGGCGCGGATGGTGGCGCGGATCACCGCATCGGGGATCTGCAAAAACGCTTCATCGAAGCTGCCCATCATCACCACAGGCCATTCGACCAGCCCGGCGACCTCGTCCAGAAGCCCCGGGTCCTCGACCAGTTCCAGCCCTTGGGCGAAGGCCAGATTCTTTGCCTCGGTCTCGATGATCGCCTTGCGACGCTCGGTGTCGAGCACGACTTTGGCCGCCTCCAGCTTGGTCTGGTAGTCATCCAGCCGGCGCACCGCGAACCTATCCGGCGCATGGAATCGATGGCCCGCGGTGGTGTTGTTTGACGTGATGCCGCCGACCTCGATCGGCACGATAATCGGGTCTTCGGTTTCCGGCCCGAAGGTGCAAAGGATGGAGTGCAGTGGGCGCACCCAGCGCAATGAACCCGCGCCCCAGCGCATGCTTTTTGGCCATGGGAAAGTCTCGACGACTTCTTTCACGGCCTCGGCGATGATGTCTTCGGCGGCGCAGCCCGGCTTGACGATTTTGGCGACGTAAAAGGCACCCTTTTTCGGGTCCTCCACCGTTTCGGCCTCGTCAATGGAAGCAAGGCCCGCGCCGCGCAAGAAGCCTTCAATCGCCTTGTCGGGCGCGCCAACGCGCGGGCCCTTGCGCTCTTCTTTCACGTCAGGCGAACGGGTGGGAATGCCGGCCACGTGCAGCGCCAGACGGCGCGGCGTGACGAAGGCTTTCGCGCCCTCATAGACCAGCCCGGCATCGACCAAATGGTTGGTGATGCCTTTCTTCAGATCCTCAGCGGCGCGCTGTTGCATGCGCGCGGGGATTTCTTCTGAAAACAGTTCAAGCAGCAGGTCGGGCATGAGGAGATCGCTTAAAGGCTGGGCCGGTTCAGGTCATTCCAGAACGAGTTATTCCAGATCTTGGCCAAACGCGATGTCATGGCCATCCAGGTCCTGAATGCCG
>JBKAGN010000128.1:0-1327 GCA_046290415.1 Hyphomicrobiales bacterium
GGCCGTCCAGCCAAACGACAATGCAGGCCAATGGACATCATCTTCGGTGCACCCGCTTCGCCTTCAGCATAGAGCGCATCGAAACTATCGGTCAGATAAGCGAAGAACTGGTCGCCGGAGTTGAAGCCCTGCGGCGTGGCGAACCGCATATCATTGGCGTCGAGCGTGTAGGGCACGACCAGTTGGTCGCGACCGGCAGCCTCGATCCAATAGGGCAGATCGTCGGCATAGCTGTCGGCGACATAGGCAAAGCCACCCTCTTCGGCCGCGAGCTCCACCGTCTGCATGGAGCTGCGCCCCGTATACCAGCCGCGCGGGCGCTCACCGACCACTTCGGTGTGCAAAGCGATGGCATCCTCCATATGCTTGCGCTCATCCTTGCGCGAAAAATCCTTGTACTCGATCCATTTCAGGCCGTGCGAGGCGATCTCCCAATCGGCGGCCTTCATTGCCTCGACCTGTTCGGGCGAACGGGCCAGCGCTGTGGCAACGCCATAGACGGTCAGCGGAACACCCAAACCGATGAACAGGCGGTGCAGGCGCCAGAACCCGGCCCGCGCGCCATATTCGTAGATCGATTCCATGTTCCAGTGGCGCTGCCCCTCCCAGGACGCAGCCCCCACGATTTCGGACAGAAACGCCTCCGACCCAGCATCGCCGTGAAGGATCGCGTTTTCCCCGCCTTCCTCATAATTGAGCACGATCTGCACAGCGATCTTGGCGGGCCCTTCGCCATCTGGGTTGGGCCAGTGCGGATTTGGCGGGGTCGCGCCATAGCCGATCATGTCGCGGGGATAGCGTGGGGGTGTCATCAGGCGGTACTCCGGGGCGCAAGGCAAGCAGCTTGCACCTGCATACACTTTGGGCAGACAGCGAGACCAACGGGTTTGCCAAACGCGGTAAACCTGTGCAGTCCTCGCCAAAGGTTCATACGCAATCAGGCGCGAATGAACCTCAATGAACTGAAGCAGGAGACGGGCCACCATGGCAAGCGCCGAACAAACGAGCCAGGACGAAACCGGCAAGACGGGATTTCTTACAACGCATGTGCTCGACACGGCGCGCGGCTGCCCCGCGCAAGGCCTTACAATCTGGCTCTACAAGATCACCAATGAGGGTCAGCATAAGATCGCCGAGGCGGTGACCAATGCCGATGGCCGCACCAATGAGCCGATCCTGCCCAAAGAGGCCTTTGAAACCGGCCAATACGAGCTGATCTTTTTCGTCGGCAACTATCTGCGCGCCAACGGTCTGGCGGGCGCTGAACCGCTGTTTGTCGATCATGTCCCGATCCGCTTTGGCATGAGCGAGGATGACCACTACCACG
>JBKAGN010000129.1:0-1311 GCA_046290415.1 Hyphomicrobiales bacterium
GCCAAGTCCGCTGATTTTGAAGAAGCGGCCAGCGACCGCGAGGGCGACGAAATGCTGGAAGAATTGGGCTCCGTTGGCCTGATGGAAGTGCGCATGATCGAGGCGGCACTCAAGCGGCTGGACCAAGGCACTTATGGCACGTGCGTTTCCTGCGGCGAGGAAATTTCGGCCGAGCGCCTGGAGGCCGTCCCGCACGCGCCGCTTTGCAAGGACTGCGCCGGTGCTGGCAAACACTGACACGTCCAAGACCTAGAAATCTGACGTCAGGCCTTTGATTTCCCAATCCTCATAGCGAACCGGATCAAGCCCGCCGCGCCCGTCGATCTCCTTGGGCGCATCTTCGGCCTTCTTGGTGATCTCGGCGCGGCGCGCTTCAGCCTCGGCTTTGGCCCGCGCGGCCGCGGCCTTGCGCCGAGCTGTTTTTTCGTCCTCTTGATCGCTCATGGTTCAGCTCTCCAGCTCCGATGAGACTGGGTTTAGGGCGGGGCCGATGACAGGTCAAACCTTGTGAGCGGCTGTGTCGCACCCCATAAATGGGAATACATACCCTTCAATCGTGACGGACAGCCTTGCAATGAGCGTTATGCGCACTGGTATCCTTCTGGCCGGCCTCACCGCCCTTTTCATGGCGGTCGGCTTTCTTATCGGCGGCACAAGCGGCATGGCGATTGCCTTTGTCATCGCAGCCGGCATGAACCTTTTCAGCTATTGGAACGCCGACAAAATGGTCCTGCGCATGCACAATGCGCAGGAGGTGGACGAACGCTCCGCGCCGCAACTGGTAGCCATGGTGCGCCAACTGGCCGAGCACGCCAACCTGCCGATGCCCAAAGTCTATGTCATCAACACGCCGCAGCCGAATGCCTTTGCCACCGGACGCAACCCGGAAAATGCGGCCGTCGCGGCCACCACCGGCTTGCTTGAAAACCTGACACAAGAAGAGGTTGTTGCCGTCATGGCGCACGAGTTGGCGCATGTGAAAAACCGCGACACGCTGACCATGACCATCACTGCTACCCTGGCTGGTGCGATATCGATGCTCGGCAACTTTGCCTTTTTCTTCGGTGGCAATCGCAACAACCCGCTGGGCCTGGTTGGAGCCTTGGCAGCCATGATCCTAGCGCCGATGGCGGCGATGATGGTGCAGATGGCCATTTCGCGCACGCGCGAATTCGCCGCCGACAAATTGGCTGCAGAAATGTGCGGTCGACCCGACTGGATGGCTTCGGCCCTGGCGCGCATTGGCTCGCTCGCCAAAGGCACGCACATCCAGAGCGTAGAGAAAAATCCAGCCACGGCACACCTGTTCAT
>JBKAGN010000130.1:0-1242 GCA_046290415.1 Hyphomicrobiales bacterium
GAATGGATCCCCGCCATGGGAGCGAGACCCGCGGCTCGCGGACCGGCGAGGATGATGGATGAGGACAGGGCGCGCTCATTCCTTCACCTGCCACGTCTTGGTGTCATGGTCTGGGTGTTGATGCGAGATGATGCGGGCGTTCCAGGCATTGTTTTCTTCCGTGCGGGCGGGATCGGAATCGGGAATGGCGTTGAGCCGCATCACCACATCCAGCCGGTCGGCAATGTTGGCATGATAGGCAATGGGCACGGTCGAGGGATCGTCCATTGATCCGATCGCCACTTCGACCACATCATCGGTTTCAAGCGTGAGCGGCGTTCCGCAATTGCGACAGAAGCCCCGATTTGACAGATTGGAGGAAGCGAACAGGCCGCGCTTGCCGCGTGTCCATGCGAAGCCTTCAACCTCGACCAGCGGCGCGAAATAGTTGCCCATCGCCTTCTGGCACATGCGGCAATGGCAGATGGACGCCTTGCCCAGCGTTGCGAAACTGTATCGCACCGCACCGCATTGGCAGCCGCCAGTGTAGGAACTGCTCATCGCCGCACCTGCCAGTTTTGGGTGTCGTGGTCGGGATGCTGGTGGTTGGTTTCGTCGATCACGGGCGACAGCTCGTCGCGATCCACTTCCTTCGATTGCAGGGCGCCGAGCTGATGGAAAAACGGCACACGGCTCGCCTCGCCATCATTGCTCTCCGGCGGCAGGGCGGCCGGGTCATCCAGGCTGCCGAGCGTGAACGCCATGCCGGCTGAATCCATCGTGTCAAAGAACAAGGGCGTGCCGCAGGTGGCGCAGAAGCCTCGGCGGACAGGGTCGGATGAATGGAACCAGGCTGGTTCACCGCGCGTGATGGTCAATGTGTCGCCCGGCGCCCAGGCCAGCGGCAGAAAATAGTTGCCGGAGGCTTTTTGGCACATGCGGCAGTGACAGAGATGCGGCGCTTCAGGCGTGCCGTTCACCCGGTAGCGCAACGCTCCGCATTGGCAGCCGCCGGAGAGGAAGGCGGTCATCGGCAATCTCCGGCACTCTCGTCATCCCTGCGCTCGTCACAGGGATCCATGCCAGCAGCGTTGCCGGCAGAGCCACAGCGAACCGAATACACATGAGCGTCATCCCCGGACTTGATCCGGGGATCCAGCCTCAAACGGCAACCATCAGCGAGATGGTGAAAAGTGACGCTGGATGGCCGGATCAAGTCCGGCCATGACGATCGAAGGTGTGTCAAATCACCGGCGTCATCCC
>JBKAGN010000131.1:0-1202 GCA_046290415.1 Hyphomicrobiales bacterium
GTTCGTTCCGCCCCAATAGACCAAACATTCAGATCACCTTTTCATGCGTTTTCCTTCAACACTGGTATGGTGATGGATGTTAACGAAACCGTATCGCGCAAGAATAAAAACAAGTATTACCTAGGTAAAAACCCGCAATTTTCTACCCTTGATTGCTAGACGGCACCGCCTAAACCTTCGGCACCGCGACGAACTGCAGCAATTCCCGTACGGGAAACTTCAACAAGACCGATTTCCGCCATCAAATCGATGAACCGATCGATCTCGCGCGAACGGCCCGCCAATTGGAAAACGAAGCTCTCAAGCGTTGCATCTTCCGGCGTTGCGCCAAAGGCCTGCGCCAAGCGCAGCGCTTCGAGGCGCGCCTCGCCGGTACCGGCCACTTTGACCAGCGCAAGCTCGCGCTCCAGCGGATCGCCGCCTTCGACGGTAAGATCGGCAACCTGGTGAACCGGCACCAGCCGATCCAGCTGATGGCGGATCTGTTCAAGGATCGCCGGGAGACCGGTGGTCACGATGGTGATCCGCGAGAGATGCTTCTCGTGCTGGGTTTCCGAGACGGTGAGCGAGTCGATGTTGTAGCCGCGCCCGGAGAACAGGCCGATCACCCGGGCAAGAACGCCCGGTTCGTTGGTGACAACCACCGATAGGGTATGGGTTTCGACTTCTGTGCCAAGGTCGGTGAGGAAATAGGCCGAGCCGGTCGGCTGATGCTGTGCGTTCATGGTTCTTGTTCCTTAAACCAGCATTTTGCCGGAATCATCGATGGCCGACTCAATGTCCTGGTCAGGCACATCATCGCCGAGCAGCATTTCGTTGTGCGCCTTGCCCGATGGGATCATCGGGAAGCAATTGGCAAGGTTCGCCACCACGCAGTCGAAAATCACCGGCCGTTTCACGTCGATCATCTCCTGGATCTTGTCGTCCAACTCATCGGGTTTTTCCGCGCGAATACCGACAGCCCCATAGGCTTCGGCGAGCTTCACGAAGTCCGGCAATGCCTCCGAATAGGAGTGCGACAGCCGGTTGCCATGCAACAGCTGCTGCCACTGGCGTACCATGCCCATATAGGAGTTGTTGAGAATGAAGATCTTCATCGGCAACTCGTACTGAACCGCCGTGGAAATCTCCTGCATCGTCATCTGCACCGAGGCATCGCCGGCGATATCGATCACCAGCGCATCGCGATGCGCCACCTGCAC
>JBKAGN010000132.1:0-1179 GCA_046290415.1 Hyphomicrobiales bacterium
TTCGGTTACCTCTCCACTGCGCCGCGGGCCGTAAGCACCAACGCTGCTCAACTGTACCCAGCATTTAATGCCAGCGGACGTCGCAGCATCAATTAGCCTGCCGGTGCCATCGACGTGTAAAGCACGCATGGCCTTAGGATCACGCAATTCACCCGCACAGTGATAGAGGGTGTCAACACCGTTCAGGAATGGTCCAAGACAGGAATGGGGATCGGTTAGGTCGGCATGAAAAGCGCGTATGGGAACCGAAAATGTATCCTTCGCCCGGCGTGTGAGGATGTGCACAGTGATGCCGTCCCGGCTGAGGCTTTCAACAAGGGCGCGGCCGATGAAACCTGTGCCCCCAGTTACAGCAACGCGCATTGGCCCAGCCTCAAGAAAGGTCTGCGCGGATGTCACGCCCCATTGCCAATGCACGAAGTGACAAAGCAAGCCCGAACATATATCCCAGCGCGAATCCAACTGCCTCTGGCCGCAAGGAAAGGGCCATGGCGAAACGTCCGATGGTTTGCCCAATGGTCATCCAGAAAAAGGCCGCAACTGAGAGTTCTGCGCGATCCCTTACAAAGAGATAACGCCACAAAACACCGGCTTTGCCGCGAAAGACGCCAGCTCTCATCGAGTGTTTGATCGAAGGATCGACGTGCAGCGCGCGAGCCGAGGCGCAGACAAACAGTTTTTCGCCACGATGCCAAAGCGGATAGCTGAACATCAAATCCTCGGTGATGGCCCAGCGCGATGGGATCTCCTCATTCAGATGCTGAAGCAGGATGTCTTTTCGCCACGCGGTCGCGCCGCCAATTAGCCATTGGCTTTCGATGTCTCGGCTAAGGTTGACCACGGGTGTGTTGTAGCCGGACCGCCGAACAAGACCTTTAGGCCTCGAACCCATCAGAAATAGGCGTCGATACACATTGTCAGGCTGGTCTGGCATATTGACGAGGTTAAGACTGACGCCCGCGGGTTCGATGGGTTGGCGTGACCAGAAACCCACCAACTCTCGAATGGCACCAGGCTCGAGTTGGATATCATCGTCGAGATAAAGAACTACTTTCGTGCGTTCATCTAATTGTCTCAGCGCTATGTTGCGCTGAATAACCTGGCCAGCGACGGGGCAGTCAATCCACTCAACTGGAAGCCGGTCCGTGAACCTGCGGACGAGCGGTTCCGCATCGCGCC
>JBKAGN010000133.1:0-1040 GCA_046290415.1 Hyphomicrobiales bacterium
GGGGCTTCTCGAATTTGCGATGCAGATGGCTCTCGTGCTTGTGACAGGCCATGTTTTGGCATCGACGCCGTTTTTCTCCCGGGCGCTCACGACATTGGCAAGTGTGGCTAAGAGCCCTGGTCAAGCGATCATCCTCGTCACCTTGGTTGCCATGGCTGCGAGTTGGATCAACTGGGGTTTCGGCCTTGTCATCGGTGCGTTCTTTGCCCGCTGCCTGGCGCGCGCGGTGCCAGGGGTGGATTACCGCGTTCTCATCGCGAGCGGGTATTCAGGTTTTTTGATTTGGCACGCGGGCCTGTCGGGCTCAGTTCCACTGACTGCCGCCACGCAAGGCAATTTCCTCGAAGAGACTGTCGGTTTGATCCCGACATCGCAGACGATCTTTGCCCCGTTCAATCTGGTTCTATTGGCGGTGCTGGTCGTCCTGTTACCGCTCGTCAACCGGTTGATGCTGAACCATGGTGGACCCACCACCTACGCGCATCAGGTTGAGTTGCCGGACGATCACTCGAACGAAGATACCAAGGTTATGACGCCTGCGGGGTGGTTGGAGAACGCGGCTTGGCTCGGATGGCTGATCGGAGCGTTTGGTGCATCCTTTGTTGTCTGGGAAATCGCGCGGGGAAGTTTTGCGCTGAACCTGGACAGCGTGAATTTCATTTTCCTATTCGCCGCACTTGCCTTGCACGGATCGGTGCGCAGTTTCAGTGCGGCTGTGGCAAACGCTGTGTCCGGCGTGGGCGGTATCCTCATTCAATTCCCGTTCTATGCCGGCGTCATGGGCATGATGGTCGGGTCAGGATTGGCTGCAGGCTTGACCTCGATTTTCGTCGAGCGGGCAAGCGCCGAGCTGCTGCCAGTGCTTGCATTCTTGAGCGCGGGCCTGGTGAACGTCATGGTGCCTTCCGGTGGAGGCCAATGGGCCGTGCAAGGCCCGATCATGATCCCGGCAGCAGAAGCCCTGGGCGCGGATGTTTCTCGGGTCGTTATGGCCGTCGCGTGGGGCGACGCGTGGACAAACATGATCCAGCCTTTTTGGG
>JBKAGN010000134.1:0-1027 GCA_046290415.1 Hyphomicrobiales bacterium
AAGCGCAGCTTCTCTTCCATCGCAATCGGCACGATCAGATCGACATTGATCTCAACATTGTCGCCCGGCATCACCATTTCCACGCCCTCTTTCAGCGTCACGATGCCAGTTACATCGGTCGTGCGGAAGTAGAACTGCGGACGGTAGTTGGTGAAGAATGGCGTGTGACGGCCACCCTCTTCTTTGGTCAGGATGTAAGCCTCAGCCACGAACTTCGTGTGCGGTGTCACCGAGCCTGGCTTGCAGAGGATCTGGCCACGCTCAACATCTTCACGGCCAACACCGCGAAGCAGCGCGCCAATGTTGTCGCCGGCTTCACCGCGATCAAGCAGCTTGCGGAACATCTCAACGCCGGTACAGGTGGTTTTCTGCGTGTCACGGATGCCGACGATTTCAATCTCTTCGCCAACGTTCACAACACCGCGCTCCACACGACCGGTCACAACCGTACCGCGACCGGAGATCGAGAACACGTCTTCGATCGGCATCAGGAACGGCTGGTCCACCGGACGCTCAGGCTGTGGAATGTACTCATCCACCTGCGCCATCAGTTCACGGATCTTCTCTTCGCCGATTTCAGGCGTTTTGCCTTCCAGAGCGGCCAGAGCGGAACCTGCAATGATCGGAATATCATCACCTGGGAAGTCGTAGGACGAGAGCAACTCACGGATTTCCATTTCGACGAGCTCAAGCAGCTCTTCATCATCGACCTGGTCAACCTTGTTCATGAACACCACAAGCGCCGGCACACCAACCTGACGGGCAAGCAGAATGTGCTCACGGGTCTGTGGCATCGGACCATCGGCAGCCGAACACACCAGGATCGCGCCATCCATCTGCGCCGCACCGGTGATCATGTTCTTCACATAGTCAGCATGGCCTGGGCAGTCGACATGGGCGTAGTGACGATTGTCCGTCTCATACTCAACGTGGGCCGTCGAAATCGTGATACCGCGCGCACGCTCTTCAGGCGCACCATCGATCTCATCATAGGCTTTGAAATCGCCAAAATACTTCGTGATCGCCG
>JBKAGN010000135.1:0-1004 GCA_046290415.1 Hyphomicrobiales bacterium
CGTCCGATGAAACGGGTGCTTGATCCGTTGCAGGAAATGGGGGTCCAGGTGTTGGCGCGTGATGGCGGACTTTTGCCATTGACGATACGTGGCAACGAAACGCCCTTGCCGGTCACTTACACCGTGCCGATGCCCTCAGCACAGGTGAAGTCGGCGATTCTTCTGGCCGCTCTGTCCACCGAAGGCACGACGACTGTTATCGAGCCGATCCCGACCCGCGATCATTCCGAACGCATGATCAAGGGGTTCGGTGGCGATCTTTTGGTTGAGGAGAATGCGGACGGCTCGCGGACGATCACGGTTGTGGGCGGCAAGGTGCTGCAAGCGCAGGACGTTACCATACCCGCTGACCCCTCTTCGGCGGCTTTTCCGCTGGTGGCCGCACTGATTGCGCCGGACAGCGAGGTTGTCATTCAAGACGTCATGCTCAACCCAACGCGCACCGGCCTGATCACCACGCTGCAGGAGATGGGTGCGGACCTTTCCATTACCAACCGCCGCACCGAGGGCGGCGAAGAACTGGCGGACATCACCGCAAGATCTTCGCAGTTGAAAGGCATCACCGTGCCGGCTGAGCGCGCGCCGTCCATGATCGACGAGTATCCCGTGCTTGCCGTCGCTGCCTCCTTTGCCGAAGGCGAAACGCATATGCCGGGCTTACACGAACTGCGGGTAAAGGAATCTGATCGTTTGGCCGCGGTCGTTGATGGGCTGACAGCGAATGGTGTCACGACGGACAATGGCGAAGATTGGCTGACGGTGAAGGGTATGGCGGGCAACGTGCCTGGTGGTGGCACGGTGGTCACCCATCTTGATCATCGCATCGCCATGGCCTTCCTGGTCATGGGCCTTGGCTCGCGTGAGCCCGTGACAGCCGATGATGGACGGGTGATTGCGACCAGCTTCCCAGCCTTTGAGGGATTGATGAGCGACCTTGGCGCAACCTTCTCGCGGCCGGCTGGTCATGACTGATACCCCGTTCATCATTGCCGTTGATGGTCCTG